>NZ_AQPN01000001.1 GCF_000403135.1 Arcticibacter svalbardensis MN12-7
GGTATTTGCAAGAAAAAAATTACTTTTCTTTTTGCTCCTATTTCTATCTCTCTTCATCTTCTGCTCCGCCTCGCGCTTTGCTTTTCCCCCTTCGATTTGGGATTGCAAAAGTGCACATTCTGTAGCAATACTGCAACTATTTCTCAGTCATTTGCTCAGAAATACAGGCCCTAATCTTAATGAACAGACAGGGACGCTTATCCGACAGCATGTTAACAGGTGAAAATAAAATGAAATAATTGTTGACTTAAGCCAAACAAAATGCGAATCCAGCAGATAATAGATCCCAGGGATGCGAAATAGTAGGAATCTGTATTCAATCTTAACAGCTAATACAACAGGAATAAAGTATATATAACTTAATAAATGATTCAATAGCATGAGGTAGCTATTCTTACAAATAGCTTAAACCACCATTTCCCTTTGTGGGTCTGTTTATAAGCGTCATATCGTTTGCATAATGGATATAAAGCGATTACTATTCCTATCCAAACCAAGTAAGCGACCGGTAACGAGAATCCATAGCCTTTCAGATCTGAGGTAGACCAAATAGGCTGAGATAAAATCCACATTTCCCAGTCCTGATGAGGCGACAACAACGATGCAATAATGGCAACCACATGAATCACATATATATGAATGAGATAATAAAACATAGGCACCCTACCAAATACTGAAACTACATTCACAAATGCCCCTTTTAATTTATCAGTACATGAAAGAAAAAGAAAAGCCGTGCTCAGAGCCATTGAAAGATACAATAACGACAAAGGATACTTACTTCCATTAAGAAATGACAGGAAAGTAAAGAAAGCATCTTTTTGCACACTCCATTTTACCGGATCACCATAAACATTAGCATAACGCAACACGACGAAGAAATCAACAGCAACACAGGCCAGAATCAATAAACTCCTTTGCCTTTTGTGAGGATCGTAGTTTACGGAATACAAGGCGCCCAGACAATAACCTAAAGGCATTACAGCCACCAGAGGAACAATCGGGTAGCCAACCAAAAAAGAGCGATCCTGCCAGGTAAAGAATTGCGGGTCATGTAACAATGCCCAGCCAAAAGCGGAGAGCGAATTACCAGGTACATGAATAGGATCTAAAAGGTTATGCCCCACTATAATGATGATACAAATCCACAGGATCAACTTTATACGCAAATGAATTAATCCCGCCAACACGATCATACTTACCCCTAATGCCCATATGGTAATAAAGAAAAACATGGGGAAAGTAATATTGAAATTCCAGCCAAAATTAACCAAAACCATTTCAAGAAAGACAAGCCAAAGTCCCCTTTTTACAAGGAATAGAGATAATTCCTTTTTATCTTTATTTTGTTGCATCAGATATGCTGAGGTTCCGGCAAGCATCATAAATACTGGTGCACAAAAATGAGTTATCCACCTGGTAAAAAATAATATCCCGCTAGTTTGTGTTGGATCAAGCGGATCGTAAAAAAATGAGCCAGAATATAAATAATCCCTTACATGATCAAGCGCCATAATGATCATTATAGTGCCGCGCAAAAAATCGATAGCTGTTATCCTGTTTTTTATAATTGTATCCTTTCAGGTCATTGTTTAAGATAAAGGCATCAAATGTATCTTACTCAACATCGGCACTGGTCATTTCAACCAAAAAATACTACAGGTTAAATTAAGTTATCAATTCGATAACTAGCTCTAATATAGAAAAATACTAAATGAAATACTAGCACTTCATCTGACTCTTCTACCAAATAATATTAAGTTTATTCTGAGTTTGTTGTATTGTTGAAGCAGAATTGGATAAACATTATACAAGATGTTGCAAAGTAATATCAGCAGAGCCATTCCCGTTTTGCCGATACATAGAGCATCAATTGTGCTTAGGAGAAATAACAGGAAACAGGAGTAATGAAATCTTTCCTGCATAGCAATGGTACCCAGATAGTTCAATGCTTCCTTGCGGTTATGAATTAATCCACTATTTAAAAGATACTTTCCTTTAACCCAGTTGACCAGCTTTCCATTTTGTACAAACCAACGGATGAATGTAACACCAATCCGTTCATAAAATTTCCGATCTTTACTGATAGTTAGAGCTGACAACCATCTTGCTGGAAGCATGGAGATCAGTAAACTTATTCCAATAGATGTAAATAACAACCAGGCAGGTCTCTTTTCAGCAAAGTACAGTGCCCAATAGAAGCCAACCGGTGCAAAACACACCATAGTCCAAAACATATTGATTACCTGGTTTAACATTCTTCTGCCGGGTTAGCTGCTATATCAAGCACATTACATATTTAAGTAGTTCAAGATTTTAAAGATAGTCAATTGAGATCAAACCTATTCTTAACGACTTATTGTGAAACACCCAATACAAAAAAGATTTTCTCAAAGCTGAATCAAACCTTAATGATCAATATATTTGTATTAAGATGGAAGCAACCTCAGAAATAGCATATCGAAAGATTATTCATATAGATATGGATGCTTTTTATGCTTCCGTAGAACAAAGGGACAATCCCGAATATAGAGGAAAACCACTGGTAGTAGGTGGCCTTCCGGAAGGTCGTGGAGGTGTAGTAGCTACCGCTAGTTACGAAGCCAGAGGGTTTGGTATTCACTCCGCCATGCCATCCAAACAAGCCTTAAAACTTTGTCCACATGCCTTATTCGTTCGTCCAAGATTTGAGGCTTATAAAGAAATTTCCAGAAAGATCCGGGAGATATTTAGTAGGTACACCGATCTGATTGAACCCTTATCGCTGGATGAAGCGTATTTGGATGTTACACAAGATAAGCTTCACATAGGTTCCGCTTTAGAAATCGCCTGGCAAATTAAAGCCGCCATTAAAGATGAGTTAAAGTTAACCGCCTCAGCAGGTGTTTCCATTAATAAGTTTGTAGCCAAGATGGCTTCGGATATCAATAAACCAGATGGCTTAAAGTTTATTGGTCCTTCGTCTGTGGAGGCTTTTATGGAAACTTTGCCTGTAGCAAAGTTCTATGGCGTGGGCAAAGTAACTGCCGAAAAGATGAAAAAGATGGGATTATTTACCGGTGCCGATATAAAGAACTTATCCGAAGCTGAACTCAGCCGAAGTTTTGGTAAATCAGGCCGATTTTATTATCAGATAGTAAGAGGAATTGACGACCGCGAAGTACAGCCGCATCGGGAAACCAAGTCACTGGCCGCTGAAGACACCTTTGCATATGATCTCAGCACCTTGGAGGAGATGGAAGCCGAACTCGATAAGATTGCAAAGCTGGTTTATGATCGCTTGTTAAAAAAGAATTTAAAAGGGCGCACCATTACCTTGAAAATCAAATACAGCAATTTTAAACAGATCACCAGAAACAAGTCTTTTCCTGTCCCGGTTGCCGACCTGGAAACTATTAATGCCACAGCTAAACAACTATTGAGAATCACTTTTATGGAAACTCACCGTATAAGGCTGCTAGGCATCTCGTTATCTAATTTTGGAGAGTTGGATACCCGGCCAAAGGGAAAAATAGGTGCAGATCAATTGAAGCTCTTTTAATCAGTTAAATTCATATTCACCTGACATAATCTTGCCACAATTGAGTTCAAAATCGTCAAATTGAATTTATTTTAAAATCTTGTAGAATCAAGTGCCACCAATGCAGGTTCTTCATCATTATCAATTACCCGCATAAATGCCTTTTTAACAATTCTTGACCTCAACAATTTAAAATAATAAAACCTGAAGTTTTCAGAAATAAGTTCCTGATGGCCAATCCTATAAACCAATACACTTTTAATAATTCTGTTCTGATAATTAAATTGCAGCATACTAAAAAATGATGCCGCATTTAACCTATTAACCAATTCAGAAACCCGTGCTATTTTATTATCAGAAATAGCCCTGTCATTAATTTGAGTTTGAAACATCATAAGCCTATTACCACCATTATAAAAACTTTCTATCCTTATTCAAAATACACTATAACCATCATTATAGGTAATTATATGTGATTTAAGATCATTTGAAGTGTGGTAGCCCAGTTCATATTGGACGAGTAAATCTGTAATAAAGATATGGCACCTTAAATAAAACTGATCCTGTGTTTCATTAGCATAGATGCTTACTGGTTCACTACTATATTTAGGGGTAGTTTTTTCTACATCTTTTTCTGGAAAATACCTTTTTGCAATAATGTAAAACAGTACTATTGAGAATAATAGGAACACTGGATATAGGCTTAACGGCATAGAACATGAATTTTATAAGATTTAAACTGCACTTACCTTCCTAAACTTAAAATAACGATAAGTGAAGATTATTACAACGCCGGCTAAGATAAACATCCAAAGACTGACAGCCCCTATTATAAAAGTTAAAAAATAATACCATCCATTGAAAAATGAATTCCTTATGCTGCTTAAAAAAGGTAGCCTGTAGCCCGAAAGATCGTCTCTTGCCATTACTTCAGATCTTACCAATGGATTCTGATAAAAGCTAAGCTGAACAGAGCTATAATTAACATCAGCGTCAATTTTTTTATTCTTTACCTGTTGATCAACGAGTTTATTATTTTGCTCAAGAAGGCTTATCGATTCGTTGGTTTTATGATTCTTTCCTGCCTTATACTGTAAAAGTTGCTCATGATTTTGTTGCTTCATCTTCCCGGCTAAATAATCAAGACTTTTATCTTCAATCTTGAGTTGAATGTCTTGAATATGAGCAGCAGAGGCTGATACATCATCAATAAATCCGTCTAGCTTCTCAGTAGGAACGCTTACAAGCATATTTGCCTTAACTACATAAGAATTGATTAATTGTACCGAATCATCAGAGATTGCCAGTGACTTACTATTTTCATCAACAGATTCTATATGACGATCAAGAACAAGCCCGTTCATCTTATGGGTTGAGGATACTATATGCTTGGCACTTTCAAATACGTTTTTTACTTTGAAATCAATACTCGCAGTTTTAATCAGCTTCACCGAAATGCCAACTAAACCGCTTGCCGATAGTGTATCCACAGAAGTGTTTATAATTTCTTTTTCAGAACGGTTAGTGTTGCAGGAACAAATTAATCCGGTGATGATTAGATAATAACCAAAGAGATTTAAATTCTTCATATAAAATAGGTTTATTATTGATACAATAATAAAAGAAATGTCACCCTTTGAGTTCGAGATTGCTATTCATATAGCGGTCAGTTGTATTAGGAAGTTCTAAAAGTTATTCACTAGACTTATTTTGAGACGTATGTATCATATTAAAACAAACCGCCTAATCCTCCTAAAGACTTAGAGAGACTTTCATGTGTAATACTCTGATCGTTGGGATCATTTGTTTTGTGAGCAAACTTTTGAAGTATAGCAGGTAAAGCAGCCGCGATTGCTCCTGTAGCTGCTGGAGGTAACCCTAATTTACTTTCCAAGACTACCTACCAATCCACCGGAGATGGCACTAGTGATTGGGCTACCTGATCTTAAGTTACCAGTAAGCGAAGATAACAAACCACCTATCCCTCCTTGTTCTGCCGCATGGGTTTTTAAGCCATCATTAATATGTGCGGCCACTTCATTATGAACGGCATCCACTTTATCATTAGGGATGGCGTTGGTCACTTCCGGATGTCAGCTCCCAAATTAGATAGTTCGGAAAGTCCTGAAGACGCTCTGCCGATGGCAATAATGCAATCCGCTCCACGGTTTTTGGCCATTTGTATTGCTATCCTTCCAGTGGCACCTGTAGCACCTTGAATCATAACAGTGCCGCCTTTTTTTAGGCCACCCAGGTAAAGCATTGCAACATCAGAACCTAGAAGTGCATTCGGTAATGCTGCAGCAAGTGGAATAGGCAAGCTCTGGGGAACTAACGTCCAGCTGTCTGCAACAATAAGAGCTTTTTCAGACATTGTACCTGTAACACCCGAAACATACACATGAGTACCACCTTTTAATCGGGCAATTCCATCCAGGCCCACTATTGCTGGTAAAATAGGATATTTAGTATAATGTTTACCAGCCGCTTTTAGCTTGTCCACCTATTTTATCGATGAGGCGACCATCTCAACAATTGCCTCACCTGCTTTAGGTATTGGATCTATTGAATATGCATATTTAGGACTTTCTCCGTATTAGGATAAAATTGCTGCTTTCATGTTTTTAATAATTTAAACAAAGGTAAAACCCAGTTTACTGATGAAAGATAACAATTGATAAGAAATACCTTATTTACGGCTCCTAATACGGCTAAGCGAAACAGGTGTAATTCCTAGATAAGAGGCAATATAATGTTGTGGTATTCGCTGAAGAATCTCAGGATGTTTATGCAGCAGCTCAATATAGCGCTCATAAGGTTTTGTCCGAAGATAGCTAACCAGATGTTTGGAATAATAGAAAAACCGTTCCAGAATGATGCCATCCAGCCAAATCTTAAATGACTCATCTGTTTCTTTAAAAAACAAAAAGTCCTGCCTTGACATTACGAATAGCGAACAGGCTTCAATGGTTTCGATCGTATAATCGCTTGCTTCATCTTTGAGAAGACTCTCTAAACTGGCTATTGCACTGCCCTCAAAAAAAAACTGAGTTGTAATGTCTGTGTCGCGATTATTTAACCACATACGCAGACATCCTTTCTTTACAAAATAAATATATTTGGCTTTATTTCCCTCCTGCAGTATTATGGTTTTTGCAGCAAAACTTATTTCCTGCAAATTATAAGAAGCGATAAAGTCCAATAAACCCATAAGATCCTTTAATATTCAAAGCTACGTAAAATAAACACTTGCATAATAAAATGAAAATTTGCATAATAAACTTGTTTGATTTATGCACAAAATGTTCGATTACTGATGTTAAATCACTTATCTTTTTTTCAGTGATGCGATATCGCCTAAATCTTTTTTCCTGCCAGTAGCCTCATTGTTTTTAATAAACTCACCAACATTAATGAAGTTGACTTTTAAATCATCTACCTCTCCTTCGACTCTATTATGATAGGCTTCATCAAACTCCACACCTAAAATAGCGTTTAGAATATCTATTCGAAGCGGAGGATATCCTAAGCAAGTGCATGAGCACTGACTATCATATAATCAACACTATGCACATTAAGTAACTCAATAAAATCTATAAAGTCTCGTTCGAAAATCATAGGGTTCTCTGGTGTACAACTTTCACCATTTTTTCAGGGAATATGCCATCTACCCAGGTTAAATAATTCTTACGTTGACGGCTCACTTCAGAAAGTCTCTCTGACTCTCCTACTAAGCCAAAATAAAACATCAAGACTATCTTCGTCTTCCATTTTTATCTGGTTAACAACCATAGCCATCTTTCTTTCGTGTTTCATTTCTATAATTTTATGATGTCAACGTGAATTATATAACAAAAATAGTTAAAAAAATGGAGCATTTCTAACTGGCTCATTTACTTAAGTCCCTAATAATGCAGCTATCAAACTAATCTACATTCGAAAAATTTCATGCAATCAATATGCTTAAAACTCTGGTTGACATATACTTCTTCATTGGTGAAATACTAGTTCACCAGCCTTTTCTCGCCTCAATGATGGCAGGCTATAAGATTGATCTGAAGCCACAAGAACTAGACGAAGTGCTGAATCTTTACATTGCTATTTGGGAGTTCTTCAAGACCGATCCTCAAACAAAAGTCAAAGCGATTACTGAGTCACAATTTGATCAATTACAAATCTTCAATATCAATCTAGTTGGAAAAGATACCTTCTCGGGCGGGGAAACGACCAGTGTAATGCTTAGTGCAATAATACAACGTATTGGAACACACCCAACCTTCCAAAAAATGGGTATTCAAAAAAGAGGTGCACTGATTGTTGGAGTAAAAAGCACCATTGAATGCTTTCAAGAGCTTGCATCATAAGATGCTACCAAGATTCCTTTATGTTATTCATTCAGTTTAATAGATTATTAGTTTTATAATTAGCATAAACCTATACCCTAAACGCTGCAGCCATTAAAACCTACTCAGATCTTGCTATTCCTATTTCGTTAGCTACTACCTTCCACTTTGCAACCGCATTTTTAACCTCTAAAATCGCAACCTCCATTTCTTCAGCGTTTAATTTAAAACAAACTTTTCAGAGCTTCCCTTCTTTTCATTAAAGTCCTGCCCCATGTATCAGGCATTGAATCTAAAAAAACACCAAAATTTTCCTTTTTATACAGAAACTGGGTACCAGAGTACCAACCAATATCAGGATCCAAAATCAGCTGCTGATTTGCTGCAATCCAGTCCTTATCGTACTCAAAACCAAAACTCTTCCTTCCTTTTGCTTGATTTGCAGTAAGCACACCAACACAAACCGGTTCAGCCATCCCAACCCAATGTGCATAAACCCATATATTTGTTTTATTGATTGCCATCCCCTACTTTCCTAATAGCTCCAGATCTTGCAGTTTCCTTCCAAATTCATCATCTGATGCTAATTTTAGAAAATCATCCTGCAGATTCAATACACGTAAAACATTAAAGTATGAGCCCATAGAAACGCTTGGGTTGCCCTTCTCAATCTGATATAAAGTTGTTCGATCTATGCTTGCACGTTCAGCAACTTGTATGGTTGTCAATCTTCGCCTTTTTCTAGCCAGCTTAATTTGCTCGCCCAACACGTCTAAAACTTTCTGGTGTTTTGGGAAAAGTACAGTTTTTTTAGATTTCATAGTGTTGTTTATTATCAACAAAAATAAGATATATGTTGATAATAAACAACATATATCTTAAATCTAAGGATAGTAGCAATCCGACAAATTATGTCTTTTCTCGGGTGATGTTACAAGTGAATCTACTTTAAGGTGGACGCATGGAAATCAGTATAGACTCCATATGGCTACCAAAATGAGTACCCTCGTACCCGCAAACAAATGCCCCAAAAAGTAAGAACCTTTTGGGGCATTTGTAAGGCAAACTAAGAAACAGTAGGTTCCTACTTGTCAGCTTTAAAACGGGCCAATGGTGCCATTCTAGCTTTGTTTAGAGATAAATCGTCTCCCTTAAGACTAAAATTATCGGCATCTTTCAACGCTTTGGTAAGACCAATTTCAATTTCCATGTTTTCACAAGCCACCTTGGTAGACATACCCTGAGAGAACTTTATTCTTCCGTTATCCTGAAACGTAAAAGTTCCGCCAATTCCATTACAACCACCGGAAGCCGAAAAGCGACCCTCTTTTTGCTGAAGTAAGATAAATGGCTCTTTACCATTTACCCTATCAGGTACAGGTTTACCCGCAAGTTCAACCAGCTTCCATCTACGCTCGGTAATTACAGTGGATTTTTGTGCATCGTCTCCGCCCGACTTCTTAAAGATACCACATGCACTCAGAGAAAGCGCGCAAAAAACGACTGCTAAACAATGTGTAAATTTCACTCTATTCATTTCCTGATTGATAAGCAAATTAATCACCAAAGCTAAGAAATTCGCTAGAATGGCAGGCATGCCTTGATAAAGCACCTTCAACCTTTCATGCAAATGTGCAGTTACTTAGTTAAAGGGTTCCGAAAGCCACCCTTCAAGTTCAAGATTGCTAATTCATCAAGCGATCAGCTATTTATGAAGTTCTTAGATATACCCGACCTGAGTTCGTATAAATAAAGAGGTTGTACCATCTTGTCAATGATACAACCTCTAAAACTCAACTTTTAAGACAAATTTATTTTCTCAATTCCTTGATCCAATCTATGAATCGGTCGACTTGTTCAGAAATAAAAGATTCGTGCTCCTTACTGTCGTCCTCGTTATCTACTAAAATATGTTCAAAATATGTCCCTTTTAAAAATTTTCTTAAAATCCACTCCCCTGTAATAGGTTGATAATCATTTAAGGATTGAGCAGCTTTCAACAACTGCCGGATATCGTATTGCAAGGGATTAATATCAGGAACCTGTTTATTTAAGTTCAACAATTCATATACAGCAATTCTTGCAGTCCTTACCGAACTCTCCATAGTAAAGACGATGTCGTTGTTTGTTTCCACAAATTGCCCTACCAGCCCTAAATTTGTACAGCCCTCAGGAACTACCCTCGGGCGGTCGCCTCTCGCTCTAGGCATAAACATTGACGTGATATACGGCATAAAAGATGTATGCACAATGGTATTTTTCACTACGTTATCCAATTGATCAACAATACCAAGGTGGTAACACAACTCGGCCAGGATTTCGTTTCCAGTACACTGTGGCATCGTTTTCTTGATATAGTTTCCTTCTTTGTTCATAAATAACGAATACACCCAAAGTACCAAAACATCTTCCGGCTGGTTAAGAAAATGCGGTTGTCTGTTGCAGGTAAAGCTCATCAGCCAGTTGGAATCGGTTATGGTAATGATGCCACCTGTTGCTGTTCTGCCCGAATAGGGGTCGTTCACGCAAAGCTCCTTAACTTTGTCTACAAAAGCTGATGGTTTACACGTAAGCGTAGCCGATTCCCAGGAAGACTTTTCAATAGTACTGCAAAATTTTTCAGGCTTACCAAAGACTTCTGATTTCGCAGCCAGGTTTTTCCAAAGCTGCCATCCTGCACTTTGCCCACTCCTGCTGTTGTCAAAAGCAAATTCAGGCACTTTTTCATTGTTACCATAGGACGTGTCTTCCGTCATAGATCCTGTAGTTACGATCACATAGTCATCTTTGCCGACAGCGATTTTGAGTTCTTTGCCCTTCCTTTCCGCAAAAATGCCTTCCACAACTTTCCCTTCGGTGTCTATATGGATATCCAGATCCCTTACAATGGTATTGAGTTCAATCTTTACCCCTTTGCTTTGGAGAAATTTCCTCAGCGGCGTAACGTAGGTATCATACTGATTGTATTTAGGAAACACAAGGCAGGAGAAGTCTTTCATACCATCTATTGCATGGAGGAAACGGTGCATGTACAACTTACATTCAAGCAGGCTATGCCAATTTTCAAAAGCAAACATTGTTCTCCAAAAAATCCAGAAATTACTATTCAGGAACGATTCACTGAAGTAGTCTTTAATACTCAGGTCGTCCAGTTCTTCTTTTTTCTTCAATAACAGCTTTACAATCGCTAACTGGTCCTTTTTTTCTAAGCCGAACTTACTAAAATCGCTAATTTGTCCCTGCTTATGAATCAGGCGTGCTTTTGAATAATTGGGGTCATTATCATTTACCAGACGATATTCATCCAATACGCTAAAAGGTTTTGGAAGTTCCAGGGCAGGAATATCCTGAAACATGTCCCAAAGATTTTCATAGGTCATATCCATTTCCCTTCCCCCACGGATAATAAATCCGTCTTCTGCATTGCCTGTACCGTCGAGCGAGCCGCCATCAACACCTAGTTGATCCAGAAAAGTAATGTTTTCCCCAGGAATACGACCGTCACGGATCAGATAATAAGCCGCTGACATCCCAGCGATACCCGTTCCTACGATATAGACTTTACTTTTGTCATATGATTGAGATGGAATACCTTTGTTTCGCTGGTAATTTCCGATCTGATCTGAAAAGGGCATGGTCTTGTCGTCGGAATTTACCTGAACTTCTTTACTAGAATCCGGTTCATGCTGGGTATGCTTATATTGTTTAGAATTATCGAGTATTTTGCTAAATTTTGAAGTGTCTATTTTCATCTTTTGTATTATTATACACAAAGTTAAACCCTTCTCATCGCCCCTTACGTTCCGAAAATCGCAATTACTTTACTCAAATTCATAATTCATATCGTTTGTTGCTTCTTATACTCAGAAGGAGAAAAAGCTGCATATTTTTTGAAGAACCTGCTGAATGCAGATACTGAACTAAAGTTTAGCCGATAGGCAATTTCAGTAATATCGACATCCGGATTTCCCAGCATAACATAGGCCTCTTTTAGCAGGTTCTCATCCATAATATGGTGGGGTGTTTTACCTGATGTCTTTTTCACGATTTTGATCAAATGTTTATTGGATACAAATAGTTTATCAGCGTAATACGTGATACTTTGGTGATTGAGTATTTCCTTCTGGACAAGCTGATTAAATTTATAAAAGATATGATCAGAACTCTGATTTGGAAAATCTATCGCTGTATGCGCATTGATATGAATTACTTCGGCAATCTCCAATAGTAGATTGATAATAATGGTCCGTATAATATCCTCGGTAAACCTTCCCGTTACAGTAGTCTTTTCGTGCAAATATGCCAGGAGTCCTAATAGTCGTAGCGAAACAATAGCATCTGTGGGGACAATCCTGTATAATGTGTTACTAAATAGTGCTATCTTCTCTATAAAGAAAGGGTTGGAATTATTTTTGAGCAGGAAGGTTTTCTCGAAGAACAGTAATTTCATTTTGAAATCATCGCTCACTGTAATGAACCTGACAACGGTTGAAGGAGCAGAAATGAGCAAGACATTGGGGATGATGTCATACTCCTGATTGTCTATAGCTAAATGAATTGTTCCTGAAATACAAATACAGACTGCGTAAAAATCCATTCGAAAAGTAACTTCAGGAAGTTTAAAAATGGAATTACCAGAAGAGATATAAAAGGGATCGTGACAGTTAATTTTGTAAAAGGACAGTATATCCCGTAAATTCTCGGTATTATTCATCTTTGTTTTTCAATTAACAGATCGTTCATCAATCAATTTTGTTTTGTTACAAACGATAAAAAAGTTCTAATCTTAAGCCAAATCAACGGATCTCGTAGTGAACGCCCTGCTCCTTCTTGTACAAAAATGCCTATTTCCTGGAGTTCTTGCAAATCTCGGGTACCAACATTCTTAAATATCATCTATGGTCTGGAAGTAATCCAACAATTGTTTAATATTTTCTTTATTTTTCATTGATCCATATTTTTTGAACGTCGATTTAACTTTTAATTACCAACGATACACTGGCTATGATAAACAGACCTACAAATAGAAACATCATTCCATCCTCTGATATTTTGATTAGCAAAGCGGATACGATAACAATAAGACTAAAAGGAATAACCGAAAGATAAAATCTACTTTTGGCTTTTAGTCCGTGCCAAATTCCCGCTGCAAAGACGATCGAAGATATTAATATCAATACAAGAAAAACAACCTCGTATTTGTTAAAAATTCCAAAAACAATTCCCATAGTTGCATAGCTTATAGCAGCTAAGGCCACTGTATTTAAAAACCAATTAGGAACGATTGCCATCTTTTGGTATTTGGAGAGTAATAAAAAAGCAAGAAGTGCTGTTGCATTAAAAAGGAAAAGCAGCGTAAAAACAAGACCCTCCGACCAATCATTAGCCACTTGCTGTGAGTACAAAACAAAGGTGGTGTTAATCAAAATGAGATAAAGTAACCACAAGGGTGCAAAGTTTGAAACGATAACCCATAAGCTTGCAAAAACAGTCCAAGCCAGAAAGAAGTCATGTGCATTAGCTCCAGTCTGATAGATTTGTCCGAACACAGCGAACAGAACGCCAACTACAATTACTGAACTTGTCAGAATAATATTCCTGGCAGTAATAGGAAGCAACACAAGGATTGTAGTTACGATGATTAATCCCTCTATGAGTCCAATTTTTTTAAACTTTTGCAGGTCAGCCCAATTGTAGGCAAAAAAGAAAACTATTCCCGCCACCGTAAAACCAATGCCAAGAGTGATAAAGAACATTCGGAGAAATTTCTGCCACATCTCCTTGTCATTATAGACATTTTCTTTCAAAGCTCTTTAACCCCTTGTTCAGTCAGGTTGCTGTGCCTAGAAATGATGTAGATGTCTTCACGTTGGATACTTTTCATCAGTATGCAGTTAATTTTGATTTAAAATAATTACAAAATCTTTTTTTTAGCTTTCGATATAACAATACCACATGCTTTATCTCCTAAAGGACTTCCATTAAAATAACTCACATTAGTAAAACCCCGTTTTTGTAATCTATCTTGACCTGGAAACAACAAATACCACTTAACAGCATCAAAATAATGATGATAGGGAACATTTGCCGAAGGTCATCCAACCCTACTTTTTAGCAGTACGCGCCTGGTAAGCCACTAAAATGCAATTTTCTTAAAACTTAAGACCTATCTTGAGTTTGCATTGTCAGCAAATTTGTAATCAATCATATCTTTAGTATTAACCGTTGGCAGAGAATTTAAAAGACCTTTCCCATACGCATATGTAGGATAAATCTCATCCCCTTTTTTGCCTGGAGTGTAAAACTCAGTGTAAGTATCATACTTTATTATTGCTTCATTTCCAATTCCGACCCAGTAAACCCAGTATAATGTATTAGACGGAAGTGAAACAGGCATTGATACCCTACCGGAAGATGTTGTATAAGTATTCGCCGCAATCTGCTTAAAAGTTGTATCCGATTTAATTTTTACGTTAGTACTAAAATTAGTTTTAATTGATGAACCAGAAATTCGAACTATTTTAAAATTAGCATTTTTGTCACCAATATGATTATTGGTTAATTGAAAAATAGTAAACCCCTTTTTGAGGTATTATCAAACTATCGCTCAACTCGGTAATGACTTTCTTAAAGTATACTGCTTGGTTAAAACTCAAAAACGGTGTTACCTCCTTGATGAAGCACCACCCCCTAATCCACCTAATCCTATTACAAAGCCGATCCAATACAGTACCCCTGAATTATTTTCCGCGTACAACCCGTATTGTGATGAGAATAGCTTTGAAATTAGAGCAAATGGGAAAACTAAACCATGAATTATTCCACTGAAGAATCCAGATTCATTTGAAGTGTAATGGCTTGATGTGCAAGAGGACAAAGTACAAATAACGACAACAATGAATAGGATACTAAAATATTTATTATATTTCATTTTTGATTAGGTTAAATCAATTTAGATTTTAATATTGATAAGATATTCAATCTTTTCTTCCTGGGGTAAGAATTAGCACAATTATAAATAAAAATAAGCAACTATTGCGTGGTTTTGTTGGCTATACTGAATCCCAAGCCAATATATATGCTGCTAATAAAAAAGGTATTCTCTTCAAGATTCGCAAGCTAATTACTTACGATCTAAGTAATTAGTTGTTCGTAGATTCCTTCTTATAATGGCATAGCATCTATATAAATATCAAAAACATCAACCTTGAGTTCGTATCAAACTATAGGATGTATTTCGTCCTCCACCTGTTTCTTTTTCCAATATGCCTTTTTCTATAAGATCCTGTATATCTCTTAGCGCAGTATCAGGAGAACTCTTTGTCATCTTCGCCCATTTCGTACTGGTTAGCTTTCCGTAGAATTCATCGAGTAACACACTGACCATATATTGCTGACGGCTATTGAATAAAACTTCGCGGTTCTTTTCCCAAAATTGAGTTCTTTTTACAACGGCAGAAAAAGTTTCTTCTGTGTGATCCATGGCATGAAACAAACAATCTAAAAACCAGCTTAACCAACGGGTAATATCAAGATCACCTTTTTGTGTTTGTTCGAGCATATTATAGTAAGTCGCTTTTTCCTGTAATATTTGCGCAGACATACTGTAAAAACGCTGGGACGTTCCGTCGGCACGAGCAAGTTGCATATCAGTAATTGCACGGGCTATACGACCGTTGCCGTCATCAAATGGATGTATAGTTACAAACCATAAATGCGCTATTGCTGCTTTCAATACCAAATCGATAGTTGGTGCGGCATTAAACCAATTCAGAAACGAGTCCATTTCTGCCGATACTAGTTCAGCTTTGGGAGCCTCAAAGTGAATCTTCTCTTTACCCATTGCCCCTGATACCACTTGCATTGGTCCTGCTTCAGGAGTGCGCCAAGCAGCAACCGTGATTTTATGCATCCCACTCCTTCCCGTTGGGAATAAAGCAGCATGCCAGTCATATATTCGATTTGCAGTTAAATTAGTAGAATACCTTTGGGTTGCGTCTAACATCATTTCAACCACCCCATCTACATTACGGTCGATAGGCACTGCCCCTGCTAATTCTATGCCCAACCTGCGTGCTATAGAAGATCTTACCTGATCAGTGTTAAGCTTTACTCCCTCTATCTCGCTTGATTTAGAAACATCCAATGTTAAGGTATCTAATACCGCATTCTCCTGTAACTTAAAACCAGCCGAACTCATCAATCCTAATATACGTCCCTGGCGGTGTCGTACTTCACCTAAACGAACGTGTATTGCTTCGGTGTCCCAACTGAACGAAGGCCAGCCTTTTAACTGATGTATATACATATCTTTTGCATAATGCGGTAAATATATTCATTTTTCTCCGCACATTTGCGGACTACTTCATCAACAGAGACTAGATGACGATTAAGGACCATCCCATCCATCTTCCGGGTTGAGGTTGCTACAAGCTTAGCAATGGCTTTTTTTGCATAGAATGAAAGTCATGAACTGATATGGATTCTAAATATGCTGAAGAAGGTGCATTGAAGTTCTGCTCATCACCATCTATATAAAATTCACTTATATTCACTTGAAAAGTGTCAGAAACCCGTCTCAAAAATATGTCAGGCTCCAGATGGTACAATTCTGAAGTACCCATACCTTTGATTGATTTTCCTAATCCCATACTAGCATAGTACTATTTAATATCTTCAATGCTATATGAGTCATCTAACCTTACAACTTTCTTCTTCCCCTCGAGGATATCGTAAAAGTCATCTCTTGAAATAATTCAGTAATCGAAGTAAATTCTTTACTATAAACTCTGGGATTGGGTCAATATGGCTTTGGAAGATTATAGGCCGATTTAAATCTGATCGAAATATTTAATAATAGACTACAAATGAGTCAAAGTAACCAATACTAATCCCATATAGTACAAAATAATATTGGGAGTACTCTACCTTTCCCTCATTTAACTGCTTAATAATTAATTCTTCCATGATATTTTAAAAATAGATAGTGCTGCTTGCAATGCCCAGGCTTGTTGTATCACCGATGATATAAATAGTTTTGATATTAATGAATTCCCATTATTTTAAAATACCCTACCAACTATCAACCTTCACTTCTTCCTCAACCACTGATGAAAGACCAAAGTACATTTTAAATATATCCAAACCAGGTTTCAATTCATCATAATCCGGTAAGTCAGCAAGCTCTTCATCAATAATATCGAAAACCTTATAGTTAGCAATTACAATAAATTTTTTTATCCCTCTTGTAATCGCAACATTTAACCGATTAGGGCTATAAAAAAAGTCAAGTCTCCTTTTCGATTCCAAAGGATTTGAATTAGACATACTGTAGATAATGTAATCGATCACATTCACTTAGGTCTCCAGGTTCCATTAACGACCATCCCGTTTCTTAGAATGTCCAGTTAGATTTGGCAGAGTTGCGATTTAAGTTATGTTACTCAAGGTACACATTAGGTACAAAACCCAATCATACTTATCAAGTATTACATACGATGCAAATAACTTTTAATACGTCCAATGATCTCCTCAAATGTAGGCTGACCATTATAATATAGAGCTTTTGTCTGTAGAAAACGTTCCTTGAAGATTTGCAGTAAGCCATTATCAGAAAAATCAAATGCAGCGTTTTCCGATAGGGGTGTTTCTAACTCTTTAGTATTGAAACGTCTTACTTTATGTGCTTCATACTTTTCTGTACCGATAAAATTAATAACAGCCTGATTTCCATGAAGCTCATATACATCATAATATTGACGGAGGAAGTTCTGGTTGATCACTTTCGATTCTTGCTCCTGAGCAAACTTCCTGATAATGGCCTGCAATTTCTCAACGAAGGTATATTCAGGATTGTAACATTTTATACCAATAGCCCTATTATCGGCAATCTCTACACCTGCATCCAACGCTCTAACGTATGTCCAAGAACTAATTTATCCCTTCTATATTAATATTTTCCGTAAGCCATTGATAATAATCAAGCCTGGATTGAACGTGGATCTCTTTTGTATGATTTCTGCCAATCCATAACTTTATAGGAAGGGTTGCCGGCGGATTGATCACAATATCGATATCTTCGGAAAATCTGCTGATTATATCATAACCCTTCGAAAGGGAAGTTCCTCCTTTTAATTCGAAATCGAAGCCCTGTTTCCGTAATCCATAAAGCACATGCATAATCCAGTAATCCTTCTCTACTAAAAAAGGTTCTATGCTTCTTTCGTCGGCAATCACGTTAATAAGGTCTAAAAAATCTTTACGCTGATGTAAATAATTTGCTTCCATTATGTATCAATTATAAAATTGACATCAAGAACGACTTGGTTCTTGGATTTCCATAAGCCTGAACAGACTTCTTCAACTTTTCCTTGTCCATATCAGACACTCTTTCCTTTACCCTACTTAATACCTTAGAAGAGTCTTCAGCTATATTGGAAAGATTATTTAAAAGGTCAACAAGTAAAAACTCGATTGTTGCCTTTCTAGGGAATGCGGCTTTGTCAACGAAATTGAATGTACGGTTCCCCAGTTTTATTTCACCCTTGCGCTTATGATTATAAACAATTGATTTATTGTATAACTGAGTGGTGCCTACACCTAAGCTATTATACAGATTTGGTGAAGTCAGCAAAAAATTATCATCCTTTAAAAATTTGCTAACTAATTTCTTCTCATCAGGGGGCAACTTCCCGAATACAGACAATCTGGGGTAATGATACAGTCCATTGCGAAGCTTGACCATTACTTTATCTTGAACCAGCTGTGCTAATTCACGATCTATAGCTCCAGAATAAGGTGCAAGATCTTCCCTGCGGTAAACTTCACCACGACGTATATACTTTTCCAGCCGACTTGAATTTTCCATACAATCACACTACTTATTTCAAAAATACGAAAATTAGGCCAACGTTTAAATATTTCGGAAAATTTCATGCAAAGCACTTTGGGATAGCACAAGCTTTTGGCACCTCTTGACGTTTTCCTTATGACTCGAAATAGCATACCGCTCTATACCAATATTGCCATTTATTGTATCTATAAATGCAATGTCGCAATAGCGTTTTTCTTCATAAACCTTTTTCAACTCATCAGTGCGATTCAAGGGTAAAAGCTAAAAATCCAAGGTCTTTTTGAGGCATGATGAATTGGTAGCTTAAATCAGTTGGAGTTATATCCCTGATTAAATAATAAGGCTTTTATTTTCCTCTAATTTTTCAAACTTTGCTTTTTTTACTAAATTTTCAGCACCATCCATTAGCTGCAATTCAATGAAGCTGTTAATGTGGTTCATTTCCTCTTTTAATTGCGGTACGTCATTTAAGTTAAAAACATTTGTGTCTAATAGTTGATTGCCAATAGCTTTTATCTTTTTACTCTTGATTCTTTCATTGGCTTTAATTCCCTTAAATAACCTGAACGTCTGGGTGATTCGCTTTAAGAGTGGTAAATTCGCTTCTTGCTCTTCCAAAATTAGTTTCATAGGAAATATATGATCAATAGCTATGAATCTTAAGGCTAAAGTATTCATGGGCAATTGCTCATTTCCCATGCCCATCTTTGTGTAAAGTATGCTGCGGCTATTATCATTAAGAATCAGTGTTACGCTTACTTTTTGGGAAGAATCAGTTTCAATTGTTAACTCTTTAATATCATTAAGAATAATGGTACCCTTGTTTGTATGTAGCTGTATGTTATTGATCTGATTTTCAATATAATCATCAAAAAACTTTCTCGAGATTTGATCTTTATAAAAGAGCTTTTTCAGAAAGCTGATAAGAAAATATACCTTCCCATAGCATCTGTCTTGAGTAACCATCCGGAAAATGAATATTTTCTTTAACGAATCTTTATTATAAGTAAGTTGATTTGGAAATTGAAGATCCTTTAGAAAAACTGTCGAACTTTCTTTTATAGCCTTAGTAAACTGTTTCAAAGGTTCAACATCATCAATTATTTCCTCGCCACTTAGGGTTTCTATCAAAAAATTACGGTATTGAATTAGCCCGTTCTTATATTTATTGACAACGGCTACCGGAGCTTCTTTTGTGACTATACCTATTAGGCGGTCAATTAATTCTTCTACACCAAATTTATCGGATTGATTAACCACTTCTTTAATCACCTTAAAAAATGAATCGTCCTTGAAAAAGTTAATCAGGATAGTTTTATTAGCTGAAGCAACATAGCTTGCATATGAATTTGCAGATCCAGCCGTGTAGTTTTGATCTTCCCTAAGCCAGGTGATAAATTCGTTTCTTAAGTAAAAGCCATTCGGTTTATTGGGTATAATATTTGACATCTATTGTAAGTTATTTAGAAGTTGGTAAGGTAAATAAAACTATCTTATGCGTTCGAGGAAAATATAATGCTCATACATACGATTTTTAATCGTTCAACCCCAACCCTCTCAAAATATTCACCCCTATCTTCGACGGTTCTAAAATCATTGGGAAATCCTTCAATATTTCTTCCTTTTCTAATTGAAAGCTATTTAAGATATTTTGATAAGTAACGTTCTCTGGAGATACAGGTTCCTTACTATGCAGATCAGTTTTCCTATCGTAAAGAGAATACTCAACTTTACCATTGTAACCAGAAAAAAACAATTGCTTAGCAGATTGCTGATTGACATGATCTTTATTATATAATGCGAACCAAGCGTGCTCACCTCCCGTATTTCTAGGGCCAGCGAAAGTACAAACTTTTGATATCTTCGTTTCGTTTACTATCTGCAAATCTATTTGTAAACCTTTAGCTAACTGGGAGAGGAAGGCTTTAATCGTTCCATTATCATCATCTATGATGAAGGTATAAATGAGAGAATACACATCTTTATAGGACCCAAAAGCACCTTTGTTAGCCTTGTAATAAGTCTCAAGTTTTTCAAGAGTTAAGGTTTTAGATCTGATGTCTTTTGCCACTTCATAACGAACTGCATTGACGGCTCCAATGCTGTCCTTGTATTTATTAATCAACCCTTCTAAAATCTCCTGCGGTAGATTCTTTAAATACTCTAATAATAACTCATTATTATTTCTGAGTTGATACACTAATTGAGATTTTTCAGTAATTAATTTTAATCCTGATTGGAAAGAGAGTTCTTGCATAATTCTTTTCTTGGAGATAATTGCACTTAGTATCCTATATCTAAAATACTCTAATCAAGCACTCTCCCGATACAATAGATAATATACGTTTGTCACAGATAGTTATTAGCACGAGATATAAACCAGATATTAAACGTTCGATTACCAAAGTTATATCACTTACCTTTTTTTTTCAATGAAGCTATATCGCCTAAATCTTTTTTTCTACCTGTAGCCTCTTTTTTTTTAATAAATTCACTAACGTTAATGAAGTTGACTTTTAAATCATCTACCTCACCATCGACTTTATTCTGATAGGCTTCATCAAACTCCACACCTGAAATAGCGTTTAGAATATCTATTCGAAGAGGAGGATAACCTAACTGCGTTACATAATTATCCTTTAAAAAATCCTTTTCCGAAAGACCAAGAGACCCAAAACCAAAATCATTTAAAACCGTAATCATTTTTGTAGCATTTTCAGCACTAGGTTTGATCCAGATATCAAGATCACCGGTATGCCTTGGGCGACCATGATAAGCAAGTGCATGAGCACCGACAATCATGTAATCAACATGATGGATCATTTACGGAATGCTTGAAAGCAAGTTGACAGTTCAGTTTACACGCCCAAAAAGCGTTGGAAAAAAACAGGAAAACACTATTCTGAAACCGCTTAATTGCCTCATTAACAAAATAAATGGCTGTTTTTTGCTTTCAAATCATGCCTGTGCTGTATGTTAGCTTACCTTTTACCCATAGTAATTCTACTTTGTAGTGTCGTAACTTAAAAGATATTTAACTGGTTGGCGCAAGTACCATCCAGTTAAATTACTCGACAACAGTGATTTAAAGCTGTCTCTTCGGTAATTGCAACTTTATAAATTAAAAGCCCAGACTTAAAGGGCTCTTTTATTGTATATGTGCTATTTCAAATTCAAATCCGCTGAGCTTCTCTTCTTCAACCATTTTTCTAAAATTAGGTGAACACAAATATAAAGGCCCTGGCCGTAGCAAGCCTCTCTTAACACCTATCATCTGATTACTGGCAAAAAAGTCCATCTCGGTTATTGATGGATCATTTAATACAAATGCTTCTGATAAAAGATTTAATCCGATGGTATGACCTTTTGGGCATTTGTAAACTTCTTTTTCAAGTCTAATATGATAACCACCTGGTATTGTAAGTTCTAAAGATTCACTTCCTTCAGAGAGATCAAAAAGATTAACTCCTGCAGTGGTGTTATCCGACAATTCTAAACTGGAAGATGCAAATAACTGAAAATAGCCCAAAGTTTCTGTACCTGAAACAACAGGTTTAAATATTGCTCCTTTTAACTTTCTTTGCTTAAACGCTGTCGCAAATTTTTCTGATATTACCACTTCTCCTGCTATCGTTGTGACTATATCTTTTTTCGGAATCGAACCTTTTTTTAACATCAGTGTGCTAATTTGTTTCCTGTTCGCTCCGCATATTTTGCATGCTGCTGTTTGATCGTACAGTGTTCCACATTCTTCACCAGCCGGCTCAAACGTGACTTTTATTTTCATTTGCAATAGCGTAGCTGCATCTAATTCTTTCTTTGTATAATATCTTTTTATGTTTGAATAGAGAAAAAAGAAGTCATTATTTTTTTCTTTTATCTGGCTATTTAAAATTCTTATTTTCTCAAATTTGGGGTCGTCTTTAGTAATATATATAGTTGTGTTTGATCCCGTTTTTTTTCCTTCGCCTGATTTTAATAGCAAATGAGCATACTCATTAACTATTCTGAATTCAACTATTTCTTTCATCAATTTTTCTATTAAGGTAATGGAAATCGATTGTAAACCTTACTTAATATGTTTTTAAGTTCTGCAGCACTCGGTTTTCCTAGTCCGTATCCCCATTCTGCCCGAAATGCATTTGTTATTTTCTGATGGTATGCTGCATCTAATGGAACAAGCACTTGATTTTTTGCACCTCCTAAGTATTTAGGAATGGGATGATGTTCCTGGATTTTACCTGCCAGCTTGGGATATTCTTTTTGCGCAGCACTTACTAAATCCTCAGAGTATTGTACTCCCTTACTTGTTTCTGAACTTATCTGCACCGGACCAGCCTCATTAATCATGCTTTGTGTCATAGGCATCATAGGGTCAGGAACATCAGGCAATTTGCCTGACCAAAAATTCGTTCCTTTTGCAAATATTTTATTAGCAACACCGCCTGCCAGTCCACCAGTTACACCGCCTAGAAGTGAATTAACAGCTATGCTATGACCGTCTATTGCATCACCAAACCAAATCGCATTGCCTAAGCTCTGAACGGTACTACTGGCGAATGCACCTGTGAAACCTGCCAAGGCCCCTCCACCAACACTTGCAGCTCCCAATCCGGTCCCAACTAAAGAAGCCCCTCCTGTAGCTGCTCCAAGAGCTCCGGCACCACCTCCTATAATAGCTGCGGCTACAATATCTCTAACAGAAGTCCTGCCTTGAACAACATGAACAGCAACATTTATGGCAGCTCCTATTACTGCACCAACGAAAATATGAATAAACCTTCCATCGGGGTCTACGTATATTAACGGATTATTTCCCAGAGTAGCATATGGAGACTCGAAGATAAACTGTCTAGCCGGGTCAGGCGCATTCCATCGGCCTGTAGCAGGGTCGTACATCCTGGCACCAAAATCGTACATACCTGTAGGAAACTGATCTTCCTTTCCGATACAGAAATTCCAATTACCTAGTTTTGAACGCATTAAGTCTAAAAGATACAAAAACGGTACAATAAAAATTCAGACTTATAACTAGTTGAAAATCAACACATTACAAAATACATGTTTTTTCTCTTACTACCTCAAAAAGCAACAAAATTAATGAATTTAAATTGGTTTAAATATGAAGTATTGTCATATGATGTGCAGTTTGATGACGGCACGAAATCTAAATTCTATAAATCTATCTTTCAAATTCTCACATCAAAATATCGGAATTTTACGCTATAAAAAGATCATATTTCTTGAACAATTCAGTACTTATTCCTTATACGGTTTATCTCTAATTTGTGATTTTTAAAGTTATAATAGTATATGAAAAAAGTAATCTTTAATGCTCATTTAAATAATTTTCGGCCATTATACCAATTATAAAATTGCCATCATAAACGACTTTGTTCTTGGATTCCCATAAGCCTGAACAGATTTTTTCAACTTTACCTTGTCCATGCTAGATACTCTTTCTTTTACCCTGTTTAATACCAGAGAAGAGTCTTCAGCAATATTGGAAATATTATTTAAAAGGTCAACAAGTAAAAATTCAATTGTTAACTTTTTGGGAAATGCAGATTTGTCAACAAAATGAAATATACGGTTCCCTAATCTTATCGCACCTCTGCGCTTGTGATTATAAACAATTGATTTATTATATAACTGTGTAGTCCCCACCCCTAAACTATTGTACAGATTTGGGGAAGTAAGCAAAAAATTATCATCCTTTAAAAATTTGCTAACCAATTTTTTTTCATCAGGGGGCACCTTCCCAAATACTGACAACCTTGGATAGTGATATAGTCCATTACGAAGCTTGACCATTACCTGATCTTGAACCAGCCGTGCCAGCTCACGATCTACTGCTCCAGAAAAATGAGATAGATCTTCCCTACGGTAAACCTCACCACGACGTATGTATTTTTCTAGCCGACTTAAATCTTTCATAACAATCACACCACCTATTTGAAAATACAAAAATGGGAACAAATCTTGAATGATTGGAAATTTTCTTACAAAGAATGTACAAAAAACTCTACTTGACAAAGACTAATCTAACACAATTACATGAAATTATATATTTTGGTACTACTAACTTTTTAATTAATAATAGTTGCAAATAATAAAAGCAGCCAGGATCTACAACTCTGTGATTTAAAACGCATCATGGCGATATTTGCAAATCTGAATAGGCTTGAACTCGACTTTTTATGGGCTAACCTGATCACAGAGGAACTAATAATTCAACAGCCTTTCCTCGCCTTAATGATGGCAGGTTATAATTTGATCTGGAGCCACAAGAAATAAATGAAGTGCTGATACTTTACGTTGCTATTTGGGAGTTCTTCAAGACCGATCCTGACAAAAGTCAGAGCGATTACGGAATCACGATTTGATCAAATACATAACTTCAATATCCATCCAGTGGTAAAAAAAGCCTCGTTGGACAGTGTAACCACCAGTTTGCTATTGAGTGCAATAATACCGCGTTTAGGAACACACCCAGCCTTCTAAAAAACGGATGCCCAAAAATTAGGCGCTCTGATTGTTGGAGTAAAAGTACCATTGAATGCTTTCAAGAGCTTGCTTTGTAGCACACTTAGTTTACAAATGAACTAAAATTGCATAATAAACTTGTCTGGTTTATTGTGCAATTTTCCGTTTATTATGATAATTATTGGTTCATTTCTATATGGTTATATACGGATTTCCGTTTCTTCTTCGGATATTTTTAAGGATAACAAAACATTGAAGTCCTTTACTCCAACTGCATTAAGAAACCAGTGTCACAAGAAAACATAAGATCCACCATTATCAAATAATCAATCAGAAGTATTTTTCTTCAATTTAAGACTCTTGTCTTTTATGTTTTTAACCTGCATTCTCATTACCCCTAAGGACACAATGGTCTTTTTGAGTTGGCTAGTGTGTCCATCCTGTCCATTTCCAATAATGATATTTTGTAATTCATCTTTTTTATGCTTCATTATGGATGATTAAACAAATATATTATTTAACCATTAGGATTTATTTTTTGTCAGTAGCGGACTACCTGGTTACTATTCTATTGTAATCTTCCTTTAATTTTCATTTAGAGTTCTATTGCTAAATCCCTAAATTTGAACTTATCCGTTTCGACTATTTGCTGCACATGTGAACATACAATTTGAAGATAAATGTTTGATCAGTCATTAGAATATAAATTAGTACAGATCAGGAAAAACCGGTTTATTGAAAATGAAAGCTACCTGCAGGAATATATTTACAGCTTTTACAGGCATAACTCAAAATGTTGCATCAAGTATATCGTATCGGTCAAAACCTATGAACATGGATTGATGACGCTGGATTATTATCCTAAGCTAAATTTAACACCGAGGTTCAATTCCTTATACGATATACAAGACTTGCGATATCGGATGCTGACCAAACAGAATTCATTTGGTGTTATTGGTGGAACAATACTAGATATTATGCTTGAAATAAATAGTAAAACGGGCAATAATGTATGGGGATTTCTTGCTGCAAACTTACCGGGCGAAACTACAAATGCAAATAACAAACGTTACCAGGTTTATACTGAAGTTTTACGGCGTACCTTTATACATCACTTTGATGTTTTTGGTAATAAAGAAAATAGCGCTATCTTTATGATACCCAAAGCGAAAGCATCGAATTTAGTTAATATAATAGAACAATATGAGCAGATCTTCTCAGAAACCAACTAATGAAAAACAGGCTATTTCAAAGGCTGTTAGGGTCGCGCTTATGCCTAAGACCGAAGCCCAGGTAGTTCGTTCTGCCCAAACTGGCCGTTTTATAGGAATGTCACACAGTATTGCAAGAGTGGATGCCGTAATTATCCCAGGCTACAGAATTAGAGGTTAATCTTTTCACACATAAATAACCGGCACATATTACTATATGCCTTACATCCTCCTGTTTTACTGCCCTGTTTTGCATCCTAATATTAGCAATATTTGATGTATAAATACTTATGAAGAACAAACGCATATAGCTCTTCTCATTCGTTTCTTGGCACCCAGGCACTATATTATTAATCAAGATTAAAAAAGGACATAAGAGCACAATTTTTTTTGATTCAGGCTGTTTTATTTTAGCTATATGTCTACTTAATATTATCGTATGTATCCTAATCCCCTTATTCTGGCTCATTCGGGCATCTATATCAAAGAGGATCCGTTCTACTCCTCTCAGGTTGAAGTATTTGAACTCAGACCTGACCTGTATGTATCATGGGCTGCAATCACAATCAAAGACGATATATGCTTTGAAGATTTACACCTACGGGGTAATTGGGCCATTAACGGAGACTCGATGTTGATGTTTCTTACCGATGAAGAAAGCCAGGGTATGACTCGGGCAAGTTATGTTTGGTTGAATGATCACTGGGTGGCAGAAAATGATCCATCTGTTTACTTGCGAAAAAGAAGCAGATTGGATGATATCCAAGGACCATTTTATTTTGATCATCGATAGAATATATAGCTATTCTAAAAAAGAACGTGAACACCTTATAAGCAAATATGTTTATTGAAACAGGTTAATTAAGTTTGCACGAACCTGATGACATCAATTATTCACAATACCAATCTGGATCACATGAATTCTTCTGCTCAATCTTTTTGATGATAAACAAAGAATAGCTTATAGGGTATAAGTTAGAATTTCGCGACTTCCTGCCGAGCAACCTTTAAGGGGTGATCAAAGGGTCTTTTAGTTTGTTTAAAGTCCTCGTTGATCCATTTTTCTTCCCATTCAGGAATTGTCAATTTTTTCTTATTTGGCTGTTTTTGATATTGGTATTTCATCCTTTCAACGTAATAATCACTAATTAGTCCGGCCCACATTCGGGCAGAATAATCATCAATGGTACCTCCCCAAGTAGTGATCAGTCGTTTGGCATCACTGGCATAATATTTCCGCTCTTGCGGTGTATCTCCCCAAGCTTTTGCAAGATTTATCCAAACTTCTAATTTATGATTTGGATGAGATAACAATAGCCGATCTGCTATAATCAATAAATTAAATGCTTTATTGAGTTCAGTATCTTGAATATTTTTTTTGTCTGAAACGGCTGTTTTTATTAGGCTATCTGCTTTTAAGCTTAAGAATTGTGAAGTTAGTTCTATAGCATCGTTTTTATACAATTCAGACCCTGACATTTGGTTTGCGCATGATAAAAATTGTTTAACACCAGTAAAAAAGGCATCACTTACGTTGACACTACCATCCTGCTGCCCAGTTGCACTAATCTGATAACGAAACCTGGGATGTGGATCAAAAGTACCATAGCAAGAGGCTAAAAAACAATTATAAGCATCCTGCATCGCCTTAGGATAAGCTCCATAACGCTGCTTACAATAGTTACTTATCCATACGTTTATGTCTATTTTCTGCTCCCGCCAACCAACATCGGTGAGTAGTTCATATAAAATCTCATTATTTTCAATACCTTCAGGCGCAAATCCGAATCCTATTAAATTACCTTTGTTCTTATATTGCAAAGCTTCAGCAGGAGCCTCGGCATATGTTTTCAGAATACCGTTCCATGGCGTTTTCCCGCCCATATTAGGTATAAATGAATAAATCCATGCTTTATTAAAAAAGCCATGGTAGGTCTTCCATGAAGGAGCAATCTTCCACGAATCTCTGTTATATTCATTTGCCAGATCCAGAAATAAAATTTTATCATCGGGTACTTTTTCAACTAACATTCCAAGTCTTTTTTCAGTCCAGAATAATTTACCATCAGCTCCTTTATGAAAAGGAAAGGTCCAGCCCTGCATTACCCAAACTGCATCAGCATTAGCTGCCATGATAGACTTATATACCACACTTCCATAGTCTGATAATTGCTCAAGCTGTTGTTTTTCATTAGAGGCTTCAGGAACGTCCATTTCATTAAAGCTATCCGCCAAATAGTACTTTCCTTTCCCAAATTCTTTTTCCCATTCTTGAATATACATCTTACCAATCCTGGTAAATAGTTCATTATTGGGTAAAAGAATATGACCTAGGTTGGGTTTTAAATCTTTAAATCCTCCCCATATTATTTCTTTTATTTTTGCCTGTGGGAATACTTCAGTTATCTCTTTAGGCACGAAACCGGCAAATGCAGGAATGATCGGATGCATTTCCAGCTCATTCATCCGAGCCATAACTAAATGCGTTAATTTTACTTGCTTTTCATAATAAGAAGATGGTACATGGTTATCCCAACCTGTAATATTTCCCATTCTGTTCCAAGGATGATATGCCGGACCCGTAAAAAAACCATCAATGGCAGCCTCACTTAGCCCTAGCTTTTTGAATACTCGAATAAGGATCGCCTCATAAGCGCCATTTATTAGGGGCATGTCCATGCCATGTAATGCCATCCAATCCAATTCCTGTTGCCATCGCGAAAAATCCCAGTATGGTGTAGTATATCCATGTATAACTACATTAAAATAGTAATGGTATTGATATGGAGAAACTACTTTCTTTTTTTTTGCAGCTATCCATGGAGATTGGATATGTGCATTTTTACCACTCCAGGTAACCATGCCCTGATTGGTTTCTTTAAGGTAATCATAAAAGCCTTTGGTGATGCTTATAGCAGTATTTCCCCGGATAAAAAGTCGATCATTTATAGTTTCATATACAGGATTGGATCTTGTGGTGTTTGTTAATATTTCCAGATGTATTGCTGCGGCGATCCTGGATCCGAAATTTCTTTCAATTACTGCGCGGGAAGCCTCAATTATCGAACTGTTTTGTTTACGGTCTTGTGCGTTCACTTTACCGATAAACGACACAAAAAAAACGATCAGATAACATTTAAAGGGTTGCATAATTAGTTGATTATATTGCCAAAATTATATGAATGATCCGGTACTGATACATTTATCACTAAATTACGTTGAACAACAATTAACGTTTCATAAAACTAGATGTGTAGCTAATCTGCATTAAAAATTTATTGAAGATTACCTGACCCTTGCTTATTGATTGAATATGAACCAACAATTTCCCCGGTATCCCGGGTCATTACTATATTCATCATTTTTTGATCTGCGCTGAGCCGCATAAGAGTACGTTCAGATGGATTGGGCCCTCCCCCAATAATGATAGGAAAATTGTGGCCGGCCTGTGGTTCATGAACACCGTATCGGTGGGTATGACCGGAAATCAGCAGATCAATTTTATATTTATTGAATAAAGGGCCGAATAGTTTTCTGCAGTGCAAGGTTCCATGCCACTCCCCTGAGTGATAATGAGGAATATGCATGAATACCACCTTAAACTTCGCCTTTTTATAAGCAGTACTTTTGAGTTGTGACTCAAGCCATATGGCCTGCTCTTCACGATACTGGTCAAATTCGGCGAGTCCGGAATACTCATGATTATCGTCCTCCTTATCCTCTCCAGAATCAAGTGCAATAAAATGTACGGGGCCTTGTGTAAAGGAAAAATAGTTCCCTTTATTTATATTCTCAAAATAATCAGATAGATTCCTTGAAAACACGCCTCTTGTTTCATGGTTTCCCCTAATAAAAAGAAATGGTTTACTAGTCGAAAATATTTCGGCACAAGGATCAAGCAGGTGTTCGACTAACTGATCTTCATCTTTTTGATAATCGAACATATCACCATTTAAGAACACAAAATCAAAAGGTTGATCACCATTTAATTTAATTAAAAGGGGAAATGATTCAGGGTGGTCATGAATGTCATTTAAAATCAGCAAAGACACCTTATCTGCCTTGGCTGACATTGTAGTAAATTCATACGAATCACTTTCAATTGTCTTTCCGTAAATCAGTTTATATGGTTCATATAATACGATTTCTTTGGAAAACACCTTATAGGTATACTTTGTTGAAGGCTTTAAATTTTTAATTCTTACTTTATGGATACGATTATTTGCTTCCACTAACCCCCTGGTGACAGGATGAATCTTTACAGGTTTCTCATTTAACGCACTGACCTCAATCCAGCTGTAACAGGGCTGATCCGTTAACCAGAATACACTGATTGCAGTTGGCTCCGGGTTTTGCAGATATGGTTTTGATAAGAACGACAAGTTCCTGGTCATCACTCTTTCCCGCTTTGAGGCCACTGACAATAATGGTGAGCCCGTAGCAGCCAGAAGAGATGCTGCAGATATGAGCTGGAGAAAATCTCGCCTCTTTACTGTATTTTTCATTTTCATATAAGCTATTGTTAAATAACACCTATTCATTGGAGAGTTAAAACCGATTCCGTCACAAATTTCCAAAATCAGGTTTCCAGTGGTGTTCAGTGCAGAATTAATCTTATGTACATGATAATATTTTCAAAAAAGCATCATCATACAACGCACTATAAGCACCCATTTAAATGCTTATTTTCCTGCCTCTTGAAGTTATACCCCATTTTTCTTTAAGCGCTCCGTTTATATTGATAAGGGCATGATCATATAAGGCAACAGTTGGACAAATATGTATGGGTAAAGCATAAAGTAAATCCCCAACCTTATAATTGTGGACGTCTTCTGATTGAATAACCATATGTTCTTCACTTTGACTATAAGGCCTCAGTTCAGGTGCGTTTATAAAGAAAACCCGATTTTGCAAGTCGTTCTCACATGATATAGATTTATATCCAAGATCGATACACAGCTTGTTATGTCCTGGCAACGAAACCACTCTGGTTAAAACCAGGGCAGCAAACAAAAAATGTTGCTCCGGGATATTATCATGATACCCTTTATCCCAAAAAACAAACGTGCCCGGACTACATTCTGTATTCTTATTTATGGCATGAATAGCAAATGTTGGTGATCCTCCAGCAACCAGCAAGGGATAGGGAAAGCCCAAAGTTTCGATTGCTCTCCGAAGTACTTCTACTGGCTTAAAATCGTTCTCACAGTGAATAATACGATCAAGCAGGTTTTTATCTTTGATATGTCCATCATAAGCATGAAGGCCCATAAATTTAATCCCTGCCATTTTCTGCAACTGACAAAACAATCCAAGAGCATCGCCAGGAGATACACCAGTTCTGTTCATGCCCACATTCAGGTCAATAAATATTGGGATGATGATTGCATTTTCATCGGCAACGCTTGATATCATACGGCAGGTTTCCATATTATCAATCAGACAAGAAAATAAAGTAGCCGGATATGTTTTAATGAGTGCGATCAATCGTTCCAATTTAACTTTTGTGGGTTGATAGGCCATTAAAACATCTTTCGCCTTACACATTCCTAGCATTTCCGCTTCAGCAATTGTTGCACACTTGAATTTATTTATACCATGCTCAATCATTAACCTAGTCACGTCAATGGATTTATGTGTTTTTACATGAGGGCGCAAGAGATCAGTGGCAGGAACAAGTCCCTTTAAAACATCAATATTGTGAATCAATCGCTCATGATAAATGATCAACGCAGGAGTATCAATCTCTTCTACATTTTTTATATGATACCAGTTATCGTCTCTTTTCATCTTACCTCTTAACATAAACCCCTACCTATTTTCATTTATATGATTACTCCACTTACAAATTGACCCTGAGCTATACTCTTCTAATTAAAATATATGGGAGTAAATGTTACGCTTATCTGAATTGTCCAGATTGTCTTCGTCTTTTTAGAATTGAATCAGCGTATTTAGTCTTTTACGCTACCAGTATAACTGGAGTAAAAAACCTTCTGTTTCAGATTTGATTTCGGGATACTTGCAAAACCCGAGTGCCAGCTCCTTAAGGTTTACTAATTTTTACCATCACCACTCCTTGAGCCGGAACTGGAACGGTAAACTTTTCCTTAAACATACCAAGTCTTTTTTGCCGCCATATATCCCGGACCGCATATTTCCCTGAAATTTTCAATTCTGACCAATCAACACTTACTTCAGCGGCTTGCCCACCCTGATTAAATAAGCCAACAGCCGTTGAACCATCGACCAGTTTTTTTACCATCAAAAAACAGCTGTCCGATTTTTTGATAACGGATCCGCATTTTCCCAAAGGATCCAGATTGACGTCTATCACTTCTGGATTACAAAGCACATTGAGCGTAAATTCATCAAGCTTTGTCATATCCCCACTAAAGAAAAGCGGTGCGGCCATTAGTGTCCACAATGACATATAAGAATATTGCTGATTCCCGCTCAACAAACTGGGTTTAGGCAGCGTAAATGTAGTTCCGATCTGAGACCCAAACGATCCAATCTGTAGGTAATCTGGATCATTCCATGCACCAGGCTTAGACCACTCTCCATGTTCAGCATTTTTGAGTGCCACAGAAAAAAAACTATTCAATTCAAAGCCAAGATCTGATCCTGTCCGCCAACTATTTCCACTCACTTCGGTCCCCCACTCCCACACGTTTCCCATACCATATTGGCAAAGATTATATACTATATCCCGGGACTGATGGCTTAGTGCATTACCCATTAGCTCAAAAGGTTTTTTCATCTGTTCCAGTGAAGGCTTTTGACCGACAACCTTATTATAAGAGCACCAGTCATATTTAAGAAAATCAAATCCCCAAGCTGCATATTGAGCAGCATCCTGTTCTTCATGATTCCACGACCCAGTCATTACGGTACAGGTTGTGGGTCCGGGCGTGCTGTAGATTCCAGCTTTAAGACCTAACGAATGGATATACTGAGTCATGGCCAGCATATCCGGAAAGTGAATATTGGGAATAATGTCCCCGTTGTTTTTTCGTATCGGACCGACCCGCGTTGAATCCTGCATATACGGGTTGGTTTCTGTAGCATTCATCCAGCAATCGTCAACATTTATATATTGATATCCAACATCTGCCATTCCGCTGCTAATCATGTTATCAGCAGCTTCCCGTATCAGTTTATCGGTGATCCGGTTAAAATGGACATACCAGGGGCTCCAGCCCATAGGAGGAGTGAGCGCTAATTTATCGCCAGCAATTATCTTCAATTTTCTAGTACTTTTACCCTTGGAATTAGCCGCAAAAATCAAGAGATCATAGTCCCCTTTTAAAGGAGTGACACCGGTTATGATCCCAGTAGAGGGATCCAGTTTTAATCCCGCTGGAAGATTTTTTACCAAAAACTGAATCGGACGTTCACCCTGACATGGTATACGGTACAAAAAGGGGTGTCCCGGACGGCTACCATAAACTAAGGGTCCATTGATACGGGGCTGAGGTTTGGGTTTTGGTGTTAAAATTTCCTTTTCATTATTTACCTGCTTCCCCGTCTGTGGAAAGGCATTTACAGCACTAATTAAAATTGTGAGTAAAAGAAAGTAAAATTTTTGATGTAGCCGAATCATAATCATTTTCAGTATAGTAAAGCGTGTAGAAATAATGGACAAAATGTTGAATATATTATATGCACTTATTCCTTTGTATTTGAAGGCAAATTTTAAAATTTCTCATTTCACCGACATACGAGTAAAAAAGAAAGGATTCGATGATATAATATAGCATATTCATTGCTGTATTAATAACAGATCAATAAAACAACATTGCAGGGTTAATTTCACTTTTAGGTTTACCAGTAGCACTGATAAACACTTTCAGATTACCAGAGCTCGTGGCGTCGAAATATTTTATTGTGATCTTGTGATAGCCCTTTTTTAAAGGTACCGCTCCGCCCTGATCAAATAAGCCATGTTTACCATCATTATCAACCACTGGCTGGTTGTCAATCAGCAAGACAGATCCATTTGCGGAGCTTGTTGAAAAACCATAAACATCATCTGCATCAATGTGAATAAAGCCGTTAAATAGTAACCCGAAGCCTTTCATATTATTTTTGAATGCCGAAGTGTTGAAGCTAAGGGAAACGCCACTGTCAATTACGGCTTCGTCTTTCAGCTGGTTTGTACTGGTAAATCCACCTGTATATAACCGATATTTCAGGCCTTTGGAAGTCCCATTGTAATTTATAGCTTCAAAAGGTAACTGATTGTACATGACAGTATGGGTGACCTGGCTTCTTTTTCCCGAAGGCGTGATTACAATTGTTTTTAGTTCACGATACTGGCCTGCTGGCACATTGTAATGCATTGGAACAGTATACTCCATGTCAGTCTCTCTGGGAGGATAACCATCTATGGTAAAATAGATTTTTGCCCCGTTAACCGGGCTCGTTAAGTTTACATTTAACTGGGAACCAAACACAATAGTATCCTGTGAACCAATAGCTGCTGGTACTCTGTAATTGAAATTGTTTTTATCCAACCATGCAAGATGTGAAGGGAGGCGAGTATTAGTAAAGTCGGCAAAGTTCTTGTTCGACAAAGAGGTCCATCCTACCTCAGAAAGGGCAAGCATTCTAGGCAATATCATATACTCTGCTTTTTTTTCGGTGGCGATATATTCTGCCCACAGGTTGGCCTGAACGCCTTGTATGTATTTTTGCTGATCGGACGTTAATTCTGCAGGGATGGGGTTATACCTGTATATTTTATCAAGCGGGGCATTGCCGCCATTATTTAAAGGCTCAATATTTTGTTTACCTTGTAGCTGATCGATATATAACCCAGCGCTTCCGGGAGTCATAATAACATGATGATTCTGTCTGGCTGCAGCTATACCACCGGCTTCTCCGCGCCAGCTCATTACTGTTGCATTCGGCGAGAGACCACCTTCCAGTATTTCATCCCATCCAATAATGTTGCGGCCTTTTGAATTCACAAATTTTTCAATCCGTTGGATAAAATAGCTTTGTAATTCTTCTTCATCTTTCAGCCCCAATTTTTTTATTAGTTTCTGACAAAATTCAGATTTTTTCCATGCATCTTTTGGTGCTTCATCGCCACCAATATGGATATACTTACCTGGAAAAAGATCCATGACCTCCGTTAAAACATTTTGCAAAAAGTCAAATGTTTGTTCAGATGGGCAATATATATTATGAAAAATCCCCCAGGTTTCGGCGACTTTATAAGTAGTCAGAGAAGGGTTGCAGCTTAACTCGGGATAAGCCGCAAAAACAGCTTCAGAATGGCCTGGCATTTCAATTTCAGGAATAATATTAACATAACGTGCGGAGGCATATTTTACTACCTCACGGATCTGATCCTGCGTATAAAATCCACCGTATGGCGTATTATCATATTGCTGTGGTGTACGGTCATGAAAATCACCGATGACGGTTTGTGCCCGCAAACTGCTCACCTGAGTTAATTTGGGATACTTTTTTATTTCGATACGCCATCCCTGATCATCCGTCAAATGCCAGTGAAAATTATTGACCTTATAAGCAGCCATCAGATCGATATAACGTTTTACGAATTCAACTGAAAAGAAATGACGGCAAACGTCTAGCATTAAACCCCGGTATTTAAAACGTGGATAGTCTTCAATTTCGACGCATGGAAGTGAAGCAGCTCCCGCTTTGCCCCCAGGCATGAGCTGTATTAAAGATTGTATCCCGTAAAAAAGACCCGCACCCCTACCCGTAATTGTTATTTTTTGTGGGGTTATCAATAGTATATACCCATCAGGTGGCAGCTTATCAGCGCCCTGTGAGGTAAGCACTATGCTGTTTGCAGGAATCAGACCTGAATTTGGTTTAAGTTTGATCTTAAGCATTCCTTTATTCAGTAAATAATCCTGAAAAAAAACCACTGCTTTATTCATAACCGAATCGGCAAGCAGGGTAGTTTGTTGACTCAGCATAAATGTACCTATTGATTTTTTAAGCAAAACTGGTGCTGGAATAATTCCTAAACTTGGATTATTATCCTGTGCATTTGCCAATCCGGCAAAACCAACCATAAAAATACTGGATGCTATAAGAATTCGCTTAATTTCAGAAACAACCTGAATAATATCCAGTGTAACCGGATTTCTGTATTTATTTAAATTTTTCATAGAAATACTTTTAATTTTTATGCCAGTTATTGCTAATAATACGGAGCCAGTTTCCATGTAGGATTTTTTGAATATCATCGGATTGATATCCCCGGATTGCAAGCAGCTTATTTAGACTTTGAACATCAGCAATGGTTTCTAAATCGTAGGGAGCTTGTTCTTTTCCATACATTCCATCCAGATCACTTCCTATTGCAACATGGTCACTGTTACCGGCAATCTGGCAGATATGATCAAAATGATCAATTATACTTTCCAAAGGGACACCATTTTTAATAGGGTCAGATACCCCTCTTTTCCAGTTATTGGTGAGCATCCAAACATCTAAGGAGCCTCCAATTACGGCTCCCCGCTCGATTAATGCTTTGATTTGGTCATCATTTAACTGCCGCTGATGATCAACCAGCGAACGGCAATTGTGGTGGCTTGCCCATATCGTTCCTTTAAAGACACTTAGGGCCTGCCAGAAAGCTTCGTCAGTTAGATGTGTAACATCCAGTATCATATTTAAATGATCCATCTCTTTTAGCAATTGAATCCCCAGACTCTTTAAAGGACCGGTCATACCGGTACCATTTGCATATCTTCCAGGGCCATAATGAGCTGGCCCAAGTGCCCTCAAGCCATTCACATAAGCCTTCTCCAGATAGGAAAGGTCTATTAAGGAATCAGCCCCTTCTAAACTTAAAATATAGCCCACGGGTTTATCTTCGGCAGCTATGTTTGCATTTTCCCAGAGTGCTATATGATTTTTCAGAGATAACATGTCAGTAATCAGTATCATTTCATTTTGGTCTTCCATCGCTTTGTACCATGCAAGTTGCCCCTGACTTTGAGCCCATGCCTGTTCCGGTGAGTTCCAGCCGGGTAATGAACTATGCTGATCAACAACACGTGCAATTTGAGTAGCCACGACAAGTCCGATATTGCCTTTTCTCAATTCAGGTAACGACACAAGCCCTTTGGCACGATCCAGTTTATCTGTTAATCCATTTTCACGTTCGCGAATTTTCGAAACAGGTTGCTTTAAATCACGATTCCACTCCAGTGCATTCATGGCCAAGTCAAGATGGGCATCCATTATAAGGTTATTGTTCATCGTTCAATTAGCTATTTATGATTCGATTTAAGCTGCTGCAGTTTTTTCTTTTCAATGATATCCGCAGGATATTTCAACGCTAGTTTCCGGATTTCATAGGTGAAATCTGTAAAAGTTTCTTCCCATAGCTTTGCTTCTTCTTCTGTATATTCATAGAATCCTTTTTGATTAGCAATTCCTTTTCCCCCATTTTTCACTATATCATCTATAAGTTTAGGCACTTCAGTCGAGTTATTTAAATCAGGAAAAAGATCCTTCATCACGTTATGATAAGCGGCTACTCCGGTAAGATCCATCCAGCGAAATATTCCTACCATTGTCATGAAGTATCCTGCATTGTTACGACAGGACCGGTCTACATCTTCAATAGTGGCATAGCCATTTTCAACTAAATAAAAAGCTTCGCGGTACATCGCATACATTAGCCGGTTGGTAATAAATCCGCGAATATCTTTACGCACAAGAATGGGTTCTTTGCCCCAGATATGGGACAGTTTATATAGGTATTCGGCAAATTCAATCGCACTGAGGTCCCCACATATGATTTCAAGAAATCGTGTTGTATGTGAGGGTTCCGCCCAGTGCAGCCCTAAAAAGCGCTCCGGATACAGGGTTAACTTTTGAAGTAAACTTATTGGAATAGCTGATGTATTACTTACCAGTATACAATCTGGAGTGATAAATGATTCTATTTTTCCATATACAGCTTTCTTAATTTCAAGATTTTCAATCGTACTCTCAATGACCAGACCGCAATCCTTAAGATCCTCAAATCGTTCAGTGATAGTCAGCAACTTCAATAGAGTTCCGGTATCAATTAGGGTAATTCCATCTTCGAAAGAACGCATAAGATGCTTTTCAATGCGTTGCCTGGCATGATTTAAATCACTGCTTATGGGCGCAACTGCTATTACATTATGTCCGGCCATGATCAAACATGCTGTTATGCTGCATCCCATTAATCCCAGTCCTACTACCCCAACCTGTATTTCTGATGTATTCATATTTATCTTTTTCATTTCTTTTTTTTAATTGATCTGAGTTTTAGAATTACTGGCTCTTCTATCCTGATCAGAGAGAAAAACGTTAAAATTCAAATTGAAATAACAGTGTATCATTCCAACTTAACTTTCCTCAAGAACTTTCGTTGAATCCCAGACTTAGGCAGAATTGGTTTTAAAGCAGCAGCTACTTCAATTGGCAGATCTGATTCCAGAATATCAGCACCCATTGCAAACGTTTCACGATAATGCAGGGCCCGCTCGGCAGGATTATTTAATTTATCATACGAAGGTGCAGCTGAAATCATGCACATGACCTTTTTTTGATGAAGCAGATCCATCAGTTCCTTATTACCAGGTTTATTAGTGGCACCTATGTAAGCAATCAAGTTTTGCCATGGAACTCCTGCTTTTTCATACGAATAAAAAGCATCTTTTGACAACACAAATGCGGATAGCATATGCCTGGGGTTGTTATGATAGTAAAAACTGGCCTCTGTCGGATTATGTACTGTAAGCATGATGAAGTTATTGTTACACTCTTTTATAATCTTAACTATCATTTCAGGTGGAACATCTTTGTGATCAAGATTTAATATCGTCTTTCCTTTGCTCCATCGTATTACCTGATCAAGCGTTGGAATTTTATATGCTGTAACATTTCCCTGGGGATCCTTCAAGCTGAATTTTTGCAATTCAGCAAGAGTATAATCTGAAACCTTTCCTTTACCGGTAGTTGTTCGGTCCAGGGTTTCATCATGCATTAAAACGGCAATGCTGTCCTTGGTTAGTCTTGGATCAATTTCAAAAAAGGCAGGAGTATATTTAAGCGTGTTTTCAAACGTAGCGATACAGTTTTCAGGGTAGCCAGTAGTAGTTCCGCCGCGGTGGCCACTGATCACAGGTATATTTTCTCCGGTATGTTTAAAAAACAACTGAAACTCTTTAGCGCTTTTAAATTTAAGTGCCATTATTTCCGTCTGTGCTTCCGTTTTTTTTGCAGTTGCTGTTAACAATAAGAAAGATAAAATCAGGCTGCTAGATAATTGCCTGTTCGTAATTGATGTTTCCATTTAACATGTATTAAAATCGTATTTCTACCTAAAATTTGACTTAAAATTAGAACTGATGGCAGCAGGCTACATTGGATAAAACCCTTTCCTACCAGCAGGATGTTAAAAGGCACTTAATTCCGCTATGTGTGTTAGATAAGTATCTCCCTGACTTGCATTAACTGTAATTCTGAAAAACCTTGCGTTTTGTGCGTAGTTAAGATAAATAGTATTCTCCAGCACATTGGCTAAAGCATAAGATTGGCTGTAGGTCCAGGTTATGCCGTCCTGACTTGTTTGAATGATGATATCCCTTGGGTTTCCTGTGGCTTTTACAAGGCCGGTTGTTTCCTTACGTCCGGTAATGATGAATCCCCTCAGCTTCTTTTCTTCCTGCATATCCACTGTAATAATATGAGGGGGCCCTGGTTTTGCTGCCTTCCATTCAGTACTCCAAAAAGTAGCTCCATTTTTATCAAATGCATAGATCGCACGACCGTTTGCCACGCCTTCTCCTGTTTTTTCTTCGGATGAAAGGGATACGATTTTCCAATTCGCATTTTCAAACGGGACATACGGATTTGTGGCATAGGTGGCACTTATGAGATAGTAGGTCGTTTTTAAGGATTCACTTACGGTTATAGGGCCCTCAGTTTTAACCGTAACCGGGAGCAAGTATCCTCCAACACCATCCAACTTGTCGGTAAAAATACTTATCCGCAATGGATCTGTACTTTTTTTATCTTTCGAGATCACTGCGTTATTTTGTTCGAAGGCAAAACTTCCCTCAGGCATGACCTTATAATTAGTAAAGTTCGTTTCATTAAATTTCGACACCAGAGTTGCATCTTCTTCAAAACTCACTTGTACATCTGTTGAAAGGACTCCAGGGCCTCCAAAGTTTGCGCCATAAAAAATAGAGTCTGTTGTATTAGAGAAACGGAATTGGTGTACTGCAGGGCTATTTACTGCTTGTGGCATATAAACAGAAGAATATTTGTCCTGGCTTCCTTGTAACAGGTCAATATTGGCTTTTCCACATCCCAAAGCAAAGCTGATGCAGATCAAGAAGCCTATTATTTTATAATTAACTACGTCTTTCATTATACTAATTTGTTATTTAAATGGAATGAAGGCATCATGAGCAATTAGTTGTTTGTGTGATTTACCAACCCGGATTCTGAACCAAATTCCTATCTCTGTCCAGCTCTTCCTGAGGGATGGGAAACAGGTAATAATGTTTCAGGAATACCCTCCGCTCGTACATCGTACGCTGGTAAAAAACTTCATCGGCTAGTTTAGTACCTGTGTTCACATTCATTCCATAAAACGGCCCCCCATCTGTTTGTTCAGCAATCTTCCAACGCCTTGTATCTGTATATCGCAGCCCTTCCAGGCAGAGTTCTACGCGGCGTTCATGACGAATTTTTTCTCTCATTTCGCTTTGACCCAATCCTGCCTGTACATTAGGTACACCAGCACGATTTCGAATCTGATTGAGATAGTTTAAGATATCGGGATTGCCTGGATCATATTCATTCAAGGCTTCAATATAATTGAGCAGGATTTCCGCATAGCGGATCATGACAAAAGGCCTGGCCACATATACAGAGGTCCGGGTATTGCTGTTTGGGTCAACATTTTTACGGGCAATGTAACCCGTCCTGGGATAATCATCAGAGCCCTTCTTGCCGGTATTACCACTAAAGAACGTTTCCACAATTTTTATTCCTTCACTTGTATTTAACCATTGACTACCGTTATAACTTACGTTTACATAAAAACGGGGTTCACGGTTCACATACATGTTATAGGTTCCTACGGTGGTATATTTGGTTGCCAAGGTAGAAAATCCTGTTTCCACATAATCGGTCCCCGTTTCATTAATACGCTTTCCTGTCCCTGTCTCAAATTCATCCACCAGCTGCTGGGTGACAGCAACGGCTCCGTAACCGCTCACCACCCGTGGGGCCACTGAGCGCTCCCATGAACTTAAGTTATTGGATACTCTAGCAAAAACAACCTCTGAGTTCCAGGGAACTAAAAACACATCACGGGTTGATAAATAGGGGTCAAAGACACCGGAGGCATTATTTTTACGAAACAGGGCAAAATTAAAATCAGTGATGATCCGCTTTGCGGCATCTGCTGCCAGTTTCCATTTATTTGCATCATACTGAGTACTGATCAGGGCTTTTCCATCACCATTTTTAAAATTGCTATAGTCCATATTCCCATTAAACTGGGGACTTGCAGCAAGTAATAAAGCTTTGCTCTGGTAAGCATAACAAACAGCCTGGGTCATCCTGCCATAGTCAGTCGTAATTTGATCTGTATAATTTTTCTTCAGGTCAAGGGCTGCAATGTCTAGCTCAGAAACGATATAGCTAATGCATTCATCAAATGAACTTCGTGGTTTATTGGCTTCTTCTGCGGATGGCTCAATATCTCCCGAAATCACTTCGTCACCTACCAGAATTACCGGACCATACTGCCTGACTAAATTGTAGTACAGGATGGCTCTTAAAGCTCTGGCCTCTGCTATATACTGGTTGATGCGCTCCTGTCCGTTAGACAGGGCAAGTAATTCCGCATTCGCTCCAATGTGCTGAATGAAATAAGTTGCAGATCGGATTCCGCGATAATTGGCTGTCCATTTATTATAAAAGTTTGATGCCGCATTCCAGTTGCCCAGGTTGATCGGGTAGCTGTCATAACCACTCCCCGGTCTGTCGTAGGTAACGTCTGCATCATCTGATGCACCATCCCAAATTGTCGTATTACGATAGGCCTCATTGGGGATGTAGTTATAGATGTTGGCCAGGTATTCCTCTGAGTACTTTTGTCGCTGAAAGACCTGATCGATGGTAATGCGGTCATCTGGTACCTGGTCTAAAAAGTCTTTTTTACAGGCATTCAATATGGTAATGGTGCTGATGCCCAATAAAATGACCAGTAGTTTATGTAATTTGATTAAATTCTTCATGTCTAAATTCCGGTTTAAAAATTAATAGCAAGACCAGCCGTGTAGGATGCCGTATTTGGATACTTATCACCCCGACCATTATCGAGCTCCACATCCCATAGCTTGAATGAACTGAACGTGACCAGATTCACACCTTGTAAAAATATATTTGCTGACTTGATTCCGACACTTCCGGTCCAGCTTTTGGGAAGGCTATAGCTTAGCTGCAGGGTTTTTAACCGCAGGTAATCTGCCTTCTTTACCCACCAGCTACTGGCAGCGAAGTTATCATTGATTGAACCTGAGCCAAGACGGGGATAAAAGGCATTGGGATTCGGATTTTCAATCGTCCATCGGTCTGCAATATTATCCATCAGGTTTCCTCGGCTTAAGCCTTGTTGAAAAGGTAAAGCGGCTTCGCCTGATATCAGGTAATCCACTTGAGCTGCACCCTGGAAAAGAGTCGATAAGGATAAGTTTTTATACCCTACAGTAAAACCAAACCCGTAGGTCATCCTCGGAACGTTACCGTAGCCCAATGGAACCTGATCATAGGAATCTATTTTACCGTCGGCATTGACATCCCTGTACTTGATATCTCCTGCACGGGTATCTCCGGTTTGCCTTGGTGAGTTAGCTACCTCGTCATCACTTGCAAACAAGCCAACGGCTTCATAGCCGAAACGCTGACTAACCGGACGGCCTTTTCGTTCTAACCAGGGGTATTTCCATGCGGGATCATCGTTTTCAATTACCTTATTCTTGTTGTAGGTAAAGGTTCCAAGTAGCTGAAGGCTGAACTTGCCAAACTGGTTATTATAGTTGACAGAAGCATCCAGTCCACGATTGTCGATCACCCCAATGTTAGCGAAAGGCGCATTGATCATGCCCGCATAAATAGGCAATGACTTGCGCCTTAAAAAGATGCCGCTTCTATACTCCTTATAGAAATCTGCCTGTATACTTAGTTTATCTTTTAATGTGTGGACATCCAAGCCTAAATTGGTCTTTTTTGAGGTCTCCCATTGCACATCTACTGCGTATTCACCAAATTCCTTTCCAGCATATGTATTTTTCATATCAATACCGTAACTGTATCCACCTGGTGCAGAAATAGTGGAGATATAAGCGAAGCGCCTACCATCAATAAGGCTGTTACCCACTTTACCGTAAGAAAAGCGGAATTTAAGAAGCTGTACTGCAGCTTTTAAGGGCTCAAAAAATCCTTCTTCAGATAAAACCCATGCTACACCTCCAGAAGGAAAAAAACCATATCGCTTATCAGGAAGAAAGTTTTCAGACCCATTTAATCCGAAATTGGCATCTACAAAATATTTATTGGCATAACCATAGGTAGCTCGTCCGGCTATTCCACGAAAACGGTAAGGCAATGAATTTTCAAGAGATGTGGCATAGGTGTCGATCTTATCACTTTGATTGTAGAGCAATAATCCGCTTACGCTGTGTTTCCCAAAATCACGATTATAATTCAAAGAAGCCTCGCTATAAACGGTACGACTCCCTACGTTTGATTTTGTGTAAGCCAGGAATTCAGTACCAATAGCTGTCTGATCATAGAGGAGATTACCATCGACGTCACGACCCAGAGCCAGATAAGTATCTGGTAACTTGCCATACCTGTTGCTGGTATAGTTATAAGCGTCAAAGGAAAACATCGCGCTAGCAGATAGGCCCTTTGTGATAAAGGGCAACTGCTGCGTAAGACGCAGATTTGACATCACCTGGCTACGCCATTGATTGGCATATCCAGCCTGGGTTAGACTTGCCCAGGGATTACTTATGCTGCCACTTCTGATATCCGCTATTTTCCCATCCGGATATTGTAAAGGCATCGTCACGGGTGTCATAAAGTAGGCATCTGCAAAAATATTGTTGATGGATTCAAAGGGAAGGTTTACATTGTTTAAATACCCCTGTATACCCAGTTTGATCTCGGTACTTTTTCCTGGCTTTATAGTTAAATTAGATGAAACGTTATATCTTTTCAACGAGGTAGAGGGGTCGTAATTCTTGATGGCGTCCGTCTTGTATAAACCGACCTCATCATAGTAGCCTAAGCCAACGTAAAAGGTAGCATTTTCTGTACCTCCACTGATATTGGAATTCACATTCCGCACTTTCCCTGATTTATTGAATAGCTCATCCATCCAGTTTACATTCGGATACAGGTAAGGATCCTCCCTGCTCCGTGTTTTTTCGATCACTTCATCCGAGTAGACTGGGACGCCGCCACGGGTTGTAATGGCTTCATTGGCCATTTGCATATAGGTGATTCCATCAGCAAGTTTGGGAAGGGTGGTAAAGCGCGTAATTCCTTCATTATACCGGATATTATAGACCGCTTTTCCCGGTTTACCACCCTTAGTAGTAATCAGAATAACACCATTTGCTCCTCTTACCCCGTACACAGCGGTTGCAGAGGCATCTTTCAGTACCGAAAAGCTCTCAATATCTTCGGGATCAATGTTTGAAATCTCGCGGGGTACGCCATCAACCAGCGTCAAAGGAGCACTTAAGCTACTGGTAAAGGTCGATATGCCCCGGATATAAATCTGCGCGTCATTAAAACCTAGTTCACCACTTCGTTGAACAGAAACAAGACCTGCAACCCTTCCACCAAGGGAATTTGTTAGGTTAGATACGGGGAGTTTAAGATCTTTGACGTTTACGCTCGATTGTGCTCCAACCAAGCTGATTTTCTTTTGCGTTCCATAACCCACCACAGTAACTTCTTCCAAAAAAGAATTGGCTTCATGAAGAATCACTGTTAAGTTATTTTGTGCTTTTGATGTTTTAACTTCCCGGGAACGAAAGCCCATATAAGTAAACACCAGAGTAGCCTCATCGGGAACTTCTAATATAAAACGGCCGTTTACGTCGGTTGTAGTACCAATACTGCGATTACTTTTTAGAATTACAGATACTCCTGGCAAAGTAATGCCACTGGTATCTACTACGATACCACTCACTGTATTATTCTTTTTAATCGATTTGGGCGAAGCTCCAATTTGTCTTTGAACTATGACCACGTTATTTCTTATGGAATAAATCATTTTCTGATCAGTCAGAACCTGATCTAAAACAGCAGATAATTTTTCATTTTTGAACGTATAATTTAAATGGAGGTTCTTATCGATGATCTCATCGGGACAAAAAAATCTTACAGCAGCCTGCTCCGAGATTCTTTCCAGAGCCTGGGCTATAGATATGTTATCCAGTTTTATTGTTACCGTCTTGTTTAATAGTTTAAAGCTATCAGAGGAATTTGCAGAAGTCAGTGAGCAAAAGGCAAAAATTAAATTAAGCAACACAAAACTTGACCTCAAAAACTTATAACAGTAGCACTTCACTCTATTACTAAATAGAGATTTTTTCATATTTTTATATATTAAATGTGATTGGCAGGACAACAACTCTATGATTATCAGGTCAGGCAGAGTGGTGTCCAATATTCTATTGCATTTGGTATCCCGGGCAGAACTTTTCTGTGCGGGTTTCTTATTAAATAGCCTTTACCTCATATATGTATTCGATTTCAGTTGGACTCTATACTAACTTCTTTCAAGAAAAGGGATTAGCTACATTTTCTTTATATTCCCATTTAAGAGCAATATGTTGGCGGAGATTCCTAAATATTTACGTATTTGAAGCATTGCCAATATATGGGTAAGACCCCTAGATAAGGTCCAAGGCGTAGATCAATCTGAAAAATGAATAACTTCGATTAATTCATTCAGTAAATAGGTCTTTTCTTTGTTTGGTAAAAATGAGTTTAAGCTTCCGGCAAGATTTGAAACTAATCGATCAGCGCAAACCGCATACAAAAACCAATACATTTGGTAATTAGTTATGCATAGACTTACCTTGTTCTTAAGAATTTTTTACAGTTAATCCCAGAGCGTTTCCTGCTTTAAGTTATGTTGCCATTTTTTGCTAGTCAAAAGCAAAACGGATTTTGTCCATTAAATATAAAATCATTTTTTTTAAGGACAATCTATTCCTAATCGGCTAAACTTTGCGCGTATCAACCAACTGATAAAATTCGGCACAATTATCTCCCCATAAATTGCTTTTTTCTTCAATGTTTAAAAACGAAGTATTTTTTTCCAGAACTTCACAGACTTGTCCGTATGATGCAGCTAAAAGACATACCGGCCAATCACTTCCGAACATCACCCTGTCAATACCGAATACATCTAAAACTATCGATATATAAGATTTAAAATCTTGGTGTTGCCATAAATTCCAATCTGCTTCCGTTACTAATCCAGCGATCTTGCAACTCACATTACGAAAATTTTTAAATAAAGTAATATCCTGAAGCCACCCCTCCATTAACTGATCTTTAATGAAAGGCTTAGCTATATGATTGATTACAAATTTCTGATCGGGAAATCGTTTAACAAATTCTACTGCATACCTTAAATGTCTTGGATGTATCAATATATCATAGGTATAACCAAACTTGATTAAGAGGGAAATTCCATTGCAAAAATCCTTACCTAGTAAAAAGTCGTCTTCCAATTCTGACTGTATAATATGCCTGAAGCCTTTTAAGGATTTAAACTGCGAAAAATAGGTTAAACGTTCTTCAATATTTTCAGCTCGAAAATCCACCCAGCCAACAACACCTTTAATAAAGTTGTGTTGGCTAGCCAATTGTAGTAAAAAATGGGTTTCACTTTCACTTTGGTCTGCCTGCACAGCCACGCAACCATCAATTCCATTTTGTGCTAACAGGGGCTGAACATCGGTGGGCAAAAAATCATTCTTTATACGGGACATGTCATCATCAATCCAACTGTCCTTAATTGGGTCATATTTCCAGAAATGCTGATGGCTATCTATTTTCATCGCTGTATAATTAATTATTTTATGAGCTACTTCAATACTAGGGTAAACAAGAAGGCCCAATTGGTTCAAAGGTTTTGTATCCCAGTACAAATTCCTGATGACCGAGCATTTCGGAGCAAGTTTGCTGCCCGGAAGCAAGACTTAGAATTTTTTGGACAATCTCCTGGCCAACTTCTTTTATCGTAGCTTGGTTGTAAAGAATTTTGCCCGCGTTAATATCCATATCTTCTTCCATTCTTTTGAACGTTTCCGGGTTTGCGCACACTTTAATTACCGGAGCAATTGCCGAACCAACCACAGACCCCCTTCCTGTTGTAAATAAAACACAATGCGCGCCAGAAGCAATCAATTCAGCTATTTCAGAGCTGTCATTCGGATTGGGAAATCCAAACCTTGGATTCCCATCTGGAACAATATCCATTAAATATAATCCTGTTTTTTGGGGGATATCACCCGGTTTAATCATGCCAGAAACGGGAGAATTGCCGGTTTTACAGTAAGCACCCATTGATTTTTCTTCAAGCGTTGTCAATCCGCCTTCTGCATTACCAGGAGCAAAACTGCCATGACCCATGATTGAATAATATTTTGCTGCTTTTTCGACCGCCTTTTTTAATTCATCGGCTAACAAAGGAGTAGTAGCACGATTGCTCATGATCTTTTCCAGCCCGATCATTTCACCAGTATTTTCGAATATAGCCGTTCCTCCATTTTCTATTATTAAATCGAAAGCATTTCCAACAGCTGGGTTAGAGGTAATTCCACTTGTTGCATCGCTACCACCACAGACTACCCCTACACTCAATTCAGAGAGAGAAATATTTACAACTGGTACTGATTTGATTTCTTCTAACGCAGATGAGATAAAATCAATTCCTTCATCAATGGCTTTTCTGGTACCACCAACAGATTGAATACCAACCAATTTTACCGGACGTCCACTTTCTTCAATAGTTTGTTGCAATCTTAACCGGTTAAAACTTTCACAACCTAAAGACACTAATAAAACAGCACCCACATTCTGGTGCGTACATAGTGCATTCATCATTTTATCAGCATAGCTATTGGGATAACAGCCACCAAAGCCAATAAGGTGTACCTGTTGATTACGAAATTGTGTGGAAATTTCTCTTGCAACATGGTGTGCACACTCGACAAGATAGGCTACAACTACTAAATTACGGATACCTTTTCGACCGTCCTGACGCAGGTAACCTTTTAAGTTATTTTGGACTAATGAACTCATGATCTAATGTGTATGTAGAAATATAATCACTTTTCAAGTTATGCAGATGCACATGGGCACCCCTTGGAATATCTTCAATTGCTGAGCCTATGGGCACCCCAAATTTGATCACCTGTTCACCCTTCAAAATAGGTCTGGCTGCAATTTTATGGCCAAGGCCCAGCGGTTTATCAAATACGACCAGCACTCCATCAATCTCTTGCTCATCACCTGGTAAAATGCCATTGCAGATCGCAAACACGTTATCAAGAGGGTTAATTTTTATTAGTTTATTCATTTTCTAATTACATATCTAACTTCACAATGCAATCAATTTCAATCTTGATTCCTTTCATTAAACCGGACTGTACAGTTGTTCTCGCCGGTTTAATGCCGGTAAAATATTGAGAATAGATCTGATTAAAGCGGTCAAAATCCGATATATCACTTAGATGTACTGCACATTTTACAATATTTTGCATGGAACTACCCGCTTCCAGGATTATAGCCTCAATGTTTTGCAAGGTCCGATGTGTTTCTTCTTCAATTGTTCCTAAGATAAAGGCGGAGGTTTTAAAATCCACAGCTGCCTGCCCACTGATAAAAAGGAAACCGTCAACCAAAACACCATCAGAATAAGCGCCTGTTGTGAATTCGTTACTACGATCCGGGTGAGAAATTTTTACTTTCATATAATTATTTTTAGAGTTAAACCGCTTTAAATATATTGTTATCAGGTAAGGTCGTGCCCTTCCTGGTCCTTATTTTGCTTCCAACTGAAGCAAAATATAACATGAAGAGATAGGCAGGCAGACAGACTAAATAAGCCATTTGATGCGAACTGATCTCGGCGAAATAACCATAGAGTAAGGGCCAAACGGCACCTCCAACGATTCCCATTACCAACAGGGAGGAGCCGGCTTTAGTAAATTTACCCAGGTCTGCTAAGGCAAGGGGAAATATGGCTGGCCATAGAAGTGAATTTGTTATACCCAACAATGCAACCAGGTATATGGATACAGAAGCAGGGGCGACAACAATTAAAAGTGTCGTTATTATTCCTGATATAGTACATAAGATTAATGCATTTCTCTGACTGATTCGTCTGGGAATAAAGATTATACCCAATAAATAGCCTAATACCATTCCACCCGAAGTATACCATACATACGATTCCGGATACGGCAATTTCAAAATCGCTGCATAGTCATTTATAGATCCCAATGCAATTATTTCTACGCCAACATCAAAAAATATCGCCACTACTCCTAACAAAACATGGGGAAATTGAAAGATATTTTTTTTTGAATTAATATGACTAGTTGTTAAGTTATCATTTAATGTTTCATCTTCACCGATAGCTTTAATTTCCGGAAGAGGTGAAAAATAAGATAATACGCCAACCAGGATTAATATTCCTGAGATAATATAGAATGGAAAAGTAACATCCTTAACCTCAACATTTGCAAGATTAAGGAAAGTAGCCAGGATCAGGGAAGCGCCTGCAAAGGATAACTTATCACAGATACCCATGATACAGATTCTCCTTGCTGCGCTGTCGATTGACCCAAGTATGGTAACATACGAATTTATGGCACTGGTAAGTAGGGTCTGACCAATTCCAACTATAAACAATGCAAGCAAAAACAGAGAAAAACTAACAACCTGGGAAGCAAATCCGATTAAAAAGAATCCTGCAGCAATAATTAAAAATGCCGTAGTAATTCCTCCTTTATACCCGACCTTTCTAATTACAGTTCCTGATGGGACACCAAAAACCACGTAGGCTAAGAATGTTGCAGTCATAATTAAATAGGACATACCAGTGGAAATATGAAATGCGTCTTGTACAAACGGTATAAAAAAGGCATTTATGCCTACAGAAAAACCCAGCACAGCATACATGGAACCTATGATTACCAGCGGGACAATTAAAGCCGTTTTACTATTCATCATCATTTTTTAATTTGTTAAATATTCGTGTTTTTAACTTTATTGTTTACAACCATCTTAGTAAAAAGTCTTTATTTTTCGGATAGCTCCACCCGTACATATTCACAATCAATTACCTTTTCTATCAGGTCCTGAGCAACATAATAATATTGATTCGATGCTTCAAAGCCAATAAGCGGATTATTCCTTGTGATTTCAAAAAGTGTCCTTGCTAATGAGATTTCATCCATTAGTAGGACATTTATTTCCTTTCTTAACGCACTTCTTTCGGATTCTGGAATATTTCCTGCAAGCAATTTATCCCGGCAAATTATAAAATGTGCCTGATTGGAAACAGATGCAAAGTGAATATAAGCAGCTTGAGCAATTTCAGCATCGCCCTCAGCTTTTCTTTTATTGCCAGTTGAGGCGTACTTTACTGCCTGGTTAAACATACCAAGACCTTCCTTCCAGCCCTTAACGAGTTTATCAAATTGCTCAACAAAGACTGCTTTCGGATACGGCGCAAGCCAGCCATTCAGATCATCATAAGGAAACCCTACCATAGTAGCCGTATAATTGGTAGATTTTGCAAACAATAAATTAGCCGGCCCGTATTGCAATGGTGATCGGTAAATCACATTTGCACTAAAAGGGAATTGCCGGAATGCTTTACTGAAGGAAGTCCATGCTCTCCTTACGTATGGAACTGCTTTATCACCGTAGCGTTTTAAGGCTAGATTATTTAATATCGTTTCCGTATTTGCATTTGGTTGTTGTGCAAATGCATAAGCAATTTCCAGGTTCGGAGAAGGATATCCTCCCAGAGACCAGCTTAACATCATTCCATCTATATTTTCCTTTGCTAAATTGGAGGTGTGCTCAGCAACAAGATCAGGAACAGGAAGCCAAGGAACAGCTGATAACTCCCAAGTATTATTAATCTGCACCTTGGCAACCGTCTTTAAGCCGGCCTTTTTTGCAAATTCCCAGTGGCTTTTGGCATGATTTCCAGGACCTATAACCGAAATAGAATATTCACCAACAGTTGTTTTTACCCCTCCGCGTTCGAAGGGCTTTTTCCATTCGCTTACCGACATGAACCACACCGACTTTGGTAATTTGGAAATTATATCAAATGCATCACTATCATGCCAGCCCCAATCCCATACAATTACTTTTGCATCTGGATTCCCTTTGTGCACTCCAACTTCGATCGCTTTATTCACATCAGCTATAACAGCTGAATAGCTTAATTTACTACAGCGGGGACAGCTCTGCTGATTGCCATGCGAAGCACAATTAGTCAGGTTCTCAGATGCCGTGATGGTAAACACGCCACCCAAATCCGGCACTTGCTTAAACACATAACATAGCGAATTCGTCATCCAGTCTGTCACTGTTTTATTGCTGGTGCACAGTGCGGTAAGATCCCCTTCCCTGGCTCCTGCCATAGCACTCCTATTTTCAAAAAATGATGCTGGCATCGATCTGGGCTCATTCAGGTATAAATACACCTGAATACCATATTTCTTCGCTCGTTCAACTGTTTTTCTCAGATTCGCAATACGTTGATTGTGACCTGCCCCGAATTCAGGAAAGTCAGTACCACCGGGGGCGAGTTGATTCAGGACAACGTGCATCCAGACCCCATTAATTCCCTGCGCCGCCAGTCTGGCCAACAATCCGTCCGGATAAGGATTTATTGCTGTATCAATAAGTGGATCCCCAAATACACCGAAATAGGAATAGATAAAACGTAGCCCCTTTTTATTTGAATCAATCAGAGACTGGATTTTAGGTTTATTGGGTATCGTACTTAGCTCTTCTATAAAGCCTAAACGAGGTTTTTCAGGTTTCTTTAAGGCCTTTTTAAAATATATACCGACTAACTGCTTGATTTCTTTTGCGCGCTGTTTGTCTTTTTCAGTAGGCGTAGTAAATGAAAGACGCGGACATTTTGGTTTTAAACCACCCAACTTTATGAAGAGGAAATCATCATCACGCAGCGAAACGGCAAGTTCATTTTTTGACATTCCCGTCAGCTCCAATAGTTGGTCATAGGGTAATAAATGCCAGTTTCTCCGAATCACGGTAATAAACATCTGTTTTTTGTAGTTTTCGGGGATCAGCACACCGTTTGGTAAGCCCATTGAAGCCGCAATTTCATTAATGTCTTTAACCTGACATCCAATTGTTTTTGCCATAATTGACGGTTCAACTAGATTCCAGTTGCGCCAAACGAAGGCATACATGGTGTTAGGAAAGTACTTAAATTCAATGGCTGGTGGATAAGAACCAACAGGCAATTCTTCCTGAGCAAAGAGAGGATGATTTAATAAGATTAAAAGCAAAAAAGCTATTTTCAAGAATTTTAGCATCCCTTACTGAGTTTATCTTTAATATGATTAAGTATTACGGTTTTGGCACGATTGCCATAATCCAACGAAGCATTTAATGCACTTTTAGAATACCATTTCTCATCAGAATAGCGGCCCATATCCACTGCTTCCGGGCAAAAAGCCATCATTAAAGAAGTTTCTTGTTCTCCAGCATGATCAATGGGGAATTCAGCCTGGACTTCCGTACTCATAAATGGATGAACGTTGATCCAGTTAAAGGGACTATCTCCTGCTGCATGGTCCTTATAATATTCAGCAAAAGAAATATTGCCCCACCATCCTTCTCCATTTTCTTTTTCTATGAAAGCAAATGTTTCCTGTCTTGCGGCAAGCTTAAACGACAGATCTGTTGGCATTCCCTCTGAAAAATTTTCACACTGATGATGAATAAATACATGAATATTGCGGAAGCCTATACGCAATAAATTATAAAATAATTGCCTTGCAAAGGGTTGCAGAATCTGACTATCTATATGTACCGTCCCGTTACGTTCGGGAGGCTCTACAGCGAAACTACTTGCACCATAATAAAAGGGTGGAAAAATCACAATGGGCATCTCTTTTTCTATCATTTCCAGAGCGCGAACGACCAGAAGAGTATCTACCCCTGGTGATAAATGTTCACCATGATACTCCAAAACTCCTAGGGCTAATGCCACTGGTACATTTTTATCAATAGCTTCTCGGATTTGATCCGGAAACATGAGCTCATATCGCATAAATTTCCTATTGAATATTCTATTTAAAATTTAATCTGAAATAGACTGTATAAAGCAAACAGTCTATTCCTTGTTCATTAATCAACCTGCCAAAACCCAGACTACAATCTATTCCTTAAGTAGAAAAGAATTATTTTGTTGGCCAACCTGGATTCTGCTCTAAATTTTTGTCCTTTATTATTTCCGTACGTGGAATGGGAAACAAATACATTTTTTCATCAAATACTAAAGGCTGAGCATCCACAACGAAGGAAGCGTAGCTGAAAGTACCATTCGCATTTTTTGTAATATCCATTCCATGAAATTTATTTCCATTCAAGCGAGTTGAGGATTGTTTCCATCTGCGCAGATCAAAATATCTTTGCTGCTCAAAACATAATTCGATATACCGTTCATTATGAATTAAGGCCCTCATTTGATCCTGGCTCATTCCTCCGCTTAAAGTAGTCGTGATTCCGGCCCTCTTCCTCAACAGGTTAATGGCATCATAAACACTTGCGTCAGGACCAGCTACTTCGTTTTCTGCTTCAGCATAGTTGAGCAACACTTCGGCATAACGCATTTCAATCCAGGGTTGAGTACTTCCATAATTATAGGTATAAATAAGGTTATTCTGATCAATGGCCTTTAATCGGTAATAACCTGTAATCGTATTATAAATTTGATTTGCAGGTTCTTCATTGAAATCCCTGCCCCCTTCGTAAATCTGCAGCGTGATTGTTGTCAGCACTCCGCTGATAGTACCTTTAATCTGTGAGCCGTTATAGGCAATATCAGCATAGAAACGGTTATCTCTTCCAACATACGGATTATTAGGGTCATACCCTGATGTGGGATCCGAAATTGGCTTACCATTGGCCATAGGAAAAGCGTCCACTAATTCCTGTAAGGGTGAGCATTCACCCGCATCATTATGTGCTAAAATAAGCGGTTTTACTCCGGCATCTAGGCCATGATATTTTTCAGGCATATGATATTGCACCTCATATACCGATTCTGTGTTAGCGGGATCCTGCCATAACTTTGTCAAATCCGAATACAATGAATATTTGCCGAGCGACATTACGGCTTTGTTGGCCGCCGCGGCAAGCGCCCAGCGACTTTGATCATTTCCAGTGTTGAATAATGGACTGGAATAGTAAAGCATTGACCTTCCTTTTAAAGCCAGAGCAGCACCTTTTGTGGCGCGCCCCTTATCTGCACTAGCAGGCAGGAGAAGTGCTGCAGCATCCAGCTCTTTTGCGATGAAATCAAAACATTCATCGCTCGTATTTCTAGCTACAAGCAAGTCGTCAGTTATTGCTGCTGGTTTATCCAAAATTGGGACACCTCCATAACGTTGAACGAGCCTGAAATAGAAAAATGCCCTTAAAAACCTCACTTCACCAATGCTCTTATCCTTCACAGCCGAATCGATAGGAGCTGTATTAATGGTTGCTAAAAAGTTGTTACATTTTGCAATAGAAGCATATGTGGCGGTCCATATATCCATGGGGTTACTGGTGTCATTCCAGTTACCGACCAAAATAGTATTGGGAACGCTCCCTGGATAATCGTGCCTGGCTTCATCGGATATATTAATATAGGTGTTAAAATCCCAACCGGGTATATCGTTATATATATTATTGACATACAATTGTACCAGTGCCGGATCTGAAAATATATCATTTGCAGATATTGATGTGGGATTGTCTGTATCCAGAAAGTTTTTTTCACAGGAAGGTAACAATAAGGCTCCTATAAATATGACTAAAATTGACTTTATCAGTTTCATAATTTAATATGTTAAGGGTACATTAAAGCGTTAGATTTAGTCCAACATTAAAGATTCTTTGTTGTGGGTAATATTGACCTGCTGAGTCCGAAATTTCCGGATCGAAAATTTTCAATTGGGATATCGTCAAAAGATTGAAACCTGAAAGATATATTTTCATTCTGTTGATGCCCTTTGTATGAAGCCAGGTATCATTGAAAGTATATCCCAATTCTGCAGATTTCAAACGAGCATAAGCCCTACCCCTAAGCCACCAATTCGAGTTCTGATCATTGATTGGATTAGAACCAATCCATGCTTCAGGATATTCAGCGTCCTTGTTATCCGGCGTCCAGGCATCAAGTAGGTAGGAGAAAGTATTATTATTACTTTGACGATACATATACCTTCCCTGACCTGAAATCATAAAAGTACTTTTTGCAGTTCCCTGTAGTAATACATTCAAATTAAAATTATGCCAGTTTGCACCCAGATTTAAACCAAAAATCATTTTGGGTGTGCCATTATTATAGGAGAGCACATGCTGATCCTTCGAATCGATTATACCATCGCTGTTTAAATCAGTGTACTTAATATCTCCTGCATGGGCATTTAATCCAAATTCTTTTCCACCCATCCAGCTTTGTGCTTCCTCGGTGGATTGAAAGAGGCCTATAGCATCATAGCCTACCATGTAGCCATATGGCTTACCCGTCTGTACCAAATAGTCTGGAGTGCCTTCGGCATCATCTATCTGAATGATCTTATTGACAGAATAGCTTGCCATAGCCCTTATATTGTAACGAAATTTGCCTTTTTGATTTTGATGGGTGAGCGCAATTTCGAAACCTTTGTTATCCATAATGGCATAATTCACATCAGGCAGAGCCCTTCCAAAAGTTGCCGGGACGGATAAGTCCTGCTGCCAGAGAATATCGCTTGTACGTTTATAGAAATAGTCCAGTTCAAAACCAAACTTTCCTTTCCAGAAAGATCCGTCCAGTCCGATGTCGGTAATATTCGCTCTTTCCCAGGTAATATTTTCATTGGGATAGACCCCATAGTAAACACTTGATGCAGGTGCTCCTCCAAAAACCGGCCCTGAGGAAGTTCTGATGGTATATTGATCCACGTACTGGAAGGCTCCAACATTATCATTTCCAAGCAGACCATTTGATACCCTTAACTTCAGGTAGTCAATAAAAGAAAGGAAGGTATTATCTTTTATAAATGATTCCTGAGCAATATTCCAACCGGCGGATACAGAAGGGAAAAATCCCCATTGATGACCAGGTGCAAAAATATAAGAACCATCGTAGCGACCGGAGGCTTCGATTAAATATTTACCATTAAAATCATAATTTAACCTTCCAACTACACTTCTGCGGGTATCTAAAAGCACGGCTGAACCGGTTAAAGATTGATTTGTAGGTCCGCTGGCAAAAAAATCGTCTTTGATGTTTGTAAGAAAATTGGCTTTGGTTCCACTTATATTAAAACCCGTTCCTTGGGACTGTTCATATAACAGTAATGCCTTTAGGTTATGCGGTCCAAAGGAATGATCATAGTTGAATGATAAATTCGATGTGATACTTTGATTATGTGTATCGGTTTGATTCAAACTCGTCGCTGATCCTACTGTTTTTGTTCCCGTTATATTGCCGGATGCATCCTCATTGTACATGGTATAGGGGTAGGAAAAAGTTTTTGTATCAATAAAGGACTTAGAAATTCCAATATTTCCCTTTAAAGCCAAACCTGGGGTTATAAAAGGGAGATTTTGGGTGAATGACAGCGTGCCATTGAAAACATTGTTCGTTCCGTCATTATACCCGGCACTATGAATCATTTCGTAAGGATGCGAACCTTGTGTATTATAGGGTTTACCATCCGGATGAAAAGCAGGTATTGCAGGAGATTGTGCCTGTACGATGGCGAAAATATTTGTTGCTGTAAAAGGTGGCGCATTGTTCTCTTCCTGCCTGCCGTCCAGTAATAAACTAACAGTCAAATTCTTGTTTATTTCTGCATCCACATTAGATCGGAAATTATATCTTTTGAAATTAATATTGTCATACATTCCATCCTGATCGAGGAAACCTAACGACGCAAAATACCGGACAGTTTTTGATCCCCCGCTTACTGTGAGATTGTGGTGGCTGACTGCTGAATTTTTCTTAAACGTAACATCATACCAGTCTGTGCCAATTTTACCGGTGTTAAAATCTGCAAGTTGCTGATCTGAATAAAACAATCCGGCCTGGGCCGGATTGGCGGGATCATATCCTTGATTAATCAGCGCTGTGTTACGTGTGCTGGCATACTGATATGCATTCATCAGTTTAGGATAAAGAGTAGGTGTTTGAAATCCGAAATCACCAGAATATGTGATTACTGGTTTACCAATCTGTCCGTGCTTGGTTGTAATCAGAAAAACGCCGTTTGCTGCCCTTGCCCCATATACAGCCGCTGCAGAGGCATCCTTCAAAACAGTAATACTAGCAATCTCGTTGGGATCAAGCTGAGAAAAATCACGACCGACAATTCCATCTATTACGATCAGTGGCGTATTGCTGTTCAGCGTAGATGTACCTCTTATTGTATAGGAAGACCCATATCCTGGTGCTCCGCTGGCATTAACTGCGATCAGACCGGGTAATCTTCCAACTAAATCATTTGAAATATTAGGTGAGGCTGATTGTAACAATTCATTACCCGAAATCGAAGAAACAGCTCCTGTTACATTTGCTTTTCTCTGTGTTCCATATCCAACAACCACAACCTGATTTAAACTGGTGCTGTTCATCTTCAGGACCACATTCAAAATCTCTTTGCCAGCAACCACTACTTCCTGTGTTACAAATCCGATTGAACTAAAAACAAGCACAGCAGCATTATCATTGACACGGATACTGAATCTGCCATCTTTATCCGTCACAGCTACATTCTTAGTGTTTTTTTCCCTTATTATCACTCCAGGCAAACCTTCTCTGGTAGAGTCAGTTACTGCACCGGTAATTTGAACAAAAGATTCTGTAGTAGAAATTTTGGATTCTATTTTTGGATCAATTAGGATCGCTTTATCCTGAAGTTCGAAAGTAAACAACTCATTGTTCAGATTTTTCTGAAACACTTCTTCTAGTTTAGCATTCCTGACCTCAATCGAAATTGGTTTTGCCTGTTTTAATAAATCAGAATTATATAAAAAATTGTAGCCGGTCTGTTTTTTAATGGCATCCATTATTTTTTCCAGTGGTGCATTTTTCTCTGAGAGGGTCACTCTTTGCAAGTTTTCCATGGTATTTGCCTTTAAAGAATCAGCAAAAATGACCAGGACAACAAGCTTCAATATTAATAATACCTTGGCATATGGTTTATGCCTTTTTTCAATTTGCTCAAGGCAAAGACACCTTCCTGCCCTCTTTGGAAAAGTTTTAAAATCCATACATTTGTAGAGTTAAGTGTTTAGTCAAATGTTAATTACATTGTTGGGGTAATTTTTGATTTGTAGCATTTAATCAGCCGGAAGTGTTCCATCACTTCCGGATTTTATGCTAACCAAATTTTTTAGTAATAAATAAAACGGACTGTTTTAACTTTTTTCCATATCTCTGTGTTTAAATTAAACCATATCTACCTATCTCTTTATTTATCCGTTACAGATACATTTTTGCCATTAATAGTAAACTTGACATCACCGGTTTTTTCAAGCAAACCAAGTACATGACTTAAAGTGTATTTGCGGGAGATTTGCCCCTTAAAATGTATATCCGGAACATTTACATAGTCAACCTTAATATCATACCACCGTTCAAGCTGTCTAAGGATATGGCTGAGCTCCTCATCATCAAACTGGAACTCTCCGTTCTTCCAAGCAAGGTTACTACTTCCCGAATTCGCCGAACTGGATACATTTATAGGTTGACCTGAATCCATTATCTCAGCTTGTTGTCCTTGTATAACTATTCTGCTGTTTTTTGATGTCCTGATTTTGACTGACCCTTTTATTAATGTAACCTTCATCGCTGCTTCATTTTCATAATCCATTACATTAAATTCAGTACCCAAATCTTCTATTTCTCCCCGAGCAGTCTGAATCACATATTTCTGATCCCTGATGTGTGTTATGATGAAATATGCTTCCCCTTGGAGTTTAACTTTTCTTAGCTTTCCCTGAAACTCCACCGGATAAGTTAAAGAAGAACCTGCATTTAGAGACACTTTACTGCCATCTGACAAAATAAGCCGATATATTCCTCCTCCTTTGGGAACGGTCAGCATATTATAGATAACTTTAGCATTTTCACTGTTTTTTGCCCTTTCATAAAATAACTCACCGGCATTATTTTTGTAGATTTTCGTCCCAGCCTGATTGGCTAAGAATCCAGTATGCGTGCTATCCAGTATAAGCTCAGATCCGTTTGAAAGGGTAAGAATGGCCTGTCTGTTAATTGGTTGCACATCATTTTTAAACCTTTCTTCCCGGAGCTGCAAAGCTAATGGCAGTTTTTTAGGAGAATTAATAAAAACGAACAAAGTACCGATTCCGATCAGGATGAAAATTGCAGCAGAAATATATGGCCAAATTCTTCTTTTTTCCACTGTATGCTTAGGTAATGAACAAAATACTTCATTTAGATCTATGCCGATTTCTTCTTCTGTTAATTCACCACTATAGTCTTGATCGTCCTGTATATACCAGGTTTCTAACCAAGCTTTTTCAGCCTCATTACATTTACCCTCCGCATATTTTTTCAGCAATGCTTGAATGTCCTCTTTTTCCATTGTTAAAAGAACTATTATATTCTTAGATACTGTTAAGACCCTTAATGAATGATTATGGCGTAGGTAAAAGTCAAATAATAAAATATAAATCTGGTTTCTTACCAACCCAGTTTCAATCGGCGGAGAACAGCATCCTTTGGGAAGAATCTTGTCTATGAAATCTAGAATCCAATCGTGAAGGGATTACGAACTACATCTTTAATTGAATTCAAATTATAGTAGCAGACTAAACCCACTGGTAGATGAACTGGCTATGTATTAGGAATTTGTTACAGCAGAGATTTACTTCATAGTAGCGAAGAAGTATTAACCAGAAAAGATAATGCAACCGGTATTATCTTTTCCATTTTAAAAGATTAACAGATGGGTATGAAGCCTCCTCTCTTCTTTTACCTTAATACATTTATATTATTCGGACCGCAAAGTATATTTTTCAGAATTTTCCAGATTGATCTACGCCCAGAGAATTATTTGGCGGTCATCACTATAAAACAAACGTCTTGCATGTTTGATACAGAAACATAAAAACTTTTCACTTGGATAATTTCAAAACCCGGGAAGCAGGAACTGGAGAGGTATAGTCAGGTTTAAGTTATTTGGTGGTAATATTGATGCTGGAAAACAAGTGATATATGTATAAATTGTTTGTGGACATAGCAGATACCAACCTTAAATATAGTTAAGGTTTATTTTAATCTGAGTGCGCTACTGATTGTCAAAATATAAGGTTTTTGAATTCTCATAATTACTTATTTCATTTTTTTTACTATTATTCTATGAATTTAGACCTTCAAGATAAAATCATAATTGTAACGGGTGGAGCCAAAGGTATCGGAGAAGGTATCAGTCGAGTACTAGCGTCAGAGGGTGCTATCCCCGTAATTATTGGCAGGACCAAAGAAGATAATAAAAAGACCGTACAGGAAATCTTAAACAAGGGGGGAAAAGCATACCAGTTTGTAGCTGAATTAACCAGTCCCAGTGCTTGTAAAAACGTAATCGAACAGATTAGTATTGAATTTGGACGAATTGACGGGTTAGTAAATAATGCAGGCGAAAACGACAACATCGGGCTTGAACAGGGTAGTTATGAAGGATTTCTACAATCCCTTCATAAGAATCTGATCCATTACTACCTAATGGCACACTATTGCTTACCTAAATTGATAAAGTCCAACGGGCCAATAGTCAATATGGGCTCAAAAATCGCGGAGACTGGCCAGGGTGGTACTTCGGCATATGCCGCGGCAAACGGAGGGCGAAATGCTATGACACGCGAGTGGTCGGTCGAATTATTGAAGTATAATATCCGCGTAAACGCGATAATTGTCGCAGAATGCTGGACTCCATTGTATGAAAGCTGGCTGAATTTACAGGAAAATCCTAAGGAAAAGTTATATGGAATTACTCAAAAAATCCCTCTTCAGCAACGAATGACAACAACGGAAGAGATTGCCAACATGGCCGCTTTCCTTTTATCTTCGAAATCCAGTCATATTACCGGACAGCTTATACATGTCGATGGTGGCTATGTCCATTTAGACAGGGCAATAACCAAATAAAAAAACCGAAATTGTACTTTAAAGTCTTTTTTTTATACTTTTTTTTGATAACCTGGTATCCCAAAGAAGTCTTTTTTACGCCCTCAGAGTGCCGCCAAAAGATTCTGCAAAACCAGATCGGACAAGTAGTAATTATAAACTAGCCCATCCAATGTTCGATTCAATAATTGCTTGGTAGTGCTTTTTGCCGTTAATCAGCCTATATTTTTACTTCTTTGTCTGTATCCGTTTGGGGAAATACCGATATAATTTTTAAACAGCCGAGAAAAATAATAAGGATTATCATATCCCACTTGCATCGCAATAGCTTTTATCCTAGTCCGGTCAAGATAGAGCAGCTGACATGCTTTTTGCATTTTTAAGTGTATGAAATAATCAATTGGAGACATTCCTGTGGTTTTTCTAAAAAGATTTGAAAAATGGGAAACAGATAACCGGTGCTGAGTGGCCATTTCTTCCACGGTAAGTTTTATATTTAACTTATTGCGCATATTCTGGATGGTTTTTGTGATTATATCACTGCTATTGTCTGCATTATTATGTACATGACGTTCAGGAAATAAGAAGGTCGCTAATAAATAAAAAAGACTAAAAGAAGCACTGATTAGGTTTTCATGACTATACCCCATTTCAAGAGTCTGGTAAATATTTTGCCAGGTTGAAATGGCATTTTCATTTAATGGAATTTGCACAGGAGGTTTTGTTATTTGAATATTTAATGAATTATTAACATGATCAATTTGATCACTGGCAAAATGCAACCAGTAGATGGTCCAGGGATCCTCATCATCCGCCCAGTAACTGATGTATTTATTTGTAGCTGGCAGTAATACAAACTGGTTGGCATTTACTTCATGACGCTTATTATCTAATATGCAGTGTCCTTTACCCTGTATGCAATAAATCAAAATATTCTCTGTGCAGCCTTTTTCCCGCGCCCTGTAATGAAAGGCAGCTTTTGGAAAATAACCAATTTGGGTAAGATAGATATGAAAAAGCTCAGGGCTTTTTTCTTTGGCATCTTTCAGCACCTTTTCAGGAATATAGATCACTTTTTCACCTTCGAATCCATCCCGGATTTTCATTTTCTTTGCCATACTTAATCTAAGGTTAAAATGGAGGATACATTAAATTCATATCATTAATATAAACATTAGAAATTAATTGAATAGTATATTCAATTAATTTCTAATGTTTATAAAGATACTAGCAATTGGCCTAATACTTCATATCTACAATTGTTTTTAATAATCAAACAAAATAATCAGTTATAAGAAATTAGACACCACAATCAGGATCAACAAAATTTTGATGAAGCTATTTGTTATTACAAATAAGTATACAACAATGGAATAGAAGTAACAATATTAAATTTCATTAGCAACATGACAATTATCAAAGAACGAAGCAAAATAACAATGGAAGCCGTCGACTTCGTTTAAGGAAATTAATCAGGCCCAAATCATTCAAGCTGTTTGATTAAATATGAAAAGACGGGATATGATAGTAATTTTTTCAAAATAGTTGGATAATGCATCTTTTTAGAAGATTAGTGTATTTTAATACAATCATGGCTTGCTTAATTTTACTATATGTCAACGAGGTAAACTGAACTAGATTTACATAAAACAGATGATCAAAAACAATTACTTGTTAATAAATATATCATGGCGAATTGTGCACTCTGACCCTAAAAGATACTTAACCTTTTGTCTTAAAGATTACTATTATGACGGCTTATCAATCATTGACAGATCTGGAATTAACGAACATGCTAAAGATCGGAGATCATTCTGCATATACTGAAATATATAGTCGTTATAACAGATTATTATATATTCATGCATATAACAAACTTCGTGACAGGGAAGCAGCAAAGGATATCCTTCAAGAGCTTTTTACTGCGCTTTGGAATAATAAAGAACGATTTATTATTCAGACAAATCTTTCCGGTTATTTGTACACTGCTATCCGGAACCGCATATTAAAACTTATTGCACATAAAAGCATAGAAGGAACATACGTTATTTCCATCCAGAATACCAATCAACATGAAAACGGCTTCACCGATCATCGTTTAAGGGAAAACCAGTTGGCTACAATCATTGAAAGGGAAATTGCAAAGCTTCCGGAAAAGATGCGAGAGGTTTTTCTACTTAGCAGGAAAGACCAGCTTAGCCACAGTGAAATATCCAACCGTTTAGGTATTGCAGAGCCGACAGTCAAAAAACAAGTTAATAACGCATTGAAAATCCTTCGGGTTAAACTTCAATTTGGGCCTGACGTTTAGTTACTAAACATTCATCAAAAGAAGAGTACTTGTTTCATATACCCAACTAATGAACATGCTGATTGTGCATTTGATCCCTGCAGAATAGAACGGGGCTAAAGTCCTAACAAAATTAGATGCCAGTTATTTTATTGATCCCTAATAACACCTTTTGGATGATTTGAATTTGTAGCCTTATTCATTCAAACAGGAAATTTAATAAATTAATTGATGCCATTTAAGCAGATATAGCCAGGCGTTAACAAAATGGGATCCTTAAAATAAAGAGTTGATTTAGTAAGATCCTAGGTTCCAATTAACGAATCCATGCATGTTGTCAGCAAATCTCTCCTATAAAGGCGTTATTTCAATGATAACCAATCCCGTTTACTGGTAGACCAGGGCATTTTGCTTTTCAACAGCCTTTACAATCTGAGCGTAAATCATTAAAAAAATAATAATTATAAATGAACACATCAATTCTTCCAGCAACTCACAGTGTACAAAAGCCGGCCATTAATCCAATGGTTATTATCGGAGCCTTATTTTTTATTTTTGGCTTTGTAACCTGGGCCAACGGCTCATTAATTCCATTTTTAAAACTGGCGTGTGGTTTAAAAACTGATCTGGAAGCCTTTTTAGTCACATTTGCCTCCTATGTAGCCTATTTTTTTCTCGCATTACCATCTTCATGGATCCTAAAAAAAATTGGTTTTAAAAATGGAATTGTAATAGGGCTGTTCATTTTATCAGCTGGCTCTCTGCTATTTATTCCGGCAGCCAATACCCGTACGTTCGGATTATTTTTAACGGGGCTATTTGTTCAGGGAGCTGCTTTATCCTTGCTACAGACTGCTACTAATCCATATCTCAGCATCATAGGCCCGATTGAAAGTGCGGCCAAACGGATCAGTATAGTTGGAATATGCAATAAGTTTGCCGGTATTATTGTCCCCTTTATAATGGGAAGCTTGTTTCTCAAAAATGCCTCAGGGATTGAAGAAAAGATCGCTACTACCACATCTCTAGCAGAAAAAGATGCCTTGCTATCGGCGCTTGTGAGCCGGGTTCATACTCCTTATCTGGTCATTGCCATTGTGTTTGCCTTATTTGCCATTTTTATAAAATTCTCTGACTTGCCCGAAGTGGATATTGACAAAGAAGATATTTATGAAGAAGGTGATATACGGGTGAGAAAAACCAGTATTTTCCAATTTCCGCACTTGTTTCTTGGCTCCTTATGTATTTTTCTTTATGTTGCTGCCGAGGTAATGGCTGGTGATATCATTGGGATTTATGGTAAAGAATTGGGCATTAGCCCTGATATTAGCAAGTATTTCACTGCTTTAACACTGGCTGGCATGCTTATCGGATATATTGCCGGTATCATTGCCATCCCGAAGTATTTATCTCAACAGGCTGCATTGAAAATATGCGCTGTACTCGGAATCATTTTTTCTGTCTTGTCTGTATTTGTAGGTGGATACGCGGCTGTTACATTTATTGCTCTTTTAGGACTGGCAAATTCACTGATGTGGCCTGCTATATTCCCCCTGGGTATAAAAGGACTTGGGAAATTCACTAAAACAGGTTCAGCCATTATGATAATGGGAATTGCAGGAGGGGCAATATGGCCCCTGCTGTATGGGTATTTAAAAGATCATTTACATATCAATTTTCAGTATGCTTTTTTTATCAGCATACTGCCTTGTTATTTATACATTTTATACTATTCCATTTCAGGGCACAAAATAAAATCCTAATCAACAGGTGTATTAGGATTATTTTCGATTATAAATTTTCAAATCAGATGTTTTCATTAAAAAACAAATCAACAGTCATCACAGGCGGCGGAAGTGGTATAGGCAGGGCCATCAGCCAGATTTTCGCCAGGCAGGGCGCTATTGTACATGTACTGGATATAGACCCGGCTCTTGCAGAAGAAACGGTAAAAAATATTCTTGAAGCTGGAGGGCAGGCAGTATTTCACATGTGTGATATAAGTAAGCAACAGGATGTTAGAGAAATCTTCCACAAGATTGAACATATTGATATCCTGGTAAACTCTGCAGGAATTGCCCATGTCGGCAAAGCTGATACCACCAATGAAGAAGATTTCATGAAAGTATTTCAAGTAAATGTGAAAGGCACATATAATTGCCTGCACGAAGTGCTTCCTTTAATGATTAAGATAAAGGGAGGAGTCATCCTAAACATTGCATCAATTGCAGCATGGATCGGTCTTCCTGATCGCTTTGCTTATAGCATGAGCAAGGGTGCTGCATTTGCAATGACCTTGAGTGTAGCCCGCGATTACATAGATCAGCATATCCGATGTAATTCCATTTCCCCAGCAAGAGTGCACACCCCTTTTGTTGATGGCTTTCTGTCAAAAAACTATCCTGGAAAGGAAGCCGAGATGTTTGAAAAACTATCCAAATCACAACCCATCGGTCGGATGGGTACTACAGATGAAATTGCTTCACTAGCACTCTTCTTATGTAGTGAGGAAGCTGCATTTATTACGGGAAATGACTATCCGATCGACGGGGGCTTTATTAAATTAAATAATTAGAATAAACATAATACAATGAAATTAATTCGTTTTGGCAGTGCCGGCCAAGAAAAAACAGGTATTGTTATTGATCAGCTACTATATGACACATCAAGCTTCGGCGAAGACTACAATGAAGTTTTTTTTGAAACTGATGGAATAAAAAGGCTTTCTGCATTTGTGGCAAGCAATAAGGACAATTTACCTGTCATAGATCCAAATGTCCGGTTAGGATCTCCTTTTGCCCGTCCGACAAAAATTGTATGTATCGGTTTAAATTATGCTAAACATGCAAAAGAAACAAATGCAGCAATTCCACGCGAACCCATAATCTTTTTCAAATCGACATCGGCTTTAACCGGACCAAACGACAATATTGTTATCCCAAAGGATTCGATAAAAACAGACTGGGAGGTTGAATTAGCTTTTGTTATTGGGAAAAAAGCAAGTTATGTTAAAGAAGAACATGCATTGGATTATGTTGCCGGATATTGCCTGCACAATGATGTAAGTGAACGCGAATTTCAATTGGAACGTGGCGGAACATGGGATAAAGGAAAAGGCTGTGACACATTTGCTCCAATGGGGCCTTGGTTAGCGACCAAAGATGAAATTGATGATGTCGACAACTTACGTTTGTGGTTAAGCGTCAACGGTAAAATAATGCAGTTTGGCAATACGGATGATCTTATCTTTGGAATTCCCAAACTGGTTTCTTATTTAAGTCAATTCATGACACTGCTACCAGGAGATGTGATCTCTACAGGAACTCCGCATGGTGTTGGTTTAGGATTTACTCCGCCCGTATTTCTGAAACCCGGTGATGTTGTGGAGCTTGGCATTGATGGATTAGGTGTTTCTAAACAACATGTTGTAGCCTATCAGCAGGAAACAGGCTAAGCACATAACTTAGGTCAGCACTCCGTTTAATAAATGGAATGTTGACCTAAGTTATGTGCATCATTTTTCTTTTAAGCGGTTTTTTTTACCTTATATCTTTCTGATAGCCGATGGTATATTTCAGCATCAGATCATTTGAATCTTTGATAGGGTACTTATCGGGGATTGCGGCTTTCCAGGCATTACGGAAACTAATCTATCTTTATTTTCAATGGAATGTATGGCTTTTACTGTTTTAAAAAATGAGTCTGGAGTTACTGAAATGGTATCAATACCCTCTTCCACAAGAAATTGTGCAAAATCCGGGTAATCGGAAGGACCCTGACCGCAGATACCCACTTTTATCCCTGCTTTTCTTGCTGCTTTAATAACCGCTTTGATCATCATTTTCACAGCGGGATTGCGCTCATCGTAAAGATGGGCTACTAAGGAGGAATCTCTGTCAATGCCTAAAACCAATTGGGTGAGATCGTTAGAACCGATAGAAAATCCATCGATATGTTTTGCAAACTCATCTGCCAATATAATATTAGAGGGTAGTTCTGCCATAAGGTACACTTCCAGACCATCCTCACCGCGTTTCAAGCCAAACGCTTCCATTATTTGGTATACCTTCATTAGTTCATCTACGGTACGACAGAACGGTATCATGACCACAACATTCTTCAACCCCATTTCCTGACGTACTTTTATAATAGCTTTGATTTCAAGTATAAAAGCTTCCTTATATTTTTCAGAATAATAGCGTGATGCACCCCGCCAGCCAATCATAGGATTTTCCTCCTTTGGCTCAAAATGATTGCCACCAAGCAAATTAAAATATTCGTTACTCTTAAAATCAGAAAATCGTACAATTACTTTATTTGGATAGAATGCTGATGCTATCCTGGCGATCCCATAGGAAAGTTTGTTAATAAAATATTCCTCCCCGTTTTTAAACCCCTTTATTAGATCATTTATCTGCGTACTAAGTATGGGATCATTTAAAATCTGATGCTGTAAAAGCGCTAAAGGATGTGCCTTGATATAATTATTGATAATAAATTCTTCCCTTGCCAATCCAATTCCACTACAAGGTAAGTTGGAAAAATGGAATGCCAGTTCAGGGGAGGCAACATTTAGCATGATAGGTGTTTTAGTTTTAGGCAAAGATGATATTTTAATCTCCTGCCAGGTGAAGTTTATGATTCCCTGATAGATTATACCAATATCTCCTTCTGCACAAGATGCTGTAATGATATCTCCTGTATGCAATAGTTCAGTTGCATGTTCACAACCCAATATGGCTGGAACCCCCATTTCGCGGGCTACAATCGCAGCGTGACAGGTTCTTCCTCCTTTATTTGTAATAATGGCTGAGGCTTTTTTCATGATGGGTTCCCAATCAGGATCTGTCATTTCGGTAACCAGGACATCCCCATCCATAAAATCCATACTGTGACTATCCTCCAATATAGAAAGCACCTTAACTCTTCCGCTGGCTATTTTATCCCCTACCGCTATACCCTTAAGGATAATTTTCTCCTGTCTTGCGTCATCATTCATCTGACATTCAGTAATCACATCCTGATTTTTACGAGAATGGATTGTTTCTGGTCTTGCCTGCACAATAAATAATTCATTACTTATACCATCCACTGCCCATTCAATATCCATAGGGCACCAATGATTTTTCAAAGCAGAATAATAGTCTTCAATGTCAACGACCCATTTGGAAAGCTGGATTGCCATTGCATCAGAGAGACAAAAGCTATTTTGCTCTTCAATCGTAGTTTTTATAATTTTCACCCGTTCAGCCGCAACATCACTATAAATCATCTTCTGATCCTTAACTCCAAGTTTCTTTTCGATCAAAGCAGAATAACCCGCTTTTAAAGTAGGCTTAAATAGGAGGAATTCATCGGGTGATACAGCCCCCTGTACGATCATTTCGCCAAGTCCAAATGATCCGTTAATAACAACCACATCCTTAAATCCGCTTTCTGTATCTAATGAAAATGCTACACCTGAGGCAGCTAAATCAGAGCGTACCATCTTTTGAACACAAACAGAAAGACCAATTTGAAAATGATCATAGCCAAAACGCTGACGATAACTAATCGCCCTATCGGTAAACAATGAAGCAAAACAACATCTTACAGCTTCCATTAAAGCAATCGGTCCGCTTACATTGAGGTAACTCTCTTGCTGACCAGCAAAAGAGGCATCAGGTAAATCTTCAGCTGTAGCGGAGGATCGTACTGCAACATCTACATTGCTCTGCTTATAGGTTTCAGCTAGTTGAGTGTATGCCATGGCAATCAAATCTGATAAGTCTCTGGGAAACTTACTTTGCAATATCAGACCCCGAATTTGATCGCCGCAAGACTTCAAATCTTCAAGGTTTTCAATATTCGTGACATCAAGTATTGCTTCAATTTTTTCTTCAATTTTATTATGCCGTAAAAATTGTCGATAAGCTTCAACCGTAATGACGAAACCACCTGGGACACGAATACCCAGAGGCGAAAGTTTCTGTATCATTT
>NZ_AQPN01000002.1 GCF_000403135.1 Arcticibacter svalbardensis MN12-7
TTCACTTGCACTTAAATATTGATGCAGGGACGCAGCATCTTTATCTTCTAATTTGTCCTGTGAGAATGCTTTTAGGTGTGATAGCTTTAATAAGGAGCCACAACCTGCAGCGATGAAAAGCTTAGTCAGCTTTTCATCTGCGTTTATATTTAAAGAGTTAAAAGTACTGAGATTGTCAATACCCAGAAACTTCTTGTCCAGCAATTGCATATCGGTCATTTCTTCCAGCTTCTTACCTTCCGGAGTACCATCATTAGTCAGAAATAAGAAGGATCGGATAATAATTTTGGCATCATTCATGGTGACTAAAAAATACCCTGCTTTTTCATCTGAAAGATAGACTGCGATCAACGTATGATTCGGCCTTTTGTAATATTCGATCTCAAACTCATGAAAGGTTAAAAAAGCAATCATGTGCATAATACCCGGGGTTATTCCGAGTCTTTCCTGCAAACGCAGGAAGGCATGATTTTGAATATATACATCCAATGGAATATCAAATTGCGCCACATCAAAACCAAGCTTTGAGGGTTTGATCTTAGCCCACATAAACTCGAAGTCCTTACCTATCCATCCTACACGAGTTAAATCGCGCTTTTTACCTTCGATAGTAATCTGTGTTTTTTCAGGTTTAAAATCACGTAAATAAATAACGTTTTGCAGGGTGTTCATATCCTGACAGGCGGTAGCAGCCATGTCGGCAATCAGGAGCCGGTCATTGAGACTGCTATGAAATATTTCAATATCCTGCAGCACAGCTGCTAACATTCTTGGTCCTACCTGGTAACCCTTAGTATTGGTAAAATAAGATTTAAACGCTTCCTTAATGAGAGCGGAACCAGGGAAATGATTTTCAACCAGTGTTTCTGCAAAGTGAATCAGTAACAGGCCATCGGTTAAATACCAGGAAAGTAATAACTTTTTATCAGTATCGGTATTGATATAAACCTCTTCCATTTCTTTTAGAAAATGTTTGTTGAAGGCTTCTACTTTTTCTTTGGGAATAGCTGAACCTGGTGCTACTTTAACCTTTAATACCGGATAACGGGTTTCAAAGAGGAAGGTCAGTGCTTGAGAAGGAAGCTTTTCGAAAATACCCGGACCAGCAAGTACATCACAGATTTCCTTCAGCCGCTCCATAAAGAGTTTACGGTGACGGGCTAACATAATTTTAGGATCAGTATCTGTATTTTGCTTCTTTTTTTTCATTCCCAGAGGGGTAAAATTAAATCAGGAAGCTAAGATACTTGTAAAGCAGAACAAAAGAGCCGAACACGATAATGTCCGGTTCTTTTGTTTTATTTATGCATTCTTTTTAGAAGAGGCAACAATAACAATGCCTCCAATAAGCAATATTCCGCCCAGGTATGGAGGCCAGTTAACCGTTTCTTTTTTATCAGCAGATACCTGAATAGGTCCGGCATCGATGATTTTGTCCTTTTTCGTATAGCTGAATCCGGTCCAAATCAGCATAATAACTCCGATTACAATTAGTACTAATCCTACTGTCCTGTTCATATCTTTAAGTTTATACTTAGATAAAGCAGAAGAGGGCTCATTGTTTGCAAATTTATTTTTTTGCTCTGCTTTGCAAGTCAGTTACCAGAATTGTCATTTGTCTTCCAATTGGATTTTTCCCTCTGTAGGAAACAATTTTAAGCAATCCGGCATCCTTGGGTACGATCAGAGGGGCGGTATACTTGGGATAAAAACGATCAGGATAACTATTGTCGAAAGAATAATAGAGATCCAACCCTTCCACTTCCGAAGTTAAACTTACAACCAGCTGAGTGTCTTTCCTACTCACATTTATAATTGGATCATAAGCACTGGGGGCATACTTAATCTCCGCTACATCAAATCGTTCAAATTGCTTTTCTACCCGGCCAAAGAAGTCATTCCAGTTTCTGTTTTTCGGCTGAGACCATAACGCCTCGGAAACAGCAAATGCTCTTGGCCAGGTCATATACTCGGCCTGACGCATGTTATACACCTGTTCGGTCCACAAGTTAGCTTGCCCTCCTTTGATTAGTGCAGGGTCCACTCCAGCAGGTAAGGGATCGAACTGGTAAGACTTACTGAGCAGTACAGACGCATAATTTTTAGGTTCGATAGATACATCACCCTGCATTAGGTCAATATAGGCAAAGTCACTTGGTGCCATCACTACTTCATGGCCCAGTTGAGCGGCTTTCACTCCATTGGAAACACCACGCCAGCTCATCACAGCAGCTTCGACAGGAAGACCACCACCCTCCATGATCTCATCCCATCCAATAAATTTCTTTCCTTTAGATGCGACAATCAGTTGTACCCTTTTGGTGAAATAGTTTTGCACCTCTTCCATGGTTTTCAATCCTTCTTTTTGCATTAAATCTTTAATCTGAGGATTCTTACTCCAAAAATTATGAGCAGCTTCATCGCCACCCATGTGGATATAACCAAATGGAAAAAGTGCGGCTACTTCAGTAACCACCTTATCAATAAACTCGTAAACTTTTTCGTTAGCAGGACATAACGCATTATCAACCAAGCCAATTGGAGGAGCACCATGTGACCAATCCATAATCTGTTCTCCTGAACGTACTTTATAATTTACAGCTTCAGGAGTACAGGAAAGTTCGGGGTAGGATGCAATGGCAGCCAGACTATGTCCGGGAACATCAATTTCAGGAAGGATGTTGACAAAACGAACTTTAGCATATTCGACAATTTCTTTGATGTCATTCTGGGTAAAGAAACCACCGTAATCGCGAATTTCATCCGCTGCAGGAGGACTAAATTTACCAAAATAACCTACCTTTTTTACACTCCAGGAACCTACTTCAGTTAACCGTGGAAGGCTTTTAATTTCAATTCGCCATCCTTCATCATCGGCAAGGTGCAGGTGAAGCAGGTTGTACTTATAACGCACCATGTTATCGATATAAGACTTTACATCCTCTTTGGTAAAGAAATGACGGGCGACATCAAACATTAATCCACGCCATTCAAAACGCGGATAATCTACTATTTCCAGACAAGGGATTTCCCATTTCACATGATCTGCTTCCACATCACCTTCAATTTCTTTAGGAAAAAGCTGTAATAAAGTTTGTACGCCGTAGAACAATCCGGCGGGCTGATTGGCCTTTATGGTAATATTGCGGGTGGTGACTTCGAGGCGGTAACCTTCATCACCTAGAATAGAATCAGTTTTCCTGTTTAATTGTAAATGGATGGTTGCTGAGGGACTCCGGGGAATGATGAGTACACTGGACCCTGTAGTTGTGGCGATCCGCTCCTTTAAAAGATTAGTCATTTGCACTAATTCAGGACTTGGACCTACACTTATCGTGACGTTTTTAGGCAAAATAAATGTTCCCGTATTTTTAATCAGTTCAACAGGGATGGGAATCAAGGAAATACCGGTGTTTTTCACTTGTCCGGATACCGTGGTATAACATGCAATCAGGGCGATTAATATATACTTTTTCATTTGTGTATGTTCTTTAATTATTGGCAATGGGCATTTTAATTAGTAACTACGGCCATTAAGCCAAACCTGTTCAACTTGATATTCAGCATTAAAAACGACGAGATCTGCTTTATACCCAGTTTTTATTTTACCAATATCTGTTTTATTTAATATTTGAGCAGGGTATGTGGAGGCCATTCTAAGTGCTTCATCAAGTGGGATACCCACGTGTTTAACACAGTTTTCAACGGCTTTAAGCAGGGTTAAAGCAGATCCTGATAATGTCCCATCAGGCATATTAAAATGATCATGGTCCCTTACATGTTGGTACGGACCTTGGTGACATTCTTCCACTGCGTCTGTGATTAGAAACATACGTTCCTGAAGTAACTTTTTACTGATCATCAGCGCTTGATAATCGATATGAATTCCATCGGCAACCATACTCGCCATGACCGTTTTGGATTGAAGAGTAGCTCCAGGAAGACCAGTATCGCGATGATGAAAAGGCGACATGGCATTAAAGAGATGCGTGGTGCAGGAGATCCCCTGCGCAAAACCATACGTAGCTTGTTGGAAAGTGGCCATACTATGTCCGGCTGAAACGATCACGCCGTTATCAATCAACAATTTAATCAGGGCAGGATCGGTTACTTCAGGCGCAAGAGTCATAATTTTCAGCACACCTGCTGCTGCTTGAAGTAAAGTCTCTATTTCTTTCCTTTGCGGTACTTTGATATACTTTTCGATATGGGCCCCTTTTTTAGCCGGATTAATATAAGGGCCTTCCAGATGAATCCCTAAAAGAGCAGGATGGGGATTATCTCTAACCAGACGTATTGCTTTTAAGAACACATCTATGGAGTTTGTAGCAAGGGTTATAACAAACCCGGTTGTTCCTTTACTTACCAGATCATCAGCAATAGCTTTTAATGCTTCGGCAGTTAAGTTTCCGGAAAACAAATAGCCCCCCGCTCCATAGATCTGAAGGTCAATAAAACCCGGTACGATAAAAGAGCCCTTGCAATCGATCAATTCGGCATTGGCAGGAATTTCATATTCAGGTATGATATCAATAATCTGATCTTTTTGTATGACTACTGCGTGATGGGTTAATAGTTCTTCACCCGTATACAGCAGCCCGTTCGTTATTATTTTTACCATTTTAAAGTTTTAGTCGTATTTTCTGTTTTCCAAGAAAACCAACAATTTGAATAATAATAAGCGAAAATAAAAAAGATTTTGTTAGCCCGATACCTCCGCTGTGTAATTCAAGGGGCAATCTAAATGTAATCATCTGCAACAAAGCAATATGTACATAGGGCAAAAGATAACAGGTGAGGGTGCTTACACCAGCAGGTTTAATCCAATTGTACCAGCCTTTTATACCTTTTAGATCAACCAGACAAACCATCAGGGAAAAGCTCAGCGCACTTATTCCTATGCAGATTGTGGTCCATGAAGGGGTAGCTCTAATTTTGGAGATGCCCCGTAAGGACCTGGTTAAGAGCCCAAAAAGAATCATCGTGATAGATATAGCAGCGATGTAAATCCAGAATCTTTTATCGGATGGTAATCCTTTAGAGTAGAACAGGGAAGTGATCCAGCATAGTTACTGCCCGGAAAGCGTCTATTGAAATAAGTCTCGGCGAATTTAGGGGTTGATTTACCATTTTACTTTAATAGGTCGTTAATGCGTAAAAAACTATAATTTTTATGCTCCAGTTCTTTGAGCAGCTGATCGAGTTTGTTATAGAATTTATCGGTTCTTCGTGGGTCGGTACCTATATGGATTAATAATATAAATCCATTCAAGCCATGCCCTGCGGTTGCTTCATATTGGATAATCGATTGATAGATCTCTTCAGAACTCCTATAACTTTTGCCCATTGCAGGATAGGTATAATCGGCATTGGATTGGGTGCCAGGAGAGAAGTTGAAGGTTTGCAGTCCCTGCTTTTTTGCCCAAAGCACAGTCGTTTTATTATACCATTCATAGGGTGGAATATAGTAAGGTACATCTTGTTTTTTAATTCCAAATTTCTTCATTTTATCAAAGTTAGCCAGGAGATCCTTTTTAAATTCTTGACTGTCAACCAGCAGGCTGTCTCTTTTAATCCAGTCGGCATATAAAAGATGTTTATCGGAATGTGGTCCTAAATAATGACCATCTTTCTTCAGGTTCTTTATTAACGTTTCAAACTCAGGGTTTGAATAAAAGTTGCCGGTAAAAAAGAAGGATGCGGGTATATGATGTTTCTTTAAGATCAATCTTATATGCGCTCCACCATCTGCAAATTCATCGCCTGTAAAGACTAAAGCTATATTTTTTGTACTTAAGTCTCCCCTTATGATAGCACCATAAGGGTCGGTCGTTACTTTTTTGGCGCTACCACCTCCCCGGACTGACTTTCTTTAGCTGCAAGCAGGTAAACCAGAGAAGCTGTGCCATCCATGGTTGGTTCATTAGTACTAAAGTCTCCTGAATCATCATGATAAACAGCCAGATCAGATTGAAATTCCATGTATTCATCCGCTTCATGCATCTTGATGCCTAGCAGATTAGCAAAGATACTACCCTTTACGGGACCGTCTACCAGTCCTCCGTCTAGTGGGTAGTGCTGCAAAACCGTTAACGAAGAGTGAGGGTCAACGGGAGTATCTGCATTTGCCGATCCGGGTAAACCGTAAACCATACTGGTACCCCATGGGTTAAGGCCGAAAAGCCAGTCAAATGTGGCTTGTTCCAGTTCGATATAGGTGGTATCGCCACTGAGTTTGCGATATAGGACACATTGAATGGCAAATGATGTGGTAAGATTATTGGAGCACCAGATAAAGGGTATGCCCCTGTAAAAGGCGTTATTTTTAGACTTGTCCCACACTTTCTGGATGCCTTCTTTGTAATAACTGATGAGTTTGGCTTTATTAACAGGATCGCTGGTTTCAGCTAGTTCATAGTGTCCGAAGTTATGGAAGGGATACCATTGGTAATGTCTTGCTGTATCAGTACCCATCCAGGGGATAACTTTTTCTTGTACACTGTATTGCAATGCCTGATCAAAATACTTTTGTTCATGAGTGAGTTGGTAGATAGCCGCGGCACCTAACTCCATATCATCCACCCAGTTGTCTTCTTCGTAAAAGTAGGGTGCTGTACCTGGTGCGGTTTGAGATACGCCTGGTTTAATCAATCCATATTGATAGGCTGATACCGATTTAAGTTTTAATTTTTCAGCATATTGTTGATCGCTTTTTGAAAATAACTGTGAGCCCAATGCAAATGCACTTGCGAATTTACCGGCTGTTGAAGAGGTGCCGGTAGTTCTGTTTTTATATTTTTTAAACCCTTGAATCTCTCCGGTGATGAAATAAACGGGTCTTCCTGTGCCTTTTCCATAACCATAATCAACGGAATCTTTATTAGGTAAACGGTATCCGGCATGATCACGGTCGTCTGCAATTTGGTTAAACATCCAATCGTCGCGCGGATGCATTTTTAACAACCAGTCAAGGCCCCATTTGGCTTCATCCGCTACATCTGCCATACCGTTGGTTCCTTCCAGTCCATTTGCAAGATGTTTATCGGTAAATACACCCGGGAAATCACGATATGCAGCAAGCAAGTGATAAGTTGCATTGGCCGATGTGGTTGCATACTGCAGGTAATCTGTGGCATCGTGCCAGCCTCCTGCAACATCAACATGCGTTTTTTCGGGCATAGGACCATATAGCGTATAACCATCATGGGTGTGACAGGAATCTTTAAGATATGGGTTAAAGCCTGATCGCTGCTGCCTCATGTAGTTGAGCACAAAGTCTGATGTCCCTGCATAAACATCTGTGGATATTTGGAACTCAGGTGATTGGGTTGACCCTGACTTTAAATAATAGGTTCCGAGAGTTTTAAATTTAGTAAAATCGAAACGGTAGGATGATGCAAAGGGACCGTAAGCGCCATAGTTTTTACTGGTTTTGCTTTTGAAGACAATCCTAGAAGTGGAGACTTCAATTAACTGAAATGTTTTAAATTTTTGATTTCCTTTTGAGCCGAGAACGGCCACCTTTACACTTACAGGGGAATATCCTAACTGGTTTATTCTGATCCAGGCTGATTTATCATTCGCATTTACATTATTGATTGCCAATAAAGGTAAAATAAATAGAAATAACCGTACAAATGAACGCGTTATTGCAGGAAACAAGAAAGACCTATTCATATTTTGCCGTTTTATGCGTGACACTTTATCAAATATATAAAATAACGCAACGGATTAAAACAAGAATAGGCCTTTATGTTAAACTTTTTCGGCTGTATAACCCACTTCTTTTAAAGCTGCGACCATTTCAGGTACATTAGCGTCGGTTTTAACCGTGAGAGTACGTTCGGGAACCAGTAAGTTTACTTCCCAGTTTCCTTCACCTACCGTTTTATTTAATGCAGGGGTAACTTTGGCTACACATGCGTCACATTTGATATTCGTTTTAAAGTTCATGGTGTTTATATATAATTAAAGATGTTTATACGTTTTGTTTAAAATGGATTTGATTCAATTTTCATCTAAGAAGAGATAAATTAAGCTCTTTAAAAGGGGTCTGCTTCATTTTGTTTATATAAACTTTGATTTGGTTCATGATGTCTCTAAATGAGTAAAAGGATTCTCTTGTTAAAATGAGCTATTGTTGTAAAAACAGCATTCATTGTATAGGTTAAAAAACTTAAATATTAATTGTTGCTCCATGCGCCTTTTAATTTTTAAGGTTTTTTTTATTTACACCAGGCAAATATCCTTTACTTGAACAGCAGTTAAAGAAGGGAAGTAAGAACGTATTAAAGCCGCCACACCCGATACCACAGGAGAAGCCATACTTATTATTGCGGACTACCTAAATAAAGCGAAACACCCTTGCATGACCAGCAATGCGGTAATTTTTAAAGTTTTGTAGCTTTTAACCTCAGACTATTACTCACTACAGAAACCGAGCTTAACGCCATTGCCGCACCAGCAATCATAGGATCGAGCAGGAAACCATTGTAAGCATACAACACCCCTGCCGCCAATGGTATTCCAATCAGGTTGTAGATGAATGCCCAGAAAAGATTTTGATGGATAGTTTGAACCGTTTGTTTAGATAGTTTTAACGCTTTAGGAATAGATTGCAGGTCAGAGGTAATCAGTGTCATTTTTGCCACATCCATGGCAATATCAGAACCATGACCCATTGCAATACTAATATCAGCCTGCGCTAATGCATGAGAATCATTGATACCATCACCTACCATAGCTACAACCTTACCCTTTTGCTGTAATTCTTTGATGAAGTCCGCTTTATCAGAAGGCAATACTTCTGCTTGATACTGCTTGATCCCTACTTCTTCAGCTACAGCGGCGGCAGTCTGATTATTATCCCCCGTTAGCATGATTACTTCAATGTTCATATCCAGCAGCTTTTTTATAGCTATTTTAGAACTGGGTTTAACCTGATCGGCAATGGCTATAACAGCAAGTACATTTTGAGTATTTGAGAAGTAGATGACGGTATTTGCCTTTTTCTGAAAGGTTGTTGCTTTGGCGTTCAAATCGCTGTCCATCTGAATGGAGTGTTCATCCATCAAACTTTTGTTTCCGGCGTAATAGGCTGTTCCTTCATATGATCCGGTTACGCCTCTGGCAGTGATACTTTCAAAGGATTCGAGATTGACTCCCTGGATTTTATTTTCTTTTAAATTGCTAATTACAGCTTCGGCCAAAGGGTGTTCAGATTGTATCTCAAGGCTATAGAGTATTTTTTCAAGCTCCTCTTTGTTCGTTGTATTCGTATTCCATTCCTGAGCGGTAACCTTGGGTTTACCAGCTGTAATAGTACCGGTTTTATCCAGGATGATCACATTAACCTGATGGGCGAGCTCCAGACTTTCGGCATCTTTAATCAGGATATTATTTTCAGCACCTTTCCCCACTCCTACCATGATAGCTGTTGGGGTAGCAAGCCCCAATGCACAAGGACAAGCAATAACCAATACGGTTACGGAAGTAAGCAAAGCATGTGTGAAGGCATTTTCGCCCCCTAAAAGCATCCAGGTGATAAAGGTGAGTATGGAAATAATGATGACTATCGGTACGAAGATCCCGGCAATTTTATCTACCAGCTTCTGCACGGGTGCTTTACTTCCCTGTGCCTGCTGTACCATTTTAATAATATGTGCCAGAAAGGTATCACTTCCTACCTTTTCCGCTTTGAACTGAAAGCTTCCTTTCTGATTGATTGTTCCGGCAAAAACCTGGTCATCCTTTTGCTTATGAACGGCAATAGGCTCCCCGGTAATCATGCTTTCATCAACATACGAATCGCCACTTGTAACTCTTCCATCTACGGGAATCTTTTCTCCTGGCCTGATCAGGATCGTATTTCCTTTCTCAACAGCGGAAATGGCTATTTCTTTTTCCTGTCCATCGATAAGGAGTCTGACGGTTTTCGGTTGCAGTCCCATCAGCTTTTTTATTGCCGATGATGTTTTAGATTTAGCTTTCTCCTCCAGCAATTTGCCCAAAGATATAAAGGAAATGACGACTGCAGAGGCTTCAAAATAAACATGAGGCTCCACTCCCCTGCTTAGCCAGAACTCCGGATTCAGGGTATTAAAGACACTAAAAATGAAAGCTATTCCGGTACTCAGAGCAACTAAAGTATCCATGTTCGCCCTGCCATGTTTAGCTTGTCCCCATGCATTGATAAAGAAATTTCGACCAAACCAGAACAACACAGGTGCAGTAAGGATCATAGAGATCCAATTACCATAAGGCAAATGAATGAAGAACATCCCTATGATAAAAACAGGAAGAGAAAGGATGGAAGCCCAGATGGTCCGTGATTTTATTTCCTGATATTGTTTAAACTGGATCTCCTCCTGCGCTTTAGCAGGATCTTCCACATTTACTATTATATCATATCCGATGGAGCGGATGGCTTTTTGTAGTTCAAAGGAATTGGTTTCAGTGGGATTAAATTCTGCCCATGCAGTTTGATTCGCATAGTTAACCGCGGCATCCTTTACCCCTTTAGAAGATTTAAGCATGGACTCCACGCTACTTGCACATGAAGCACAACTCATTCCTGTAACGGGAAAGGACTGCTTGGTAAATGAACCTGAAGTTTTTGTATCTGTAAGCATACTATTTAATTGATGATACAAAAATAGCTATTCATACAGGCTGCCTCTTTACATAATTACGGGAAAGAGTTATATTATTTTATGAATTGGTTTAAAAGGTTTTTTTGAGTTTATTATTCATGCTTCTGATTACATTAATGACAGCGCATATTAATGGGATTTTGAATTTACGCTGGTAGAGCAAATAGAAACAGAGCAAAGTTGCACAATTAAGAGGTTTTGATCTAATCTGTGCTCTTTAATGGCATTAGCTGGTTTAATTTTACATAAAAGATATTGTGCTAGTACCCCGATAATTTCCCCTGTATTAGTTGCAATCTCAAGAACCATGCTTATCCAGATGATTATTGAAATTCTTTTCTACATTTTTATGCTTTTCGTTTTTTGGATGAAGAAGCTGCATAAAATTGAGCCGATCGCTGTTATAATAATAAATGTTATTCGCTTATTTAGATGTTATTTACCACAAAATAACGTGAACGAGACGACTACCAGGGAGCCGTGTATACTATCCAAAAGATATGAAATTTCATCCGTTAAAAGTATTATTGCCATGTAGTGATCATCCAATTATATAACAAGTTCTTTATTAATAAAAAATATCTTTATGAAAAATTAACAGCCAATGAACGGATTACCTTCTTCTAAGAATTTAACTTTTTTTATTCCATCTTACAGCATGAATAAATGATTTACGATGTTATTCGCAATTGGCATTCTTATATTAATCTTCGGAAATGTCAATGCTCAAATTAAGAAAACAGCTAAAAAGAAATATGATGTAGCGGCTTTTTTATATCTAGCTTACGCAAATGACGATCCACGCTTACGCTCCTTTTAGCCCGCTTGCATTGGGGAATGGGAAACGGTGATGAACATGCAGGAAAGATTTCCGGGGCATTATTGGGACGGGAAACCGGTATAGGGAACGGTAAACGAAGCTGATCCTGCTGTAATGAATATGGAAATTAACGAAGCCACCAAGCATGGTGTAAATGTTTTCATTTTCGACTGGTATTGGTATGACGGGCGCCCTTTTATGGAAACTACATTGAACAACGGCTTCCTAAAGGCTGATAACAAGGACAAAATGAAATTTTACCTCATGTGGGCTAATCATGATGTCGTGAATACGTGGGATACAAGGTTAAATAAGGTAGAGGATGGAAATGTGATCTGGACAGGAAAAATCAGTCGGAATGAATTCGAAAAGATTTGTAAACGCAATATTGACAAGTATTTTAAGCTGCCACAATATTATAAGATTGATGGTAAACCGGTATTTATGATTTATGATGTTCCACAACCATAGCAGGACTTATTATCCGCACATTAGTAGGATGGGATAACAGTCCGCGGTTAGGAAAAAGTGCAGTTATGAGAAACAACACACCTGCTAATTTTGCCAAGGCACTTAAAATGGCTAAAGATTATGTTGATGCCCATCCTCGACAGGTTCCCCTGATTACTATCAATAGCTGGAACGAATGGACGGAGACCAGCTATCTTGAACCAGATAATGTTTACGGGTATGGATATCTGGATGCTGTAAAGAGAATATTGGTCGATGATAAATAAATTTTTTACTGTTTTTTTCGCTTAAAATCGCCTTAAAAGTATTTATTTAGGCATTTTTAAGGAAATAATCTCTTCTTGTAAAATTTATTTTCAATTGTTTAGGTGATGTAAGCCACACATTATCTTTGAGTTGCTTTTTTAAATTCTTAGGTGTGTATCTTTCTTCTGAAAATAGTTTTGGAAACATCAAAAAAGGACTTACATTTGCTCCCGCTGAGAGAAAAACAAAGCGTTTTTAAAACAAAAATATTAATTAAAAATATATTTGCAGAAAAGACAAAGTTTAGTATCTTTGCAGACCCTTAACAAAGAGATCATTTATAGATCAAAAAGTTAAAACTCGGGGTGTAGCGTAGCCCGGTATCGCGCCACATTTGGGATGTGGAGGTCGTAGGTTCGAATCCTGCCACCCCGACCACATGGACGTCAAAATCCAGTAAAAACCCTCTAAATAGCAATATTTAGAGGGTTTTTTTATGAATCATTAAAAATTTCATATCAAAATCAGGCATTCAATATCATCTGTTTTATGCCCTATTCTGCACCCTGTCAAATTGTTGATTTATAAATTATATCACTTTCATTAGAACCCTCTTTATAGTCATTGAGAACTAAGCTTAGTTTGACGTATGGTTAGATAAAAAGAGACTAAAAAATGAATAAAAGGGTTGTGTGTCTGATATTAAAAAATCCATATGAATCATAGTCATCTAATTAAATCATTTCCTTTTTCTGAAAAAATATCAAATATCTTCATATGATGAAATAGATCATATATGTTCATCAGCGAGACCGCTCCATTTAATGGATACAAAGAAAGCCTAGCTCAACAGGAGGTCAAATATTGGCATGATTTGACCTAGCTAGAAAACGGAATTTATTGACCAGCCTAGAAAAGTTATTACGGAAATCTAGTTAAATTGCATATGACCCTTAGGCGTTGTCAATGAATAACTTACCCAATAACGTAAAGCTAAAGCCGATAATAATTGAAACTAATTCGCATATATGCGCTTAATAGGTAACTCACAGACTGAAAAATTATTCAATAATAAGCACTTTTTATTATGTTACATACAAACTAACGCCTCCTTTAACGTAGCTTGCAATAATGAGTCTCGGATGGCAGTTTGTATAGAAGGTTGCCATGCTGGAAAAGATGATCCCAGAGTTTACGATCAACCTGGGTGGTGCAACTTCTGTAGAAGTTACCCAACCTGGCATAGATACAGGCCTAGGAAATGCATAAATTGGAAGAAATAATGAAGAAAGTTATAGCGGATATGCTTTTCGTAGTCGACGCCTTATTTGAAGGTGGAAATGATCATCCGGCTAAAAAAACTGGCGTAGACTGTATTCAGGTACGCGGACCTAAGGAAACTAAAATCATTATTCAAACGATCATCATCTGTCAAACGTAAACTTATGGGATTATTGAAATTGAAACGATTGGGCACTATTATGGAGCCCGACATGAACAACCCGATGGAAGCTGGCGGTGTTTTGAACCCGGCTGCAGCAAGAGGAAAAGACGGGAATTTATATTTGTTTCCCCGAATTGCGACAAAAGATAATTATTCGAGGATCGGCATAGTTAAAGTACTCTTCAATGATGCAGGGGATCCAACAGGTGTGGAGCGTTTGGGAATCGCCCTTGAGCCAGAAGCAGATTATGAAAAACGTCCCAATGGTGGCGGCGGTTGTGAAGATGCCCGTGTGACCTATATTGAACCTTTAGAACGCTATATCATGACCTATACGGCCTTTTCACCCGATGGTCCCAGAATTGCTATGGCTCAATCCAAAGACCTGTTAACCTGGGAGCGGCTTGGATTAGTAACTTATAATCATTACGAAAATATAGAATTCAATAACATCAATAATAAAGATGCCTGTGTTTTCCCGATGCAAATACCAAGTCCGCATGGTCACCGTGCGTTGGGTATGCTGCATCGCCCCCTGTTTCCTGGTACCTCGCCTGAAGAAAAAGCTGCCCACCCCTGGGATAAAGCGATGGATAGACACCACGAAAGCATCTGGTTATCCTATTGCCACATTCACCCGGAAAAACAGGAAAGCGAAAAATGGCAACCGGCGAAATTCACTTCTCACCGGCCGCTCGCAGTCCCTGTGTTTGACTGGGAAAAAATAAAAATAGGTTCAGGAACTCCACCGGTATTGACAAGATTCGGTTGGATGTTCATTTACCATGGCGTGCATGAAAGTGCACAGTCAACACCCACAAAACAACAATTGATATATTCTGCCGGGGTAATGTTTCTTTCAGCCGATGATCCTTACGATGTTGTGTTCAGGTCTTTTGAGCCTATATTAGTACCAACCCTTCCTGAAGAAAAAGTTGGAATTATTGCTGATGTTGTTTTTCCAACAGGAATAGACCAGCGGACCGACATTGGTATGCCCGACCGCTATGATGTATATTATGGCATGGCCGATAACCGTATAGGTGTGGCACGTCTTGATCTTCCCAAAAATCTAGAATAGATATAATATAAAGCACAATCAATTGATTCTTAACAATACAGATCTTTTAATATAAATTATTTTGACACAAACAAACCAGCCTATATTACTTATTGCTTTGAAATACGCTGGACTTATCAAACAAATCTGCTTATTAAAGGTTGCCTAATTATACTTCTCTATTAAGCTTTTGAACCGACGGTTCATCATTATTTTGCTGGTCTATTTTAGGCTTAAACTTAATAAAGATCTAAAATTTAAAAGTTATGGATCCCTACAAAGAACTATCTGAAGAAGATCAAAAGACCTTGCTTAAATTTCCAGTTTATATTTCACTTCTGGCAGCTAATGCTAATGGCGAGATGGATAAGGCAGAAAAAAATACTGCTATTCAGTTCGATCATATCAAACCCTACACAGCAGATCCACTACTGCTCGGATTTTACGCAAAAGCAGACCAGGTTTTTCAATCAAATCTCGAAGAGATAGACAATGAACTTCCAAAAGGCAAACTCCAACGCGATGTAGCGATAAAGGCAGAATTAAAAAAGATAAAAGAAATATTGAAAAAATTCAGCCCGGCATACGCGAATGCAATGCACAAAAGTATGAAGTCATTTAAGGAACATATATCAGAGGCACACCATAACGTTCTGGAAGATTTTTTATTCCCTATTCCTATTAAAGGACTAACTGATTAGTTCGATAAAGATAAGTACTGTTAGAATTGCCCATAATTGCAATTTCTGGCATATATTATCAAGTTAATTCGGCAAGGAGTTTAATCCTATAGTTGAATTAATTGGCAAAAAAGATTGAATTAAAATTAAGGGAAGCCAGCAAACTTTGATCACCTTCTCTTAGTTGTAGGATAACCTATTTAATTTAGAAGCTGCTCGTCTATAATGGGTTTAGCATTTATGATCTTTTTTGCATTTCCCAAATTAGTAATTCTATTTTTTCAAAGCTTCGAATCCAGAGACAACATCGAAAAGCTCTTCGTCAATCATACTTTGGCGCAAACTCTGAAATTTCTTACCAAGGCTATCTAACATATCACCTATACTCTTTTCTGCACGCTGCATGGCTTCCAGCCGGCTTGCGTTTTCAGTAGCCAAAGACTCTGCGCAAGCTTTAAACACCGAAACAAACAAATAGGCGTTGATGAGCGCTGTTAATGTAGTTTCAGCATTACCAGCAACTTCAGGAATATTATTAGTTGGCCATTTCATATTTATGATCTCCTGCATCCATTGCTCATCAAGTGGTAACAAACGCTGCATGACCACCTCGTACCCATAGCCAACTTTAGGTTGGTTATGAAACATATAAAACTGTTTTACCCTACCTGTTTCAAGGGTGTTTTCAATGTCAATTAAAATATTTTGAATAAGCGGTGTAACCGCATCTATTGAGCCAGGAACAGCATAAGATTTTGTAATATGAAGTCCTGCGTCTGCCAAAAGTGCCTGAACTCGTTCGCCAATTACCCAGATCTCTTTTTTACCGGGGACAGACTGTAATGATTGCTGCACATCTTTGCAGATCAGGTCATTAAACTGCCCAACCAGACCCAGGTCAGAACCGAAAACAATAGCGCAAACAACTTCATCATTAGACTTTTTGATTCCCGGTTTTTTAATCACCGTTTGAATTTTCTCTGCCGTTAAATAGGCTTTAATTCCCAGTGTAACGGTATGGTTGTAGTCTCCAAGCGACTTTACTGCAGCCTCATATTGCGTTATTCTGGAAGCTGCCATAGCCTTCATCGCTTTCACAACCGATTTAATATCTTTTGCGCCCTCTAGTTTCCGGTTTAAATCTTCTAAAGTATCCATTATTTTTACTTTGGCGTTTGATCGGATTCAACCTTTTCCTTAAAAGAAGCAAGCAGATCTCCTGCGGTCTTCAAGATCAGATCATGATCCGCACTGTCTAACTGCTGGTCTGCAAATAGGCGTTTAAGTAATTCACTGGGAAACTGATCCATACTTTTCAAAATACCAGCTTCTGCTTCCCGTACTTTGTCAATAGCAACGTCGTCAAAAAGTCCGTTTGTTAATGCAAGCAATACTACTATTTGCTGTGACACCGTTAATGGATGAAGTTCGTTTTGCTTAAGGCAACTCCGAATACGTTCTCCGTGATCAATAATTTTTTTAGTGTTTTCATCTAAACGGGTGCCAAACCGCGAAAAGCTTTCCAGTTCCTCAAATTGAGCATATTGCAGTTTAAGTTTTACAATAGATTTGTAGGCAGGCAATTGCGCATTCGATCCGACACGCGAAACAGATTTCCCTACATCAACAGCAGGTAAAATACCGGCTTCAAATAATTTAGGAGAAAGATAAATCTGCCCGTCTGTAATGGAGATCAGGTTGGTTGGAATATAAGCGGAGATATTTTGAGCTTCCGTTTCAATGATCGGCAACGCCGTAAGCGAGCCTCCCTTTAAATTATCGCTAAGGTGCGTGGCCCTTTCCAATAATCTGGAATGAATATAGAAAATATCCCCTGGGAAAGCTTCCCGTCCAGGTGGTCTTCGTAACAACAACGAAAGCTCCCGGTATGCGCGCGCATGATGCGTCAGGTCATCATACACAATAAGTACATTTCGCCCCTCTTCCATAAAATGTTCGGCAATGCTGGTTGCCGCATAGGGTGCAATATATTTCAATCCGGCCGTACTATTACCTTCAGCAACCATGATCACGGTATACTCCATCGCACCTTTTTCCTCTAGGTTGGCAATTACCTTAGCAACCGCCGAAGCACGCTGTCCAATAGCACAATATACACACAGCACGTCTTTCCCTCGCTGATTAAGTATGGTATCAATAGCAATTTGTGTTTTCCCGGTTTGCCGGTCACCAACTATCAATTCGCGCTGACCTCTGCCAATCGGGATCAGTGCGTCAACAACCTTAATCCCTGTTTGTAACGCTGCATTTACCGCCATCCTGTCCATAATTGCTGGTGCAGGCCTTTCAATAGGGAGTCTTTTACTGATTGGTATAGCACCTTTGCCATCAATAGGCATGCCCATTGGGTCTATAACTCTGCCGATCAGGTGATCCCCTACCGGGATATCCATTACTCTACCGGTACGTTGCACTTCGTCACCAGCGTTCAATAAGGTATCTTCTCCAAGCAGTATTACGCCGATTTCTTCTTCATCCAGGTTGTAGGCTATGCCGTAAAGGTCTTCAGAGAATTTCAATAACTCTTCAAAACCAACGCCCCCTAGACCCGAAACTTTGACTATACCCGTAGCTACACTTGTTACATGACCCACCTCCTGGGGAGCAAATGCGAATACATGATCCGCTATACCTTTATCAAGTTGTTCGAACCTGTGTGCTATGTTATTTTTCATGGAAGTTGTTGGCATATCGTTATTCCTTATCTGCTTTTAGGGATTCTTTTGCACTTGAAGCAATGCTTTTTTCGAGTGAACTTATATACGCAGCAAAGCTCCAGGAGAGTTTATAACCCTTTGTAATTAATTCGATGCCACCTATTATTTTGGGATCCGTTTCAAATATATACTTCACATCGGGGCCAATCAGATCTTCTATGGCTGTTTTGATACTTTGTTGTTCTTTTGAAGGGAGGTCAAAAGCACTTTTTATGGATAATGGTGCTGAGCCTGAATCAAAAGCATCGATAAATTGTTTTTTGTCCTTTTCTGTTATTGCTTTTATGTTCCTGATAAAAACATGAACTGTTTGTTCCTCCAAATTAGTGGAGGCAAGTTCGGAAAGAACCTTTTGGGTAATTGATAAGACTTCGTCCTGTGTCTTTTGCATCAACTGTTTATTTAAACTTTCCTGTAATTCTTTTGAGGCTTCTTCTAGTTTAAGCTTTAAAACTGCTGCATCAGCTTTTGTGGTATCCATTAACTTTTGACGCTCAGTTTCAACATCGCCAGTTAACGCGTCCATCATTTTCTTTTTATGTCGATCAAAATCATCATTTTTCTTTTTGAATTCAGCCTGTTCACTTTTGGCCTCAGCTTCTTTGCTATTTGCATCAGTAAGCTTAGAAGCTATTTTTTTTTCACGCTCATCAACAGCCTGCAGAATTGGCTTATAAAGATATTTTTTCATCAGCCACACCAAAATCAGGAAATTGATGATCTGGGCTATTACCGTGAACCAGTTAATTTGCATGATGTTACTATTTAGTGATGATGAACGTCCAGAACGGATTTGCGAATATTAAGATCATTGACACCACGAAACAATAAATTGCCGTTGATTCGATCATCGCCAGCCCGACAAATAAGGTTCTGGTTATAGTTGGTGCAGCATCTGGCTGCTGGGCAATCGAACCCAAAGCGGTAGCTACTGCTTTTCCTTCGCTCAAAGCGGGAAACATACACCCGATACTCGTTGTAAAACCTGCAGTTATAATTGAAGCTATTGCTATTGATGATACATTATCCATCTTTTAATCCTCCTTTAATTTAATTAGTGTTTTTATTTATTAATTTTTTCTTCTTAATGCTTTCCTGTACTGCTGCAGCAATATAAACTGTAGCCAGGATACTGAATATATAGGCCTGTACCATACCTGTAAGCAGTCCGAGCGCTTTCATAACGATCGGTATAAATATTGGTGATATGCTTAGTAAAATGGCGATGATCATCCCACCACTCATGATATTACCAAACAGCCTGATGGCCAATGCCAAGGTCCGCGATGCCTCACTGATGATATTAAAGGGCAGCATAATAAAAGTTGGCTCGATATAGGTCTTCAGATACCCAAGAAGGCCGCTTTTTTGAATACCAAAAAAGGGAACTGCCAGAAATACCGAAATAGCCAAAGCAGCCGTAGTGGAGAGCGATCCGGTTGGGGGCTCATACCAGGGCAGGATTATCCAAAAATTGCACATGGCTATAAACAAAAACAAAGTACCTATAAAGCCGATATACTGTTTAGGGTTTCCCAGGCCGACTTCCTGTATCTGATCTTTTATCCCGGTTACAATCATTTCCAGTATACATTGCCAGCGAGAAATTTTATGCGTAGTTTTCAGTTTACGTGTCACCAGTTTTGCCCCGATAACCATAAATAACATAATGCCCCAGGTAGTAACTATGGTGAGGTTAATGGTGATAAACCCATGACTCCAAAAGACAGTCTGATCAGGAGTTAAATTCATAGCTGACTTGTTTTTGCTGATACGGTTTGTTTTTGATCAAGCCTACCGGTGATCCGCATAACCAAAAATCGCGCTATTATAAATCCGGATACAGCTATAACCAATTTTTGCCAGTTTCCTTGTGCAACAAAATAAAACCCTGTTAAAACAATAACGGTTCGGGTAAGGGAACTGAGGAGTATCCACATTGCAGGATAACGAGTTCCCATTGTCTTTTTTACAGTGAACCAAAGCCCGCCAAAGAATATCATTCCTAAAACTATACCACTTATCAATGCTATGATCATAACTTATAGATTTTTTAATCTTGTTTAATTACCCAATTCCACGCGATCAAACAGCCGGCTAACAAACCTGAGATTAAACAGGTTAACGTCCATGAAAAGGATTGGGGATAATTTTTATCAAGCCATATTCCACCGATCGTACCTAAAAACGTCGGTACCGCTACCGACCAGCCAATCATTCCGAACATGCCCAGGCCAAACCATTCTGCTCTTTTATTCTCAGCAAGTGCCTTTAGTTTTCGGTTTTCCTTTTCCGAGATTAGCCGCTTAAAACTATCGGCATCATCCTTTCTTAATTTATCCATTTTATACCTGTTGAAATTTCTTTAGCCTGGATAGGAAGCCAGTTTCTAAACTTGATGCCATATACCTGACTTTTTCCTGATCGGCACTTATGTTTTTGAACTCGTTTTGGATGGTATCAGCAAGTTTGCCCAACTCAACGCCACCTACGGCATTTCTTACGGAAACCATTATCTGGTCACCTGCTTTTACCAGCAATCCTTCGTCCACCGCTATATAATGTACCTTATCAGTTTTATAAGCTAATATACCCGGAACCAGAACCACAATGCAGTCCAGCCTTTGCGGCAAGAAACCGAAAGAGCCTTCGCTTGTTTCCGCCACAACGCTACTTACGTTTTTTATTTCGGCAAAAACTTTATATGGCAACAAGATCTTTATATCCATGCTATTTTCTATTGCTTAACTACCAGCGTGGACAGGTATTGCTGCATCTGCTCCATCCTTCTTGTCCTTATTCTTTAAAGCTTCATCAATATTCCCAATCATATAAAAAGCATTCTCAGGCATATCTTTAAACTCATCTGCTAGAATGCGTTCGCAACCATCCAGCGCATCTTTTAAGCTGACCACTTCACCTTTGACGCCGCTGAATTGCTCCGTAGCGAAAAATGGTTGTGTCAGAAAACGTTCCAACCGTCTTGCCCGGTTAACTACGAGCCTGTCAACAGTAGATAATTGCTCCATGCCAAGCATGGAAATAATATCCTTAAGGTCTTCATATTGTGCCAGTGTTTGCCTAATCTGTTGGGCAAGTTTATAATGCCTATCTCCGATAATACCGGGAGTAGCCATTTTGGAATTGGATTGCAAGAAATCGATAGATGGATAAAGCCCTTCACTTGCTCTTTCCCTAGAAAGCACGATTGTTGCGGAAAGGTGCGAAAAAGCATGAACTGCAGCGGGGTCTGTTAAATCATCTGCAGGTACATATACCGCCTGAATAGAGGTGATAGCTCCAGCATCAGTATTAGCAATACGTTCTTCCAGCTCAGACAATTCTGTTTCCAACGTAGGCTGATAACCCAGGCGGGACGGCATCTGCCCCATAAGGCCGGATACTTCCATACCTGCTTGTATAAACCTGAAAATATTATCAATCAATAATAGAACATCCTTATGCTCATCGTCACGAAAGTATTCTGCCATCGTTAAAGCGGCATGACCAACGCGAAACCTGGCGCCTGGAGGCTCATTCATTTGCCCGAACATCATGATCATATTTTCAAGTAAGCCGGCGTCTTTCATAGCCCCATAAAGCTCATTACCCTCGCGACAACGCTCTCCAATGCCACAAAACATGCTGACTCCTTTATTCTGACCAACCATATTATGGATCATTTCAGTTAGTAAAACCGTTTTTCCAACACCTGCACCTCCAAATAACCCCGCCTTTCCTCCACGCTCCAGTGGAATTAAAATATCAATAGCCTTAATCCCCGTTTCAAAAACCTGCGATTGGGTAGAACGTTTATCCAATGCTGGCGGAGCCTGATGTATATTTCGTTTTTCGCCTTCTGCTAAGGGTTTTAAATGGTCAATAGTGTTACCAAACACATCAAACATTCTCCCCAATGTCCGCTTCCCTACAGGCACTTTTAACTCTTCACCGTTAGTCGTTATTACTGTACCCCGGGCTAGTCCCTGTGTTGGTGTTAATGCAATACCCCTAACATGGCGATCGTCTAGTTGCGCCAATACCTCTATGGAAATTTCCTGATGTTCACCGGCATGAAGCAAAGTATAAACAGCAGGCAGAGGATCATCAAACCAGGCATCTATAACGCTACCCCTTACTGAGACAACTTTGCCATAGTTTAATACCTCGTCATTCTTTTTTAAAGCTGCTTTCATTTTCTTGTGATCATTTTAGAAAAGCTTTTCTTTTATATTTTCAGGTGTAGCAGGATAAATCAAGTCGCTGGTGTCCGCTAATGCCTTTTCATCCTTGTGATGATATTCGCAATGCTGCAGCAAATGACTGATCAAACTGATACGAGTTTCATGTTTCTCGTCCGCCTTAACAATATACCAGGGTGCATGGTCAAAACTGGTTTTCAAGAGCATTTCGTCCCTGGCGTCAGAATAATCCTTCCAATGTTTACTTGCAACTTCATCAATAGGGCTTATTTTCCATTGTTTTAGGGGGTCTTTACGCCGATCTTCCAGTCTTTTTTCCTGTTCATCTTTACTGATATCCAGATAATATTTGAAGATAATAAAACCTGCATTAACAAGTGTTTCCTCAAACAATTCAACTTCCTTAAAAAACGACTTGTATTGTTTAGTTGTGCAAAACTTCATTACTTTTTCAACCCCAGCCCTGTTATACCAGCTTCGGTTGAAAAGAACAAATTCTCCGGAAACAGGTAGATGAGCCGTATACCGCTGAAAATACCATTCATCTTCCTGCCTGTTGGATGGTTTACCTAAGGCCACAACAATAGCTTCACGAGGACTCAGGTGTTTAACTATCCTTTTAATGGTGCCGTCTTTACCCGCTGCATCCCTGCCTTCAAGTATCACGACAAGCTTGAGTCCGGATGCGATAATCTCTTTCTGCAGTTTGACCAGCTCAATGTAAAGTCCATGCAATATTTCTTTATTTTTCATTATTTTAACATCGGTAAATGGCGATAACTATCTTCTTCGAAAAGTTGACTTTGATCTATGTCGGCTTTATTGATGTCCAAGAACACCAAACTGTCGCTCCACTCTATTTTCCTGATATGAACAATCGGTATGTTTACTTTTTTGCCACCGAACCAGTTATGAGTATCTACCACAATACCCACAACTTGCCAGGTTTCCATCTTTACATGCTAAACTCTTTCACCATAAATGTCGGGTTTTAACACAGGTGGATATTACATAAATCCAACCAAAAGTTACATTATTCACACCCTAAAAATAAAAAAGACAAACATTAAAATAAAATGCATTGAACCCTGATAAAAGCTGATGACCACTATTTTAGATCTTAACATTATTCATAACCACTTTTGATAATGGTTTGAATCATTTTGAACCGACCGTTGGGCCTGATAAAACTAGAAAGATGAGCCGGAATAACGATACCCTGCCCGGATTTAAGTTGATTAGAAACCCGGTCGATAACAATTTCCGCGTTCCCTTCAATGATCTGCACAAACGAATCAAAAGGAACCGTCTTTTCAGTCAATCCTTCCCCGCTGTCAAAGGACATGATGCTAATATTTCCGGTCGGCTTTTTAATAATATTTTTCATAACTATGGCATTGGGTACATATTCGATGATCTCAACGATCATGTGCGGCTTTGCTTTTTCAATACTATCAGGCTCAGCCTGTTTGTATTTTTGATCCATAATCCGTTTTGTTAATTAAATAAATTTGTATGCATCATGCGTTACCGGTTAAAATATTTAATCACAGTAAAAAATACCGATAACAGTATAAAGGTGAGGTTCTATTTCTAGGGAGAGTTACATAACTTAAGTAATAAGTTACATTATTCACACTTGTTAAACCGACATGTACCTTATTGTAGGTTACTGGAATATTTATGTTTTTTTTTAAATAAAACATTTTCCATGGTTTCTCGCTTAAACTAATGTATTCAATACAATAACTTGAAAACCAAAACTCTATTCTCTCCTCATTATCATAATAAGATCTATACTAATAGAAGGCGGGATTTGAAATCTTTTTCAACTACAGCACTATGCTAATTTAATCAACAGATAATATCATGAAACTTTACGTCAGAAATATGGTGTGTATCCGTTGCAAAATGATTGTCAAACAAGAATTAAAAAAGCTTTCCTTGAATTATGTAAACGTAGAATTAGGTGAAATTGAGATTATGGAGAAAGTTTCTCCTGCCCAATTGGAAGAACTTAGTGTTGCACTTTTGAAGTATGGTTTAGAGTTAATGGATGACAGAAAAAGTATCCTGATTGAAAAAATTAAAAAGGTCATTGTGGAGCTAATCCATTATTCTGATGAGCCGGAAAAAATTAATTTTTCTGACTATCTCAGTGAAAAATTAAATCATAATTATACCTATTTAGCCAATTTATTTTCTGAAACAGTAGGAATAAATATAGAGCATTATATCATCATGCACAAAATAGAGCGAGTCAAAGAATTGTTGGTTTATGATGAGTTATCACTCACCGAGATATCTTATAAATTACACTATAGCAGCGTCGCTCATTTATCAAATCAGTTTAAAAAGATAACTGGCTTAACACCCTCCCATTTTAAGAAGTTAAAAGAATCCAGATGTAATGGAATTGTGAATCCCCAATAATCACGTCAAATACGGTTTTATTTTCTCCAAAGTCGGGCTCCTATCCGAATAACTGGTGCTAAATCTGCTCTGGGGATCTTGTAGGTTGTTCCATTAAAATCTGCACTATGTTCACCCCTTAAATAAAGATGCAATCCAGGTTGTAAATACACATAGCGACCAAAAAAGAACTGATAACTTATACCGCCACCAAAATCATTGGTACGAATATTATGTTTAATACCGGAGCTTTTTTGCTCAATACCAAATGTGTGCATTTCCATAAAAGTATAGAGCTCAAGATTTTTCCAAACATTATATCCCAGAAAAAAACCTGGTGATGTTTTATAGAACCTTTTAAAGTCCCCTTTTTTATTCTTCAATCCTGCAGGTTCGGCATCATAATCGCCTCCGTTTATAACACTTGCTCTAAATCTGAATTTTTCATACCGGTATCCCAATGCAAAATGGTAACCACCTGTTAAAAACATAGGAAAAAGACTTTCTACTTCAAAAGCTTGTTTAACAATATAATTGCGTGGATTAGGTTTTAAAAAGGTGCTTTTTAATAAATCACTCTGTGCCTTTAACTGGAGGGTCATAGTAGCGATAATAATAATAAATGCGATGCATTTTTTCATGACAATTATGTTTTGATAATATTATGTCACAAAAATGAGGATCTTGTACTTTTAAATACGCCGCATTTGTTACCAAATTCACCTATTGATCAAATTTCGTTTCGGATTCTACTTAATGATTTAGGATTGATGCCCAGGTAATTGGCAATATGATAAAGTGGAATTCTCTGAAATACTTCAGGTTGCTGCTCAAGTAACTTCACATAGTGCTCTTTTGCTGAAAGCACCTGTAAATCAATGCTTTGTTGCGTGACTTTAATGAATGCCTGCTCAATCAAAATTCTGCCTAATCGCTCTATTTTAGGAATATCATCATACAACTTATTCAAATCCTTACTAGTAATTATCAAGAGCTCAGTATCTTCAATTGCTTTTACATTTAGTAAAGATGGCGAATTATTTAGACGACTATGGTTATCAGTAACCCAATCGCCTTCAAAGGCAAAGTCAGTAGTCATCTCATCGCCATTGTCTAAAGATTTAAAATAGATTAACATCCCAGAGTTAATAAAGGCGATAGATCTACATACCTGCCCTTCAGTTAAAAAACAGCTATTCCTTTTTAGCGTCTCCATTTTAAAAGAACTAAAAATATGCTGCCACTCTTCCTCTGAGAGAGAGATAAATAAACCAACAGACTTTTTCAGTTTTTCTACATTCATCATGCCTTTTGTACTATTAGCGCCTAAACCACTACAGATCGCTCCTATTACAAGTTTAACCTATAACCGCTAAATATTAGCATATAAGAACCCAAATTCATAAAAACTAATAAATCGCTCTTTAAAACTTAACAATTCCTGATCTCTATTAAGCTGTCATTCTAATTTAGATACAGGTTAAGCAAATTTTCTAAAATTTATAGTGGTTGCTTAACCTGTATCTGCAACGAATCGGTATTCCGATTCCTAACCTTCCTCCTGGTTAAATAAATTCAGTAAAACTATCTACTGCTTTATTTTCAATTCTTTACCGGCAATGTCTTCCCAGCAAATGGCCAATATTGCCAAATATCTCCGCTTGTCCCTTTAGGTTACTTGTTTGTTTGTATAGCGATAAGGCTCTGTTGTATAATGTCTTTGATTGATGAAGCTGCTTATTATAGTAATATAAAATTCCCATCTCGCCCATGTTGGCAGCCATAAGATCTTTATTTTTTATAGCACTAATAGCGTATCCGCACGTAGGTAAAAATCAAGTGCCTGCGAATAATAAGTGCCGAATCGGGGTGTTTTTGACTAATCGAACGTAGCGTTAAAAGCTGCGAATCCTGAGCATATGCATTAAAATATAATATGCTAATACCAATAAACAATACTAAAAAAAAATGAATCCTTTTAATCATTGGATTTTACCTTTCTAAATAGCGAACTAAAGCTACAAAGCCTCATCGTCATGTTTATCAGGCCTCAGTTCGGATCGATTCAGATCTTTTTCAAACTTCTTTTCATCCTTTTGGTTTCTGCGGATCAAATAGACGATCAGGGCAACTACTGCTATAAGCACCAGGCCAGCAAAGAAATAACCTATTTCCATAATCCTTTATTATTAGATGCAGAGGAAGGATTCGAACCTTCACATGCTGCCAACCAGCACCCTGCTTGTGGTAATTATCATTTACCGCTGCGAATATACAAGCAGAAACTGAACTCAAACATTACAAAAGATGATTTAACATAAGGTTAATGATGTGTTGTTAACCAAAATGCCCTTTTACATAATTTGCTGTCAAATCATTTTTAGGATCGCTAAACAGTGTTTTTGTATCCCCTTCTTCAATAATCTCCCCCAGATACATAAAAACAGTCTTATCAGCTACACGCTGTGCTTGTTGCATATTATGCGTAACAATGATAATAGTATAATCCTTTTTCAGTTTTACTATTAACTCCTCAATTTTTAAAGTACTCAAAGGATCAAGAGCGGAGCACGGTTCATCCATCAATATCACTTCAGGTCGCAATGAAACAGCCCGGGCAATACACAAACGTTGCTGCTGACCACCTGATAATCGTGTAGCAGGCTTTTGCATCTCGTCCTTCACTTCCTCCCAAATATAACTTTCTTTCAGCGCATTTTCAATAATCGATTGCCGTTTTTCTTTAGGTACATCATTGATTTTTAAGCCGTAATTAATGTTCTCATAGATACTTTTAGGAAAAGGATTCGCTTTTTGAAATACCATCCCTATCCTACTCCGTACCTGTGTCACGGAAAGATCATTTTCATACAAGTCCTGCTGCTCCAACAAAAACTTACCTTCAATCCTGGCATCAGGTGAAAGGTCGTGCATCCGGTTAAAACATCTTAACAGCGTGCTTTTACCACAGCCTGAAGGGCCGATCAAGGCAGTAATCTGATTCTTTGGAAAGGAAACATTAATATTTTTAAGCACCTGCTTATTGCCAAACCACAGATTCACTGAAGATGCGGAAAGTTTGATATCATCTTTATTCATTTTTGCTGTGTTTGTACCTGATGTAAAATGCAGTTAAATTTAATAAGAACACTACGATAATCAGCACAAGAGCAGTGCCGTAGGCAAGTGGTCTGACTTCCTCAATCGCCTGATGCTGCGTAGACAGCATATACAAATGATAAGGAAGCGACATAAATTCCTGATTTATAAAACCGGAAGGATTATTTATATAAAAGGCAACTCCTGTAAACAGGATCGGAGCAGTCTCACCAGCCGCTCTGGATAATGTCAATACCACTCCCGTTAATATGCCCGGTAAGGCAGATGGTAAAACCACATCGACAATGGATTCAAACTGAGTCGCACCAACCGCCAATGCCGCCTCTCGCGTACTGGCAGGGATCCGTCGTAATGCCTCTTCCGTAGTAATGATAATATAAGGCAACGAGAGCAGACCTAATGTAAAACCAGCAGATAGTAAAGATGTGCCCATTTGCAGACCCTGGACAAATAACGCTAAGCCAAATAATCCATATATAATAGAAGGCACACCAGCTAGGTTCCGGATTGAAGCACGAATCAGTCTGGTTACCCAATTGTCACTAGCATATTCGTTCAGATATATGGCACAGCTAATTCCAAAAGGAACAGCAACCAAGGCAGTGATCATCGTTAACAGCACTGTACCTATTATTGCTGGCAGAATGCCACCCTTTGTCATACCTTCCCTGGGCAGTGTACTAACAAATTCCCATGACAATGAAGGAGCACCCTTACTGATCAGATCCCAAAGAATGATGATCAAAAATAAACAAACAATACCTGTGCTCAAGAGTAAGGTTGACCATTCAATAACTGATGTAAGTTTCTTTATCATGCGGAATGGTATTTTCTAAATTTGTTTACATAATGCTCACCCAGCAGATTTACAGCCAAAGTAATTAAAAACAATACGGCAGCAATGGCAAAAAGGGAATAGTAATGGGTCGTTTGGTAAGGTACTTCACCCATTTCAATAGCAATTGTAGCGGTTATAGTTCGCACTGAATTAAAAAACCCTTTCGGAAAAGCAGAAGCATTTCCTGTAGCCATCAGCACAGTCATCGTTTCCCCAATAGCTCGACCAACTCCAAGCATTACCGCGGCTAGGATCCCTGGAGCAGCAGCCGGAATAGTCACATAGATCAATGTTTTCCATTTACTTGCCCCCACTGCATAACTCGCCTCTTTATACATATGAGGCACACCATGTAAGGCATCTTCTGCTACTGTTATAATGGTTGGCAGAGCCATTACAGCAAGTAAAATAGCACCGTTTAAAGCATTTAATCCATTTGGTTGTCCGGTTAATTGCGCAATACCAGGACCTAAAATCACAATTCCTAAAAAGCCGATAGCAACAGAAGGAACCGCTGCCAGCATTTCAATAATAGGTTTTAAAATATTTTTAAGCCTTTTACCTGCATATTCAGAAAGGAATGAAGCAGTTCCTATACCCAAAGGAATAGCAATTACCATGGCACCAAGAGTAACCAGGCAGGTGCTGACTAATAAAGGTAATATTCCATAAGTAGCAGGATTACCTGAAGGATTCCATTGGGTGCCTGTTATAAAATCCATTGGTTTAATCTTCAAAAAGAAAGCTGCAGTATTCCATAGTAGCATGAAAAATATACCGCCAAGAATAGCGATAACCAAAAACCCGGTTGTTTTTACAAGCAATTTTACTGAATGGTCAATACGTTCTCTGGCACGTAACTGCATATGCTTCTTTTTATTAATTTATGATGTAATAACCTGAATCCCGAATGATCTTTTGTCCTAAGGCCCCTTTTTCAAATGCAATAAAAGCCTCTACTTTTCCCCATGATGTTGTAGGAATAAACTGATATAATGGTCTTTGAAAGTAATAAAGGCCAGCATTAATGGCTTCCTTATCCAATGGAGAGATAGCAGGAAGACCCATTTTCTCTGTAATTTTGAGCACTTTTACCGGCTGCTCTGTTCCATCCTGAAGAATATATCCCGCTCCAACATATCCAATACCCGAAACATCCATCTTAACGCCTTCCATGATCTGGGCATTCCCGTTCATTTCTTTTGCATCGCGACTAAACTCGATAGCTAACTTTTTCTTCACAAAGGAGTGTGTACCCGAATTGCTCTGCCTTCCGTAAATATTCACCGGAACATCTTGTCCCGTAACCTTCTTCCAGGTTTTATATTTGCCGCTAAGAATATTACGCAAGCCTTTAACATCAATACTATCCAGAGGGAAATTTTTTTGTACGATAAAGGCAGTTGCATCTTCAGCAAATACAATGGTGCGAAGCTCTATTTTACGAGTTTTAAACAGATTAATTTCTTCTTCATTTAGCGGTCTGGAGGAATTGGCTACATCAGCCTGCCCGTTTAGCAACGAAGCAATACCCAAACCTGATCCTCCACCAGAAATAGCAATGCTGAAATCTGAATTTACCTTATAGAAATTCTCTGCGAGCTGAACAGCTAAATTTACCTCGGTATCAGATCCTTTTACTTTAATAGATTTATTGTTACTACTGCATCCTAAAAGCAATATGACCCACAAGCACCCGAAGTATTTCATAAGGAAGACATTGATTTTTCCAAATGTAATGCGCCATGATTAAGTTTAGATTAAGCTAATGTTAGGGAAAAATTAGCTCATCAAATCGTATACTTGTTTATCAATTAAGCCACATTTATCCTTACAATTTTGAAGGTTTGTTGTACACCAATTTTCTTACATTAAATTTGGCATAACTATGATCACCATCTGTGAGTTTCCATATCGCTTCAGCAGAAGTTGGTACTAGTATCCCATCAAATTCCTTATAGTTATTTAATTTTATCAACCAGGTTTCCAGACCTCCCTCACCTAGATATCTTTTAGTTTCAAGTTGTGTAATCTCTCCAATAGCATTAAAACTTGCAATTAAAAACAGGGAAATATCATTATAATCGAAGGTTAATCGGGCCGTTTGAGCATCTATAGAACTCCAATCTAACCTATCACCTGGTAAAAGATTGGTAGGAAACCAAATGTTCTCGCTAAGCCACCTCAATAACTCGCCCTGATTAAACTTTTCGCCTTTCCCATTGACAATCGTAAAGAGTGATAAAAGAGAGACTTTTAACCCTCCTTTGTCGCTGATATATAGATCACGCGCAGTAAACATGGACGAAACACCTTTCCAAATAAAACCAGGTTTTGCAGTTGTAAAATATTGTTCACCCTTTATGTTGATCCAGTCCTTGTCTAAACCTGTTTTAAACTGCCCATCATGTCTAAGACTAGCGTAACCGATATAAGGTTGTCCCTCTTTAAGAATATGTTTAAAATAACGTTGTACTGGCTCTGGCAAATCAACAACTTGTTGCGATCGAAATACCTGACCAGAAATGTCACCGGACTGAGCAAAAAGTTCTTTTACTTGTTTACTAAATTGAATGGACAAGTTTATCCTACTAACAATCAAAAGAAGAAGGATAAGTCCACATAAAGAAAGTGTGATGATCATAAAATAAAGTTTTAAACTGTACGCATAAACCATTCCACAGGTCTCCTGAGAGATACTGGCTGCGGATAATTTTTAACATACCCTGTACGCAATATAAATTGCACAGGATCACTGACCCCGATGGAAGAATTCAAGCTTTTATCTATTGCCGCTTCTTCTATTATTTGTGTCATTGGATGAATGGCGATACCTCTTTCCCGTATTTTCAACAGCATACGTTGCAATCGCATACCCGTTTCAATTAATGTTACCGGAGAACTGTCATTACTCGTAATAAGCAGCCAGCCAGCAGACTGAGCCACTTGTTCCTTAACAGCATCAATACTTTGCTCCCTGAAACTACTTTTCATCACATCTTCTTTTCCATAAAAGTTTCGCAATACCCAGGCAGGTATACCTTTTATTTCCATGCTGGCTAAAGTAAGTCCGTCGTTATTTTTTTGAGCATCATTACTTGAAAACCTGATCCAGTTTGCCAATTCTTTTTGTGCCGCATTACGGTATGCCTGAATCCTGTTGGCTTCAATGGTCTGCTCATTCAACCATTTACATTCCTTTGCCCTATTCGATATAAAGTACATGAACCCTAATTCCTGTCTAATAAGATAATTCACATCAGCAGTTTTCAATACATCGTTCAAATAGTTAGACCTTACTGTTCTACGGAGTAAAATTTGCGTGGTATCGTATTTAATAACATTGGAAGATTTAACCAATTTTACCACTGCAATAGTTTCATCCTGGTTGCTCTTTGCCAAGATCTCACATTGATATGAATACCCCAAATTACCAGCTGCGTATTCCAGATTCTGGAGAAAAGCACCTATCGATAACAGCGTTTCCCTTTGAGTAGGATCCACACCCGGAAGCCATTTACTTTTATCGTTCCCTATAATCCAGTGATACGGCTCTATGTATTTAACAAACCAAGGTTGTGTATTATGTCCGCTTGGTGCTAATGAAGCTAAATAAAGAATTTCACGTTCATCTTTTTGAAAAGAAATATCCCCTGAAGCGTTTGTTAAACTATTTTCTCTAACAAAATTACTTTTGTCAGTTGACCAATAATAGCCACCGGCTGCTATTACAGTAGTTACTCCTGCAATACTTATAAACTTTCTTCTGTTCATAATTATTAACTGTAGCAATATAATTACTACGGGGTAAAGGTCGAATAATATAATCGTAAAGCGTTGAAATATAAATAAAGGTTCTTATAAAACCGAAAAACGCTTCAGTTTTATGCAATTGTTTATCTAAAACAGCACAGATCTGCCAATTAGCATCCGTGAACACAACAAATACAAATGGCAAATATTGCCATTATATCAACATTAAAAATGGAAGGTTTTTGTCTTGAAGTTTAATCTTGAGTTAACATAATCATTAAATTGTTTTAACATTCCCGCAATATCTTTGCGTGCAAATACAATGCATATGAAAAATAAAACATTTACAAGACTAACAAAATTGCTGTTGTCTGCGGTTCTGCTAATTGCCTCTATAGGCGCCTATGCGCAGACACAGACAATCAGTGGTACCGTCAATGATCGGGACAATCTATCCATTCCCGGTGTAAACGTAACCTTAAAAGGATCGAAACTGCAAACCAGAACAGATGCAAATGGAAAATACGCCATTCAGGGTCTTAACAATAAATCAGTCCTTGTTTTTTCCTTTATCGGTTTCGCAACTCAGGAAGTCGCTGTCGGTAACAAGACAACAATCAATGTCAGACTCGAAGCAGATTCAAAGACCTTAAATGAGATCGTTGTAGTTGGTTATGGGGTACAAAAGAAGGCTAACCTTACGGGTGCAGTTGACCAGGTAACCAGTGAAACCTTGCAAAACAGGCCGATACCAAACCTTTCACAGGGTCTTCAGGGAGTAATGCCCAACTTAAATATCCGGATGATGGATGGAAAGCCAACGCAGTCGCCCAGTTATAATATCCGAGGTACCACATCCGTTGGACAAGGTGGAAGCGCCCTGGTATTGATAGACGGGTTTGAGGGAGATCCAAGTCTGCTTAACCCAAACGATATTGAAACCGTATCGATGCTTAAAGATGCCGCCTCAGCCGCAATATACGGAGCAAGAGGTGTATTTGGAGTAATTCTGATTACCACTAAAAAGGCAGCAAAAGGCCGTACTAATGTTGCTTTCTCTTCCAATTACGCCATAAAAAGCCCCCTTCAAACGCCTGACTTTGTCACTGACGGCTATACCTGGGCAAAAATGTTCTCTGAAGCGTTTGTAAACGGAGATGGCGCTTTTCCTCAAAACGCAAACAAAACGCAGAAGTTTTCTCAGGCTTACCTGGATGAATTTAAAAGAAGGTCAGAATCCGGACAACCTTATAATGAAGTAGAAGTCGATCCTGTAACAGGCGAATACACCTACTATGGCAATACCGATTGGTATGGCCAGCTTTACAAAAAGAATACCGCAGCCAGCGAAAATAACATCACAATAAGTGGAGGTGGTGATAAAACAACCTTCCTTGTATCCGGTCGTTTTTTACAACAGGACGGACTCTTCCGCTACAACTCGGATGATTATGATACGAAAAACATTCGTGCAAAAGGCTCTATACAGGTCTTTCCATGGATGAGCATAGAAAACAATGCAGATTTCTCTGTGATGAACTACCATAACCCAATTAACGTAGGAGAAGGAGGAGGAATCTGGAGAAACATTGCAGATGAAGGCCATCCAACTGTTCCCATGTTAAACCCCGACGGCTCACTGACCTTTACAGCAGCCTATACCGTTGGTGATCTTTATTATGGAAAGAATGGAATAGATACTAAAAAACAAGTTTTCAGGGATATAACCGGGTTGAGAACAAACTTTTTTAACAATAAATTCAGAGTGAACGCTGATTTTACCTTCCGTAACACTGACAACAATATAGATCAAAAAAGAGTTCAGGTTCCCTACAGTACCTCACTAGGTAAAATTGCCTATGTAGGAACAGCGACCAATGATCTGTTATTCGATAGAAGAGAAACACAATACCTGGCCACTAACATATACGGTGAATTTGAAAATACGTTCAACAATGACCACTATGTCAAGTTTATGGCCGGTTATAACTATGAACAATCCACCTATACTAAGCAATCCACACAAAGAAATGGAATCATCTTTGAAGATGCCACAAATCTGAACCTGGTTCTTGGACAAGCCATTACCACCGGTGGAGATTATGAAAAATGGGCAATACTTGGTGGATTCTCCCGCTTAAACTATGTTTTCAAGGATAGATACCTGGTAGAAGTCAATGCCCGATACGATGGTTCTTCTAAATTTCCATCCAATCAGCGTTATGGATTCTTCCCTTCCGTGTCGGCAGGATGGAGAATCAACCAGGAGCCCTTCTGGAAAATCTCCCCGAAGTATATTTCTGATTTGAAATTAAGAGCTTCTTACGGATCGCTCGGCAATGGAAACATAAATTCCTATGCGTTTCAAGAACTTTTCAAAATCACGCAATCTGATATCTTACTGAATGGCGTCAGACCACAAACTACCAGTCAGCCTGCCGTTCTTCCAGAAGAATTAACATGGGAAACGTCCACAACGACAAACGTAGGATTGGATCTTTCCATGTTCTCCAACCGTTTAACATTTGCTGGTGATGCTTATGTACGTAAAACAACAAATATGTTTGTTTCAGGTTTAACCCCTCCAGCTATTTTTGGGAATGATGCACCTAAAGGAAACTATGCTGATTTAGAAACCAAAGGCTGGGAATTATCCTTAGGCTGGAATGATAAAATAGGCAATAGTAAACCATTAAAATATAATATCCGCCTTACTCTTGCAGATAATAAATCGAAAATCACCAAGTACACTAACCCAACCAAAATACTGACCAATGTGAATGGAAACGGTGACGGTACTGGTTATTATGAAGGAATGGTATTAGGGGAGATCTGGGGGTATGAAACAGAAGGTTTCTTCATTGATCAGGCCGACATAGATGCGCATGCCAAACAAAATCCGCAAATGAGAGCATCTCCGACCAATATCTGGTATCCCGGAGATATCAAATTAAAAGACCTGAATGGCGATAGCTTGATTAATGTAGGCTCAAACACAGTTGCCGATCCAGGTGACCGGAGAATCATCGGAAATAATGCTCCAAGATATCTGTATGGTATAAACCTGGGTGCTGATTATAATAACTTCTTCTTCTCCACCTTTTTCCAGGGGGTTGGTAAGCAGCAATGGTACCCAAGTACAGAAACTGAGATGTTCTGGGGTCAATACAACAGGCCTTACAACAACATCCCTACCTTCCAGGTTGGCAATATGTGGACACCCGAAAACACAAACGCTTATTTTCCAAGAACGATGTCACGTGCTGCATCCAGCAATACCAACAGAGAACTTGGTGTAGCTCAGACCAAATACCTGCAAAACGTAGCTTATCTCCGGATGAAGAATATTCAGGTAGGATACAATTTACCAGTCCGGTTGATCTCCAGAATCGGTGCCCGCAACGCTAGAGTATATTTCTCCGGAGAGAACCTGTTCACTTACTCTCCGCTCTACAAAATTGTCAAAACCATAGATGTAGAAAACGCGGTACCTTCAGATCAGGACCTGAACGCAAACAGCAGAAACGGCGATGGTAATAACTACCCTTTGCTAAAAAGTGTTTCATTAGGCTTAAACGTCGGGTTTTAAGCAGGTCTATCACATTATAAAAACACAATCATGAAAAAATACTATATATGGATTCTGCTAGGCTGTTTAGGTTTCACAGCATGTAAGAACCTCGATCAGGAGCCTGAGGCTACGGCTACCAAATCTGCAGTTTTCGGCAATGAAAGCGGACTAAAATTGTATACAAATTCTTTTTACAACTTGTCTTTCCTGCCCAGGAATTCCCCAAGTCAGGATGCTATGTCAGATTACCTGGCTGTTCGTTCAGTAGACCCCTTTTTGCAGCCTGGATACGCACCTGTTTCAAGCTCAGGGTGGGACTGGAAAGATTTAAGAAATATCAATTATTTTATCGCCAACTGTAATGACCCTAAGGTTCCAGTAGAAGTGAGGAATAATTACCTGGGTATTGCCCGGTATTACAGAGCCTACTTCTATATGGAAAAGGTAAAACGATTCGGAGATGTGCCATGGATGGGAAAGCCTATTGAGATAGACGATGCTGCATTATATGGGCCACGTGACAAACGCGAAGTGGTCATGGATTCTGTATTAGCGGACATTAATTTTGCGTGTGCAAACATTATGGCTACCGATGATGCTTCTAGAAGTACCGTTACAAAATATGTGGCTTATGCCTATAAGTCGAGACTATGCCTTTTCGAAGGTACATTCAGAAAATACCATACCGAGTTAAATCTTACATCTACAGCCAATACCTGGCTTACCAATGCTGCAGAGGCCGCCAAGTACGTCATGGATAATGGCAAATACACCATCAATACTGCCGGTGGAGCGGGCGTTTCATATCGCCAGTTATTCATCAGCACGCTGCCTGTTACCACAGAAGTATTGCAAGCTACAGTTAGTGACCTGGCTTTGAATGTTTTACACGATGCCAATTGGTGGTGGACAAGTGGAACGTATGGTGCTAAAGCAAGTTTTACCCGAACGTTTATCAATACCTTCTTAAAACTGGATGGAACACCCTACACAAATGATCCTGCTTATACAACCATGTTGTTCAAAGACGAGGTCAAAAACAGAGACCTGAGGTTAAAACAAACCATTCGCTCAGGCGATTACAAAAGGATCAGTAATGGTGCTCAGGTACCTGCACCTCCTTTATTCTCTTATACCTTTACCGGATATCAGCCCATTAAGTTGACAGTGGATGATATTTATTATGACGCTGGAAAATTAAATATCAACGCTATCCCCTTATTCAGGTATGCAGAAGTACTATTAAACTATGCTGAGGCAAAAGCCGAACTGGGTACACTTACAGATGCAGAATGGGCACAAACTATAGGCGTACTTCGAGCAAGAGCAGGAATATCAGGAGGATTAGCAGCGAAGCCAACAGTGGTTGATCCTTACCTGGTAGCTAACTATTTCCCTGGTATCTCTGACCCTGTTATTTTGGAAGTACGACGTGAAAGAGGTATTGAACTGAGTCTGGAAGGGTTTCGTTACGCTGATATTTTAAGATGGAAAAGAGGAAAACTGATGGAACAGCAATGGAATGGTTTTTATGTCCCTTCACTAGTAACACCTATGGATCTAAACGAAGACGGGATTCTGGATGTCGCTTTCTATCAGGGTACAGCACCGACACCAGCAGTTGCCGGAGTAACTTATGTAAACGTCTCTCCTAAATTGGGCACTAACACCAATTCACAGTTATTGAAAAATGGAACATCAGGAGAACTGATCTGGATGAACGAGATCACGCGTAAATGGGATGATAATGACAAGCAGTACTACTACCCTATTCCGCAAGTTGACTTACAAACAAATCCAGCACTTGGACAAAATCCAGGTTGGTAATAATCGTTTAAAAACGAATTACTTAAAGAATTATATATATAAATTGTATGAAATTTAGATCATTAATATTAACCGCAATACTTTTCATGATCACCATGGCTAGCAACGCGCAATCACTCACTGTAGGAACCTTCAATATCCGCTATGACAATGCAGGCGACACAGGCAACTTATGGGTAAACCGTGCCCCTGTAGTGGCCAACTTAATCCGCTTTCACGACTTTGATGTACTGGGAATCCAGGAAGGATTAATAAACCAGATTGACGACATCAGTGCTGCCCTGCCTGAATATGCACGATATGGCCTTGGTCGCGATGACGGTAAAGATGCAGGAGAGCATTCCGCTATTTATTATAAGAAAGATAAATTCAAACTGCTAAAAAAAGGGGACTTCTGGTTGTCTGAAACACCTGATGTACCCGGAAAAGGTTGGGATGCTACTTGCTGCAACCGCATCTGTACCTGGGTTTACCTGCAGGACATCCAAAGTAAAAAGTCGTTCTACATGTTCAATGTACACTTTGATCATCAGGGTGTGATAGCCCGTAAGGAAAGCGCAAAACTGATCCTGAAAAAGATTAAAGAAATAGCGAAGAATGAACCGGTCTTGTTTACAGGTGACCTGAACGGCGACCGTAGCAGCGATTGGTATCTAACTCTGGCCAACTCTGGTATTTTGCAGGATGTACATGGCAAAGTAAAGTATCCTTATGAAAACAACTCATCAATGAATGCATTCAGAACTCCGCGTGGAATGGCTGTTATTGATCATATATTCATGACTAAACAGTTTACTGCAAAGAAATGGGGCATTCTTACGGATACCTATTATGGTAAATTCCCATCAGACCATTTTCCTATAAAGGCAGTAGTGGAGTTATAGGAGGTTTTACGGCATATGATAAAAAACAAGTCTGATTCATTTATATCAGGCTTGTTTTAATAGAAGTAATTATTTTTAAATACTCCTTGTCAAGTTGTCAAGATTAAATTATCTTTATATAGGATAATTTAAAACTAATCACAAATAGTTCAATACCCATGAAAACAATGACAGTTGGGGAATTTAAAGCACGTTTCGCTGAGGTACTTGAGGAAGTAAAAGCAGGGGTAGGCTTTGCTGTTACATATGGAAGGAAAAAAGAAGTTGTTGGCTATTTTGTTCCAGAAATACACATTAATAAACCAAAGCGTAAATTAGGTATTATGGAGGGCAAAGCGAAAGTAGTCTTCAAGAAAGATTTCAAAATGACGGAGGAGGAACTTTTGGGATGAGTTTTCTTCTCGACTCGCACACTTTATTATGGGCAATTTTAGACCAGAAAAAACTGTCACCAAAAGTTATTAAAATACTTGAAGATTCAAATAATGAAATTTTTGTTAGTGCTGTCTCATTCTGCGAAATTTCTTTAAAGTATTCTTTGGGAAAACTGGATTTGAGCGATATATTGCCGGAGCAACTTCCAAAGTTTTCTGAAGATACTGGGTTTAGTTTTTTACCGCTCCTACCGATTGAATCTGCAAGCTATCACAATCTTCATGCAACTTGGCATCGTGACCCCTTTGATAGAATGCTTATTTGGCAAGCCATTAAAAACAATCTAACTCTACTAAGTAAAGACAAAAACATTGCTCTGTATAAATCAATAGGCTTAAAATTGATTTGGTAGATTAACCTCCATTAACTTAACCAACTAAATATATTGGATATGCTCTTCAAAACTTGGACGCTATAATATAAAACGTACCAGAGAAAAGCAATGAACCCAATTGATTAACCGGGTTCATGGGTACTATTTTTTTGGTAAAACCTGAGCAGATGATTCTTGCTTAGTCAACTTTAACTCATAAGATTTAAGATCATATTTCATCATTGATCCTGTTGCTGCATCAATGATAAAACCTGGCCAGAAAAATACATTAATAACACTTACTGCATCAAATGCTGTTTCAGGTCTGAAAGATCGGGTATCAAATCCATCCTTTTTAAGCACGACGGTCTGACCGGAAAATCCCTTTTTTAAACTGAGATCCAAAGGAGTAATTCCTCTTTAGATTCCGTCAACTTCTACGGTTGCTCCTGGGGGATTACTTACTACTCGTATAGATTCTCTGGATCCTTTAAAAACAGTACAACAGCTTGATGTTGAAAATGCGACACCTGCTATTACTGCGAATTGTAAAATTTTATTCATGATAAGGTATTAATATTTGGCGCAAAATAGCTATAATTCATTTAATCTTAAATTAATAAATTTATTATTTATTAACAACATGCTCCTTTGCTAGTAAAGGCTACTTTCGATAGTATAATTTATATGGTTGTCAGCAACGCATGTTTAGACCTTCATTCGAAAAATCTAAATCTGAATTAGAAATACTTCAAAATTGCTTGCGGACAATCAATTAATAATTCCATATAGAATGGAATATGAGTCCCCTATAAGTCCAGGTTTAACTAAATAAAGTCGGACTTACATCTGTTTTATATAGGTATATTTTTGCTTTTAATTATTTGAATATATCCATTTACCCTAAATTTTCCTGATTTACAATTTTGGTTAAAGGAGATTAAAATGCAAATTATAGAAGATTAATACCATATTCTAGAAGATTTGAGAAGATTTCGTATCACTTTCGTTCTTAAAAATCTTTAGCGGTTACTTTACTGAAAATCATAAACAATATGGCAACTATAGATAATAAAGGAATGGTACACGGAACCGCAGGTTCAGTCATTTACCGTGCGTACCGGGGAAAGAACATCATTCAGGGCAAATCAAAGGCATTTAAGCAAACCGAAAAAACTAAAAGAAGTGCTACAGAGTTTGGACTTTCGAGTTCTGCAGCAGCAGTTATCCGTGCAGCATTTGAACCGGCTTATTTTTTCAAAGATGGAACAGCAGCATATAGAAGCACTCAACTGGTGTACCGGTCGATCTTGAACAATGTAAGCGGAGAAAAAGGAAAACGGGATTTGCATGATGGAGACCTTTCCTTTTTAAAAGGATTTGACTTCAATGCCAACAGTAAATTGCATGAAGTACTGCAGATAAACCATGAAGTTAGTAAAAGCGCAGAAGGTGTGGTGAGTGTTACATTAGGCTCCTTGAACACCAAAACAGAAATTAAAAGACCTAAAAATGCAAGCGGAGCCTATATGAAACACCGCATAAGGCTAATGTTAGTTGCTTTTAACTTCAGGGAGGAGTACTATGAAAATCTGGGCGTAAAAGATATCGACATGGAAGGGTATCAAAACATAGAGGGACAAGTGATCACCTTTACAGAAGCAGTTCCAGAAGATTGCCTGGCTATAGTAAGCATGTCGCTAATACTCTACTCTCCTATCTGTCAAACCAATGAAAGCATTTTATTGAATAGCACAACGTTCAGTCCCTGTGCCATTATCGGAACATTTCAATCCGAAAAGCCATCTGATTATCCTACAAAAGAAGTTGACACACAACTATCCGACTATCCCGGCAGAGAAGAAAAGATCAAGGTCATGTTTTATAAAGGCAACATCATGATGTTAGGCCTACATAGTAATATAAATAAGCAGGCCATTTCAGCAATCAAAAAGACTGAAGCAAAAGATGTAACACAGTATACAATTCAAAAAGGGCGGGTTCCATTTAATAAGAAATAAAATTAATTCCTTACAGTTGGTATGAGCGAATCAATATTATTGTCACTATTCATTGAAAAAGAATACGCTTATTAAAAACTTATATTCCATTGATGGGAACCCTAAGCTATTTTAATCCTATTTTTGCTCCGCCTGTTTCTTACAAAAATTGGCTTGATCATTAATTGTACAATTATTTATCGAATGAAAAAGAACTTATTTATCGCCTTCGAGGGCATTGATGGAAGTGGCAAAAGCACCCAGGTAAAACTGTTGACAGATCGCCTGATAAAGGAAGGTACAAAAGTTTATAACACATTTGAACCTACAAAAAGCCCTATTGGTTCCATCATTAGAGATATTTTCACACACAAAATCGAAGCAGATCACCGTACCATTGCAGGTTTATTTGTTGCGGACCGGTTAGATCATTTACTCAACAAAACGGACGGAATTTTAAAAAAGCTGGATGAAGGTTATACCGTCATAACAGACAGGTACTACTTTTCTTCTTATGCATATCATAGCGTCCACATGGATCTGAATTGGGTGATAGAAGCGAATGCATTAAGTGCCGGTCTTTTAAGGCCTGATCTGAACATTTACATAGATATTGACCCGGAACTGAGCATGGACAGGCTTAATAAAGGCCGAAGTATTATTGAACTTTATGAAACCACTGATAATCTTCAGCAGGTTAGAAATAAATACCTGGAAGTAATTGCGGTATTAAAGGAAGAAGAGAAGGTTTTAGTAATAGATGGAAATGCTTCACAGGAGGCAGTTGCTGCTAAGATTTGGGAAGGTATTTCTGCGCAATTTTAGCTCCATCAATCTTTTTATTTATTGGTGTCCCTGTTCTTGATCCGTATCAGTCACATATTTACCGTATTTAGGTTTGGCTAATTTATCGAATCCATAGGCTAAAATTTCCAGTCCTGCTCTTAACTCTTCTCCTTCCATAAACTGCCCATGGCCAGATATGACGAGTTCAGGTTGAAGGGAGGCCAGCTCTTTAACTGTTTCCGCTGCTGCTTGCCAGTCAGTGGTCAAATATCTGGGGGGACCGTTTACTTCCTCTTTTTGTATCAGCACTTTATAAAGCGAATCCTGCCTAACGGTGATAAATGCATCAGCAGAAAGAAGGATCTTGTCCCGCTCACGAAAGAATGCGACTTGTCCGGGTGAATGACCTGGTGCTGCAATCCATCTCCATTCGGGTAATCCGGGAACACTTCCATTGTGAGGTAAGGGAAGCAACACCTCTCCAATATCGACTGGTTCGTGTGGATAGATAGACGAGATCTTAGCCAATAAACCTCCTTCAACAGAAGGATCAGGATCTGGATAGCTTTTTTTACCAGTTAGATAAGGAAATTCAAGTAAATGAGCATAAACCGGTACATCCCATGCTTCTAACAAATCAACGATGCCTCCCACATGATCGAAATGTCCATGAGTTAGAAAAATCGCTTTCGGTTTGCTGCCTTTTCCGAAGCGTTCCTCTGTTATAAACATAATTTCCTTGCCACTGTATGGCATTCCTGTATCTACTAAAAACCAGTCTTCACCTTCCGGATCGCCAATCATAACAATATTGACAATCTGATTGGTATAATAGTAGATATCATCCCTTACTTCCTTACCTGAACCACTTGATACAGAGGTCATAGGAATAAATTTAATATCGTCACTCAGTTTCATAACTTGTATCTAGATAATAGCACAACACAAGATAGTTACCTTTGATGACAACCAAATACACGTATTTGAATTATCAGTACTTATACTTCCATCTGGGTAAAAACACTTCCTTTTTGGATTTTATACTCAACTCTAATCGTATAAATAAAACATCAGTTTATTTAAACTCTGCTTGCATACCGTAATTTTGATACGAATTAGAAATTTGGCAGCAAATTTGTAACAAATAACTAATATATATATTATCAGCAAGATATTTCGACACCGGTATTGGTCAGATAAATTAAAACCTCCCGATTATGGAACAATTATTATGTAAATTAATTCACTTTCACCATTTCTTGAAGATTAAAGAGAAAGAAAAATCATTTTATAATGTATTATTCCAGATTAACAAATCCAAGAACAAGGTATATAAATCCTGATTCGCTGATTAACAACATCCGGTTCCAGGTTTACAGCAAGACTCTTGTGATGGTTTTTCTGCAAAAACACTGATACTGAAGATTCCCGTTTCACCGGACCTAAAGGATTTAATTTCAACAGGACTTAAATAATGAGCAAGAATATCATCAGGGATAATTACCGGTTTTTGTTTTTGAATCTGGATATTGACAAATCCGTTTGACTGGATAAGCTCCATATAGCTACCTTTTTGAATAGCTCCGGAAACACAGCCAGCATACATTTCGGCGGCATCTTTTAGCTTGTCGGGTAAATTACCTACTAATACGACATCAGAAATACTGAAATGCCCTCCAGGTTTTAATACCCGATAGATCTCCTTAAATACGTTATTTTTATTGGGTACCAGGTTCAATACACAATTGCTGACAATGACATCTGCAGCATTGGCGGTAACAGGCATGTTTTCAATATCCCCTTGTCTGAATTCAACGTTATTAAAACCAAGCTTTTCAGCATTAATCCGGGCTTTACTGATCATAGCTTCTGTAAAATCTATACCGATCACTTTGCCTTTTTCACCAACCTCTGCTCTTGCAATAAAACAATCGTTTCCGGCACCTGATCCCAGATCAATAACGGTATCTCCGGTTTTAAACAGGGCGAATTGGGTAGGAAGACCACACCCAAGACCTAAATCTGCATCTGCATTGTAACCTTCCAGATTAGTGTAATCATCATTCATAATATTATACACTTCAGTACTGCATCCACCTGATCCACAACATGAAGTTTCATTTATTGATTTGTCCTGCAAAGCTATTTCGCTGTACTTTTGCCTTACCAATTCTTTTATTTCTTCGTCAGTTTTCATGATTATTTTTATAAAAATTCAATTGCCTTTATATGTTTAATATATAAATCAATATTTATATTGTAATATTACGATTAATTTAAACAAGCCACAAATTATTTATTTAAAATCTTAATGTCTCCAGGTTAGAAATAGTTATTGAATAGCGTCGCTCTTATGTTTTCAGGAAGTACTATAATGGTACCATTTCTGTAATTTTTCCTTGAGTTCAACCAAATTGATTGGCTTTCCTATCAAATCATTCATTCCAGAACTTACGTATTCTTTTTGATCTCCAGCCGAGATATTGGCGGTTAATGCGATGATGACGGGTTGTTTTTCGCTCGAATCCCTGATTACTTTGGTTGCTTCCAGTCCGTCCATAACGGGCATCTGGATATCCATAAAGATCAAGTCGTATTGTTTTTTATTTATTGATACTAATGCTTCTTTACCGTTATCAGCAAGGTCTGGCAGGTAACCTAAGTTTCTTAAAATATGGGATATCACATATTGATTCACCTTGTTATCTTCAACAATAAGAATTTGTAAAGGATATTCATCTACAAAGCTTAGATTTAACTTTTTCTCTTTATTCCGGATCTCCAGGTCTGGCTCGATCTTTTTACTCCTGCTGGTTTCAATTATGAAGGAAAACGTAGATCCCTTTCCCACCTCACTTTCAACCATCATTTGTCCATTCATTAAAAGAACCAGCTTTTCTGAAATGGCCAGTCCCAGCCCTGTACCACCATATTTCCGGGTAGTGGAAGAATCAAGTTGGTTAAAAGGCTTAAACAATCCATCAAGCATCTCCTTTCTGATCCCTATACCCGTATCATTTATATCAAAACGAAGTTTAATTTTATCCTTAGGATGATGATCTAACAAGGTCACTTGTAATGAAATATCGCCTTTAGGGGTAAACTTAATCGCATTGTTAATCAGATTTGTTAAGATCTGCTGTAGACGGAATTTATCTCCACAGATATCATCAGGAACACGCTCTGCTATATGACAAGAAATATTCAGTCTGGATTTTATTTCAGGTGTCCCGAAAATAGCGATCACATCATTTATGGAAGTACTAAGGTTAAAATCAGCCTCTTCTAATACCATATTGCCCGATTCTATCTTGGAAAAATCAAGAATATCATTAATTACATGAAGTAGGCTTTCCCCACAACTGCTTATAACTTTGGTATATTCTCTTTGCTGATTGGTTAAATCAGTTTCTTTTAGTAAATCAGACATGCCGATTACTCCATTCATTGGGGTGCGGATTTCATGACTCATGGTTGCCAAAAATATTCGCTTTGCCTGGTTGGCAGCTTCTGCTTCATGGCGTGCAAGATCTGCTTGTTGCCGCGCCTTTTCCAAGTCCTGATTAGCTTGCTGAAGTTGTTTATAGGATTGGTTGAGCTTTATTTCATTTTGTTTCCTTTGCTCAAAAATCGCAGACTCTTGGTTGAAATTATTTATTAAAACGGATTGGTTGACCTGCTTTTTTAAAGCAATCTGGAATTGGAAGGCCCATAATCCACAAATAAAAAAAATAACTGTAGTTAGAATAATATGAAAGATGAACGTTTGCTGATCAAAATAATCAAGTTGAGTGAAATAGATCTGACTGAAACCAATGTCCTGAAGATAACTAAAAACACTATGATGCAGGAACACAAGAACAAACATAGGGATTTGCAACTTCCATTTTTGGTAAACGACAAGCAATGCACTTCCAATAAATGCAAAAAAGTGCATTTCAAACAAACCATGCATCTGGTAAATAAATTGCGCCATGAAAACAGCAAGAATAACACTCAGTACATACTGGTATAAATTAGAATTTGGTAATATGATTTTTACAGAATAGTAAGCGGTAATACACAATGAACTGATGCCAATAGCAATGATCCAGGTATCGAAGTACGTGGCAAAAATCAATCCTCCTAGTACATAACCTATTAAAAAATAATCGATCAACCGGTCTGCGCGTTTCCTTATTGCATTATTAAGCTCTTTTACGTAGGACTTAATTTCTTCATCCGTTAGCGTAGTTTCCATTATTGAGTACAATTTGGTAAGCGGCAGCCATATGCTGTTAATGCAAACTGATTAAATACCAAATGTTTGTTATTTTGCAATAAACCCATTAGCGCTATTTTTGCATACTCTGTTTTCTCATTTGTACAATAACGGCTCTGGTTATAATTGCCTCGATAATATAATTTATGGTTCTTATCTATAATTGCTGCTTGTGGCGTAGAGTAAACTCCACATTGAAGAGCCATATCGGGATCAACGACAACCGGAACCTTTAAATCAAACTTCTTTTGTACTTCTTCAGGTGTATAGTATTTATCGGTTAATAACACCACTACGAAATTTACTTTCCCTTCATACTGGCTGACCAGTGATTTAAAGTGCTTGATATTAAAACGGGAGCATGGGCAATCGGGATTGAAAAAATGAAGAAATAATGGTTTATTATTCTTGAAGGAAAGATTTTTATCGGGCATGATTTGTTTCCCGAAGGCTACATCACTGTAATTTTTAGGGACAGGGGTTGGTAATGTGTATTGCCATTCATTGTACCAAAACAGGGCAAACACTCCAGATCCTAATAGAATCAGCCATATAAAAACGATTAATTTTCTCATAAGTTCGAAGGGTATACGAAATTCAGACAACTAGGTTATACTAAATTAATCCGCCTCTTGATTAAAGAAGGGGGGATTATTTAATACATGAAGAGATTCTGACTCAGCGCTTTGCTCTAAAAACTCCTTACCCTTGTATAAATATAAAGAAATCTTATTTAATAACAGTTTTCTTTATAGCGTAGTGAATAGTTAGGCTGGATTTGAAAGAACTTGTGCATTATAAAACTGTTCCAGTTCTTTCAATCTGGCGATTTGAGATCGGCGGGGGTTGATAAATGGTCTCACTTTTTTCACTAAACCAAGAGCATCATCAAAGGTTAATCCTGATTTCAACAAATAAGCGATTGCCATGGTGGGTCCTCTGCCTAGTCCTTGTCTGCAATGCACATAAACCTTTCCATTTTTTTTAATCTGCTCATCGATAAATTGCGCTCCTTTTATGAGTACTTCCAAAGGCGGTGCGGTGTTATCAATTGTAGGGAAATGGCGGTATTCAAACCCTTTGTACTGTGCCTTTTTATAAATTGAATGGATGCGCATATTGACAATAGCGGTGATGCCTAATGCTTTTAGTTTGCGCAGTCCTACTTTATTATACTGACTTCCCAGGAATAAGTCCGCAGTAATCTGACTTCTCTTAATAGTAGGAATACCCTTAATCAAGCGGTAAAAATGATCGTATACTTTTTGGAAGAAAATAATTACGAGTGTAATAAGGCTTTTAACTTTTTTAAGCATATGGCGCAAAGTTAGCACCACATCCTGCAATAAAGCAGTTTAGTTAAAATAAAAATAGGTTTGTATGGCTTATGTGACACAACACCCCTGTTGGGATCTGCTTGATGGGTTCATGTCGTTTGTTTAAAATTTACATAATAGTTTGTAACCAAAGGACTTGAATGAGCGTCTTAATTAAAAAAATAAACGCTATGAAATCACTCTTCACTATTTTGCTGGCCACTACGTTGATAACAGGGGCCTATACTTGTTATTCGAAACCTCTTTCCGCTTTAGGAATAAGTAGGAATGATAAGCAAAACAGGAATTTATCCGGTTTCACGGGTGTAGAAGTAATTGGTTCTTATGATGTGTTTATTAAACAAGGAAATACTGAATCGGTGATTGTAGAGGCAGATGATGATGTGATAGACCGTATAATAACAGCTGTAGAAGGGGGAACGCTTAAGATCTACACCAAAAAAACTAACTTTAATTTCAATTGGGACAATAAAAAAACTGCTGTTTATGTGACCGTTAAATTCATTAATCGCATTAGCGTCATTGGTTCGGGAGATGTTTCTTTTGCGGAAGGTATTACCACCAATAAATTAAGGTTAAATTTAACAGGCTCTGGAGATGTATCTGGTAAGGTTAATGTAAAAACGTTGGAAAGTTCGCTTACTGGTTCCGGAGATATGAAGCTTACCGGTCAGGCTCAGACTTCGAGTGTGACGGTTACGGGATCGGGCGATTTTTCAGGTAGAGACCTGGTTACAATCAAAAGTATTGTTCAGGTAAGAGGGTCAGGTGATGCAGGGGTAAATGTATCAGAACAACTTGATGCATCAGTTGCGGGATCAGGGGATATTCGTTATACAGGTGCAGCAAAGCAGATTTCTTCTTCCAAATCTGGAAGTGGTGATATCGGTAGGTTTTAAGACTGGGTACAACTATTTTATGCGATTAGCTACCTTTTTTTTGTGTGTGCAGGTAGTTAATCGCATAAAAAATATCAATCGAATTTTGATTAAGTCGATACATTAATCACTTAAGAGTGCCTTTTTATCCAGCTTTTTAATCAGGTAATATACTGGGATCCCCATAAGGGTAATAATTAATCCGGGCCATGTATAATTGGGCTTATAGATAATCAGCAAAGTACAGAATGTCAATCCCATTATAATATACAAAATTGGGAGTACAGGATACCCAATCGCCTTATAAGGACGTTCAGCTAAAGGTCTTTTTGCACGAAGCACGAAAATACCCGATATAGTAAGCATATAAAACACGACAACCACAAAAGAGATCATATCGAGCAGATCGCCATACTTACCGCTCAGGCACCACAGGCAAGCCACAATACATTGAATCCATAAGCCAAAACCAGGTACTGAATTCTTGTTCAGCTTACCTACCCGACGAATAAACAAACCGTCGTGTGCCATAGAATAATAGACCCTGGCTCCTGCCATAATCAATCCATTATTACAGCCAAAAGTAGATACCATAATCATCAGGGCGATAATGACTGTACCTGCACCAGCAAAAATCTGTTGAGATGCTGCAACTGCTACCCGATCTTTGCTAGCCGCTGCTATCTCATGAAGCGACAATACACCGGTGTACATGATGTTGGTACTGATATAAATTACCGTAACAATTAGCGTTCCCAGAGCCAGACTCAGACCAATATTACGTTTTGGGTTCTTGATTTCACCGGCAATGAAAGTGACATTATTCCATGCGTCACTACTAAAAATAGAGCCTACCATGGATGCTGCTATTGCACCGAAAGCAGCCATAGTAGTATATTGAGCGGTAGAACCATCCAGATTTATCTTGTGCATGTCCCACATATTTGACCAGTTGAGGTTCCAGGTATCTGGTTTTATAGCAAATAGTCCAAAGATGATCAGTCCCAATAAACTAAGCAATTTTGTTAATGTGAATACCGTTTGGATAATTTTACCACTGTTTATGCCCTGGGTATTGATGTAAGTCAGGAAAACGATGATGATTATAGAGAGTAACTGGGCTGGCGAAATAGTCAGAAATCCGAGATCAAGAGCAACCAGGTCTTCACTGAATTGCGGAATCAGGTAGGCGGTAAACTTGGCAAAGGCGACACCTACAGCCGCAATTGTAGCCGTTTGGATAACAAGAAAGAAACTCCAGCCGTACATAAAACTAATCAGTGGGTTAAAAGCTTCTTTGAGATAAACATACTGACCGCCAGCTTTGGGAAACATGGCGCTGAGTTCGCCATAGCTCAGGGCAGCAGTAAGGGTCATAAAGCCGGTTATGAGCCAGACAAATATGAGCCAACCCGAACTCCCTACATTCCGGCTGATATCAGCACTGACTATAAATATACCGGATCCTATCATGCTTCCAGCGACAAGCATAGTAGCATCCATTAACTTTAAGGATGGCTTGAAAGATGTGTTTTCAGTCATTATTAGATTAATAGATGTATTTTCTAAGGAAAGATACTTTTTATTAGTTTAATAAACAGGATTTAGCTTATAATTTGTTATTTATTGCACTAAACTTGTTATTATTCTGAAAACAGAAAAATAAATTTGCAGAGTGATATTCAAAATGAGATTTTTTAATCAAATCCTTTGTGTTGCTTACTAAGGGAAGCAAAGGTGCTTTGCACTATAACCTGGAGGCACAGCATATTTTTCCATCCATACCGGTTACCGTAAATGATACAGTAGGCAGTGGCGATTCCTTTCTTGCAGGCTACCTGGCACAACTTATTAAAGGGTCCACCTTAGAAAAATCTATGCTTAATGCAACTGCATTGGGTGCGTTTATTACATCAAAGATTGGTGCTTGTCCGGCTTATGATCTCTCTGAATTTGAGAAGTTTAAGCTGGATAAAGGAGTGTTTACAGCTGATTACTAAATTTATTAATGAGGAAGTTTATCTTTTATAACACCATATAGGTAGGTTCCAAGTAATGAGCCAAATATGACGATGAGCATAGACCAATACCCGTAGCCAATATTTACAAACATGGGACCTGGACATGCACCTGTTAATGCCCACCCAAGTCCAAATATAGATCCTCCAATAATATATCTGGGCCAGCTTTTCTGTTTATCCTGAAAAACAATCTGATTACCTTCAGTATCTTTAATCTTGAATTTTTTAATCAGAAATACAGCTACAGTTCCAATAATTACCGCGGTGCCGATAATGCCATACATGTGGAATGATTGAAAACGGAACATTTCCTGGATGCGATACCAGGAAATCGCTTCAGACTTAGACATAATTACACCAAATAGAATACCTGCAATTATAAATTTTAAACCTTTCATGTAATTAGAATATATAGGGTAATAAAAGATGCGTCATTATTAATCCTCCTGCAAAAAAGCCAATAACGGCTAACAAAGAGGGCATTTGCAGGTTAGAAAGTCCACTTATGGCATGTCCGGATGTACAACCACCTGCATAACGTGAACCAAAGCCTACAAGGAGACCTCCTACGAGTAGTATAAGTACGCCTTTAGGCGATGTAGCAAAGTCGACACCAAAGATCGCTGAGGGGTTTATCTGCCCATCAAAATCAACACCTAGTTTTTTAATATCGCTAATGGTGGCAGTTGAAAGATGCATTGGTTCCTCATTTTTCAAAACAGTAGACGAAAGCCATCCTCCCAATATTGAACCAATAAGAAATAACAGATTCCATTTTGGGTTTTCCAATCAAAATCAAAGAATTTAACTTTTTTCCCTGCACCTGCTATTGTGCAAAGTGTCCGTAAATTTGAAGAAAAGCCAAAGGATTTACCGTATAAAAACAGTAAAATCATAATGAAAGCGATGGAAATACCTGATGTATACCATGGCCAGGGTTGTTTAAGTAGTTCAATCATAGTCATATGCTATGCAAAGATAACAGCTTTACCTATTTGTTTTAAAGCTTTAAAATTATGACATTTAAGTGATAAGCTAATATAAATTTAACTTGCAATTCATATTAAAATTTAAATTTTACCATAAAATGAATCTATGCCAAAAAGGGAAATAGACCTGCTTGTGATATCTGATGTACATCTTGGAACTTATGGCTGTCATGCCCGGGAACTTCTTATATATCTGAAAGGCATAAAGCCTAAAAAGATTATTCTTAATGGTGACATTATTGACATCTGGCAATTCAGTAAATCATACTGGCCGGAGTCGCACATGAAAGTGGTGAGAAGATTAATGAAGTTTGTATCAGAGGGAGTACCTGTGTATTATTTAACAGGAAATCATGATGAGATGCTTCGAAAGTTTAGTGATCTTCAAATTGGCAGTTTTAGTTTGATAGATAAACTCGTACTTGATTTAGATGGGACGCATAAAGCCTGGTTTTTTCATGGAGATGTATTCGATATTACGATGCAACACTCCAAATGGCTTGCCAAATTAGGAGCAGTAGGTTACGATACCTTAATCATAATGAATCAAATGGTAAACTGGGGCCTTACTTTAATGCATCAGGAAAAGATGAGCTTTTCTAAGCGGATTAAGGCTAAGTTCAAAGATGCCGTTAAGTTTATCAATGACTTTGAACAGACTGCAGCGGAATTAGCGGGAGAAAAAGGTTATGATTATGTAGTTTGCGGACATATTCATCAACCTGAATTACGGTCGATACCTACCAGCAATGGGGAGGTACTTTACCTAAATTCCGGTGATTGGGTGGAGAACTTAACTGCTTTGGAGTATCATAAGGGGAAATGGAGTATTTATAAATATTTGCCTGCGTTAGATTCGGAGAATAGTGTGGATGAGACTGACGTACTTGATTTGGAAGATCTTCAATCTAAATTAGACATTAAAAGCATGTTTGAAAAGTTTAAGATTGAATACTAATATAAATTGGTTACCAGACAGGATTCATTGCCTTACAAAAAGGAATATTTTTCCATTATTGACGGGGCGCAATGACAAATTTTCACTTGTGATGCCGTTTATTTCGTAGCAATTATAATCGCTTGAGTCTTTTACATTCGCTAATCTCAAGTAACTGTTCGTATGCCCCCATATTTGCCGCCTGCTTCCTTCGGATTCGCAGTCAACTGCGACACCCTTGCTCTTGGCTAACCCTTCCTACTGCAAAATGGGTTTGTGACTTACACCCTATAGCTGATTGCCGTGCCCGGCACACTAAAAGAGGCTATCTCAGTATGATGAGACAGCCTCTTTATCGATGTATGTTTGATTAAGTTCCGTAAGCCAGCTTAATATTTGCTTGAAGCAAGATAAAAGTAGGCTTTTCAGCAGGATTCGCTTTTTTAGTTCTTTCGGCTTTTTATCCAGGAACTGCACCCTGAGCCTGGTGTAACAAATTTTATACTTGCCTGTCACCAACCCGTCTGTTCGTCGCCGGGTCAACATAGCCTTCTTCAAATTTCTCATAGAAACCACATTTATACGCGTATTTATCATTTCATTCCAGATTTAATTTGTCCTCGTTGCCGGATTTTAATTCATAGGTTGTTGGGTCATTGATGAAATAACGGAAAGTGGCATCCAGCAGGTTGCTTACATTCAAGTTGGTTTCTATCTTTCCTTTCAAAAATTTATAGCTGATCTGCGCATCCATTTGTGAATGCGGTCTTTCATATTCAACATAAGCAGGCTCTACCCCAGTAATGAATGTTTTGTACCCGGCATGATTATAGGTAAGGTTCAAACCCAGTTTTTTCCCAGCGTATTGTATTCCGGCATTATATAATAATGGAACCTGTCCATACAGGGCACGGGGGTATTTCAAGTATTTATAGTACATTGTATCGGTGCTGGCGGATGTCGTTTCATACTGTACCTCGCGTGCCGTTACTTCCGATTTTTGAAGGGTAAGGTTACCACTAACATATACATCCTGTAGAAAAGGAAGTCCGTCATACACAAAACCTAAACTTTTTCGAAGCTCAAATTCCCATCCCCTTACTTTTGTCCAGTCAGAGTTTGCGATGGTGATGTAACCCCTGCCCGTATTTTCATTGTCTATCCTTTAATATTCTGCCGGTTTATCAAAGTATTTATAGAAATAGGCTACCGAGAACAGTTGGCCCGCGCCCGGAAACAGCTCTATCTTGGCCATTTATTACCATTATTACTAATTACCTCAATTTCATCTGATGCAAGCGCTGTTTCCAGCAAGATAAAGTAGAAGATTGAGAATTTCGGCGCCTATGACCAACCGATTCCATGGCGAGTTGGCCAGTCAACAAAACACACACACCCAGTTACAAAGTTACAGCTGTCAATAATTTGAGCTGGTCAATTTCACCGAAATACACTGACTCTCAATAGCGGAATGCTATGGTCACCCTTACCGAAATCTCCACACTATTGATTTAACATATTAATAACATAGATATATTATATTTTCAGAAAATTTGGTATAGTGTTTGAACATTCATTAAAACAATAATCTACTATTGATGAAGATAAAATTACTCTTATTAGCTTTAGTTTCTTTGACGTTCGAGGCTTGCGGCCAGGAAAGAGCGGACGAATATTTCAACATGGAATTCCTAGGCCACAAATTCATCAATGTAGCAAGTTCCAATTTTAATGATAAGAAACTTGAATATATGCTATGGAATAATATCCCAAGAGATTGGCATAACACGAGTACTACTCAGTTCCTGATTGCAAAAACTGCAAGTAATGACACCTTGTTAATTACAGTTCATATAGAATTCTCTAACACTCTAGGAGGCGTATCTTCCGCTAAACTTCAAAAAGGTTCCTTTCCCATGGGCAAAAACGCTATAGAAGTTAATAGCAATAGTAAATGTCCTTTTCCGGAAGGCCGAGTGGGCCCGTATATCGAAGTCCGTATATCGCCGGTAAATCAGGAAACGTCGAAAGTTTATACCTCAGGTTTTTATCGTTTTCACCATGATGATGGCAACATTGTTATAGAAGATATGCAAACCCATAGTAATGGAATAGGTCTTATTTCTGGCTATTTTGATGGTACGGTGAGCCAGGAAACTACTAATATAGATACACATTTGGATGGAGATGCTGCTTGTAAAAAAGAGAACTATAAATACGAAACCCATCCTATAAAAGGAAAATTCAGGCTGCATTTGAAACTTTCCAACTAGTTAGCTATCAATACAATCGTAACAAGTTCTATCAGATATAAAATATAAGATCACTAAATAACTGTTATAAAAACAAACTCATGAAACGAACATTACTTTATTTATACATTTCTTTATCCATTTTTTCTTGTAAACAGAAAGTAACAGCAGAAAATACAACATCTCCGGCAATGGGAACTGATGATGCACTTAATATAGCTTCAGTTGATACTAGTAAAGTATTCGATATTAATAAAATCCCTATTTCCGATAAAGATCTGGGCGTATTTCCTTATTTAAGTGCTCCAGAAAAATATGGATATGGCGATTATGCGGGTGGTATCAAAAAATCGCACTTTTCTGATTTTGATAAAGAATATTTTGCTGTAAACGGGAAATTAATCCCGCAGGAAGGAAGGACCTGTAAAGTTGGCATTGATGTACTTAACCCTGAAACTACAGAATTCAACAGTTTGATTGTTGAGAAGAGTTTCGAAAAAGCGATTTTAGCTTTAGGCGGAGTTCAGCTGAACAATATTCCAGTACCTAAGTCAGAAATCGACCGTGTTGGGAATACTGAACTCATCAATAAACATTATGGTTACTCCATCGGGTTAAATTCTTTGGACGATATTAAGACTTACGTAATTAGGACAAAAGATAAAGAGGTATGGATTCAATTTTGTTTATTAAACAAGGAATCTGGAAATATTACTTTTTTAGAAAAGCAGAAGCTCCAAACTTTAACTATTGAAAAATCACATTAGGACAGATGAAAGCTGATATAGATGCTAATAGCAAGGCAATCCTCCGTATCAATTTTATACTAACAAATCTTCGTTGCAACCTGATGGACAAACCTTAGTTAACGAAATAGGTATTTCTAAAATTCTAATCCTGAACTAAGACTATCCATGGAGGGACATAGTAGGGAATAATGATCAAAACAAACAATTATCCATAGATAGGGCAAATACTGTAGTGGAATTGTAACACTTTTCTATCGACTTGAAGAAACTCTCGGCCACAGCATTGTCGCAGCGATTGCCTTTACTGCTCATGCTTTGAGAAACAGGAAAACCTTTCAATTGATTTCTGAATTCTTCATAGAGCTTATTGTATCCCTCTATCCGAATGAAAAATTCGTGTATTCGTAACAGTCCTGTTTTTTATGGCCATCTGCCATGCAGCCCACGCTGGTTTGTCCTGCGTTTATCGTTTCGCTTGTAGCCTATCCAATTACCTTTCTGTCGGCCAGATCAATAACAGTGGTCAGGTAAAGCCAGGCCTCATCCGTTTGGATATAAGTCAGCTCCGATAACCATTTTTGCCCTATCCTGTCCGCAGAAAAATATCTATTGAGGAGATTTTCTGCTACTCCATAAGTATGCGCAGAGTTTTCCAACCATCTTCTTTAAGTCTTTGTTATGCCCTTCAAACAATGAAAGTAACATCCATTACCGTTCGTCAACCCCGGATAGCAATTCTACGCCGGCCAAAGCCGTAACTACTTTCCCTCTGTCGATCAAATGTTTCCGGGCATCGTATGCTTTATTTTGTAGTATGTCAAGATACTCATTAAGTGCTTTAGCATCTTCTTTATTGCCACTGGCACGGTTTGCTTTTGAATTCCACCTTGATGGAAGCCACGAGCGTTTAACAGAAAGATCTTTGGGAACACCGTCTACGGTAATTTTTAGATAGATATACATTGGTCCACCATCGTAATTTCGCTGCAGTTTAAAAAAACATTAAGCCTAAACTTTTCTCTAACATAACGAAAGATTTTTTAAGTGAATAAATATAGAAATGCAGTGGTAAAAAGTTAAGATGTTCAGTACTCGAACATGTTTAAAATCAGATAATTACACCATCTGCGTGGCGTCTTTATTTTGCACTAAAAAGACGCCATGAATGTCGCTCATTTTATTTGCGAATTCGTGTATATTTGACTATCTCAGGGCAACAAAAAAGCCTGTAAATATTTAATTTACAGGCTTTTGGTATTATTTGATTAATCAATCAGCGGTGAGGGAGGGATTCGAACCCTCGGTACCGTTGCCAGTACGACAGTTTAGCAAACTGTTCCTTTCGGCCACTCAGGCACCTCACCCCTCTTTTCAGGACTGCAAATATAGTAATTCAACCTACTCTTCAAAAATAATTTAGCATTTAAACCTTCTTTAAAGGCCTTTTTTTATTACTAACTTAAAAGTATACTGAAAACTAGACTGTTAGTATCATGCTAAATGAAATTAAATATTTAAACTTGATAATCAATCCGCACATGATAGATGCTCATCAGCATATTCTTAAAAATTGACCTAATAGTTGCGATGTCTTTAAGCGTGATATTGCAATTATTTAGCTGCCCTTGTTCCAATTTATAGTCAATAATGCGATCAACTAATGCACTGATCGTATCTTTATTGGGTTCTTTTAAGCTCCTTGATGCCGCTTCGGTTGAATCTGCAAGCATTAAGACACCTGTTTCTTTTGAGAAGGGTATAGGGCCTGGATAACGGAATATATTCTCATCCACAAATTGCTCAGGAAAGTTTTTCAAGAAAGACTGGTAGAAATAATCCATACGCGTGTTACCATGATGCGTTTTGATGAAGTCGATCACTATTTCAGGTAAATGATTCTTACGAGCTAATTCAACTCCTTTATTTACGTGCCTGATAATAATTTGGGCACTTGCTTCGTAAGACAATTTATCATGGGGATTAACTGCACCATTCTGATTTTCTATAAAATACTGCGGATTCTCCATTTTGCCTATATCATGATATAGGGCTCCTGCCCGAACAAGGAGTGCATTTCCGCCTACATTAAAAATTGCCGCTTCTGCTAAATTAGCTACCTGAAGGGAATGCTGAAATGTACCAGGCGCTTTAAAAGACAGTTCACGAAGTAAGCGGGAATTGGTATTGGTAATCTCCATCAGCGTAACTTCAGATGTAAGTCCAAACACCTTTTCAAATGCATATATCAGTGGATAAGCCAACAGCGAAAGTAAAACACTAAACACAAAAGGTAAAAAGCTAACCAATTCGATGTTTGTTAATGTGCCATTATTTCTGATCAGTGAAATGCCTAAGTAGGCAACTATATAATTACACAGAATCAAAAGAGCAGAAATAAGTAGCTGCTCCCGCTTAATCAAATTCTTAATACTGTATATGGCTACCATTCCAGCAGTGACTTGTAGAAAGGCAAATTCAAAGCTATTGGGCACAAAAAAACCAGCAACTAAGACGACCAGTAGATGAATATTAAGGGCAAGACGTGTGTCAAAAAGTATGCGTATTATAATTGGAACAATACAATAGGGTATGTAATAAAGATTCTGAATCTTCAGGTTGATTGCCCATGAAAGACATACTAACATCATGGTGATAACAACTAAAATAAGGGACATCTTCCGGTTGTCATCATAGATATCCTTTCGAAACAGCCTAAGAAAAATCATAAGCAGCGCAACTATCAATCCACCTAACAAAAGCTGCCCTATAAAAATAGCTCTTCTATTACCACTAAAATGACGCTCTTCTTCAAATGTATTTTTTAAAGATTCCAGTTTTTGATAGATTTCCTGACTAATTACAGAACCATTTGCAATAATAAGTTCACCTTGCTGAACCATACCTCTTGTTGGAGAAAGGTTTTTAAGTGCTTCCGACTCCACTTTCTCGCTAAGATGCTCGTCGTAAATATAGGTTTGCTGGATATGATCTTTAATTAATTTACTCAACCAAATCTTATTTTTAATGGCATTTGCTTCATGAACCTGACTATCAATATAATCCTCAGCGGTTTCGAGAGTAAACACACCAATCGTATTCAATTCATTTGCGTCATTATCAGTGAGTAAAGTAAAATTATAATTCTGACTTGCGCGCTGAAATTTCTTTATATGGGTCATGATACCCTTCTGATATACCGCAGCTAAGATTCGAACACCTACATCCTGATAGGTATTTTTGAGTTTTTCCTCTTCTTGTGAGTTATCCCATTTAACATCAAAGTCGCCTATAAATGCTTGAAATTCGTTCTTAAAGATATCAGGGCGATTATGATAAACAGGGAGTACAGATTTATAAACCTCCTCTTTGTCCTGCTCTATTTCATCAAAGGTTTTTTCGACTGCAAAGCTATAAGGAGACACTAAGTCCTTGTTCATCCACACTTTACCCTTTTCGTATTCGTATTTAAACCGAGCGTGTTTAGGCAAAACCAGTGTAACAACCAATACACAAAGCACCATCATGATATATTTCAGATTGGAGCCGTATTTTCTATATAATAAGAGATGGTATTTTTTTTTAATTTCGCCACTAGGTTCTTTTATCTGTTCAAAAATAAGCAAGTTTTATTAATTCTGGGTGTATATGAATGGATTGGCTCTAGAGAGATATGATTAAAAAAGTTTTTTTGTTATTATATATAATTGGTTCAAGTCATGTAGGTATGGCCCAGAGGACGAATATTGAACCACAAGATGTAAAGATCAGTGAATACCAGGATACAATTAAAGCACTTGCATTTACCGTTATAAACGATCCGGATGAGGCAGAACGTTATAATGCTAACTTTAAAATGGTGAGAACTATTGTCAAAGCCTTAAAAATACCAAATTCATTTCAATTTGATTTTGACTCGCTAAAGTCAATAACGATACAAAGATCACCGGATAATAATTTCCGACTGTTTACCTGGCATGTATTAAACAATAATGGCACTTATCGTTATTATGGCGCTATACAAATAAACACTACTAATTCGCTTAAGCTATTGCCTCTTTTAGACTTTACCTCGGGGATAAAATCACCTCAGGATACAGTTTTAAACAATGAAAAATGGTTTGGCGCACAATATTATAAAATCATTCCTGTTATTAAAGATGGAAAAACGCCTTATTACATTCTGTTAGGATGGAAAGGCAACACAGCAAAATCAACACAAAAAGTTATTGAAGTACTTTATTTTAGAGATGGAAAAGCATTTTTTGGAATGCCTCTTTTCGATGGAAATAAAACATATCAAGACAAGAATCGGATAATTTTCGAATACAACAGATCTGCTTCGATGCTACTTAATTATGAATTGAAGGAAAACAGAATTGTATTTGACCACCTGGCTCCACCGGATATTGAAATGAAAGGTGACTTTGCTTTATATGGCCCTGACTTATCCTACGATGGATTTAAGCTAATTAAAGGTAGATTGAGCTTTTTGAATGATATTCGATTAACAAATCCAGACTCTGAAATAGATAAATTATACATTGACCCTAAAAATCCACAAAAGGAAATCATAAATAAAGTCAGATAAACACAGTTTTGTAATTATTTAAAAAAAATACTGATATTTGAGGCCTTTCCCCCTATTCAATGACAACAAAACATCTCATTTGTTCAATCTTCTTATAACTTCATGAAGAGATTACATATTTTATTATTCCCTTTTAGGCTATTTGAAGTTTTAAAACAGGCAAACAAGCCTTTTGAACAAGCCTATATCCTACCAAAAGCCTTTTATGATGGATCAACACTTGAAGATATGTTGAGCAGGCAAGCAGATTTAACACACATGAACTTATAATCATACGAATGGATACCATCAATATCGCAGAAAATCCAAATCTGCCAGCAAAGGGACACCCAAAAGGTCTCTATTTACTTTTTACTACCGAAATGTGGGAGCGCTTCAACTTTTATGGGATGCGGGCCCTATTAACTCTTTTTTTAGTAAATTCTCTTGCATTTCGCGAATCTGAAGCTTCCGTTATTTATGGTGGCTTTTTAGGTTTATGTTACCTGACACCAATGTTGGGAGGATTCGTATCTGACCGTTTCCTGGGAAATCGTAATTGTATTCTCCTTGGGGGTGTCGTCATGGGTATTGGGCAGCTATTCCTGTTTTTTAGTGCAAGCACATTTGAGACTAATTTTGACATGTCCAAAACAGCTATGTATATCGCACTGGGAACTATCATTTTAGGTAATGGCTTTTTTAAGCCTAACATATCTTCCATGGTAGGTCAGTTATATCCGAAAGGAGATTCACGTCTGGACTCTGCTTTTACTATATTTTACATGGGTATAAATATGGGTGCATTTCTAGGAATGTACATTTGCCCATTATTAGGAGATGTAGTTTTGGATGATGGTACACGTATCGTAACTGCATTTAAATGGGGATTTTTTGCAGCATCAATGGCCATGTTCTTTGGATCAGCCCTGTTCTATTTCTTAAAAGAAAAATACGTTGTAGGACCCACAGGTAATGCAATTGGAGCTAAACCTTCTTTAAATATCACCAAAGGGTCAGAAGAAGTTTTAAAAGCTCAATTTTCTAATACAGCAATTTACTGTTCAATAGCTGCCTTTTTCATCTTAGTATTTTTCTTTCGCTTTGCAGTAGATCAAAACTGGATCTATTCATTTATCTACGGAAGTGGAATTACCCTTGCGGGATTTATAATATCTGATAACTCTCTTTCAAAAATGGAAAGAGATCGAATTATGGCCTTATATATACTTGCTTTTTTCGTTATGTTTTTCTGGGCATGCTTTGAACAAGCAGGATCATCACTAACTTTTATAGCTGATTATCAAACAGACAGACGTCTATTCGGATGGAATATGCCCCCTTCATTTGTACAAAATGCAAACTCTATCTTTATTATTGTATTTGCTTTGCCTTTCAGCTGGTTATGGTTGTATCTTCAAAAAAGAAATCTGGAGCCAATCTCTCCTGTAAAGCAGTCTTTTGGCCTTTTGCTGTTAGCGGTAGGATTTTTAATCATGGCATTTCAGGTTAAGGGTCTGGGAACAACAGAAAAAATCGGTGTATCCTGGTTAATATTGATGTACTTATTCCACACATTGGGAGAACTTTGTTTGTCTCCAATAGGATTATCATTAGTATCTAAACTAGCACCTCTACGTTTTTCATCCCTTTTAATGGGAGTCTGGTTTATTGCTAATGCAGCCGGTTATGCCTTAGCAGGTACACTGGGAGCAGCACTTCCACCTACAGGAGATAAATATACCCTGGCTCAAGGTATAGGGGTTAATCTTCAGGCGGTGCTTGATAAAACAATTATCCCAACAGCGGCTCAATTATCCAAACTAAATGAACTTCGTATTCCAATAGAATATCCTATGTTTGCAGGGTTTGTTATTCATAATTTATTCGAATTCTTTATGCTTTTTGTTATTTTACCAGGTGTGGCAGCAGTACTTCTGTTTCTGTTATCCGGGGTATTGAAAAAGCTGATGCATGAAGTTCGTTAATTAAATACTATATCTGTGTTAGCTGATAGCTTAGTTATAATTCCAACATACAATGAGAAGGAAAATATCGAGAAGATTATTCGTGCGGTATTTTCCTTATCCATTCCATTTAATATCCTGATCGTAGATGACAGTTCGCCTGATGGTACAGGTGATATTGTAAAACATCTTCAAGGTGAATATTCCGGAAAGCTTTATATTGAAGAGCGAAATGGAAAACAAGGATTGGGTTCTGCTTATATACACGGCTTTAAGTGGGCTTTAAACCATCAGTTTGAGTATATATTTGAGATGGATGCCGATTTTTCACACAACCCTCTTGATTTGATTCGTTTGCGCACCGCTTGTTTACAGGGAGCTGATGTAGCGATTGGATCACGTTATGTAACTGGCGTGAACGTAGTAAACTGGCCAATGAGCAGAGTGCTTATGTCTTACTTTGCATCGGTTTATGTTCGTTTTATTACAGGTATAAACATCCATGACGCCACAGCGGGTTTTAAATGCTACCGCCGAAAAGTATTGGAAAGGATTAACATGAACAAAATTAAATTTGTAGGTTATGCATTTCAAATTGAAATGAAATTTACAGCTATTAATCATGGCTTTAAGGTCGTTGAAGTACCCATTATTTTTACAGATCGTACGGAGGGTACATCAAAAATGAGCACAAGAATATTCAGAGAAGCCTTTCTAGGCGTAATTCAAATGAAGATGATCAGTTGGTTTAGAAAATACAATTAATAACTGTTACACTCTCATTCAGGAGACAGCTTATTATATCATTTGCATTAAGTTAAAAAAATTATTAAGGTAAAAATGAATCTTAAACATTACGAAAGGTTAAGATTCGTTACTTTTATCTAACGATATTGTGGCTATTGTGTTTAATCACATAAGGTTCGACGTGTATAATTGCCCCTTTAATATGGGTATTACTCTTCATCAGTTTATCTTTAACCATGTGGGCAATTGTATGGCCATCCGAGACAGTTAAGTCCGCATTCACAAGAATATGAAGATCTATAAAATAATCAAACCCCATCTTACGCACATAACACTTCTCTATTGCTGATACATCTTTCACATTTTGGGCAATATTCCTAACCTGATTAACAATTTCATTTGAAGGTGCACTGTCCATGATTTCATCAAACGCCGGTTTAAGAATATTATAAGCATTATATACAATTAGAAAAGAGGCTATTAATGCCGCCCAATCATCAGCCACTTCAAATCCTTTACCACCAAATATTGCAATCACAATTCCAATAAAAGCGGCGACTGAAGTAATTGCATCACTCCTATGATGGAATGCATCTGCTTTTACGGCTTGACTATTAAGCTCCTTACCTACCTTCAATACATATTTATACAATGCTTCTTTAATCCCAATAACTAATATAAGAATCCATAGTGTAAATACTCTCGGACCTTCATGGGGTGTATTTATAAAATGAATAGCATTAAATCCAATCCATACGGCTGCAACGACCAGAAACAAAGATATGAGTATAGCAGCCAAAGGTTCAGCCTTCCCATGACCATAAGGATGTCTTTCGTCAGCAGGCTTGAGTGAGTATCTTAATCCAACCCATAATAGCAATGAACTCACTATATCAGCTCCAGTTTCAGTGGCATCAGCAATCAGTGCATAGGAATGTCCAAAGTGACCACCCGCTGCTTTAACGAAAACTAAAATAATACTGACCACTATTCCTAGTTGTGTGGTTCGTATTGCTTTTATAGAGGGATCTAATTTAATATCCTTCATCATGGCATATGTTTATTCACAAAAGTAAACGTTAATTGAGGATAACTCGTATTTGAATATAATTTCACGGTCAATAACTCTACTTATATTCGTTTGACAGATCTTAACTTTCTTTGATCGCTCCCGGTGTTTCTAAAATAATCAAGTATTTACCACCTTCATTTTACGTAATATCACATAAACGAAATCATTGAAAACATGTTGTTACTTATATTATCATTTACCTATGAAAAATATGCTCTGAGAGGGATAAAGTATTCACTATCCTTTATTATCCGGAATACTTAATTGTGTTCCGGATTTTTTTTAGATCACAATTTTCAAGTTTTAATATGATTGAATGTTGTAAGAAATATTTATGTAAGAACTATGTTGAAACATAGCAGCGTTTGGGGGAACGAAAAACGGCCTCTAGGTTTAATAGAGGCCGTTTTAAATGTTTAAAATTTCTTTTATTGAAGAATTGTACACCCAACTGGTGTAGGTTTTAGCAATTGTTAACATAATTTATGATCTGATATACTAACCAAAACCGCCTTTAAAGCTACTTAAAGCCTATATTTGAGTGATTAAATTAAAATGAGATATATTAGGGATTAACAAAAAGTGTATGTAAATTTGAATGTAATCAGATTGATATTACATACAGTTATGGCGAAACCTAAATTTTACTTAGAACCTAGACCAAGCGCAAACGGAGAACAAGCGATTAATATGTTTTATTCCTTTGCTGGTAAAAGATTACAGTACTATACTGGGATCAGAGTAGAGATTAAGCACTTTAGACCTGAATGTAACTCAAGCAACACAATACAGCCACTTAAAAGCATTGCACCCTATGCAGCGCAAAACAATAAAAAGCTAAATGATATTGCAAATGATGCAGTAACCATTGTAAAAGCCACTACAGGCGATAACTTGAACATTAAATACATTCGTGAACAATTAGACCTTATTCATAAACCTAAGACCTCAGAGCCTGAGCAAGAGCCTGAGCCTGTATTTAAACATACGTTTGTTACCTACTATGAACAAGCTATACAAGACCGCAAAACAGGCAAAAAGAAAATAGCCAACGGTAAAAATAAAGGCAGCAGATTTACGCCTAATGCAATAAAAAATTATTGTACCACTTTATCAGCCGTCAATAGGTACTTAGAATATCAAGGATTAAAAGAATTACCCTTTGAAAATGTTAATGAAGATTTTTATAATGACTTTATGACCTTTATATATGATGTAGAGAAAAAGGAAGTTTCCACGTTCTCAGGATATATCAAGGATATTAAATCTATAATGAATGAAGCAACACCAGGACTGTTTAACGGAAAGCCGTTTGTTAAACCTAACTATGAAGCAGATACTATTTACTTGAATGATGAGCAAATAGATAAGATTGCAAGCCTTGACCTTTCTGATTATACAAAATATGTAACCCATCAAGTAGTTGCAAGCGATAAAGAGGGTAAGAACCTATTGAACGCTAAAGGAGAAAACATTTATAAAGCCGAAAATGTAACCTACAAAGTATTGGATAAAGTACGTGATCTTGCACTAGTAGGGTTTTACTCAGGATTACGCTTTAGTGATTTTTCAAACTTAGATTTGCATAGCATTGACGGAAAGTTTATAAAGGTTAAGCAAATAAAAACAGGTGCTAGGGTTACAATCCCTATAATGGAAAAGCTAAAGCCAGTATTAGCAAAGTACCCTACAGAATTACCAACGGTTACAAATCAGCGTTTTAACATTTATATTAAGCTAGTCGCAAAGCTTGCAGGGTTAACCGCTAAAAAATCTATTGCCACAAACAAAGGTGGTTTAACAGATATACAAGATTACCCCCTTTACACCCTCGTTAGTTCACATTGCTGCAGAAGATCATATGCTACTAATATGTTTAACAAAGGTGTACCGCCTATGCTTATAATGGCAGCTACAGGACATAAAACAGAAGCTAACTTTTATAAGTATATCAGAACCACAGACGAACAAAAAGCCAACCTTTTATTAGAAACCTTCATTAAATTAGGACTTTAGAAACTATGAGTACAGAAACACAGGTATATGATTACAATTTCCTTTTAGAAGTTACAGACAACCTCCTTAACACCCCTTATATTGAATCGCATGACATTGACTGGGATAAATTAGGAAATTGCTCATACGACAGCATTGTTGAAAGACTTTGTGACTTAGACGATAAAAGTCTTAGGTTTTATTTTTTGTTGCACCTGTTTGAAAGAATATTCAATTATGATAATTCCTTTCTTTTATCACAACTTAGGAATCTGAATAGTGATATAGAGGGGAAAAGGGAAAAGTATTTATCTGAGCAATTAAAAGACGTGGAAGAAAGAAATCATTTTCATGGTGAAGATTATTGGTCAGAGTATTTAACAAACGATAAGGTATTTGAATATGTGCTTAATTGTCAGGTTTTACTTCATGGATTAATTGCAAGACTATCAGAAGTATCCTCTAGATTTGAAGTTGATTTTAATCTATTGATTAGCAAAGCTTTAATGTTTTTTTCTATTCCTGATATGAAAGGTAGGTTAACTTTTGAATGGAAGAAACCTGATGGAACTTATAATACCGATGATGACGATTATTCACCAGCTACGGAAATACAAAAGTATCGGGAAATTTTGTACGGAGATAATTCATCTTTACCAGTAAAGCCAGCACCGATAGTTAAAGAAGTTTTTAAAACCTTTGTAGATACTGCCATAAGCGAAGAGCAGTTAAATGAAATGTACACTATTTTGATAGATAGATTAGCAATTAATAGCGACCATACACAAAAGGGTACAGCTACGCACCTATACAGCTTAATTAAGAAATTAAAAAAGCTGGGATACTTCAAAAAGATTACAAATAAAGCATTGCACCCTTTGATTAATGAAGCGTTTAAAATGAAAGACATATTTCAAACATATAATCAAGCACCTGTTTATCCTAAGGATTTGATTGTGATCAAGCCATTACCTAAGAAATAGAGTTAAACACTATATAGACTATACCGATTATACCAAACACTAAAAAGGTATATTTCGTATAGTTAACACATTCTATTTCAAGCAATTACAGGTTTATATTTGCAGTGTACTAAAAGATACAGCAAATGGAAAACTTAATATTGTCACCAATCAGCATAGCCAATTTAGAGCTATTAATTCAAAGAAGTGTTATAGCAGCCATTGCACAAACACAGCCAGCACCAACCCCTACAGAGTTACCCCAAACTTATACAATAAGCGAATTAGCTACATACCTAAAATGTACTAAGCAAACTATTCATGCCTATAAAAAACGTGGTATATTTCCATACTACCAAACTGGAAGAACGGTCTATTTTAAGAAAAGCGAAATAGACAGAGCCTTAGAAGTGAGCGGTAAGAAAAGGAGTATCAATGCTTAATACCGCCCTTTCCCCTACTGGTTTAAATCCAGCTGCAGCATTAGCCTTTGGTGAAAGTGTGAGTAATATCACTAATTACCTTGAAATAGGAAAAGCGCACCTAATACCACAGGGTATAGATATACCGATGCCGGTTATTGTTTTCGCAATGTTAGGCATTCCAATGTTTACGAAGAAAAGCTTCTCAGTTATAATAGCAAAGCCGAAAGCAGGAAAGACAACTGCAGCAGCTTGGATCATTGCCAGTGCTATTAATGCAGGTCTTAAAGTTCTATGGGTAGATAATGAACAGGGGTTATATTATGGCAGTCGTACACAGCACTGGATATTACAAATCGCAGGATTACAACAATCTGAAAACCTACATTTCTATGATCTCAAGATACACGCCCCAAACATAAGAACTCAAATAAGTAGAGCATTAATTGAAGATGGTAATTATGACATTATTGTCTTTGATGGAACAAGAGATTTTGTATTTGATATAAACAGCCCTGAGGAAGCTACTAATATAGCAACCTATGAAATGGAGATAGCAGATACACAGGATTGCCATATCGTTAATATTATACATACGAATAAAGGCAATGACAACGCTAGGGGGCATTTAGGAACGGAGTTGATTAATAAGGCTGAGACTGTAATTAAAATCTCTCAGAACGATGCAAAACAGATCATAATCGAACCTGAGTTTACAAGGGGTAAGCCTTTTGAAACTTTCGCCTTAGTTCGGGATGAAATCACTGGAATACCTTCATTAATTGAGGGATGGAGTAAAGATGAGAGTACAGGATCCACAAAAACCTTTCAGCCTTATGATGTTGATGAGGCTACTCATAAAGCCTTAGTTCGTGATACATTCTCTGTATCACCTTCAATGATCAGATCAGAATTAAATATCGCTGCAAAATCAAATCTATCTAACTTCTTAAAGCAATCAATTAGTAGAGATAAAACCTCAGAATGGATTAACCACTGGATGCAGTACGGCCATATAAAACAAACAGGTACACCCCGAACTAAGTCTGCTAAATACTCAGTCAATTATACAGACAACCCAACTGAACTGAACGCCCCCTTTATATATAAAGGGGGGGGCGTCTAGTCTAGTTTATTGGGCGAACTGAACTGAACTAGTTAAACTGAACGGTCTAGTTAGTTCAGTACCAAACACTTAAATAAATCAACAAATCACAATGGAAAAAACTTTAATGCAGTCATATTGCAGCCTATTCAAAACATACTATTCTAAAAAGCTTGGCAGGTCATGTTTTAGCACAAAACCCGAAACCGTTGCTTTTAGTGACCTTATCAAGTATCCAGATCCTGAACAATTAGCACTTAAAAATAAAATTCGATCACTTACCTATAAATCTGATGAACAATCAGCACTTAAACCCTCAGTATGGGGAATTACTCCAAGTAGTATCCAATTGAAGGGAAGAGGTGAAGACTTCCATGTACTACATACTGGTTTTATGGCCTTCGATATTGACGGATTAGAAGACGATTTAGATAAAGCCTTTGAGATTGTGAAGCTTATACCCTATGTAACATACTGCAGTAGATCGATAAGAGGAAAAGGATTATGGGGACTATTTAAAATCAGTGATACAGATAGCCACAAGGAACATTTTAACGCTATGGAAGCCGCCTTTCTATCAATGGGCATAAAGATAGATCCAGCACCTCGAAATGTAGCGTCACTGAGATTTATGTCATTTGATACTGATGGATATTATAATGAGAATGCTCAAATCTTTGATAAAAAGTTAGAGACAGTTATCCCTCCAAAAAGGGAATTTAAGAAGTACGAAAGTAACGGAAAGCAGGGAAACGACAACACCGATGTAAAGCAACTTATTCAAGGCTTTAACTCAAGTTGTACCGCTCAGGATATGCACGACATATTAATAAACTTTGGATTTAATTATCATAGTACAAGCGGATCAAGATACCGATTTACAAGGCCAGGAAAGGACACAAAAGCAGGTTTGAGTGTAGATTACCACGAAGACAGGCGGACGCTTTACAGCTTCTCTAGTGAAGTTCCTTTATTGGATAAATGGAAAGCGGAAAGCGATAAAGGATGGAGTTGCTCACCAATGACCGCACTTCTTTTGTATGGATTCGGAGGAATGGAAAAGCAACACTGGGCACAGGCATTTAATTACTTAAAAAACAAATAACAAATATATGATAGTACAGACAGATGCGGAAGAAATCGCAGCACTTAGAGCGGAATTAGTTGTGTACAACACAGCGAAATGGTTTGAGATACGAATAATAGAAAAGGCCAGGATCGCAACCTTGAGCCAAAATGAAAAGATCGAGGATTTAGAAGAGCAGGTTAATACCCTACTGGATGAGCTGCAGGTTCTAACTCAAAGTAACCTACACGGTAAACGACTAATTGAAATGGCAATATCATTTATGGCCGGTGCTGAGTCCATTGAAGCTATGCAGACCGCCCTCAATGACGGAACACTTACAAACTACCTAAATGACGTAAAAGATAGCTTAAACAAGCCTATTCCCAGCCTCGACAAATTAAAGAATTAGATCATGAAAAAAGAAAGTCAAGCATCCATACAGGAGCGAAAAGACGTGAGATTCCTACTTAGTCGGGAGGTTCTAAACGTCCAAGCAAATAGACACCTTACTCAAGATGAGAAGGATCTCAAGGTAAGGGAATTGTTAGAACTCATTGAATCAAAATATAATTAGCAATTATTTCCCCTCGATGCAATACAGTATTGAGGGTTAAATTAAAACATATAATAATGGATATTACCACTTTAAATGCACTTACATTAACTTTTAAATCACTACACAGAGAATCTTATAATGCTGTAGTAAATAGCATGCAAGCACCCATACAGGATTTAAAATTGATGCCCTTAGTTTTTCAAAGAATCAAATTACTTTATGAATTAACGCCTGAAAATACGCCTTCTATAATCAGTTTAATGTATTCATTATTCGCACCATTTAAGCTATTGCCGGCCATAAGTGACGTTAGGACAAAGAACGGCCTTAGAAGAGCAGTATTAAAAGAAATGGGTTGGCAATCTAAAACCATGTTAAATTATTGGCAGCCTATCGCAGTAGTGTATTATAAGAACGCAAAGTTTGCAGACAAGATAAACGGGCAGGCAAATGAGATACTTTCTTATATACTATCTCTTAGTGATAAAGTAGCTGATTAAGTTATAAATAAGCATTGCCCTACATTTGAATAACAGGAAACAACAGGTAAATAACAGACAAATGAAGTACGAAAAAGGAACGTCAGGAAACCCCAACGGGAGACCTTTAAAAGAAAGAAAGGTATCAATCCAAGGTAGGATTATGAACCTCATAGAAAAGAACTTTGAAGCTATAGAGCAGGAAGTTACAACAGCAGCACCAACAGAAAAAGTAAACATTTTAATCACACTTGCATCATTAGCGATGCCCATAAACAAATAATTATGAATATTGAAAAAGTCCTAATCGACACAGATTTTAAATTGCAAACTGAGATACTGAGCGACCTATCACAGTTTAAAACCGCCCTTACTAATATTAAAACAACCTTTGAGTTGTTGGAGATTGGAGCATTTACAAACGATGTTTTCACAGACATAAAGACAAACGGAGTAACCAAGATTAAGAAGGCTTATTTTGCTGAACTGGATAGACAACTGGATCAGTCAGGCGTAAAGAATAGTAAGCTTCGTTCTATTGTGATGCAGGGCACCGGTGAGGCAATCAATAACTTTAGTGATGCAATTAATCAACTCGTAAACGTTCGCCCTACAGGTGGCGCAACTTGCAGTCGTAACAGGTTTTTAACCCTGAATTATATATCATTTGATGGAAAAGCCTTTATTATCGCTGAATCAGATAAAACGCTCATCCTTGATACTCATTGCAAAACCTTTCTTGTATCGGAGCAGGATAAAGAAACCTATCAAGTCTTTAAGAATCTGCAAACCTCATTGATTGCATTTAGCGCACTTAAAGAAAAGTTAGGCTTACCCGAGAACGAATACGGACACGCAGGACAACTTATTGAGCAGATAATCAACCCTAAGAATGAAATAATTATTCAGTCCATCGCCTGGATTAATGGATACAGACAATCCCGAATTGATAACAATTATTAATTATAACACCATGACAGAGAAAGAATTAGCCACTAAGGCGGAACTAAATGCAGTATTAGAATACTTAGGCTTAGACCCTATACAGGACAAAGAAGAAGCACCGGAAAAGAGCGAGGAGGATAAAACGCTGGATGAAATAATGAAGTATATGTAAATAATAACGCCCCTATCCAGTGCGGTGTATAGGGGTTTTAATAACAAAACAGATGAAACTAGAAACCGAAAAACAGCGCAAAATTAGAACGCTATTGTCTCTTATCAATGGAGAAATAACACCCAGCGATATACTACCAAGCCTATTGTTAAAGATAAGTCCTGAGGGGTTACATAGTTGTTTTATCAACGGGAAATCGGTAGATGAAGCAACATTTAACAAGAAACTAGAATCACAGCCAGCTATCTGCAATTTCAGGACGATAGGCCGAGTAGATAATAGTGCAGAGTACTACTATTAAAAGCTTTGATAATCACCAAATTAAATATATAAGAATATGGATTTAGAAACAAAAAAAAGAGGCAGAAAACAAGGTTCACAGAATAAAATAACGTTAAACTTAAAACAACGACTTAATTTGTTCATAGAGCGTAATTTCGAGGGCTTGCAAGAGCAGTATGATTTATTAGAAGCAAAGGATAAATTAAGCTTTACAGTGGCTTTACTTCCCTATCTAATACCAAAGTTATCAGCAGTTGCTGCAAGCGTGGAAATAGAAACGAAATTACAGAGTTTGAATGAAAGCCAGTTAAACGATATGATCAATTTAATCTTAGAGCAAAATGACGATACAGCAGAATAAAACGGATCTCATTAAAACATTATTGTCGCTGATTGATGGAAGCATAGCACCGGACGATTTAAGGCCAAAAACATTAACAATCTGTATAGGCTACCTGAAAGATAACGTGTATCTCATTAACCAAAAGGAGGTGAGCGAAGAGGTATTTGATTTACAAAGCAATAGACAACCGGCTGAACAACACTCAATCAGTTACGGCAAATTCACAAAACAATTTAACAACTAAAAATTAATAATATGAGCGCACCTACAACAGCATATAGAACGAACGTATTAAAATCCAATCTTAACGGGAATGAAGTTTCACATCAACTCGCTATTCCAACAGATACGGATGATATTCTAAAAGAACGGTTTCATTTAGATAAGCTTTTTAAGATTCAAACCGCTTACGGAGTTGGTTTTATTGGAGGGTGTCTTGAAGGAGGCGCAAATTCAAAGTTTCATAAGCCTAGCAGGATTGGCCAGTTAAGGTCATATTTCAACGGGGTTAATGCTCATTATTTAGATGGGGGGTTGAATTGTTATGGGGAAATAACGAGCGCAACTGTTACAAGTTTAGATTTTGCAAACGTGCAGATCACAATAGGATATAAAAGTTCATATTACAGCGAAACAACTATTTCGGGTTACGAGTATCGAATTTGGAATGATTCTACCAATAATTGGGATGGATGGACGGATGGAGCAAATCTTGGATATATGGCTCAAAATTCAGAACAGACCAAAACGGCCACAGTAGTATTTGATTCAATTAATGACGGAACAAGATTGCATGGCTTTGAATTTAGACCTTACATAACTAACGGAGAGGGTAAATTATACGGAACAACAGTTACAATAATCCCAACGGGCATTTTAACAACCGTTAGAGAAGGGAACGGAACAAGCGGAACGCAATACACGTATTACAGGAACGCTTCAATTTTAGACCCTAAAGACAATATAGTAAAGCTTTTTACTGATTCAGCTATGACTAACCATTATCAGCCGAACGGAACATTTAATTTTTACTATGATGAAACTAATTATTTCACTTATGGCTATAATGGTATTTATGGAACATATAGTATAATCAGCTTAGGTCAAGATACACCGCCAATTGAGGTACATGAGCCAGTTCAGTATTCATATCAAGGATATAGCACAGCATCAAGAGAAAGCGCAGCAGATGACGTTTATAATCATGGTGGTGCTTTTATTGGAACTATTTATTTCAATGAAGACAACGTAAAGGCATACAATAACTATTCAGGTACTTATCCAGACTTTGTTTATGGTTCATTAGCTAACGCTGGGTATTACGCAATACAAAACGGATCAGTAACTTATATAGATTATTCAGGTTTTTACACAAGAGACTAATTATGAAACGATCAGAAAAAATACAGCTAATCAGCGACTTAGTTTCCGGTAAGCTATCCAAGAATGAAGCAATTAATAAGCTTCCTAAGATGATTTGTATCGACTGGGATGTGGATCCTGAGGATGGTAGTGACTGGCTTAGCGTATTTCTTATAGGTAGTGACCGAGTTACAAGGGATGAGTTTAACAGGGTTGCAGATTGGAGGAGGAAATTAAATGCGAACTAAGCAACAAAGTATCGAATTACTGATAAATGTAATTTCAGGCAAAGCACCCAAAAGCAGTTTAAAGGAAAACATAATGACTTACCTTCATTGTATGCAGCCTGAGCAACGCACGCAGATCACTAATATAGTTGGTGGGGTACATATTAGTAATTGTTCTCAATACTTCCCTAATGAGCCTTTGTATGGCTTATGGAATAATATACCAATTGGCTTTACAGCAGCCTTTTCGCTTGGATGCTTTGATTATCCGGACAGCAGCGTTAATCTAATTGATTGCCGGGATGCAGTTGCATTTGATGAGTTTTTAAAAGGGTTACCACAAAAACAAATAGCAGCATGATAGATATAACATTGATAGCAGAAATTAAAGAAGCGATCCTGAGTAAGGACAACGATAAACTTCGCCAGTTACAAGCACAGTTAAAGCGTGAGAGATGGATGAACTCATTTAATGGTAATATTCCAGTATCTGCTTGGCTTGATAACGGTATGATCCGTTTTGCAGATTAAATAAGCTTCCCGACATTGGGAGTTAATATCTATCATTCACTTGATGGATATTTTTTGCATTCAATGATGGTTAAAACACCGACCCCTACCTAATATAGGTAGTGCCCCATTGAGGGTAAATCTATATTAATCAATCACTTACAACGTTTTATATTTTTCATTGTAGCATAGTTGTGGCAAAACAGACAAAAACACGTTAAAAAAGCCTCTCATTTCTGAAAAGCTTGTTAAAAAGTAGGTGAGATTAAAATGCGTTCTTGTCAAATATTGCAATATAATCAACTCCATCAACGGATATAGTTTGCTCTTCGCCTTCGCCAAGTGATGGATAAAAACTTTTACTTGCAACAGGTATGCAAATCAAATTAAGTTCTATTGAAGGATTATAGTTAAAAATCTCATTTCTTGACTTTGCTATCTTACCCCATTTTTTAAAATCTCTTAGTTCTTTTGCACCCCTCTTTGCATGGACGTTTAATTCCTTGCTCCGCTTGTTTGCATCTTTCTTGCTTATTTCTCCGTTCATAATCTGAGCAAATAAAACTCCGTTGGCTTCAAATAATTCTTTATTTTTCATAATTACCCTTTTTTAAAGCTTTCAGTTTCAAGTAAATCTATATCGTGAATAATGCCTTCCATATCAGAAGATACGTCATCAATCACTTTACTCTCTTTCTCAATCGTCCTAAACATACCTGTTAAAGCTTGATAGGTGGCGAAAGCCTCAGGATCTGTTTTTATCAATAATCCAAATGCTTTATCAATGTCTTTATAAAATCTTAGTTGCGGAGTTGCACTTGTTATACTACCCAGTACATCAGAAAGTGAATAGTAGTCAGATTTAAGATTATTAATAAAATCGTCATTCTCAGTTGCTTTGATGTTCCTTGCATTGAATGCCCGGGTAGCAACTTGATTAATCTCAGCTCTACGCTCTTTTGAAATGATAGAAGGGTTTTCAGTGTTTAATAATCCGTTTACGTTCTGCATAATTTTATGTTTTAAATATCCCGACCTGCTGCAGAACAAAATTAACCCTACAAAGAGATAATATAGATACGTTTCTAAAACGCTCAGGCCGGAAATGCTTTTTAAATGTTAGCTGTTTTTTAATCTCTGTTAATGTAAGTAATCTTTTAATTTTATTCTGCACGACAAATGTATAAATAAATTATACACTTTTGAGAAATAGTGAGAAATAAATCAAGTGCGTATTTTTGACGTACATGAATATCGGAGGGTTTCATGTGTGTGATTTTCCCATACATGGGATTTACCCGTATATGACCTGTCCGGAAATAGGATAGGTAAAAACAGTCTTTTTAACGTATTTTCCTCCGTTTTGCTACAACTGTGCTACAGTTTTTTATTAACTTAGGGATAAGTGATTGATAAATAACAGATTAACCTATGTAGACCGTTTGCATGGTATGCAAACGCTCGTGTTTTTAGGGCATAATTGCCAGCTTTAAATTAGATGTAGATTTATTACATGATCTGCCGGCAAATAAACATACCTTTCAATGTTAAACATAATCAAATGAAAAAATCAATTACATTCTTATTCGCTACTTTGCCAGTTATGGCATTTGCTCAAGATGGAGGTTACACAGCAGGGCCAGTTATCGGTATATTAATAGGATTGGCTTTATGTGTTGGCCTGTTTTTAGTGCTCAGGTCATTAATGTTATGGTATTGGAAGATTGATAGCATAGTTAGAAATCAAGAAATGACTAACGAGATATTGAAGTCAATCAGCAAATCAATAGAGGAGGGTAATAAAATAAATAAGCAAACATTGAACGCTACACCAAAACCTGCAGATGATCCCCGATGGGATTTCACTAAATAATAAATAACAGAACCTTGATATAATACCTTTGCATTTATGATGTGAGGGTTTTTTATTGTGATATTATCAGCATTCAATGTTTAGCACCTAAAAGGCCTTATTTACTCAAATCTTTGCAACTAGTGTATGGTAAACTGTATGTTAAAAACAAAAAACCGCCTTAGAATGACTCTAAGACGGTAAGATGTACACCCAACTGGATTCGAACCAGTGACCGACGGTTTAGAAAACCGTTGCTCTATCCAACTGAGCTATGGGTGCCTTTGGTGGGTGCAAATATAGAGAATCTTTAAATTAACTTGCAAGAAAACTTAAAGATTCTCTAACAAACTAAGGTATAACTAATTAAAACTGTTATAAACTTAATTCCGCATAATATTTATGAAATAATGGGATAGTTTCTATGCCTTTATAGTAATTGGCAAGGTCATATTTCTCATTTGGAGAGTGCAAATTATCGCTATCTAATCCAAAACCCATTAAAACGGTCTTAATTCCTAATACTTCTTCGAACAAAGCAACTATAGGAATACTTCCACCACCCCTTGTTGGAATAGGTTTTTTCCCAAATGCTTCTTCAATTGCTTTTTCTGCTGCTTTATACGCTATGCTATCCGTAGGAGTAACAACAGGTTCCCCACCATGATGAGCTTTAACATTTACTTTTACATAATCAGGCGCTATGTTATTAAAATGCTTGGTAAACAATTCAGTGATTCTATCAGAATGTTGATTTGGTACCAGACGCATGGAAATCTTTGCACTGGCTTTTGAAGGAAGAACTGTCTTTGCGCCTTCTCCAATATACCCACCCCAGATACCGTTTACTTCAAGAGTTGGTCTAATTCCAGTTCTCTCAATAGTAGAATAACCCTGTTCTCCCCAAAGGGCATCAACACCCAAATCCTTTTTATATTCATCTTCGTTATATGGTGCGTTATTCAAACTAGCACGCTCATCGTCTGTAAGACTTAATACATCGTCATAAAAGCCGGGTATTGTTACATGATTATTTTTGTCATGCAAAGAGGCAATTAACTGACATAATATAGTAGCCGGATTAGCTACTGCACCACCATAAACACCAGAGTGAAGATCACGATTAGGCCCGGTTACTTCTACTTCAAGATAGGATAGTCCCCTAAGGCCAGTTTCCAAAGAAGGATTCTCTAAGCTAATCATAGAGGTATCTGATATCAATACGACATCAGCCTTCAGCCGTTCCGTATTCTCTTTTACGAAAACACCTAAGTTACTTGAACCAACTTCTTCCTCCCCTTCTATCATGAATTTTATATTACAAGGAAGTGAATTCGAATTAATCATAAGTTCGAAAGCCTTAACATGCATATAAAATTGCCCTTTATCATCACATGCTCCACGGGCAAATATCTTTCCATCCCTAATTACTGGTTCAAAAGGTGATGTTTTCCATACTTCCAATGGATCTGCAGGTTGCACATCATAATGTCCATAAACCAAAACAGTTGGTTTTGATGCGTCTATTATTTTTTCGCCATAGACAATTGGATATCCCGCAGTGGGACATACTTCGACATTATCTGCTCCTGCTTCTTTTAACTTTTCAGCTACAAATTCTGCTGTTTTTAAGACATCATTTTTATATTGAGGATCTGCACTAATTGATGGAAATTTAAGCAGTTCTACCAATTCATTTAAGAATCGTTGCTTATTCTCTTCAACATATTGTTTAATATTTTGCATGCTCTTATATTTTTGTGCAAATATACTTAAGCGCAGGGAAACTCTAATAATATTGTAAGTTATTAAGTAAGGTTAATCCCAGCCACTCATGTCTTTTGTTGATCCTGAGCCCATTACTGCCTGTTCTGCTTTTGCAGGAGTTGCACTTTCTTCTTTTTTACACGATACAAGGCCTACGGTCAACATGGCGATTACGATTACTAACTTTTTCATCTGTTCTGTTTATTGGGTTTCTATTTG
>NZ_AQPN01000003.1 GCF_000403135.1 Arcticibacter svalbardensis MN12-7
ATGAATGTTTATTAATTCAACTCATCATTTGTTCCTCGCTGTTTAAGCAAATTTTCCTTTATACCCAGCTTGCTGTTTTTATAGCTGTAAGAAAAATAGATCACCAGCCCAATTCCCAACCAGATAAGGAACCTTAACCAGTTTGTGTAACCCAATTCAGTCATCAGGTAAAAGCAACTCAAAAGTCCCAATACAGGGATTAGCGAAAGACTTTTCAAATAGGAAAACACAGCAATAATGGTAGCCAGTATAAAAAACAAGAAGTAGGGGATATTATCTTTATAGGTGTGCCAGTCACCCGTATAACTCAGCAATCCAAAAATGGGCTTGTGAAACACTGCAATAACCGCAATAAATAACCCTGGAACAATGTATCGGGAGCTGACATAAGGGATCTTAAACCTGCCTGGTTTCTGCTCCATATCCTTCTCCATGATCAATACTCCGCCACACACGAGCACAAACGCAAAGAGGGTACCAATGCTGGTTAGGTCAGTTACCTCCGTCAGGTTCATAAACAAGGCCGGTATCGCGACTACAAAACCAGTAACAATGGTCGAAAATCCAGGGGTTTTATATTTAGGGTGGATATTAGAAAAGCGCTTAGGGAGAAGACCATCCCTACTCATGCTCATCCAGATCCGCGGTTGTCCCATTTGAAAAATTAACAATACACTCGCTGTAGCGATCACAGCACTTACTGAAATGATATAACTGATTTGGGTAAGGCCAATTTTTGTAAATACAAAAGCAAGGGGATCGCCTACGCGCAGATCTTTATACGACACCATTCCGGTGAGTACTAAAGCAATCAGGATGTACAATACCGTACAAATAATAAGCGAATAGAACATGCCCCTGGGCAAATCCCGTTGTGGATTCTTACACTCTTCTGCAGTTGTTGATATAGCATCAAAACCGATGTAGGCAAAAAATACACCAGATACACCCTTCATCACACCTGAGAAGCCGTTTGGAAGAAAAGGGCTCCAATTGGAAGGAGTAATATAAAATGCACCCAATATAATCACGGCAATAACAATACAAATTTTAAGAATAACCATTGCATTAGTCGCTCTTTTTGTTTCCTTGATGCCAATATAAACCAGCCAGGTAATGATGGCCACAATGAGCAATGCCGGCAGATCGGCTATTAAATGAAAGCCAGCAAGTAATGGAGCTGTATTCCATGCCGATGCTTGCGTTTGAAGTGTTTCCGTAATAGATGTGAGGTTTCCCGATGCCTGAAGTCTTAAAACCTCATCATGCGCTCTGGAAGCAGACAGATAATCCATGGTTAGGTAAGCAGGAATATGAATATGAAATCCTTCCAGCAGGTTAGTGAAATATTCACTCCAGGAGATCGCTACTGCAATATTCCCAATAGCATATTCCATTAAAAGGTCCCATCCGATAATCCAGGCCACTAACTCACCAAATGAAGCATAAGCGTACGTATAGGCACTTCCTGATACGGGTATGCGGGAAGCAAATTCTGCATAACACAAGGCTGAAAATCCACAGGTTATAGCGGTGATAACAAACAGTATAGAGACGCCGGGTCCACCATTAAAAGCAGCTTCTCCTATCGTAGAGAATATTCCGGCTCCTATAACCGCTGCAATACCCATAAAGGTCAGGTCTTTTACACCTAATACCCTGTTTAAGCTGGATTTAGAACCACCTGGATGCTCTTCATCTCCGATTCCACTATCAATATCCGATAAAATATGTGCAATGGTTTTTTTTCTGAAGTAGTTTTTAGCCATGAAGAAGAACTTGTTTACTATAAGCGGCAAAAATATAAAATTATTTGCCGCTTATCACCTGCTAATACCTTTTCCTTCGTTTTCTCAAGATAATAATTACAATAATTAACACAATAACAACTACCGCTCCAATAATGAGGTAAATTCTGCTGTCGTTTACAGGAGCTTTACCTGTTGTGTTTTCGGGATCAGTAAATTGAGTGCTTACTGCAGCAGATGGGGGTATTGTTATCGAATTGAAAAAAGTGTCACTTTCCCCCTTCGCATATTCTTCATGTATAGCTTTGTATAAAAACTGAAAGGTGTAGGTGGAGGAGTTTTCATGCAAGATCCGGATCATCCGGTATTGTTTACCGCTTCCACTATCTATTTCAAGTTTAAAATCCTTGACTTGCAATTTGCCTATAACGGTGTCCCGTTCATCAGAAACAATCCCGTTTGAGCTGGTCTTTATCCGTTTGATAAAGTCATCATAGTAAATTTTTAAATGTTTTACCTTTTCTATGTCCGGAGTGCTTATTGAATTATCCGGCTGTTTGGTGATCATAATTTCACCAAAAGAAGATTCGGAGTTAAACAAGATCTGACCAAGCGTGTCTTTTTTAGTAAATTCACCAGGAAGTGATACCTGAACAGAATCATCAATATGTACAGGCTTCCATTTTTGCGCAAAACCGGATGTTACAAACAATAAAAATATAGGAAATACGAGTAATTTTTTCATACAGTCGTGTTTTACAAGACGGATACTCCGTTTTTTTTGTTCCATTAGAAGCTGTCTCGTTCCATTAACCAAATTGTCTGCAAAAAAGTTTTATTTAAGCATTTATAGTCTGAAATAATAATTACCCCCCCCCTTCTTGAGCCATCTTAAACATAAATTAATAACCTATTGTTTTAACTGTTTATGTGATAAAGATCACGTATCTTTTTAATGACGATCAACCAATTCTTAAAAATCCTTAGTAATTTTGAGTAATGCTAAAGTATTGAAAGTAAGGATATTTGCTATTTTTCCTGATTAAATTGAATTAACCTCTCCCATTCTCAGGGTCAGAATCATAAATATTAAAATGAATTAACCACATAAAATCCTACGATTATGAAAAAGATATTAGTACCTACAGACTTTTCCAAATGTGCCGATAAAGCATTGGATTTTGCAGTAAGATCAGTCAGGAACCATCCCATAGAAATTATATTGCTTCACGTATTTGAAGAGGCTACCAGTGTATATACCGATTATGTTGGCGTAAACAAAGAATATAACCTCAGCCTTTTAGTTGATGCACGAAAAAAACTGAATCAACTTAAAAGCAGCATTGAAGATATTGATGGTGTAATTGTGAGCACCTGTGTAATGAGCGGAAATGCAAATGAATGTATCCTGACGACTTGCAAAGATAAAGGAGTCGATATGATCATTATGGGTACATTCGGTGCCAGTGATATCAATAATAAGCTATTTGGGAGCAAAACGGCTTCTATCATAGGTAAAAGCAAGGTGCCCGTTTTAGCTATACCTTTTGATTATGAATGGAAAAAACCATCGAAAATTTTATTGGCTACCAATCATTTTGAAAAAGATCCCCTTCTTCTTAATTTTATATTTAAAGTCGCTGATCTGTATGAAGCCAAAGTTCAGGTTGCTGTAGTTTCTGATGAAGAAGAAGATGAAGCATCCACAATCCTGGAACGCAGTTATGCCATACCAACTTATGAATCTTTGTTGAAAGAAAAGTATAAGGAACAGGTGTTAGCTGTTAAACATCTATATGGGACAGAATTTGAAGAAACCATGGAAGATTACATTGAGGAGCAGTCAATAGATATGCTATCTATGGTTACCTACCAAAGAAGTTTTCTCGATCGGGTTTTTCAACCCAGCATGAGCAAAAGGATGGCCAATCATACCAAAATTCCATTGCTTGTTATTCCTTCAAAACACGATTTACTGATGTAATC
>NZ_AQPN01000004.1 GCF_000403135.1 Arcticibacter svalbardensis MN12-7
CCACCTGGAGCAAAACCTAAATCAGTATCAGTCGAAAACATGTATTCCATATAAAGGTTTCTACCCGAAGCAAAAGGAGGAGTTTTTCGATTATTTAGAAAATGAATTACTAAATCATTCTGCTATGCCCCATTTTTCTGATAATATCAAAGAAAAATTGATTGATGATTTAACGGAAGTATATGCAAATATTGATAAGCATGCAGAAACGGAATTACCTTTCTTTGTTTGTGGTCAATATTACCCTGTTAAAGGAATGATCCATTTTACAATAAGTGATTTAGGTGTAGGATTTTTTAAAAAAATTAACGAAAGGCAACCAGACAAAATTCACTCTTGTGGGGATGCAATTTTATGGGCTATCGCTGGTAATAGTACTAAACCTGATGCTCTGGGTGGTAGTGGGTTAAAAAACCTTCACAATTACTTAGACGAAAATCAAGGTGGTTTACAAATTTATACTGGCAATGCAGGATGGTGCAGTAGGACATCAAAAACAAGTTTAATTTTCCCACAAGGTATAACAGACCTGAGAAATAATTATATTGGTGCTACAATTAATTTGGAATTCAATAAAAAAACATTACTTTCATAAATAATCATAGTTAAGATATTCTTATCTTTGTCGTCCTGAAAACAAGTGCATATATTTTTCGTTATTCTTTTGAAAAATACTCCCTCAACAATGAAAATTAACGTCACCGATATCTTAAATAGTTCGAATGCCTCTCTGCATGATGACGGCATAAGGGTTTATACTGAGATTAAAAAGCACTTAGGGGCTTCAAATAAAGAGGAGATTGAAGTTGATTTTTCTAACATAAAACGGTGTTCTACATTGTTTTTAAATGCTTCATTCGGGAAGCTTCTAGCAGATTATGGTGAAGAATTAGTAAAAAAACTTGTCCACCCTCGAAGTTATTCTCAAATACTGAATTTTAACCATAAGTATTCTGATATGTTTGATAACTTCGTTAATAAGGATAATTACCAAGCTTACCGAGAGGAAGCTCTTGCTTAAGCATTTTGAATATTATTAATTTACATCGTAATAGCAATCCTAAAGAGTGCAATTACATTTTAGATACTAATGTTTGGCTACCCATATTAGGCATTGATAACGAAGGCGCAAGTGAGCATTATAAAATTTATTTCGGTAAAATACTTTCGCTTGAATATGCAAGAATTCTGCTTTGCCCTATTCAAATCAGTGAAATATTAAATCGCTTGCTACGATTTAACGCAAGCAAGGCTTTCGATAAAAAATACAAAGACAAAAAAGGTGTAATGCCTTCAAGAAGCGACTTCTACAAGTCAGAATATAGATGTTCTGATGATTGTAAAATACAATATGAAACTATAATAGATGATATTGAAGGATATTCCTCTCATTTAGCGATTTCGGATGTTGGTTCGATAGATCTATCCAAGCTTACTGTTTTCGACTCCAAGAAGTTAGACTTTAACGATCACTTTTTATATTTATTAGCAAAAGAACAATCTGCAACAATTATTACCCACGATGCAGACTTTTTCGGATTAGATGTACCAGTCGGTACTTATAATATGAAACTTTTTAAATCTTACACTGATTCAATTAAGCCCAATAAATAACGAAGTTTGAGATGTAATAACGAATAATTTCAAGAAGGTTATCGTTATGTAATCTGTATAATTATACATTCAGGATAGATCCTATACGACTCTATGCTAAATATGATGTAAAAAAGGCACAAAAAGGGCACAATGCATTTGCATATAAATATGAAAAGTCGTAAAATCGCTTATTAGAAGCAATCAGAGCGGTTTTTGTGCCGTTACTGACAAGGTAAGAAAAAGACTGAAAATCCTTGTGTCTTAGACCATACAACCTGAATTGCGATTTATTGGTTATCATGCTACCTTAATTAAATCAGTTACATGAAGCTCTTCTTTTTTCTTTTTCTTTGTATGGCTCATACATGTATTGCTCAACAGGCAGATACTATTTGGTACAATAATAAATGGGAAAAATCTGATAAGGATCAATCTGCATTTTACAGAGTCATTAAACAGAAGACGCCTGGACATTACTTGGTTAAAGATTTCTTCTCCTCTGGCGAGATTCAAATGGAAGGTTCATATTTATCGCTAAATCCGGATGTTAAGGACGGTGATTTTGTTTATTGGTCTAAAGATGGCAAGAAAGAGATGGATTGATCGGAAAAGTAAGGAAGGCTAAGTCAGTTGCTTTTCTGGATTCACCAAAAACAGTTTCACTCTCTGCTCCTAAGCGAGAATTGAAAGAGCTTATAGATGTATTTACTCCGCGGATTGATTTAAGCCTTTTACCGGGAGAGACAAAGGAGGTTAAAACTTAAAATACCAGATGAAGTATTGCCTAAAGAGATTGTTATAACTGCTGAAGGATATAAAATCAGGAAGTTAACACACTAAAATGAATTATAAAATCACAGAATAAAGGTTACTCTCATTAAGAAATATCATCAGCGAACTAAATATTTACTAACATTGACCCCCATAACAGGAAAATTGAGTTTATGAAAATTACCAGAAGAAAAATGATTACAGGAGGAGCCGCCATTTTGGGGCTTTCTTTTATTAAGCCATTAACATTTGTGAATGCAAGTGAAAGGAGGAAGAATTCTTTAACTAGTTTTTTAAATCATGATCAAACTCCTCTTCAAGTGATAAACAGTGGCGTTGGAGGTGATAATACGATAGATCTTCTCGCTCGCATTGATAAGGATTGTATTAGCCATCATCCCCGATTAACGGTGCTAATGGTAGGTACAAATGATATGAATAGCGTAAAGTATGTACCTTTAATTGAATATGAGCAGAATCTTATTTCTATTGTTCAGAAAACTAAGGCAGCAGGGAGCAAGATTTTAATTATGAGTATTTTGCCCTTTTACGAACCTTATTTGTTAACCAGGCATCCTGCGAAATTTTATGAGCCGGAAGGGGTTTATGGCAGAAGACAACAGATGAATGAGGTGATTAAAAAAGTTGCTGATAAGTATAAGATCCACTTTTTAGATTTAGGACATCGATTCGAGGCCATTGGGGAAATTGGTCTGGATAAAGTTTCACTGCTTAGAAATGAAGCGAATTCTAACAAAACGGATGGCGTTCATCCAACAGCCAATGGTTATAGATTTATTGCACTTGCCGTGTATGATTACGTTGTTTTAGAGAAACTACCTCGAAATAATATTGTATGTTTTGGAGATAGCATTACCAAAGGCGATGGAACGATGGATAAAGATAGTTATCCGGCATTTTTTTCAAAACTCTTAGCTTAATTTAATGGAAGATTTTGTGAAAGAAAATCATTTGATAATTTATCGTGACGAATTATTGAATAGGGAAAACGGTGTGGTGATGAAAGATGGAATATCCGTACAATCACTGCTTTGTATTGGTCGCGAAGCAAATATCACTTACGGTGAGAATTGGAGGTCGCTAAATTGTTTAGAAAGCTAAAATGAGTCTTTACATCAAAATAAATTGCTTTTTGTATATAGTAGGCGTGATTCCAGTAACATGTTTAAATGTTTTTGTAAAGTGCAGCCTGTCAGAAAAACCGCAGACATAGGCCAGCTCATCAATAGAATCGTTGCTATGATGAATTAAATTGCAAGATAGCTCGACTTTCTTTTTAAGAATATATTGCTGAACAGACATACCGATATTTACTTTGAACAATCTTGAAAATGAATTGGTTGCCATATTTATTCTCTCAGCAAGCATTTCGTTTGAGAGTTTTTCAGGAAGATGTGCAATAATAAATTGTATTGTGTTATTGATCCTATTGTCCAATTTTCTTGCTTCCCATATACTTTCAGGAAGTTCCAATAAAACATGAGTGATTAATTCCTGTATTTTGAGGCATTCTAAAAATGGAAATAAATCTGAATCTTTTAAGCAGTATTCTTTAATGCATTTAATATATTCTAACAAATATGTTGTACAAGCCATGGAGTAAATTTGTGTTCTTACATAATCATGAGGAAAGCCCAAATTGAAATGAATAAATAAATGGTCAATTTTTCCCATATTCATCATTAGTTGAAGTGAATCAGTTTTTCCCATCTTCCTGCCGCTCACCCTTTCCCGAGCTGATCCTGTTAAGCCGCTTTTTAAATGCGTTGAAAAGGATGTATGAGGAGGAATAAGGATGATACTATCTTTACCCAAGGAAGTTAGCGTTTTTTCATAAACAATCTCAGCTCCAGGTAGCGAATTGTAATATAACCTCCAAAAGGGAACTGAAAGGTCGTTCCATTCCCACTCATCTAGCATCCAATATCTGCAGCATAATAATTTAATGCTCAAATTATTGAAATTTTGTTGAATTTCTGAAGGGTCTAACTTGCGTTTATCTAGTTTTCTATCTTTATTAAATGTTTGTTTTGTACTCATTTTCGAATGATTAGCATATTAATGTTCATCAAGAAAGTAGTTAATTTGCATTTACAATTTTAACCAAATTACCAAAGAAATGACAAATAATCAAACATTAAAAGGGAGTCCTTCTCTATACCCTTCAGGAACCTTTTTGCCTTTTTTCCTGGTTACAGCACTTTTCCTGTTTTGGGGAATCCCTAATAACCTTAATGACATTCTCATTCGTCAATTTATGAAGTCGTTTGAGCTTAGTAGGTTAGAAGCTGGTTTGGTTCAATCTGCTTTTTACCTGGGTTATTTTTTGTTTGCTATTCCCGCAGCCATGGTAATGAAGCGCTTTAATTACAAAACAGGACTTATTATCGGAATGTTGCTGTATGGGTTTGGTTCTTTGTTATTTTATCCAGCTGCGCTAGTTGGAGAATTTTGGTTTTTCCTCTTGGCATTGTTTGTTATAGCTGCAGGATTATCCTTTCTTGAAAAGGAGCAAATCCTTTCATAGCCCAACTGGGTGAACCTGAAACCGCTGCTAGAAGATTAAACTTATCACAAGCTTTTAATCCTGTGGGTGCAATTCTGGGTGTTATAGTTGGGACTTTATTCATATTTTCCGGAGTGGAGCATAGTCAACAAAGTATTGAGACGATGAAGGCATCCGGTTTGTATGATGCTTATCTGCAATCTGAAACTATGCGGGTTGTTATACCCTATATAGTTATAGGGTGCATCGTCTTAATATGGGCATTTGTTTTATATAAAACTAAATTCCCAGAGACAAAAAAAGAAGAGAATACGTCTTATAGTTCAAAAGGTAGTTTCAAAAAGCTGTTCAGTCACCGGCATTTTAGAAATGGGGTCATCACACAGTTTTGCTATGTTGGGGCACAAGTAGGTACATGGAGTTATTATATTCCCTATGTGCAGGATTATACCGGAGGAAGCGAAAAGCTTGCTGGATACCTGTTAACCGGAACCCTTGCCGCTTTTGGTATTGGGCGGTTTATGGCAACCATTGTCATGAAATATTATGCTCCGGAAAAATTGATGGGTGCTTTTTCAATTATTAATATTCTTTTAGTAAGTATCAGCGTGCTATTTCCAGGTTGGCTTGGATTATGGTCAATCTTTTTAACTAGTTTTTTTATGTCATTGATGTTTCCGACAATCTTTACTTTAAGCATTAAGGGATTAGGAGACAATACAAAGCTTGGCGGATCAATAATTGTTATGGCAATCATCGGAGGTGCTGTTTTTACACCTTTAATGGGGATAATAGCTGATAGCACTCATAGTATGGCTATCGCTATGCTCGTTCCATTGGCTTGTTACCTGGTCGTTACATGGTTTTCTTACAGTGGCTCGGCAAGTACATCAGATCTTAAAATTAGTGATGATCCAGAGGTTTTTACATCCCATTAATAAATAACATAAAATGATAAACGATTTAATAAAAGCAGAAATAACAAAGGTTTCAGAAGTTGCAGGCTATTTATGGCAAAGAGAGTGGTGCGAAAGAAACGCTGGTAATATTTCCATTGATCTTACCGGACTAGCCGAAATATCAGAAAAGGATTATATAGGAAAGCAATATGTTGAACGGAGTATGCCTTATGGTGCTGCAGGAAAACTCATATATATTACTGGTACTGGAGAACGTTTGAGAGAACTGGTAACTAAACCTGAAAAAGCATCTTGTATTATCCTGATCGATCAGGAAGCAAAGGGTTATTATATTATATGGGGAGCAGAGGGTAATGCTGCTTTTAGGCCTACCAGCG
>NZ_AQPN01000005.1 GCF_000403135.1 Arcticibacter svalbardensis MN12-7
TTTAGGGTCTGCTGAGAAAGTAAAATTATTTTGATAATCAGTTAGTTATTCGGATTTTAGGGATAGAAAGTGCAAGGAAAGATGAAAAAAACGGTAAAAAGGCCTGCATCAGCCCCTGGTTTTGTAAGCCCCTCACAATTAACACTGGAAGGTTTTGAGACTCCCTTTTCTCGAAAGCTGAGTTCAGATAACCGTTGGGTTGTACTGGCAAAGAAGATTCCCTGGGATGAGATCTGTAATATTTACACCAAACATGTTGGGTTGAGCAGCACCGGAAGGCCTCCTATTAGCCCCAGGGTAGTAATCGGTTCGATAATCATCAAGCATATATGCAATCTTGATGACAGGGAAACGGTAGCCCAGATCAGTGAAAACAGGTATATGCAGTACTTCCTTGGCTATTCGAGTTTCAGCAATGAAGTCCCTTTCGATGCCTCCCTATTTGTTGAGTTTAGAAACAGGATGGGTATGGAACAGATCAATGCGATAAATGAGAAGATCCATTCATTGCATCAAAATAGTGTTGCCCCCAAACAGGATCATGATGCTCCTGGTAATGACAGTGAGGGTCAAAGCAAAACGCAGGTTACTGATAACAAGACAGATGAAACCGGACCGGAGACAGCAGTCAGCCATAAAGGGCGGGTCTTATTTGATGCTACGGCCTGTCCTCAGGACATTGCCTATCCCACAGACATTGACCTTTTAAATGCGTCCAGAAAAAAACGGAAGATCTGATCGATTTTATCTTCGATGCGG
>NZ_AQPN01000006.1 GCF_000403135.1 Arcticibacter svalbardensis MN12-7
AAACGTTCGTTTTGAGAGACAACTATTTTGTTTGAGCCTTCTAAAATATTATCAAAAACTCATTATCAATAATACTAAAAAAGGCTTTGATTAATGGAATGAGTTTATGATAATCAGCAAAAAAGAAAAAGATCGATCAGGCTTAATAGGGAGAGATTTGGTATGTTCAGTTGCGGTACCCTCAGGGGCAACAATCAATGATCAAAAAACGAGCGTTTCTTAGAGACGCTTTGCCAATCAGCTTGGTTCACCTGCAAACGGAAAAAGAGAAATCTTCGCTTTTGAAATAGCAAAATGACTATATGTAGCTATATGAATTTTGTTTTATCATTGATAAGTTTAAACTTTATTAAGAGTTAACAGACATTCGAAATTCTCCTATCTATAAATAAATATGACAACAGAACATAAACTCGAAGAAAAGCTTCCCAAGACTAATCTACTTACAAAAAAACTTTTTGCACATGGCGGACTTTATAGACCGTTAAAAAAAGAAGTTACAAATTCTGTTTTCTCGACTTTATTTGAAGCCAATTTTATAACAGACGAAGCTACGATTGTCAGTATGATGCAGGAAAAAGCCCAAAATATCCTTGACAACTTCTTTTATCGAATAGTTGACAATAAACCTTATCGAATTTCGGATAAACTAATTGACTATTTGACGGATAAACAAAAAGGGAAATTATTAGCCTCTATAGATGAAAGTGGTAAAGAAATTCTCGAGCCAAATAGTCGAATACCTACATTCATGGTGTTTGTAGGTCAATTTATTGATCATGATATAACTCTTAATCCAATTAATTTAATAGGAGAAGGTGGAAATTCTGGGGACAATGAAAGTGGTGCATCTGCATTTATCGATCTAGATTCAGTCTATGGCGGTGATGATAGAAAACATTTAGTTAGTGGACAATTATGGTCAATGGTTAACAATACTGACGGGAAATTTAAACTTAGCAAAATCGGCAGAAATGCTTATGATTTACCTCGATTCAAATCCGTAGATAAAGATAACAATGTCACTTATCCTGCATATATTTTTGACGCAAGAAATGATGAAAATCAACTAATACTTCAGATCCATATACTTATAATGCGATTACATAATAAAATCGCTAACTTATTCCAAGCACCCGACCCAAATAATCCTGAGTCAGTTATTGGTTTTTATTACCATGTCAAAAGTGAAGTATTAAGAATATGGCAAAGTTTCATTTGGCATGAGTATTTGCCAGCTTTGGTTGCTGAAACCCCTCTAAATTGGGCAATCAACAAAGTAACTAACTCTTCAAAACCATCTGAATTTGGAATGGCTCATGAATTTGCATTGGCCTTTAGAATGGGACATAGCCAACTAAGGCCATTCTACAATTTGAATCTAGATAATTCTGTAGTACTATTTGATCCATCCAAGCCAATAGAAAGCGACTTAAGAGGCAATAAACAATTAACACTAGAACATACTATTGACTGGAAATTTTTTATAGATGAAGATATCTCGAACCAAACATCCAATAAAATTGACACAAG
>NZ_AQPN01000007.1 GCF_000403135.1 Arcticibacter svalbardensis MN12-7
AATTCTCTATTCGGGAATTGTCGTTTTTTATTAGCATGACATGAGATTACAAGCAGTTCATGTAGTTACGCAAACCTTATTTCAGAGGACTACTACTGTAAACATGATATTCTCCTGGCGCAAGAGTTGTAGAATATGTTGTTCCTGAAACATCAATAGTCGCACCTGTAAAGTAGTCATACCAGGTTCCGCTAGCAGGGAAAGTCACATCCATTGACTTAGCCACTACATCGAAATTACCGGTTACCACTACATTTACGGTCGAACTTTTTAATACGATATATTTGATTGAGCCAATCAAATTGTATTGAAAATCGGTCGTAGCAAACACCGCATTATTTTTCCTCAGGTTAATCAGTTTGGAATATATGTTATAAAGCGCCTTCCGATTGGCATTAGCAGAGTAGTCCCAAAGAATAGGTTTTTCTCCTGTACGACCATTCTGATCTATGGAAACATCATATCCAAGTTCTCCGAATTGCCAGATCATCTTAGGGCCTGGTACTGCAAAGAAGAATGCAGCGACCAATGCCTGACGTTTAAGCGCAGTTTCCAGCGTTTTAATATTGTATGTTCCCGCGGAATTTCCATATTGCAGGTTCTTATACATCAATCTTTCTTCATCATGGCTCTCCATATAAGTGACCAATTTATCAGATTGGGTAAAACCATGTTTGTCATAAAAAGCTCTGGAAAAGTCTGAATTAGCTACATATCCCATACTGGCCTCATTAAAGGTGGCATTGAGGTTATTCCATAACATCATGCCATTGTCACTCAGCTCTTTTTCTTCTGTATCGGCAGCGAAATGCTCCAGTATCACATAGAAATTAGGGTCGATGGATTTCATGTACGTATTATATTCCTTCCAGATTTGAATGCGACTGGCATCATAAGCACCCCAGGTACTTACCGCAGCATCTGTTGTTCCCGAATTCTTTTGAGTGAAACCCTTCGACAGATCGAAGCGAAAACCATCTATTTTATATTGCTGCATCCAAAACTTGACTACATTCTTGACAAAGTACTTGGTCGCCAGACTTTCATGATTAAAATCATAACCTACGTTGTAAGGATGCATGGGATCGGTATTAAACCAGGGATTGTCAGCAGTAGGTTTACCAGTTGCCTGATCAAAATAGAGCTGTACCATAGGAGACTGTCCAAAGGAGTGGTTCAATACCATATCCATAATCACAGCGATCCCCCGGGTATGACATTCATCAATCATCTGTTGAAGAGCAATTTTTGTTCCGTAATACTTATCAGGAGCAAAATAGAAGGAAGGATTATATCCCCAGCTGGAGTTACCTTCAAACTCTTCAATAGGCATCAGTTCAATGGCACTCACTCCTAGTCTTGTGAGATAGTTTAGCGTATCTTTTAATGTCGAGTAGTTATGAGTACCTAAAAAATCACGCAGGTGTAACTCATAGATCAACAAATTCTTAGGCTCAGGCCTTACAAAACTGGCATTTTTCCAGTTATACGTAGGTTGATTACCCTGCATAATACTCACAATACCACTTGTCTTTCCTGTTGGATATGCTTTCAGTGAAGGATATATTGTGGAAGGGATGGAAGAATCATTAGAAGGATCCAGTACTTTCTCACTATAAGGGTCCGCAATTTTCAACGTTCCGTCTACCCAATACTGATAAGTGTACTCTTTATCCGGATCCAGATTATCCAACTGTACCCACCAATGGGTTCCATCGGGTGTACGTTTCATAAAATTGGCAGGGGTAGCTTTCCAGTCGTCTAATTCTCCTATGACATACACGAATTGTTTTCCTGGTGCATATAAATTGAAGATAGCGGATGTGCCATTATTGATATAGGTTACTCCGTCTTTAGCATTTGCAGGTAAGTCCGCTACCTCAACAGTGCCATTCAATGTAAAAGTAAAGGAAGTTTCTGCCGTTACTCCGGCACTAGTAGCAACTACCCGAACGATTTGTGAACCAACTGTCGTTAATTTTACATTTGCAGTGATTGAACTGGCATTAGCAGCAGTCCCAATACTAGCCCCATTCAGATAAAGAGTTAAGTCAGCAGCCTTGGAAGCTATTGCAGAGATATTCAATTCCTGACCGACAACCTGAACTTGTATGGCTGGTGCAGGTGTATATAAAGGTTCAAATTCAGGATCAATAAACCGAACGTCTAACTTTCCAGACTCTGTAATAGGCAGATAGATATCGCTGTTATCTTTATTTCTGGCCACCAAGGTTCCATCCGCATTGCGGAAAACCATAGCGACCTTTTGAATCTTTTCTCCCGCAGGTACGTTGAAGAAGGCTCTTGGGCTAATCGTTATTTCATAAATCCCATTTCCCATAGGAGTTAAAACAGAAGCAGGATCGGGTACATTAAACGAACTACTTTTAGTATACTTCCAGTCGCTTGCCCCAGTACTCTTATCAGTAATTACACCAGCGTGCATATATACATTACCGGAGATACCTTTAAGTCCTTGATTTCCTCTGGAAGCATCAAAGGTAATGGTCAACGGATCATCCCCGGTAGGGAATGAAGGTGACCAGGTTATCAAACCTGCAGAGGCTTCAACAACCGGAATTTCTGTATCATTCATGTCTTTCTTACGGCAACCAGTACTAATAATTAAGGGGAGCAATAGTACTAAATATATACTTTTCATAGTAGGTTTTTAAACAACATAATGAACCAGGTTTAATACCAATGAAGGACCTTAACCCTGGTTGTCCCGAACATTTAATACAGAAACTGCTGCTGCAAGCATTAAAACACCTGCCATAACAAGAGCAAAGATGGCTTGTCCGCCGAAAAGCTGTTTAACGATCATTCCTCCGAAGAGACCATTTACAATTTGTGGGAAGGTAATAAAGAAGTTAAAAATACCCATGTAAACGCCCATCTTCCGTACAGGAATAGAACTTGATAAAATAGCATAAGGCATAGCCAGAATACTACCCCAGGCCAGACCAATACCAATCATAGAGAAGATAAGAATTTGAGGATCAGAGATAAAATAGATGGAAAGCAGACCTATCCCTCCAGCACATAATGAAAAGGCATGTGCTATTTTCCGACTCGTCATACGCGCTATTGAAGGAAGACACAATGCATAAATGGCGGATACTCCGTTATAGATCCCAAACAGGATCCCTACCCAATTTGCTGCATCGGCATAGCGGGAAGAAGTAGTATCTCCAGGAAGGACATTGTAAACATGTTGCGCAATAGCAGGAGTGGAAAATACCCACATGGAAAATAAAGCAAACCAGGAGAAGAACTGAACCAGTCCTAATTGTTTCATCGTGGTAGGCATATTAGAGAAATCAGTAAAGATACTCATGATTCCTTTTTGCTCGCCTACTTCGGGTTCGCTTTCCTGAAAACGTGCACGTTCTTCCGGAGAATATTCTTTTGTAGTAACCACCGTCCACACTAATGAAAGTAACAGGACAGCTGCTCCTACGTAAAAGGAATAAATGACATTATTGGGAATTACACCAACTGGAGCAATTTTCGAAACACCCAGATATTCCGAGAACACATAAGGGAGCCATGAACCAATAACGGCACCTGCGCCAATTAAGAAGGTTTGTACGGAGAACCCAACACTATGCTGATCGTTGGGCAGGTTATCGGCCACTAAAGCCCTGAAGGGCTCCATTGCCACATTAAAAGAGGCATCCATGATCATCAACATCCCTGCCCCTACTAAAATTGGCGGCAATAAATAAGCCAACATAGCCGAATTCGGCATAAAGATCAATGCAAGCGCTGCAAGCACTGCTCCGGTTAGAAAATAAGGTCTGCGCCTACCTAACCTGTTCCACGTACGATCGCTGTAATGGCCAATGATCGGCTGAATAATCATCCCAGTAATAGGTGCTGCCAGCCAAAAAAGTGATAGATGTTCTACATCGGCACCAAAGGTTTGCAGTATTCTGGAAGCATTCCCATTTTGCAATGCAAAACCAAATTGGATTCCAAAGAAGCCGAAGCTCATATTGAATATTTGCAGAAAAGAAAGCTTTGGCTTAGCCAAAAGTTTCAATTTATCAATTACTGGGTTCATATTTTAGGTTTTTTATGGTTTTAGAATCGGAACATCTTTGCTTGCAGAGTTATCAACTATTTTCATGTCCTTTCTTTATTACTTGTTTAAAATCGGAATATCTTTGCTTGCAGAGTTATCAACAGTTTTACCGTCCTTTCTCTATTACTTGTTTAAAATCGGAATATCTTTGCTTGCACAGGTCCTAGTTTGATCTGAATCCCTTGTTTTAAAGAATTAACAGTGCTAATCTCACCACTTAACATATCGGTTAGTTTAACTTGATCATTGGCCAGATCTTTACTTATCAAATCCGGTAGCTGAATAGTAGTTTCCAAACTCTTTTCACGGTCAAAATTGGCAATAACCAGTACCCGTTCATTCTTAGTGTAACGGATATAAGCATACATCCGGTTATTAAACCCAGACTGGTTCTTCAATTCATAAAACTTACCCTGACTAATGGCTTCACTCTTCGTGCAAACATGAAAAAGATTGGCATAAAAGCTCCTAAGTTGTTTTTGCTTTTCAGATAACAGCGCACCATCAAAAGCACCACCATTCATCCATTTCTGATGCTCTGGAACACCCCAATAATCAAAGATACTGGTACGGCTGTCTTCTCCTCCAAAGCCCTCGTTTCCACGTCCGGGCTCTCCTACTTCCTGTCCGGAATAAATCATCAAAGGTCCACCGGATAATGTTGCCGATACAATCATAGCAGGTAATGCATAAGCCGGGTCGTTTGCAAAGCCTTCAGACGCAATCCGTTCTTCATCGTGGTTTTCCAAAAAGCGAAGCATATGATCAGAAAAGTCTTTACTTTCTTCATTGGCCACATAACTGATATCTTTCACGTTAGCTTCTGATTCGTTTTTTATTAAC
>NZ_AQPN01000008.1 GCF_000403135.1 Arcticibacter svalbardensis MN12-7
GCGCTGTTGCAATCGCATTTGCACGTGAAGGAGCAGATGTTTTGATTAGCTACCTGGATGACGCTGAAGATCAGGATGCAGAATCAACTGCTGAGTATGTTCGTAATGCTGGACGTAAAGCCATTTTAGTAAAAGGGGATATCAGAAAAGAGGCGCATTGTAAGGATATTATAAATAAGGCAGTAGCAGAATTTGGTCAAATTGATATTCTTGTTAATAATGCAGCATTTCAAATGGCGAGGAAGGATTTGCAGGAAGTACCTTCGGATGAATGGGAGCGTACATTTGATACCAATATAACGGCTATGTTTTATTTAAGTAAAGCCGCAGAGCCATTTATGAAACCAGGCAGCAGTATAATTAATACCACATCGGTAAACGCTTATTCGCCGAGTTTGGTCTTACTGCCTTATGCAGCTACTAAAGGTGCCATTCAAAATTTTACAGCGAACCTGAGTCAGATTCTATTAGAAAATCATAAAGGTATACGGGTTAATGCAGTAGCTCCAGGCCCTATATGGACTCCTTTAATACCATCAACAATGCCTGAGCCAGAAAATTTTGGATCTGATACTCCTATGGGACGGCCAGGGCAGCCAGTAGAAGTTGCTCCTGCTTACGTCTTCTTAGCGTCTGATGAAGCAAGTTATATCGCTGGAGCAACTATTCCTGTAACTGGTGGACGAATAACCATTTAATTTACAATTATGTACACCCGAGCTTTAATAAATAAATCATCGGGTGTACATAAATAAAATTACGAGGACTAAATGTTAAAGTCAATCTCACAAGATTATTGCTAACTAATCAATCAATAGCTAAGTATAGATCAGTAAGCTCAGCATTACTCTTAGTACAAGCAACTTAATATATGTATTGATCATTAGAGGAGCACAGATCAATGAGCTCAGCATCATTTTCAATAGTAGCATTTCCTATGTATGGTTAGCTAATCAATCATTAGAGGAGCACAGATCAATGAGTTCTGTAGCATTCTTTATAGCCGCACCTCTATATCATTATTAAAGTAAACGTACGCATGCTTTGTGTTGTCTTTTTTACTTATTTCATAAAACGAACCAAAATAGCAATCGAGTATTCAGAACTATATAGTTGTTCCACGGCGTGAAATCTGAAGTATAGATATGGCGTATTCTGAACGACAATTATGATGGAATGCCTGATGAATACGAAAAGAAGCACGGACTTAACCCTAATGATGCGTCTAATGCGGTGAAAATCAGTCCATCCGGTTACACTGTGATTGAATAGTATTTAAATAGTTTAGTTCCCTTAAAAAATGTAAAACCTCAATAAAGATTACAAACAGAGGCTCGTTCAAAAGGAGAGGAGCTTCTCTGTTTTTTTAATTTATTCAGTTAAGTAATAGAGAATAATTACTTGTAGCCGATTCTAAGATTCGGCATTTTATATTTGAGACCTTAATTCATTCGGATGCGTAATAGAGAACAGTTTTTTATAGCCGATTCTAAGATCCTCATTTTATATTTGAGACTTTAATTTATTCGGATAAATAATAAAGAACACCCTCTTATAGACGATTCCTTTAAGACAACTCCTGTTTATTTAACACATCTGGTTGAGTGTTAGTGCTAAATATGATTATAACCCCCATAATATATGTCTACTATCATCTATTATTTTGCAATTTCAAAAATTTTATATGTTAATATTACGTATCTTTAATGTAAACAAATTAACACACCATGTCCAGGTCTATACAGTTTTTCTGTTTGATTTTTATGGTACTTACCCTCACTGATAGTTATGCACAGAGTAAGAGTAAACAATTTTGTTTTGAGTTTTACGAAGGAACCTATAATCTTGAAGTAGATCAATCGCTTTTAATTAAAGCTCCCCAAACATTAAGTTCCCAAACGGTAACATCCTTTTACAACGAGCTTAATTCAAGTATTTACAAACCAGTTATCGACTCTCTGCTTGCCTACAAAGAAAAATATCAATTAAATGACTGGTTGTACTACCAGTTGATCAGAAAATCAGTTCAGCAATTTAGTCCTAAGGCTGATAATTACACCCGATACACCCTTTATAAATGGTTTTTTCTAAGTAAATCAGGCTATGATGCCCGACTTGCTCTCTCACATGATAAGATTATATTTTATGTCTATAATGATGAAGATATTTCAGATATTCCTTTTTTCATCATTAACAAAAAGAAATACATGTGTCTTAATTATCATGACTATCCTAAGGCCGATCTTCGTCAGGATCCCCCATTTCCAATCCCTATTCAGGTAGCTGAAGCTAAAAAAGCATTCTCCTACAAAATAACCAAGCTCCCTGATTTTAAACCCGAAAACTACAGAGAAAAGAATTTGCAGTTTAGTTACAAGCAAAAAATCTATCATTTCACTGTGAAGCTAAACTCTGATGTGGAAGCAATATTTAAAAACTACCCAGGCGTAGACTTCGAATCCTACTTTAATATTCCTTTAAGCAATGAGACTTATCAATCGCTTATTCCCTTGCTTAAACAAAATATAAAGGGGATGAGTGAAAAGAAGGGTGTTGATTATCTCATGAGGTTTACCCGTTACGCATTTTTGTATGAAGATGACGAAGAGAACTTTGGTAAGGAAAAGAGAATGTCAGCCGAGGAAACACTGTTCGCAAAATACAGCGATTGTGACGACAGGGCTGCCTTGTTTTTTTATCTGGTTAAAGAAATATATAAGTTGCCCATGATTGCCATGCTCTATCCCACTCATATTACGATGGGAGTACAATTTAGCAAACCCATTGGTAAACCCGTCATGTATAAGGGTAAAATATATTCCGTATGTGAAGCCACACCCCAAGGCGAAAATCTGCAAATTGGACAGATCTCTTCCAAGCTAAAAAATATTCCCTATAAAGTCGTTTATAGTTATCAACCCACTCATCTTTAATTGATTTCGTTTAAGTTATGCCGATTGTAATAAGTATAGGTTTAAATTAATCTTATATTAGCTAGACCTTTGAACAATCAATATGAAAAAAGCTTTCCTTTTTTTATTTATAGCCCTTTCTTTTTCGTCTTGTAAAAAGGACAACGATTCCGATCAGGGAACAAAGGAAGAAATTAAACTAAATATTAGTTATGGAACAGATAACAGCCAAAAGATGGATGTGTATTTGCCTGCCAACCGAACCACAACTACTCCTTTAGTGCTCATACTACATGGAGGAGCATGGATAGATGGCGATAAAGCTGATATGAAAATTATTCAGGATTCTTTACTAAAACACGGTGTTGCCATTGTAAGCATGAATTACCGATTTGCATCTGCAACAAATCATTATGAAGGAATGATGGAAGATGTTGGTAAAGCTTTCGCCTATGTGAAGCAAAATGCAGATGACTGGATAGTTCGATCTTCAAGCAATGTTGTTTTAGGAGTAAGCGCAGGTGCCCATATCGGATTGTTTAACGCTTATGCTAATAAACAGAACAATGAAGTAAGTGCTGTTATATCCCTGTGTGGGCCAACCAAAACCCAATTGAGTTCATGGTTGGTGCGCCCATAAGCTCCCCTTTACCCTTAGCTTTTGCAATGGCTAGTCCTGCCGCCCGTATTACCAACGTCCCTACCTTACTTATCCATGGAACGGTTGATCCAATTGTACCCTATGAATCCTCCGTGTTCCTTGCGGTTGCATTGAGTAATCAGAATTTTCCCGTTAACTTCCTTCATGTATATGGTGCCGGACATGATCTTGGACTTGCAAATCCTGCAACATCTGCAATGATCTTAAAAGAAGTGTTATCTTGGATCACTATTTACTCAAATTAACAATATGGAAAAGTTAGAGCAGGCATTTAAACTGTTTGATGATTATAATAAGCAAAGTCCTGAACAGCTGACCTGGAAAGGTGTTACCCATCCTTCAGAATATTTCTATTCCGTAGAATTATATAACTGGGTTAAAAAACTGGCTCCCGAAGCATCAGAAGAGTTACTCCTTGCTTCCCGGAGTCAACATATCGGCCGATGGGAAGTTCCCCGCAATACATATCCAGATGGGCGCATTGGCTATCTCACATGGAGGAGCGATTTAAAAAAGATCCATGCTCAAAAAGCAGCATCTATTCTTCGAACCGTAGGTTATTCCGACGAGATTATTGCGCGCGTTCAGGTTATCATCCAAAAGCTCCAGCTTAAGTTAGATCCCGATGTACAGATTATCGAAAATGCCCTATGCCTGGTATTTCTTGAATTTCAATTTGATGATCTTGTTAAAAAACTGCCAGAGGAAAAGATGATAACGGTATTAAGAAAAACCTGGAAAAAGATGAGCAAGGAGGGGCATGATGCTGCAATGACCTTGAACTTTAGTCCGGAAGGTCACGCATTGATCACAAAAGCCTTGCAGGAAGCCTAAAGCTGCCTATTTATTGAACACTCAGAATAGTATAGGTTTGATTATTTACAGTAATAGTCTCACCGCTTTGAAGACCCAGCAATAGCTTGCCTATTGGCGAAAAGTGAGATACCGCATACGTTGACTTTTCGCCAATTTGTATCAGACCTGCACTAATGCTGATATAAAAATTTCCGTTAGTTGTACATACATAACTTCCCGGTTTAACTATGGGTGATGTAGAATCAGGACTTAACTTATTCATGCTGATTCTTAGCTTTTTAGCTTCCATAAGTTGCAGCGAATTCCTCGAAATTTCCTGTTGCATCATCTCCCTGGTAGTTTCATACTTATCACCTGCACTGCTTTTGGTGTCATTAACCGAAGCATCATGCGAAGCCAATAAAGCACTCTCTATGCTGGCAATGCGCTCGTCCACATATTCCATGCATTTTTTATATAATAATTTCTTAAGTTCAATCATAACTTTATAATGTAACCATTTATATCGTAAAATACAAGAATGTTAAAGTTAAATATTTACATAATAATAATCAGGTTATTAGAAGTACTATATTTATAGCAAATTATGTGTTGGCTAATTATATATGGTATTGTATAAGTTAGGGGTCTTGTTGATCTTAACTACGTTTCTATTTACTCCTGTTCATGCCCAAAAAATAATAACTATTAGTGGTTTTGTTCAGGATGCACGCAATGGAGAAAGTCTAGTCGGTACCCTTATTTCCATTGATTCCAGCCATAAAAGTTCATGTAATTCCTATGGCTTTTATTCTATTTCCATTCCTGCCGGAAAACATCACATCCAATACGCTTACATTGGGTACCAAACCTTTGAACTAGACGCAGTATTCACAAAAGATACCTTAATTAATGCGAAGCTAAATACATTGGAAAACCTAATTGATGAAGTGGTAATCAACGTTTCGGGCTGGAATAATTCCAATCGTTCTGTTCATGTTACCCCATTATCGATGTCGTCCGTTAAATTACTGCCTCCATTGCTTGGAGAGGCTGATTTGATCCGATCATTCCAATTATTACCAGGAGTAAGTACAATAGGCGATGGTGCTTCCGGATTTAATGTAAGAGGTGGGGGAGTGGATCAGAATCTTGTCCTTTTGGATGAAGCTCCTTTATATTTTACTTCACACTTATTTAATCTTTTTTCAGTAGCTAATCCGGATGCTGTTATGGATGCCGTATTATATAAAACTGAAATGCCCGCCCGTTTTGGTGGCCGCCTTTCTTCTGTTCTCGATACCCGGCTTAAAGAAGGGAATAACCAAAAATGGAATGTTGCGGGGGGACTAGGTCTTATAGCCAGCAGACTTACTATCGAGGGCCCAATTAAAAAGGATAAAAGTTCAGTACTCATCAGTGGACGACGATCTTATACGGATGTGATTACCCGCCAGTCCTCCAATACTGACATTAGCGATAACTCCATTTACTTTTATGATTTGAGTACTAAAATGAATTTTAGTCTTTCTAACCATGATCGTTTGTTTATTTCCGGTTATTTAGGAAAAGATAAAATCCAGTCCGCAGGAGTATTTATGCTCCAATGGGGAAATGGAACAGGTACCGTAAGATGGAATCATGTTTACACGAACAAATTATTTTCAAATGTGAGTGCCATATACTCCAATTATCAATATAGTTTGGGTTCTATGAGTGAACCTACATCAAGTTTCGAATGGAAAGCCGGCATAATTGATTACACCTTAAAAAATACATATAACTGGTATCCAAACGTTAATAATACGATCTACTTTGGCGCAGAAGTGGCACTTCATGAATTTATTCCCGGAAATGCTCGTCCAACCGGAGAAGCATCTATATTTAGTGCAATAAACATTGATGGTCAGCGGGCTGCCGAGTATAATCTATTTTGGGACCATGAAATTAAAGTATCCGATCGTCTTTCTATGGAATATGGCCTCAGGATGTCAGCATTTCAAAGTATAGCTAAAGATTCTACAACCGTAAGTGATTATGAAGGTGCCATTACTGAACGAAAAATAGCCTACAATACCCAACAATTTACCGATTGGGAAAGTATGAAATGGTATGCGAATTTACAGCCCAGGCTTTCTCTTAAGCTGCAGATAAACACGAGTTCGGCAGTCAAAGCATCCTATACACGCACCGTGCAGTATCTTCACCTGATGACCAACACCATATCCACCAGTCCCTTGGATATGTGGGCACCCAGTTCATATAACATCGAACCGGAGAAAGCAGATCAGGTATCCGCCGGATATTTTAGCAATTTATTTAATGGCAAATATGAAGCCTCAGCAGAGGTTTATTATAGAAAATTGTACAATCAGCTCGACTTTGTAGACGGAGCAGAAACATTGCTTAATGAAGATTTGCCGGGTGATATTCTCGTTGGCCAGGGCAGGGCGTATGGGACTGAATTTTATTTTAAAAAGAATGAGGGGCGTTTTAATGGTTGGATTAGTTATACGTTAAGCAAGACGGAGCGGAAAATTAACGGCATAAATAATAATGCTTACTATCCTTCCAAGTACGATAAAACGCATTCACTAGCTTTAGTAGCCATATACCAGCTTAAGCCACGGATTTCCATTTCTGCAACATATAGTTTTTCCACAGGAACACCTGCTACACTTCCATCATCAAAATATGAATTTAATGGATATTCCGTACAGTATAATGCCGGAAACTACCGTAACAATTACCGTATTCCTGCCTATCATCGTTTAGATCTTTCCGCAACATTTAAAAATAAAACCCGACCAGGTAAGAAAATATCGGGTGAATGGGTCGTGTCCGCATTTAATGCCTTAAATAGGCGCAATGCTTTTTCCATGTACCTCCGCCAAAATGAAAGTAGTCCGCAAAACCTAGAAGCAGTTCGCTTTTCCATGATCGGTATGATCATACCTTCTGTCACTTATAACTTTAAATTTTAAAATGAAACTGTTTAAAGCAATCGGTATCCTGTTAATCGCGTTAAGTTTAAATTCTTGCGAAGACGTGGTTGATGTAAATATTGCCAGTGAAAATCATGTTTTAGTAGTTGAAGGATCACTTACCAATCTGCGCGAAAATCAATACGTCAAACTCTATTATACCAATCCTGTACTGTCCGATGGCAGCTATGAAGTAGTCACCAAGGCGATACTTACTTTGAAAGATAATCTTAAAAATGTGGAGATTCTTAAAGAATCATCACCGGGTTGGTATCAGATCAGCACAATAAAGGGAAGGGAAGGGAGGACCTATACCCTGAATATCAAAACAACAGATGGTACTTACGAGGCTATTTCAACCATGCCCAGGTTGACCATGACTCCAGATACCGTTCAATTCAAGTACGAAATGAAATCAATAGTTTACCCTGATGAAGGATATTACCCCGTAATCAATGGAAGAGAGCTAGAGGGAATTGGTGATTTTTCACAGTTTAAAATATTCAAAAACAATAAGTTTTTAAACAAAGCAAATGAAATCAATCTGTTTAAAGATGAATATGTAGATGGAAATTATATCAGCAACTATGAGCTTGACATAGACAGTGCATTTGTATCAGGAGACCTAATCCGTGTGGAAGCTTGGTCTTTAACAAAAGAGAATTATGTTTTTTGGGATGATATTCAAACCCAATTAAATAACTCCGGAATATTTGCAACTCCTTTGCCTAATGCACATTCCAATATATTCAAAATTACTCAGGAATCTAAGGATGTAACTGGTTTCTTTGGTACCTCTATGGTTAAGTCTGTTCAAAAATTAATCCCTTAAGGAAGAGTTTTATTTCATCGTATCCACACATATCTGTTGGTTAAACATTTTGGACAAAAGAACGCTCTTATGGGAACAAAATACAACACATTTTTAAGAAACCACGGCCTGTGACTTTGAAAATGAAAGGGTGTATGACACACCGAACATTTGTAATTCTGGTACAACATAATTTATTATTACTATTGGTCGTGTATAATAATAACATTTCGTTTGAGAAATTGTGTGATAATTTGTTATTTAATTTTTTATAAACGTTTAGTTATAAGGTAGTTGCTTAAAAGAGAAAATATTTCCAGAGAGTAATTAAATCTTAATCCAAACCGGGTGTAAGTAGATCAGGATTTATTTCTCCATCATTAGCTTTCGTAATTTTACTTAAATTATATCTCATTTTCCCATTTTGCTCTACACCTTTTAGTAGACCTTTGTTAAATAAACCACTTAAAACGGCTTCCATAAAGGCGGTCATTTCAGGAGTAGAACTGCCTGGCTCCAATTCTTCAAGCTTACTTGCAATTTCGTCAGTATCACCATCGCCTATTTGGGCAAGAGCAAAGACGATTTTGTTTTCCTGTGTATCTTCTTGATGAAAAGAGGAGGGAATATATAAAGGCTTAAACTCATCTCTGAAGGACTGATCTGAAACTGTCATAATTTTAATTTAAGCTTTAAACCATTCAGAAATTAAAATGTTTGCCATTTCTACAACTTAAAAAATAGCTTAACTACCATCTGCCAGGCGTAGCGGTATTAAAACATGCATTGGGGAGATTGTTTTTCAATAAGAATTAAAACCTTAATCCGCATATCCTGTTTTCTAATCAATTATGCGAGAATTTAGCCTGGAACAATCTACATCACTGGCATATGATTGGCTTATAAAAGGCAAAGTAACAGGAATCGTTATTGCTGTATATTTTGGTTCTGATTCATTTCATGCAGATGATCAGGAGGTTCAATATTATGTGTCTACAAATGAAATGACCATTTATTTTCAAACCATTAATTATGGGCATCAAAAACTAAATTATCTGATTGCAGGCATTAACTGGTTTATTTCACAAAAATTTGATAGCACCTTAATAGTTCAGCGATATTAAAAATATGATTCCTATATCCATTTTTAAACTAGTATTAATTTTTCCTAATCTTTATATATATGAGAAAGCTTAAAGCGATAATAGCAGGATTTGCAGGTGCAATAGCACTTAATGTACTTCATGAAACAGTAAAACGGTTTGATTCTAAAGCTCCACGCGTAGATCTTATAGGTAAAGAAGCATTATCTAAAACACTGGAAGGTGTCGGTGCTACGCCACCAACAGGAGCTTCACTAACAGAAGCTACACTTGTAGGGGATATTTTCAGTAATACTCTATATTATAGTTTAATAGGCTCTGGCAAAGGAAATAAAAATTGGATCAAGGGAATCATGCTAGGACTGTCTGCAGGTATAGGGGCACTTTCTTTACCAAAAAAGATGGGTTTAAATGATAGCCCGGTAACAAAAAGTGTACGATCAGAAACGCTTACCGTAGCCTATTATACCATTGGAGGAGTTGTGGCAGCTGCGACATTTGCTGCTCTGAATAAGGCAGATAAGGGATAGCGCTCCCTTTGTTTTTTAAGATAAAAAAGAAAGGGGTTGTATCTATATCAGATACAACCCCTTTCTTCATTATTCATCACAATCTTTATTTAAAAGACCTCAAGCTTATTCGAAATCTGTACTTGTCTGTTTTTCAGGAGCGTACTGATCTTTAAACTGATCACCATATTTCTTAGCCTTGTCGATCCATTCAGGTGCTTTTTCACTTAAATCGTCAACAAAAGATTTTCCATCAGGTCTTTTCTTGGTTGCATATTTGACACCAGCAGCTACTGCAGCACCAATGACAATAAATCTTAATAATCCCATATTGTTTTTCTATAAGTTTCATTAGATCTATCAATATCTGTTCCAATATCATTAAAAAATCAAAAGCATATTAATTAAACCCTTACTTTAGTATCCTTGTATAAATACTATGATTAGTATCACCTAAGGCAGGTGATTTGTCAAAATATAAAAGATGTACAATAAAAGAATAACAGCATGTTAACAATCAGAAGCTATAAGGAATTTGAACAATATCTGGGTAAAGAAATAGGAACATCATCTTATCATACCATTACGCAGGAACAAATTAACAAGTTTTCTGATGCCACATTGGATCATCAATGGATTCATACGGATCCAAAGCGGGCAGAAACAGAAAGTCCGTTTAAAACTACAATAGCCCACGGCTATCTTACCTTGTCATTAATCCCTTACCTATGGAAACAAATAGTTGACATTCAATACCTAAAAATGGAAATCAATTATGGTATGGACAAATTAAGGTTTGCTCAGGCCGTTATGGTAGGAAGTGAAGTGAGACTTCAAGTTAAGCTAGTGGATATCATTAACCTAAGAGGTGTTACCAAAGTGACCATGAGGGTGGAATTGGAAATTAAAGGACAGAAAAAATCTGCATTTACAGGTGAAGCTTTATTTTTATATCACTTCATAGACTAACTGTGCATTCCCAAAAACGGATCCTTCACTTTATCAAAACTATCAATATAAAAGGTTGTTTATCAGAAATGAAAGGATTCAAATTTGGTGAAAAAGTTAAAACAAATGATGGTCAGGAAGGCATTGTGCAGGAAGATCAGGAGTTAAATTCTGATGATGTGAAAGTGATTCTGGAAGGTGCTGAATATCCGAACATTTATAAGGAAGAAAACCTGGAAAAGATAGCGGATCATATATAAAAACTATGCCCGGGCTTTCGGAATGATTGCTGCTTTCAATTTGTTTTGAATCACGTTTACCAAAACATCGATATCAAAGGGTTTTGCAATTACTTTGTCAGCACAGATCTCTTCTAAAACCTCTGTCTTAGTATAGGTTGACATCACAATTACGGGAATATGTTTTGTGGTTTCCGCAGCCTTAATTTGTCTGCACAGCTCTGTACCTTCATCTGTAGGTCTGATGATATCTAACAGGATAGCGTCGGGCTTATAGGCAATAATGTGCTCTGAAATAATTTCTGTTGATTTAAATGTAATGATTTCATATCCCTCCTCTGTAAGAATTACAGTGAGAATCTCCCTGATGTCCTGATCATTTTCTACAACTAATATTTTTTTCTTCATTTATTAACCTGTAATTAAAATACAAAACTAATATAATTTTATTAGTTCTTATTTACAAAGATAAGCAGCATGTCCATATTAAAGCTTAAATTTGAACTCACGCATGATGAATGATATGCCGCTTCAGCTCCGTACTGTAAATGTAACACGCTATATTACCCCTTTACGGGAAGGCGGTTCGCTGCCTGCCATTGTAGAGGCTGATGATGACTTTATGTACGTTCTTAAGTTTAGAGGGGCAGGACAGGGCATTAAGGCACTTGTCGCTGAACTTTTAGGCTGCGAAATAGCACGTGCACTGGGTCTTAAAGTACCTGAGGTCGTTTTTGCCAAACTCGATGAGGCATTTGGCCGAACTGAGCCTGATGAGGAAATTCAGGACCTGCTAAAATTTAGTATAGGACTTAATCTTGCCCTTCATTATCTTGCTGGAGCAATCACTTTTGATCCTTTAGTTACCACTGTCGATGCAAAACTAGCATCACAGATTGTCTGGCTCGATTGTCTGCTTACCAATGTAGATCGCACAGCAAAAAATACTAATATGCTGATGTGGCATAAAGAATTGTGGCTCATCGATCACGGGGCAGCACTCTATTTTCATCACTCCTGGACCAACTGGAAGGAACAATCCATAAAGCCATTCTTGAGTATTAAAGATCATGTACTGTTATCAAGCGCAACAGAACTCGATACCGTCGATCAGGAGTTTAGAGCTATTCTTACAGAGGACTGCATTAAATCGATTACAGCCTTAATACCGGACGAGTGGTTATCTGACGAATCCTCCGAAATAGCCAGTCAACACCGGCAGGTTTATGATCAGTTTTTACTATCCCGGCTATCAAACTCTGAAATTTTTGTAAAAGAAGCACAACATGCAAGGGAAATACTTATTTGAGTACGCGGTTATTCGCCTGGTACCGCGTGTTGAAAGGGAAGAATTTGTAAATATTGGAGTTATTCTTTTTTGCTCAGCACAAAAATTTTTAGATATGAACTTCATTCTAAACGAAGAGCGCATTCGCTCTTTTTCGTCTGATACAGATATTCTGGAAATTTATAATAACCTGCAGGCATACAAATGTATTTGCTCGGGCAGTAAGGATGGCGGAGTGATAGGTCAACTAGTAATTGCCGAACGTTTTCGATGGCTTACAGCAACCCGCAGCACTGTTGTACAAAGTTCTAAAGTCCATCCAGGCTTTTGTGGAGACGCTGCTGAAACTTTAGAGCACCTTTACAACCAATTAGTCGTATAAACTATCAATAACGGCTATTCGCTTGTAATCCCGATCACATCGGCGTATGTTCCGGTAAATGGCCCTGACGATTCAATTTTAAGTGTAGCCATAGCCGCACCAAACTTTCCAGCTTCTACATATCCAGCCTTTTTAGCCTTTTTATATAAATATCCAGCCATATAAGTATCTCCACATCCGGTTGCATCTATGGTTGCCTTTGGTTTATAAGCTGGAATTTCATAAAATTCTCCTTCTGCATAAATAAGAGAACCTTTACTGCCCAGTGTCACGATCACTTCTTTAACACCCATAGCCACAAGCGCTCTAGCTCCATCCCGAAGATCTTTACATCCCGTTACGGCAAACAACTCCGCATCGTTGACCTTTAAGATATCGATATACTGCAGTGCTTCTTTTTTGTGGGCCCAATCTGTAGCAAATACATGAGTATCTCTGACTTCCCTTAAATAACCCTGTGCATCTAAAGAAACGGTTCCTTTTTCAGAAAGATACTTGATTAACTCTACCGGAATGTCATCGGCAAGAAGCGGACCCAGGTGAAAGATTTTCGCATCAACATCCAACATCTCTTTTATGCTGAATGAATCTGCCTTTTGCAGCACCTTTTGTGTCCGCTTATCCTGATCTTCATCATAGATATTCTCAAAATAAACCGTGTGAGCACTCGGCAGAACCTGTACTGTTATTCCTTTAGCTCTTAAACCTTCGACTATAAAGTTTTCTTCGGGACCTAAAGCTGTGACCAGGGAATAGGAAATATCCATATTCGCTATAGCATTGGAAAAGTAAAAAGAAGTTCCTCCTGGCATATGTACCTCAGACTTGGACGTAACTACCTTGTCTAATGTAATATGTCCCACGCAGCAAATTTCAATCATAATAGATCTGTGTTTTAGCAGGCCGCAAATGTAACTATAAGTTTCAGCAGCCTGCTAATTTTTGCTCAACACAAAAACATTAAATAATGATTGAATATCACATTGATATTAAGGTACTGTTATTTTTCTACTGCATTCAGGTCGTAGTTGACCATCCAGTTTATTCCAAACTGATCGGTAAACATGCCAAATCGTTCTGCCCAGAACGTTTTTTCAAGAGGCATAGTAATTTTACCACCTCCCGCAAGTCCGTCAAAAAGGCGTGTTGCTTCCTCTTCGCTTTCTGTATTGATAGACATGGAAAAATTGTTTCCTATGGTTACAGATCCATAGTGCTCATTGGTATCGCTGCCCATTAGCACAGATCCATTTCCAATCGGTAAAGAAATGTGCATTATTTTCTCTCCTGCAGGTCCTGTAACCGGTGTATCAGAAGGCATATCTTTAAACCTTCCGATATACTCAAAATCTCCTCCAAATACAGATTTGTAAAATTCAAATGCTTCTTCGCAATTGCCGTTGAAGGTTAAATAAGGGGTTATTGTTGCCATTTTTTTAAGTATTTTAGTTTAATGATTATTTAAGGGATTCTCATGGATACGAACGGAAATAATGAACTCAATCAGCCTATAATCAAACTAGGTTGAATCTATGATAAGTCCGTGTTTTTGTGGTCAAACACGGACTTATCATGGACTCAACATAGACTTTTTATAGACTCAAATATATTTGTATTAGTTCAAATTCAGGGGCGTTGAACAAGACAAAACTAGGGGTATTTTACGACATTGGATTATTCTGCTTGAACAAGTCATGTTTTTAGCTATCAGATAAACTCTATATTTGCATATCTATGATATTAAATGTCTCTAAAAGCAAACAGAGGGTATTTTTAAGCATCTTCTTTTTCATGTCTGGATTTACCTTTTCATCCTGGGCATCACGTATACCAACAATCAAACACACATTTGATCTTAATGAAGCCGAATTAGGTTCACTTTTATTCGCCTTACCCATAGGTTCTTTAATAGGCTTGCCGATTTCAGGCTGGTTAGTTTCGCGGTTTAATAGTAGGGGACCTTTGGTTGTCTCTTATGCCCTTAATTCACTGATGCTTTTATGCATTGGATTTACCACGAGTATCTACTCATTGGTTGCTGCTGTAGTCGTTTTTGCTTTTACATTGCGCATCTTTAATATTTCTATTAATACCCAGGCTATTAATTTACAAACCCATTTTACGGGTAAAATAGTAGGATCTTTTCATGGATTCTGGAGTACAGGGGGAATTGCTGGGATCCTTTTTTCTACCGCACTATTAGCGATGAACGTGGAAGTGCATACTCATTTTGCGCTAGTAGCCGTGTTAACCTTCGTAGTTGCCGTTTACTCTTACCAGTTTTTGCTCACAGACGACAAAACTGCCAGGGGTAACAAGTTGAAATTAGGAAAACCTGACCCTATAATTGTGATGTTAGGGGTTTTGGCTTTCTTATCCTCCATTTGCGAAGGTGGGATGTTTGACTGGAGTGGAATTTATTTTCAGAAGGTGCTGAACGTAAAGATCTTTACTTACGGTTATTTGATTTTTATGACCTTCATGGCTTTATCACGGTTTCTTTCCGACTTTATCATTCAAAGGATTGGAATGCCTAAGACGTATATTTTAAGTGCAACACTTATTGTTATCGGAATATTATTAGCGGTATTGGCACCCTACTTTTGGACTGCACTGATAGGCTTTTCTATTGTGGGGTTTGGTACAGCAGCCATTATACCTATGTCATTTAGTATGGCGGGTGCTTCGAAAAAATACTCAGCAGGATTGGCAATTTCCGTCATTACTACTTATTCTATTACCGGAATGCTGATAGGTCCACCGCTGATCGGTTATCTGGCTCAAACATTTGAACTCCGCGCTGCATTTATCACCTTTGCAATTTGTGGGTTGATGATCATCCCGGTTTCTCAAATGTTGTTCAGGTATAAAAATAGAATGACAAATAAATAATTGCATGCTTTTATCCATTTGTCATTCTATGTAATCTAATTTTAAATTAACTTCTTATTTTAGCGAAGCCATATCGATTACAAAACGATAATGAACATCTCCTGCAAGGGTCCGTTCATACGCTTCGTTGATCTGATCGATATTGATCATTTCCACGTCTGAAGTAATATTATGTTCAGCACAGTAGTCCAGCATTTCCTGAGTCTCTTTTATACCTCCAACTAAAGAACCAACCAGACTACGGCGACCACCAATCAACTGAAAGGCTTGAACATCAGAAGGTGTGGGAGGTACACCCAATATGATCATTACGCCATTGGTATTCAACAGAGCCAGATAGTCATTGTAGTCATGTTGCGCAGATACAGTATCAATGATGAAATCGAAACTGTTTGCCAGTCTTTCCATGGTGCTTTTATCCGTTGTGATCTCGAAATGATGCGCACCTAGTTCCTGAGCATCCTTTTCTTTACTTTTTGAACGGCTTAATACAGTTACTTCGGCACCCATAGAAGCACCAATTTTAACTGCCATATGTCCAAGTCCGCCTAAACCAACGACTCCAAGTTTATCACCAGCTTTCACGTTCCAGTGTTTTAAAGGAGAGTAAGTGGTGATGCCTGCACATAATAAAGGGGCCACTTTTTCAAGAGGAAGTTTATCAGATACGTTTAAAACGAATTTTTCGGTTACCACGATATGGGTGGAATAACCCCCATAAGTGATTGTTTTGTGATCCTGTAAGTAAGAGTTATAGGTTTGAGAATGTCCGTTTTCGCAATATTGTTCATTGTCCTCTTTGCAGTTTTTGCAATGGCCACAAGAATCTACAAAACAGCCAACACCCACTGTATCACCTGCTTTAAAGCGACTTACCTCACTACCCACACGGGTTACTGTTCCAACTATTTCATGTCCGGGTACAACAGGGTACATTGTTCCACCCCATTCATTTCTTGCGGTATGTATATCAGAATGGCATACGCCGCAATATAAGATTTTAATTTCCACATCCTTAGCTTCCGGTTCTCTGCGATCTAACTGGTAAGGTTCAAGTGGTTTATCGGCACTATGAGCTACATAAGATTTAACTGCTTTCATTTATTATGTTTGTTTCGAGGTTAACATAAAGGATGGGGGCTTGTTCATTGTTTGAATGTAAAAATATAGGTGCTGCTTAATCGGTATCAATTAAAAATAATTCTAATATGCAATAATGTGCAATTTTATATAATGGAAAGACAGCAAATTAAACAAGAAGCGATAAAACAAGCTATTTGGGCTACAAAATCAGCTTTTTTAGTTTGTGGTTTAGGGGTATCTTGTTGGGCACCAATGGTTCCTTTTGCAAAAGAAAGACTTGCACTCAATGATGCTGATTTAGGCTTGCTTTTACTACTCTTAGGCTTAGGTGCAATTATCATGATGCCTGTTAGCGGTGTCATATCTGCTAAATTCGGAAGTCGTAAGGTTATACTAGTTGGAGCATTATTAATTGCGGCTATGCTACCACTTTTAATGCTGACGACTTCCGTTTTCACAATGGCTGTAGTGTTGTTTTTCTTTGGCTCTGGTATGGGGTTGATTGATGCTGCCATGAACGCGCATGGTGTACAAGTACAAAATGCGTATGGAAAACCCATTATGTCATCTCTTCATGGCTTGTATAGCGTAGGAGGGCTGTTGGGTGCATTGGGTATTGGTCTTTTAATGAAATGGGGACTTACACCAATGTGGGCGGCTATAGGTGTTTCAATTATACTTCTTTTGATAATAGGTATCAATTATAAATCTTTATTTGATAAGCAGACGGAGCGAACCATAATAGATGAAATTAATACGGTTAAAACGGAAACCAACAGCAAAGCAAAACTATGGTTTAATAGCAGGGTGCTTTTTATTGGGATGATGTGTTTTATCGCATTTTTATCAGAAGGTGCAGTGTTGGATTGGAGTGCAGTTTTTTTACAAAACAATAGAGGTGTCAGCAAAGAAATGTCAGGTACGGGCTATGCTTCTTTTTCAGTGGCGATGGCTGTAATGCGTTTGTTTGGTGATCGAATTATTTCAAGACTTAATGGTCGTATTGTAGTAATTGGAGGAGGCCTTGTTGCAGCATTAGGCATGGCTTTAGCTATTTTTACACCCTGGGTGGCAACAGCTTTAATGGGATTCGTTTTATGGGGACTAGGAATGGCTAATATTGTTCCCATATTTTTTAGCGAAGGAGGCCGCCTAAAAAATGTTCCCGCTACTATAGCTATTCCGGCTATCACCACATTGGGCTATGCGGGTTTGCTCACAGGTCCGGCTATGTTGGGTTTAATTTCAAATGCATTTACATTGCCTGCTGCATTTGCTTTTTGCGGTGTATTATTAATCATTATGGCTATCAGTTATGCTTTAAATAGTAAGGTGGAAAAATGCTAAAGAAGAAAGATTTAATCGGATATTAAAATCTTTAGATAAAAAATTGAACGCCTACCGGAATGCTGAATTAGCAATTATGTAGATGCTTAAATTTAAACCTCTTCGAAAATAGAAAAATCACATTCTAACGATTTTCGATCCCATTTTCCGGTATTAAACAAAAAAGCCTGCAAAGGTTAATTTGCAGGCTTTTTGTAGGTTTTGATACCTTGGCGGAGAGTGGGGGATTCGAACCCGCGGACCCTTTAACAAGTCAACAGTTTTCAAGACTGCCGCAATCGACCACTCTGCCAACTCTCCGCGACAAAAGTACAAATCTTACCCTCATTTCCAAACTAGAATTAAACTTTTTATTGGTTTCCGTTTATTGAGTTAGTTGTGAGTTAGTTATAGAATTGTTTTATGGTTTAAACTCGGGTTTCGGGACTATTAATCAAAATTTTATGGCGTTAGGCTGGATATAAAACCTTAATATGAGCGTTTCCTCTACGCTAATTTTAAAATAAGAACTAGTAGGATTTGATTGTGACTGAATATTATTTGAATTAAAAGGGATCGGGTCTGTTCAAATAAATTTCATATTGTTGGCTTAAATGAATCGAAAGAGTAATGCCTGGTGATGTTGTCATATAGCTTTCATGAAATAAAATTTAACATATAAAATAAGTCTTGTTTCCAAGTGATTAGCTATAATTTCATTTAAAAAGCTTACATTTGCTCAAATTTTAAAGTTTTAATGAAGATATTTATTGCAGGCCTTCCTTTCGAAGTAGAGGAGGCAGAATTAAGAGCGGTTTTTGGAGATTTTGGAGTAGTTAAGTCACTTAGAATTATAAAGGACCGTGAAACAGGTAAAAGCAGAGGTTTTGGCTTTGTTGAAATGCCTAACGATGAAGAAGCTAAAGAAGCGATCAAAAACATGAATGGTGGAGATTACAATGGGAGTAAAATCACAGTCAAAGTGGCTGAAGATAAACCCACTGATGGTCAAAGTCGTGGTGGTGGCGGTGGTGGATTCAACCGCGGTGGCGGTGGTGGAGGCGGCGGAAGAGGCGGCTTCAACAGATAACATACCAAAAGGGCTGTTCCAATGGCCCTTTTTTTTATAATCCTAACCTGATTATAATTAGTCTATTCGTACTACACCAATAGTCCTGAATTTTTTGTGTAAGCTGAAGAGCGATTTTCTCTTCTTTTATCACGCCTATATCCTGAATAATCCTTAGCGTTTGTAAGCTATGTACCGAAATTTCTGTCGGGCTTCAATTAAATTCTAAACTTTCATATTAGAATATTATTAATGTCGTTAATACTGTTTTAATATTATGAAGTCCTATTGAAATTTAATTGATGCTATACATGGCAGATTCTTTATAATTGCATTGTAGATGAAGGTATTTGTAATTTTAATTGCACTTCTGTTAAGTTCCCGATGTTTAAATGCCCAAACGATCAGATATTTTGTAAGAGGTACTTTACAGGATACTTCAGGTACTGGTATATCTGGTGCAACAGTCTTACTTACCTCCGATTTTGACTCTGTACTGGTTAAAACTAATGATAAGGGTTTCTACTCTTTAAAGGATATTACTTCTCCGGTTTTCAAATTGACGATATCTAACCTGGGATATCAGTCATTAGTGAAGGACCATATTGGGGAGGAGGGAATGTTTTATATTGAGATTGAGCCATTGCAGTTGCAGGCACAATCCTATGAATTAAATCAAATTCTGATCACGGGGAAACAGCTTCTTGTGATCAAAAAGGATACTATTGAGTACCAATCCCGGAACTATAAGTTAAGGGAAAACGCATACACAGAAGATTTACTAAGACAATTGCCGGGTATTATTTTGAATGATGATGGCGATGTAATTGCTCAGGGAAAGCAGATATCAAAAATTACGGTTAATGGCAGGGACTTTTTTGGCGGAGATGTAGAAACAGTGATGAAAAATATTCCGGCTAACTTAATTGAAAAGATCCAGGTTATTAATGATTATGGAGACCAGGGGCAGTTTACTGGAAGTGCAACTGGACGTTCTCAAAAGATTATTAACATTAAAACCTGGGCTAATTTGAGAAAAGGCTATTTTGGTAATGCAAATGCTGGACTGGGTAATGAAGGAAGGTATCAGGTGTCGGCGTTGGCTAATTACTTCAATAATAACAGGGAAACTGGGGTCTACGGAAATTTAAATAATAATAATTCCAGTTTATCAGGATCAGGTTATGCTTTGAAAAATGGAGGCGACAATGGCTTGACCAACTTAAATGCGTTTGGATTTAATCATCGTGAAAAATATAATAAGTACCTGAGTTCATTTGGGAGCTATAATTATTCGAACACGCGCAATGAGCTTTTCTCAGAAACCTTTCGTCAGAATATCTATCCAAATAATACACTGATTGTGAATTACGATACCAGCAGGGTCACCAGCAATGGATATAACCATGTATTTCAGTGGAATATTGAATATGATCGCAATAAAGAAGATTATATTCAAATTTCGCCATCGGTATCTTTTTCAAAGAGAAATTCGATAACGAATTCTAATTTAATACAGAATAAGTTAACGAATTCTTATCTGATTGATAGTTTGAGGCAACAAACGAATGAGTCGACATCTAATTTAAATCCGCTTATTGGCTTAAGGGTGGTAGCTAATCATCGCTTTAAAAAACCGGGGCGAAATGTATATACGGAGCTGAATATTAAAAATGGAGTAAATACGACTGAACAGCGCGTGGATGCAAGATTGAATTTTTATGATAGAAGCGGTAATCTAAGTCTGGATTCACTTTTAAGAACATTTCTTAAAAATGAAAATGAGAATTTGAATATCAGTGCTAAGGTTTCCTATCTGGAGCCTATAACGACGAATACGCGACTTGAATTTGGCTATGTGTATAGTTATTCGGAATTTTTGAATGACCGGGAGGCTAATTGGGCAGATATGATTAAGCGAATTGATTCTCTAAGTAACAGGTATACGTATTCTTTCAGAACGAACCTGGTGAGTCTGGCTCTTCGTCATAGCGGATCCAAACATGCCTATTCTATCGGTATTAGTGTTCAGCCTACATTACTCTCAGGAGAATCAATCAGTAATAGTATTAGGATAAACAGAATAGGGTTAAATATTGTTCCCGAATTAAGTTATAGTTACACACCATCTTCAGAGAAATCATTTGGATTTAACTATGCAGCCAGCAGTAATCCTCCTTCTTATTTGCAATTGCAACCGGTAACAGATGTAACGAACCCGCAGTATCCAATAACTGGAAATCCGACCTTAAAATCGGAGCTTTGGCATACAGTAGATTTTTCTTATAACAGCTTTAATTTTGATACGGGTAATACGTTATTTACGAGTTTGAGTGCTTCTGTGGTTCAGGATCAGGTGGTTGCAAATACGGTGTTAGTGTATCATCCGGATAATGTGGTTACTCAGGAAACTTTATTTGATAATATTAACGGTGGGTTTCAACTTGGGGGATTGTACAATGCTTCTCTTCCATTGGTAGGTCGGCGTATTATCCTGGATATCAACGGTAACGTTAGCTACAATAATAATGTGTCGCTTAGTAATTATGTTAAAATAACAGGTAAAAACCTGATTACTTCTCAAAATTTCAGGATGCAGATTAATCCTGGAGGAAAGCTTGAACTGAATCCTTCGGTTACTTATACGTTGAATAACACATCGTATTCCCTGGATGAATATGAGAAAAATGAGTTATCGACCTGGTTGTTAAGTGCATCAGGAAGATGGAATGTAAGTCCTTCTTTTATTTTAGGGTCTGCTTTAGATAAGAATTTTTATAATGGGTTTGCAGGATCTGTAAAGACTAACCCTTTGATTTTGAATACTTACCTGGAGTATCAGTTTTTAAAAGGTAAAAAGGGTGCTCTTCGTTTTACTGGGTTTGATTTATTTGATCAAAATACGAATGTTCAACGTTTGATCTTGAATAACTCTATTATGGACAACCGAAGTAATCGATTAGGCCGTTACTTTATGGTGTTGTTTACGCTGAATGTAAATAAGTTTGAAACATAAAAAAGACCCTGCTAAAGGGTAGCAGAGTCTTTCACTTAGGGAATAATCAAATAATATTATTGTTTTGGTACCAATACGTTGTTGATTACGTGTGCAGTACCGTTAGTTCCTTTGATATCAAATACGGTTACAAGTGCTTTGTTTCCGGAAGCATCTGACAATTCAAGGTTCTTACTTTCATTTACTTTTAAAGTAAGGACATCTCCTTCAATAGTTTTCAGTGTGGTGGATCCTTTACCTACTGTAAGTGCTTTAATAATGTCGTCTTTGGTATAAGTACCAGCTACAACATGATGTTTAAGGGTCTTAGTTAATTTAGCTTGTTGTGTAAGTAAGCTATCTCCGGCTGGAACTGCTACAAAAGCTTGGTCGGAAGGGGCGAAGATGGTAAATGGACCTGCTCCTTTTAGAGTTTGATCAAGACCAGCAGTTTTTATTGCAGTGGTTAGACTTGCGTTATAACCAGAAGTGGAAATTGCCTGAACAATATCACCTGTTGCTGCAGCAGCTCCTGTTGTAGTAGTTCCGGTGGAAGAGGTTCCGGTTGAAGTTGAGGTTTGTCCTGTTGCTGAAGAATCTTGTCCTTGAACAGGAGTTTGCCCTGTAGTTGTTGAAGTTGAATCCTGTGTTTGAGCAGGAGAGGTAGTTTGTGCGTTTATAGCTGTAAACCCTGTTATTGCTACAACTGCAGCGGTTAAAATTAAGTTTTTCATATTTTGAATGTTAAATGTATCAGTTAGAATAAATACTTTGCCAATTTTGTTTTTACAATTTAATTCTTTAATACATAGATAGATAGATTTTTTTGAAAAAGTCAATGTTTGTCTGGATTGTCTAAATGTTTTACAATACGTGGTGTAAATCATCAAATTTATCAAAGAAATACCTTTATATTAATTAAAGCGTTACCATTGTGACATGAAACAAAGTATCTATTTAGTGATAATTTCTATTATCATATCAAGTTGCAGCATAAACAAACAGATTGATCAGGCAAAAGCCTTTGAAAAGTGTAAATATTCAATTATATCAGCAGATAGTCTTTATGTGGCTAATGTTGATGTTTCTCAGGCTTTAAAATCAAAGAATTTTGATGTGATAAAATCTCCCCGAATTTTATTGGGAATATTAAGGAAAAATGTTCCTTTTGAGGGTAAAGTAAATCTTCAGATTAAGAATCCTTCTTCAGCAGTTGCTGCTATCCGTCAGTTTGAATATAAGCTACTTATTAAAGATCAGGAATTGGCCAGTGGCTTTATAAATCAAACCATTCAGGTTGAACCTGGTGGTGGCGAAACGGTTGTGCCAATTAAAATAAATGCCAACATCTATAACTTTATTTCTAATAGAGAGACACAGGATGCGATTCTTGATTTCCTGAGTAATGATGGGACTTCTGCAAAGAAAAGTATCTTAACTATAAAAATACGACCAACTTTAGGTCTTGGTAATAAAGAGATAAAATATCCGGGTTATATCACGATCAACAAGGAAATTACAAGGAATATTTTGTTGTAGTGTTAAACTGGATGGTGACTTAGAACGGCGAGGTATTGATCGTATTCTTCTAAAATAATAGTTACTTTCCAACCTTTTGGCTCTGCAATTTCTCTGAGTGTATGTTGATCAATGTATAACCATTGAAACCAGTTGCCATACTGTCCCTTGTATTTGTACTGATAGGATATTTCTCCATAATATTGATTTGCAGGGAAATCGCCATCATCGTACAGGTAGGTAATATCGGAAGAGTCGAAGATCAGGCTGCCATCTTTGGAGAGTAAATGCTGTGCATGGTCTAGAAATGTACTTAGACCTGCTAGATTGGAACATAAACCGATTCCGTTCATTAATAAAAGTAGCGTGTCGAATTTTTGTTCTTCGTAAGCGTAAAAGTCTTGATTAATGATTTTTTCGACACCCCTGTCTTTCATGATGGAACATGCTTCTTTAGAGATTTCCAGGACTGTGATATCTGCGAAAAAGTCTTGGAGTAATAGTGCATGTGATCCTACTCCAGCGCCAATATCTAAAATGGTTCCTTTGCAACTTTTTAGGGCTAATAACTCAATGGGGGACATATCCTCTTCGTCCCTGAAGAAAATTTCCACCGGCATTTCCTCAGGTTCACCATACGTATTATAAATCCATAAAGGTTCTTCCTCTTTATCTGATTTAGTGTAAAAATCGCAGAGTGCTTTTTCGTATACATCCATTGGCTACAAAGTAAAGAAAATTGATTGTTTATTTACAAGTTCGCCTGGTGTATTGGATGGAATAGGCTGAGCTGTCTCTTAAAACTTGTCTGCCAGTGGAAATGTCAACACTAAAGGGTTTTTGCAATAAACTAGCGTCTTGTAGTTTAAATGCGATATCAAGGGAATCCTGCATGCCTTCCTGGCTGTAGATCCAAACTCCTTTAATTTCGTTACCTGTTTTAACCGCTTTTATAATGCCCTTTCTGCTATCTTTTTCATAGGGCATATGATCGTATTGACCGGTTACCGCTGATTGATTCAGAATGAGATGGATGTATGATGTGTCTTGATTTCGGTTACCTTCTACGTGCTGAAAACACATGTTTAGGGTATCTGAAGATGATGAATCTTTAGATACTAATCCGGAATTGCTGGAAGTATTGGAGGTATTTGTATTGTTGCATGCTGAAAATAAGAACAGGATACTACTAAAAAGGGTTAAAAATTTCATTTTTTTGATTTTATTGTTTAAACATGTGATTGGAATTTATGTTCTCCTGAGCGTTTATTTAGGCATAATGGCTTTATAATGAAAGTAAATCTAGTGTTATTTTCATTTATTCTTACGATTAGTTAATAAAACTCATAAATTTGCCGCTTCATTAACACGAGCTAAACCATGAAATATAATTTTGGCGCTGGACCCAGTATTTTGCCACAGGAAGTATTTAAACAAGCAGCAGAAGCAGTATTAAATTTTAATAATACAGGACTTTCCATACTTGAAATTTCTCACAGAGCACCTGAATTCGAGGCTGTGGTTGACGAAATTTTACAATTAGTAAAAGATCTTTTAAACATTCCTGAAGGCTATTCGATTTTATTGCTTCAAGGTGGAGCAAGTCTTCAATTTAGCATGGTTCCTATGAATATTCTTGCTGAAGGACAAACTGCATCTTATCTTGATTCAGGTGTATGGTCAAGTAAGGCTATCAAAGAAGCTAAGCTATTCGGAAATGTAAATATTGTTGCTTCATCAAAAGAGGCTAACTATACTTATGTGCCTAGAGATTATGAAATACCTGCAGATTCTGCATATTTTCATGTCACATCTAATAATACCATATTCGGAACTGAACTATTTGATTTCCCTAAAACAGATGTTCCTATAGTTTCTGATATGTCATCTGACATTTTCAGCAGAGTATTAAATATTGCTGATTTTGGTTTAATTTATGCTGGTGCCCAAAAGAATATGGGTCCTGCAGGTCTTACCCTTGTGATCGTGAAAGATGATCTAATAGGTAAGTCTGGTCGTAAATTACCATCTATGCTGGATTATAAGATCCATGCGGACAACAAATCACTTTATAATACTCCTGCAGTTTTCTCCATTTATGCTTCTTTATTGAACTTAAGATGGCTGAAAGCAAAAGGTGGTGTTGCACAGATAGAAAAGGAAAATATTGCTAAATCTGAAGCTTTATATGCTGAAATAGATCGTAATCCTTTATTTAAAGGTCCTTGTAATGTGGAAGATCGTTCACGCATGAATGTTTGTTTTGTGATGGAAAATCCGGAATTAGACAAACCTTTCCTAAAGTTTGCTCAGGAACGCGGAATGGTTGGAATTAAAGGACATCGTAGTGTAGGTGGTTTTAGGGCATCTATTTATAATGCACTTCCTATTACTGCTGTTCATGCACTTATTGATGTGATGCAAGAATTTGCAGATAATAATGCTTAGATAATATAAATACGAGATAATGATAAAAATTCTTGCAAATGATGGTATTGACGCTGTTGGTAAGCAATTACTTGAACAGGCCGGCTTTACCGTTCAAACTGAAAATATACCTCAGGGAGAACTTCCTGAAGCTTTAAAGAACTTTGATGCTATAACTGTTCGTAGTGCTACTAAGGTTAGAAAAGAACTTATTGATGCTTGTCCCAACCTTCGTTTAATAGGTCGTGGTGGTGTTGGTATGGATAATATCGATGTTGACTACGCTCGTGAAAAGGGATTGACAGTTGTTAATACTCCTGCAGCTTCTTCTCCATCGGTTGCTGAACTGGTTTTTGCTCATCTATTTACCGGAATTCGGTTTTTATATGACTCTAATCGTAAGATGCCGGTTGAAGGTGGTACAAAATTTAATAACCTTAAAAAAGCGTATGCAAAAGGCGTTGAATTAAAAGGAAAGAAAATTGGTATTATTGGCTTTGGACGTATTGGTCGCGAAACTGCTAAAATTGCATTAGGTTTAGGAATGGAAGTTCTGGCGTACGATTTGTATGATGTACCTGCAACTTTAGAATTAAACCTGACTGGCGGTGTGAATGTTAGTGTTCCTGTAAAAAAGGCATCATTCGATGAGCTGATCACTGAAAGTGATTTTATCAGTCTTCATATTCCATTTTTAGATAAACCTATTTTAGGTAAATCTGAATTTGATAAAATGAAGAATGGTGTTGGTATTGTAAATTGTTCGAGAGGTGGTACTATTGATGAGTTAGCTCTTATTGAGGCTTTAAATAGTGGTATTGTCGGATTCGCAGGATTGGATGTTTATGATAATGAACCAACTCCTCGTCAGGAGATTCTTACTCATCCAAAGATTTCGTTGACTCCACATATTGGTGCAGCAACGAATGAAGCTCAAGAGCGTATTGGTGTAGAGTTAGCAAACCTGATCATTGATTTCTTTAAAAAATAATTATTTCAACAGAGAAGTAGGCAGCATTATAAATCAAATTCATTAAAGAATTTGATTTTGGTCAAAATCTCGAAGGAATAAAAAGGGCAATTTTCATATCGAAAATTGCCCTTTTTATTATAAAAAAGTGTTAAAATTTATTGGCTTAACGCTAGAAAAGACTTACTGGATAGCTCTTTTTTTGAACTTTTTAATATGTTTCTTTGAACTGTTTCATATAAAATGCTTTGGATTTATTTGTCTTGACTATATTGCAACATATATTTTAATTTACTAAAATGCCGTTAACAAATAAAAAAAGCAGGATCGTAGTCATTGGTGTTGGAGCTGTAGGTTCTACAACAGCCTATACGCTTCTTTTAAGAGAGCGTATGGATGAATTGGTACTAATAGATGCCAATCAGGGTAAGGCTATAGGAGATGCGTTAGATATGAACCATGGCTTGCCTTTTTTGGGGCAGTCTAAAGTTTGGGCCGGTACTTACGAAGATTGTAAGGATGCTGACATTATTATTATCACTGCAGGGGCTTCACAGCGTGAAGGTGAGTCTCGTATTGATCTGTTAAAACGTAATGTAGCCGTTTTTGAAAGCATTACTACAGAGGTGCTGAAGTATAATACAGATGGCATCTTGATTATTGCATCAAATCCGGTAGATATAATGAGCTATTTTACATGGAAGAAATCAGGATGGCCAGTGAACCGAATAATTGGGTCGGGTACTTTATTAGATAGTGCACGATTTCGATACTTGATAGGGGAGAAGCTTAATATTGATTCAAGAAGTGTGCATGCACATATTATTGGTGAACATGGCGATTCTGAATTGCCTTTATGGAGCATGACTAACGTGGCTGGTTCTACTATTAATTTCACTGATGAAGAAAAAGAAAACCTTTATTTAGATACTAAAAATGCTGCTTATCAGATTATAAAAGCGAAAGGTGCAACGTTTTATGGGATCGCGCTAGCTCTTGATCGGATTTGTACAGCTATTTTACATAATGAAGCGGCTGTGTTGAATGTTTCGACTTTGCTGACTGATTACCATGGCGTGTCTGATGTATTTTTAGGGGTTCCTTGTGTGGTAGATCGTAACGGGGTAAGGGAAGTCTTGCCTTTAGATATTAATGAGTTGGAAAGGACTCAGCTAAATCAATCTGCTCAAAAAATTAAAGATATAATTAGTTCAGTGTCTATGTAATCACTTTGAGGTTTTTCAAAAGTAAGATATCAGCGTAAATGTGGCTATTCTTTTTTTATGATACATAGGCCTAAGGGGTTAATGGTTTTGGATTAAAATAGAAAATATTTAATACATCATACGATGATATCTTATTTTAAAAGCATATTGGGGACTTCGTTTTTTTTATTCATTTTGCTGAGTAGCAGCTCAGCACAAAATACATACAGACATTTTTCGATAGGCATTGGTGCTGGTCAGACATCTACATTCACCGATTTCTTACATGCTGATCGTAAGTTATTCGGGTATGGTGTATTTGATTATTATTTTAGTCCTTATTTGAATATAGGAATGGAAGCACAGTCTGGTTCTATATCCGGTCATGATGATCAGAATACATCAAACTTTCAGGGAGATTTTCAATCCTTAACTTTTAAAGGAAAGTTGCATGTTGGTGAACTGATCAGGAAGCCACAAAGGTATATTGCCGCTCGGGCATCAATAGGAGATAAATTAGTAAAAGGAATTTATCTGGGTTCAGGAGGTGGTGTATTTATGATCATGAATGGCATAAATTCATCTGAATCCTACAATAATAAAGAACTGTTTATACCTGCTTTAGGGGGAATAGATATGTATATGGGAGCAGAATCAAGGCTTTTATTGAACCTGAACTATCAGACGAATTTTTTACTGGGCGATAAAATGGATGGCAGTATTAGGCCGGGATCGCATAATGATCTTTATCAGACTATTAGTATTGGAATCAGCTATACATTGGGAAAGCTGACTTATTTGTAGGTGTTCATTAAATAATTTCGGCTACAACATAAGTACTTCCACCTATGAATATGAAGTCGTTCATGTTTGCGTTGGCTTTGGCAGCTAATAAGGCTTCGTGTACCGAAGAGTAAGACTCTCCTGAAAGTCCAGCAGCTTCAGCTTCTTTGGCTAAATCTAAGGCTGGCTTAGCACGTTCTATAGCCGGATTGCAAAAGTAATACCTGGCTTCTTTGGGTAATAAGGATAGTACTTTAGTAATGTCTTTATCTTTTACCATTCCAATAACCATGTGCAGTGTATGGTAAGAAATACGAGCAATATTTTTAATTACTTCCTGAATGCCATCTTCATTATGTCCGGTATCGCATATAATAAGAGGATTGTGGTCTAGAATCTGCCATCTTCCCATTAAACCAGTCAGTTTAGTTACTTGACTTAAGCCGGATTGTATTTGTTCATTTGTAATAGAAAACCCGATTAGCCTCAATTGCTCTATAGCACTCAGCACTGTTTTAAGATTCTTAAGCTGGTAAGTACCGGTTAAATCCAAAGATAAATTTAATGATTCACTACCATCGGATAGAGGAGGTTTTACTTGAATTACTGCATCCGCCTGAAGATTTGTATTCGAGGGTTTACTCACTTCAAGACTCAGCACATCCTCGTTGGAATCTTTATTGTTTTTTATTAACCAACTTTCAGATGCAAGGGTTAAAGTGGAATACTGCTGCTGTGCTTTATCCTCAAATACCTTTTTAACTACTTCATTAATTGCTTCTCCTATAACTACAGGTATACCCTTTTTTATTATTCCAGATTTCTCTGCTGCAATTTCTTTCAGGGAATTTCCTAATATGGATACATGGTCGAAACTGATATTTGTGATGATAGAGAGGATGGGATTGATGATATTGGTCGAGTCAAGACGCCCACCTAATCCTACTTCAATAACTGCGATATCTACTTCTTGAGCTGCAAAATAATCAAAAGCCATAGCCACTGTAACTTCGAAAAAAGAGGGACTAATGGTATCGATGAGATCCCTTTGTTCTTGAACAAAGTTTATGATATCTGCTTCAGCAATCATTTGACCATTTATGCGGATCCTTTCTCTGAAATCACGCAAATGGGGAGAGGTATATAGGCCAGTCTTATAACCGGCTACCTGGAGCACAGAGGCCAGCATATGAGATACAGATCCTTTTCCATTGGTTCCTGCAATGTGAATGCTCTTAAAACGCTCCTGAGGATTGTTCAAGCTATTACACAATAAAACAGTATTAGCAAGATCCTTCTTTATTGCTGAGGAGCCTTGCTTGGAAAACATAGGCAACCTGGAATATAAATATTCAACTGTCTCTTTGTAGTTCATGTGGTGAAATGTCTGATTGTAAATTAAGCTAATTCACCTTAAAGTTGAATACGACTACTCCAATCTGAACATCAGGAGCGGATTCTAAGCGATTTAAATTAGCTCCCAATACAGCTTGTTCACATTTTCTCCATAAATCCTGATCAGATAGGGTTGTACCTTTAACTCCAGCTCTCGCAAAAATAACTTCTCCTGATTTACCTACTCTGATCTCTACGTAAATACGACCGGATAACTGTCCTTGATCGTTGATCTTAGGTAGATTTACAAATCTTCTATTCGATAATGTAAGCTTAACATTGCCGAACCCTGATCCTCCACTACCATAGTTAGCAGCAAGAGGGTCTCCATCCACGTCACCTTGATTTCCTGGAGTAGTTCCTGTTCCGTCTCCACCTCCTGAGCCTGTGCTTTTCTTGCCTTTATAAAGCGCATTTTGATTGACTACAGGTTGGCTTTCTTTTGTTGAAGTAGTTGTGGAAGGAGCTGTTGACGTGCTTTTTTTAGTTGAAGTTTTCACTACAGGAGCATCTTCAGATTCCTGAGTGACCACTGCTTTATCACTATTTTCTGAAGATGGCGCTGTTGGCTGAGGTTCAGAATTCTCTACCACCTTATCCGGAGGTGTGTTATTTGCATTTGGATCAACGGAAGGCTCCTCAATGCTCATGAAATCGTCGCCCATTCCTACTTCAGCGGTTCCATAATTTACTACAATTCCACCTGTTCCAACTTCTTGAGGCGGATTCATTCCAAAGCGTATGATGTAGCAAAGCAGGAGCATTGCAATCATAAATGCTCCTGCGATCAAAAATGCCTTTGGATAATTATTATCTTCCTGGTACTGCATGAGTTTATTTTGGTTCTGTAGCTAAAACAAGTTTAATAGACAGTCTGTTTGCAATATCCATAATTTGAACAACGTCCTGAATGGCCACTGTGCGATCAACATATAGTATAATGGTTAACGCATCAGCCTTAGTGGACATGGCTAGCAGTCTTCCCTGTATTTCATCTAATTGAACTTGTTGTTTGTCCATGAAATACTCCAAATCCTTCGTCACTGATATGGTAACGGTTTTCTTGGAAACAGATTGTCCTGTATCTGATTTCGGAAGCATCAACTTAATGATGTTTGGATTTGTTACAGTCGATGCAATTAAAAAGAACAGCATCAGGAAGAACATAATGTCACTCATAGCCGAAGCATTCACTTCAACTGTTGGTTTATTTTTCTTTCTTAAATTCATGCTGTTTTATCTACCTGGTTCGTCTAATAGATCAATGAATTCTATCGCGTCTGTTTCCATTCTTAATATCACTCTATCTACCATAATATTTAAAATATGATAGCCTATATAAGCTAAAATACCAACTCCTAAACCTGTTGCTGAAGTAATCATTTTTTCATAAAGACCACCTGCAATAATACCTATACTGATATTATCAGCCAGAGAGATGTTATAAAATATTTTAATAACTCCTAAAATGGTACCCACGAAACCAAGCATTGGGGCTATACCTGCTACAATACCAAGGATACTTATATTTTTTTCCAATTTAGATACTTCCAATTTACCCAGATTCTCTATAGCTCCTTCAATTTCTTTAATCGGACGGCCAATTCTAAGCAATCCTTTTTGCAGCATTCTTCCTAATGGTGAATTGCTGTTCCTGCAAACTGCGATTGCAGAATCAAGATGACCTGTCAATATACTTTGCTTAACCTGAGACATTAAGTCAGAGCCTTTGCTTGATGCTTTCCGTATCGTAATATATCTTTCAATAAAAATAACCAATCCTAAAAAGAAAAGTATGGCTAGAGGTAGCATTACCCACCCACCCTTTAGCAATAGGTCAAAAAAGCGCAGTTCCTGAGCTTTCTGAGCAGCTTCGACTGCAGCAGTAGCCACTGTATCGGGAGTAACGGAATCAATCTGTAATAAAAACATGTGTGTTATTTTTTAGCTTTATCGTTTAAATTTAAAATCCAGGCTTCTTTATTGAAATTACTTTGTACTTGTCTTTTTTCAATGTTTGCCTCTTCGTAAGTATGAAATGAGCCAAGGCTTATTTTATACCTTGGTCTGCGGGTATCTTCTACAATTGTCGCCTTTATTCCTCTCTTTTGCAATGTTTTTATATAGTTTTCAGCTTCTAAGGGTAGTCCAAAAGAAGCCCCGATTACATAAAATTCTTTTGATTTGGACGTATTGATTTCTTTAAGGGAACTTACAGGATTATTGTTTTTTTTATTTTCAGGCTTAAGCGGTGTCTTTAAAGTTGCTGAAATAGAATCTTGAACGTTAGTAGCGTTTTGTTTCAGCGAACCAGCATTGTTAATAGATGAATCAACACTTTGAATTACTGGAGCCTCTTGTTTTTTAATTTGGGGCTGCGCATTCTGTTCTGGTATCGGTTTATCAGATGTCAGGTTAAACAAGGACGGATTGATGATATAAAAATAGCTACCAGAAATAATCAACAGGACTAAAATAATAAATACCGCCTTCCAGGTTTTTGAGGTCGTATGATTATTGTCCTGATCACTGAGTTCCGCTTCTATTGGCGCATTATTAATCGGTGTAAATGCAGGCGTATAGGAAGCATCTTTTAATTTTGATAAACCAAAATTAGTCGCAGATTCATTAGTCTGCGCAAGTACTAGTCCCGAAGGACTGTTTTTGAGTAAACCAATTGGTTGTATTTCAACCTCGTTAAAAGAGGATAAAGATTGTTGAATCTGAGCAATGAACTTATTAATAAAATAGCGGGAGGAAGCTTCAGAAATCTTCTTGACCTGGCTAATATAATGCACCAACGTATCATCCTGGCCATTGAAGGTATTCTTAAAGCAAACCTTTTCTGAAGGGGCATGGAATTGACCTGTACTTTCATCGAAAAAGGCAGATGTTCTTTCTTTGTAAAATGTCCCTACATCGGAAAGACTTATTTCATCATAATCCTTAAGTAATTCCGAAATATAGAGCGAAATGTTCATTTCTGTAAAATTAATCTAAAATATTAATTTAACAAAGGTGATTAAAATGAATAGTTAACACCACCTATTACATTCAGACCCAGTTGAGGATAATATAAAAGACGTTGATAATCATTATTCAGCATATTATTTACTCTCAGGAAAATGCCCACTTTTTCCTTATGAACATATTCAGCACCGGCACTTACATCGGCATAACCCTTTACTTTAACAATACTTGGGGTAGGTAAGTAGACCAAGGCAGATGATGCATCATTCAAAACTAGCTCACCATCAATTGTAATTTCTTTTGTAATGGATAACCGCGCGCTGGAGGATATTTTAAATTCAGGTTTCAACCATGCTTTTTCCTGCACATCCATACTGTAATTATTAACCATTACCTTACCTAACCAGCTGAATGCATCAGACACCTTAACATTAATCTCTCCTTCTAATCCGGTGACTTTTGCATTGTCATATATTACATCAAAGCGTTCAGGATTTAATGCATTGTTAACAAACAAAGGCATGTTATCTAATTTCTTATAAAACAGGGTGGCTTTATATCCAAATCCTGCGCCTGCATTCCCTTTAATCCCACCGTATAAATTAGCAGTTTCTTGTGTGTTTAAAATTTGCAGATTTTGATTTAAATAAGGATTCTCATTAGAGAAATTCTGTAATGTAGATTTTATTACATCACCAGTATAACCAGCAAATAGGGTAGCAAATTCAGGAATGACAGGCATTTCTGCAGTTACAGTAGGGAAGAGGTTAAACCCTGAATTCGTACCAAATTCTTCAACCAGATTAACACCAAGGGATAATTTGTATGATTTTCCCTGCAGTTTAATATATGGATTAGCCCTAAAAATATGATTTCCAATATTTAATGAGTCTTTTGTTTGTGTAAAATCAAGTGAACTGTTAACCCCGATATTGAAATCGTTCCAAACCTTATTTACAAAACCACTTAGTGCAATAGCATTTTCCTTGGCATCAAATTTATCTGATAAAAAGTAAGCATCTGCTTTTACAGCATAGTCAAGTTCATCTTCTGATTTATAATTTTTTAACATCTCGCCCTTGATGCTTATGGTGCTGTACCTTTGCTTTTGAGGATCACTATTAAAAGTTAAATTAGTAGATGGATCAACTCCATACAAAAAAGTAGAGAATCTGTCAAAGCCTAATTCTCCATTTAAAGTTACTTTGGGCAGAATACTTTTACCAAAAATACCTGCATTCTGACGAGAGTATTTCTGACCAGTAATATCACCTTTTTGATTCAGGTGTTTTAAAAAGAATCCAGCCTGTAATGCTTCATCCGATCCTGTATTTAAATATAGTTCAGCAAGACCTGTACTAAAGTTTCCCATTCCAAACTTGGCATAATTGTTTAAAAGGGGAGGGCGTTCACCATTTATAACTTCTTGAGCCTGTAGCTGACGGATATCACTGTTTAATTCCAATTTCTTGTCAAACATCGAATAAGTCAATGCTCTCTTAAAAACGCTGTTACTGTTTAAATCCGGACTCCTTCTTATTTTTGCTGCATCCGCTAAAACGGGTTTGTAAGGTCTTTCAACGACAATTTCGTCTGTTAGCGTACCTGCAGCTGGTGTTGCCTTTTTGGGATCAGTAGGATTTTGCGCATAAGAAACCGATGTTAGTAGTAGAGCACAAATTGCGAGTGTATATTTAATATTGTTCAGTTTCATTCTAGCCTATTTCTTATTAATTTGTTCAAGCTTTGACTTTGCAGTAGGAAGCACATCATCATTACCTTCATAATTATCTATAACACTTTGTAATGTAGCTTTCGCCTGAAAAGTGTCTTTAACTGCTATATAATTGTCGGCTAACAAAATGTAAGCCTTAGCAACCCAGTAGTCCTGCGATTCCATTCTTTTAACAAGGTCAAGGATACTTTTTTGAGATGCCTTGTAATCTCTCTTCAAATATTCAACATGAGCTAAAGTGTATAGGGCTTCAGCACCAGTAATGGTTGTATTCGTTGCAGCAACTCCAATTAATTCTTTGCTTGCTGTTGTAGTATCACCCTTCAATAAATAGGCCTTACCTGCATATAAACCAGCTTTAGACTTATCATCATTTGATGAGCGATCAAATAATTTAACCAATTTTACATATTTTAAAACATCATCCGGCATATTCATATTACTGTAAGCTTCCATCAGGTTGTTTACAGCAAAGCTATAATTTGCTTTATACTCAGAAGTGGTTTCCAATTTTTTCAAATAAACAACCGCCTCATTATATTTTTTCTGTTGCAGGAAAAGCTTGGAAATGCTGATTAAGGCTCGTTCCGTATATTCACTGGTCCAATCGTTTAATATAAAGGTGTAGTCAGGAATAGCTTCTTCTGCTCTGTTTAGCTTAACCAGACTTTCAGCACGGATAAACTTAGCATGTTTCTCATATATAGCTTTCGGGAATTTATCGAAGTAAGCATTTACAGCATCAAAAGCACCCTGATAGTTTCCTCTTAAGAATAAGTTATTAGCCGCCTGGAAGGTAATGTTATCCTGTTCCGAAGTACTGAAGTTACCAATGCTGGTCGTGTTGGCATAAGTTAAGAAACCTGCAGCATCTGCCTTATCCAGATAAATATTTTTGATAGATTCCAGTGCAATCTTTGCTTCGTCAGTAGTAGAGTAGTCTTTCACTACGCGTTGGAAGGTAGCTAAAGCTTCATCATTCTTATCCTGATTGTAATCTACCAAACCCACAGTAACTAAGGCACGGGGCACATAACTGCTTCTTGGATACTTTTCAATCAGTGCAAGCAAGTCTGATTTAGATTTTTCATTGTCACCCTTTATAAAATAAGTATAGGCAATTTCAAATCCTGCATCATCTGCATAGTTGGAATTAGGAAACTGTTGAAGCAAGGATTCATGGGTAGCAATTTTAGCATCATTTAAATTTTGCAGACCTTGAATCATACCTCTTTGAAACAAAGCGTAATCTTCACCCGGACTGTTCCATGCAATGATCTTATTATATTGCTGCATGGCAGCGTCGTAACTTTTAAGTACAAAATAGGAGTCTGCCAGTCTTAATGTAGCATCAACAATGGTATTCTTATCTTTATCGTCTCCTTTTAGAAAACGTTCAAAGTATGTTGCCGCTTTACTATAACCTTCAAATTGAAAAGCAGAGTAACCTAATGCATAATTTGAATAATTATAAACATCCGTCTTTTTAGCAGCAGGCATAGCTAGAAACTTCTCGAACTGATTAACAGATTCACCATATTTCCTTACTTCAAACATCGCTTCAGCCAGCCAGTAAGTAGCCAGGGCAGCAATTTCTTCATTTAAACCATTACTTTGAGAACGCATAAACATCGATATACTGTTTTCAAAAGCACGCTCATTATAAAACTCAAGTCCTCTAAAATAGGTCACTCTTTGATAAACGATCTGAGTCTCTTCATTCTTATTCTGAATGGTCTCTAAAATATTTACCGCTTCTTTAAAGTTTTTGGTGGATAATAATACATCTCCCAATAAAGTCTTGGCTTCATTAATGCGTGTGCTTTTGGGATACGTTTTAATGAATTCGTGAACGGCATCCAGTGCAACGGTATGAAATTCAAGCTCCTGAGATAGTTTAGCATAATTCAACAGTCCTTCTTCCTTTAACTTAGGATCAAAATCCAATCGGGAAGCTCTAAAAAATGCATTTCTTGCACTTTGCTTGTTTCCTGTTTTAATCAATGCATTTCCCAAAACAATCATTCCATTCTGGTAATGAACATCTGGAGATCCCATCTTTTCCAATTCCGTTATGGCCTTTTGAGGCTGATCCAGTTTAACATAGCTGTATCCTATCTGGTAGTTATCCTGATTATTCTGGGTCTTTCCTTTATCCAGATCCTGAAACTTCAGGTAGTAATTAATTGCTGTTTTATAGTCAGATCGGGCAAAATAGGTAGCTGCAACTATTCGATACATCTCAGGTTTATACTGCGCATCTATATCTGCTATTGCAGGTATGGTATAAGATAACACATCATCATACCGTTTATCAAGGAAATACAGTGCAGATATATAATACGGATAACTTGCTTTATATTTTGTTGAGTTCTTTAATCGTTCAAACTCCCTTAAAGCAGTGGTATAATCTGCACTTAAATAGTTTAAATAGGCATAGTAATAAATTGAAGATTCAGCATATTCGCTCTTACCATCTTTCAATTTGGCAAATAAAGGTTCCGCTTCGTTATAATTTTTAGCAACAAAGTAAGAATAACCCAGTTTGAAACGATATTCATCACTTTCTTTACCAGTCAGGTTTCCTGCTTCAGTTTTCTTAAACCACTCAATGGCCTTATCATAATTCTTTTTATCAAAATACGATTTACCAATTTGAAAGTAGGCTGATTTAGTATTTGCACTGGAAGGGTTTTCTTTTATAAAAGAAAGAAAAAGACTCTCTGCGTTATCATTGCCAAGTTCTAATGCACAAACGGCCTGGTAAAATTGAGCATTTTCCTTTAATAGTGAAATCTGCTTGTTTTCAGTTAGTGCCTGAGATGAAGGGGCAATTCTTGATTGTTCTACACGGCTGAATTGCTCACTTGCAGCAACGTATTTTCTCTTTTCAAAAAGTTCTATGCCACTTTTGTAGGCTTGGTTAATGCTGAACCATTCTGTTTGCTGGGCCTGAACCAATTGGAATAAGCATACAAATGATGTAGCAAGTATATATTTTTTAAGCATGTCTGATTATAAATCGCTAAATAACATTAATAGAACACAATGCACACAATGGATGCTAACAAATGTGGAAACCTGCCAAAATTAACGTTTCAGCATTGAAAACTAGTATGTATTTGAGAAAAGTATTTTCTCGTAATTATTGAAATTTAATTAACTGATTCATTTTAAGGTTTTTGACCTGCTAATAAATATAACACAGCCATCCTGATTGCAACCCCATTTTCTACCTGATCCAGAATAATAGATTGTTTACTATCCGCTACGTCACTCGTTATTTCCACACCACGGTTAATTGGACCAGGGTGCATAATAAGAATTTCTTTATCTAAAGAATCAAGAATTTGCTTATTCAGACCATACATCATCGTATATTCCCTAAGCGAAGGGAAATACTTAATGTCTTGCCTTTCCAATTGGATGCGAAGCATATTTGCTACATCGCACCAGTTTAAAGCTTTCAGTAAGTCGAACTCTACTTTGACACCCAAACTGCCAATATATTTAGGAATCAGGGTAGTTGGTCCGCATACCATCACTTCCGCACCTAATTTCTGAAGGCACAGTATATTAGATAAAGCAACCCTGGAATGTAAAATATCACCAATTATAGCAATTTTCTTTCCTGCAACATCACCATATTTTTCCCTGATAGAAAAAGCATCCAATAATGCCTGAGTAGGATGTTCATGTGCTCCATCTCCAGCATTTACAATCTGAGCGTTTACTTTTCTACTTAAAAAGATCCCGGCTCCAGGGTAGGGGTGACGGATGACTATCATATCCACTTTCATCGCCAGTATATTGTTGACTGTATCAATTAAGGTTTCACCCTTACTCACAGACGAAGAGGAAGCAGCGAAATTAATAGTATCTGCCGATAGCCTTTTCTGTGCCAGTTCAAAAGATAGTCTGGTTCTCGTTGAATTTTCAAAGAAAACATTGGCTATAGTTACATCGCGAAGAGATGGAACTTTTTTAATAGGCCGGTTTAAAACATCTTTAAAAGTATCAGCAGTTTCAAAAATTAGTTGAATATCCCGTTCATTCAGATCTTTAATTCCTAAAAGATGTTTTGTACTTAGGCCCTTGCTGTAGTCTGACATGAATATGTAGCGTTTGTAAACTGAAATTAATGTTTAAAATAAATTATTTAATCTTTTTCTGACAATAGAATCACTTTATCTTCCTGATCTGTTTCTTTCCAGGAAACAAGTACTTTTTGCGAATTGATCGAATCTACCTGGATCCCGATGTAGTCAGGTTCAATGGGAAGGTGTCTCGAAAATCGTCTGTCTACTAATACCAATAATTCTACTTTTTGAGGACGTCCAAAAGCAAGCATTGCATCCATTGCAGATCGAATAGTACGGCCTGTCCACAATACATCGTCTACTAAAATAACTTTTTTACCCTCGATAATAAAGTCAATTTTTGTGGTATTAGGAACTAATGGAGATTCCCGTCGTCTAAAGTCATCCCTGAAAAAGGTAATATCCAGATTTCCATTCAAGATTTTAGCATCCGGTAAAATTTGCTGTAGTTCGTAAGCTATTCTGTTGGCCAGATATATTCCTCTGGGTTGGATGCCCAGGATCACTGAATTAGAAAAATCATCATGATTCTCAATCAGCTGATGACACAGCCTCATTATAGTAATCTGAAATTTTTGACCGTCAAGCAGAGTTAAGTTTTGCATTTTATGGTTTGGGCAAAATTATAAAAAATAAATCATTTTAATAAAAAAAGCCCTGCCGTATTTAATTACGGCAGGGCTTTATCTTAATAAAGAAAAAATTTATTTAGCTTCTTCTTCAGTTGTATCATCTGCAGCAGGCTCAACACTTGCAGCAGGCTCAACAGGAGCAGCAGTTTCTGCTTTTGTAAGAGCTTCAGTTTCATCTGCAGCTGGTTCAACAGCAGCAACTTCAACCGGAGCAACAACAGGCTCAGCAACCGCAGCTGGTTCAGCAGCAGTCTTTGATTTGCGGGCCTGACTTTCAGCACCTTCCATCTGTTGTTTCAATTGTGCTAATACACTAAGATCTCCTAATGTAGATTTCTCAACTGAATCTTTCACCTTCTTTACTGCATTGACAGTTGCTTTCTGATCATTTTTCTTTTGAGTAACCTCAGCAGATCTTGCATCAGAACGTGCATCTTCCCAAATACGTGAATGAGATACTACGATACGTTTAGAATCCTTACTAAATTCAATGATTTTGAATTCAGCAGTTTCCTCTGCCTTAAGCGCTTTTCCATCTTCTTTGATCGAATGTTTGCTTGGAGAGAATCCTTCAACACCATAAGGTAAAGCAATGATAGCTCCTTTTTCAGTAACCTTTAATACAGTACCTTCATGTATAGAATCTACAGTAAAGATAGTCTCAAAAGTATCCCAAGGATTTTCTTCTAATTGCTTATGACCAAGGCTTAATTTACGATTATCCTCATCTAATTCAAGAACAACAACATTTAAAACTTCGCCTACCTTAGTAAACTCATTTGGATGGTTGATCTTCTTAGACCATGATAGGTCAGAGATGTGAATTAAACCGTCGATACCTTCCTCGATTTCAACAAATACACCAAAGTTAGTCATGTTCTTAACTATAGCAGTATGCTTGCTTCCGATAGGATATCTGGCAGCAATATTCTGCCAAGGATCTGGTGTCAATTGTTTGATACCCAGGCTCATTTTACGCTCGTCGCGATCCAATGTTAATACCTGTGCTTCAACTTCATCGCCTACCTTTAGGAATTCCTGAGGATTGCGTAAGTTTTGAGACCATGACATTTCTGATACGTGGATTAATCCTTCTACACCTGGAGTGATTTCAAGGAAAGCACCGTAATCAGCAACAGTAACAATTTTACCCTTAACTCTTGAACCAATTTCAATGGTAGTATCCAAAGATGCCCATGGATGAGGAGTAAGTTGTTTTAAACCTAATGCGATACGTTTCTTCTCATCATCAAAGTCAAGTACAACCACATTGATCTTCTGATCAAGCGCTAATACTTCTTTTGGATGCTCGATACGACCCCAAGAAATATCTGTAATGTGCAATAAACCGTCAACTCCACCAAGATCAATAAACACACCGAAATCAGTGATGTTCTTAACAGTTCCTTCAAGAACCTGTCCTTTTTCTAGTTTAGCAACAATCTCTGTTTTTTGATTCTCAAGGTCATCTTCAATAAGAACCTTATGTGAAACAACCACGTTTTTAAACTCATGATTGATTTTAACCACCTTGAATTCCATTGTTTTGCCCACGTAGATATCGTAATCACGGATTGGTTTAATATCAATCTGTGATCCTGGAAGGAATGCTTCAACTCCCATGATATCCACAATAAGACCACCTTTTGTACGACTCTTAACGTAACCGTTAATGATTGTGTCATTTTCCAAAGCTTCATTGATAAGCTCCCATGATCTCTGAGTCTTAGCACGTTTACGTGAAAGAACCAATTGACCGTTAGCATCTTCCTGTGATTCTACAAATACGTCTACTGAATCACCTACCTTCAAATCCGGTGTATCGCGGAATTCTGATAAGGATACCATTCCATCAGATTTGAATCCAATGTTTAATACAACGTCTTTGTTGTTAATTGATACAACAATACCTGCGATGATCTCACCCTTGCTGATCGAATTAAATGTTCCGGCATACATGTCTTCCAGTCTGGTGCGTTCTTCATCGCTGTAGTTACCAAAACCTTTTTCATCTGCATCCCAGTCGAAATCGCCGGTTGGCGTAATTAGTGTTTTAGACTTAATGTCTTCAATTGACAAAGAATCAGCCTCTGATTCAATGCTTTCTTTAACCGTGTTGGTTTCTTCTTCATGGAGTTCCGCTGTTTTAGCTTCTAGCTCCTTTTCTGCTTCTTGTTTTTTGGCCATTAATTAATTTATCTCCTTTTTCCCGAATTAATCGGAATGGCAAAGGTATAAAATTGATATTTAATACTAAAGTTTATTTTGCTGATTTTTAGATACTTCATTCTTGTTATTAAATAGCAAACAATGCATGCAACTTGCTGTTGATTTTTTATATCAAATGTCTGCCAAAATGGATAATAATAACAACCCCGAAAATAAAATAAAAGAAAATAACCCTTCAGAAGCTAATACTGAAGCTAAATCAACTGAAAAACATGAGGATGACTCTTTTAAGTCTTCAAATAAAGAACATCGTTTAGGTTGGGAACAACCTTTAGATGAGCAACAAATCAACGAGGACAATAAACAAACTCCTGATGACAAGTCGCCTGATTAATTAGCAATATGTTGCTCCACTCTATCTAATACAAATTGAAGCTGTTCTTCTTCATTTAGTTCTGTATTGTCTAAAATAATAGCATCGTGAGCACGGGTAAGCGGACTTTCCAGTCTGGTTGTGTCGATAAAGTCACGGTGTGCAATGTTTTCAAATACCTCTTCCAGCGTTATATCTTCCCCTTTTTCCATCAATTCTTTATATCGACGCTCAGCCCTTATTTTAGGATCGGCTGTCATGAAAATCTTGATTGGGGCATCAGGAAATACAATGGTACCAATATCGCGTCCATCCATCACGATATTTTTCGATCTGCCCATCCTTTGCTGTTGTTTCACAAGCTCTTTTCTAACCGCTTTTATGGTGCTTACTTCACTTACCATCTGGGAAACATCCATTTTCCGTATTTCATCCGACACTTCCTCATCATTTAGGATGATATGCGTTTGATAATCGCGTGAGTGAAAATTTAAATGAATATTCTTAAGCGATTCCTTGATTTGATTTTCATCAGCTAAATCAATATGATTCCTTTTTAAATACAATGTTACCGCCCTATACATGGCACCTGTATCAATATATATGTAATGAAGCTTTTTGGCCAGGGCTTTTGCCAGTGTACTTTTGCCACAAGACGAGTATCCATCAATAGCAATTACAATATTATCAGTCATACCGCAAAGTTATTATTTAATGATATATCATCAGATAAATATTCATTAATAGAGGTCAGATAAACGAAAACCTGAAGAATAACTAGTAGCCAATTTGTTAACTTCGTAACTGATCTACATGAATTTTTTAATGTCCAAAGCTATATGACAAACTTACTGATCCATATTGCTGAGATCGAACCTGCGACTTCATCTCTTTAGTTTTAAAAATAGCAGAAAAGCTGGCTGTCCACGGGTTTTGTGCATATAGCACACCAACTTCTTGCGCATATACCAACCTATTTGGTGTATAGGTTACCGGTCCTTTATCATCCCTAAACAAGCCACCCTGAATTGTTGCGTCGTAAACAATTACATTTAATGTAGGCTGTGTATAAAAGAAGAATTCTTTCTTTGTTAGCGAGGAACCTTCAATGTTCGAAATACGACTGTTTGTGGAAGCCGATTGAGTTAGTTTATTTATACTTCCAGCCCTGAATAATACGCCTGCACTAGCCCTCGTATTGGTATTACCCACTATTGCTTGTGTAGCCAAACTGAAATCTGCATTTTCTGAAGGACGAAGCAACAGTCTTTTATATTCAAATAAAGCGTTAACGCCAATTTCATTCTTCACCTGGTATTGCCAGCCATTAATTTCATAAAATCCAATCACGCGATGAAGCAGTTCCTGTGCATCCTTTGCCAGGGAATTAGGACCAATTGTACCAATATTCAAACCTGCACTCATTACCTGTTCATCCTTTTTGTACCAGCTTATTTTTGCTGCACCATAAAGATAACCTGCGAAAGGACGGTCAACATAAATGATATCAGGCACAGCACCGGATTGCGCATTGTAAATATATTGCCCAATTTCCGCTTCCCATATCTTTTTTTCAACTCTACCTGTTGTGTCTTTTTGATTTAAAGCATGACGAAAGTTGAAAAATAAACCGTTTGTATAATAGCGATCAGATCCTGATCCTAAATAAGAGTCATTCTCGCTTTTAAACCCGATCATATTTTTAAAGTTGCCGGTTTGAGCGGATAAAGAAATAGAACTGAAAAAAAACACTAAAAGAATAAAGTTGATCTTAACCATTTGCTGTCCTGAAAAACAAATATGTAAATAAATTTATGCTGTACAAAGTGCTAATTCCTTTCCATAACCAGAAATTAGTATAAGCAAAAAAAAAGAGGGGTTTCAATCGAAATCCCCTCTTGTATATTTAATCTTCGCTTCAACTACAGAAAAGTTTCCTTCGCTTTAATCGTCAGATCTATTGGATCTTTTACCTTGTCATCTGAAAGCGCAAGATCAATCACCTGCCTCATTTCCGTAACATAATGGAACTTAAGATCCTTGATATAACTCTCTTTTATTTCCAGGATATCCTTCTCATTTGACTTTGAAAGAATGATTTGCTTGATGTTTGCCCGTTTAGCAGCAAGGATCTTTTCCTTTATTCCACCCACTGGCAATACCTTTCCTCTAAGTGTAATTTCCCCTGTCATAGCCAGATCTGACTTTACTTTACGTTGCGTAAATGCAGAAGTAAGTGCAGTTAACATCGTAATTCCTGCTGATGGACCATCCTTGGGTGTGGCTCCAGCAGGAACGTGAATATGAACATCCCACAGATCAAATAACTGATGATCTATATTGAAATTTATAGCATGAGCACGTAAATAAGCCATTGCCAAAGTAGCCGACTCTTTCATAACATCACCTAAATTACCGGTTATAGACATCTTGCCTTTACCCGGACTAAGACTAGCCTCTATAAAAAGGATGTCACCGCCAACCTGTGTCCAGGCTAAACCTGTTACCACGCCAGCTACATCATTCCCTTCATACATGTCCTTGTCAAAAATAGGAGGGCCCAGAATCGTTTCAACATCCGTTTTATTAACCGCTGGAGTATAGTCTTCCTCCATGGCAATTTTTGTAGCGATACCCCGCACAACAGAACCTATCTTCTTTTCTAACCCACGAACTCCCGATTCCCGTGTGTATTCTTCAATTATTTTTTCTATTACAGCAGGTTTCAGTGTAAGATGTTTCTTAGACAAACCATGCTGTTCAAGTTGCTTAGCAAGTAAATGCTGTTTAGCAATTTCAATTTTCTCTTCTATGGTGTACCCATTCACTTCAATTACTTCCATCCTGTCAAGCAATGCAGGCTGTATCGAACTCAAAGAGTTGGCTGTAGCAATGAACATGACATTTGACAAATCATAATCTAGCTCTACATAATGATCGTAAAAAGCACTGTTCTGTTCCGGATCCAACACCTCGAGTAAAGCGGAAGAAGGATCTCCATGAGAATCATTCGCAACTTTATCAATTTCATCTAATACAAATACTGGATTTGATGTCCCTGCTTTCTTTAGTGACTGAATAATCCGGCCAGGCATTGCACCGATATAAGTTTTTCTGTGTCCCCTTATTTCAGCTTCATCTCGGATACCACCCAGGGCAATTCTGACGTATTTTCTCCCCAGTGCACGGGCAATAGATTTCCCAAGTGAGGTTTTTCCAACCCCTGGAGGGCCGGCAAGGCAAAGGATAGGAGCTTTCATGTTCTGTTTCAATTTCAATACAGCCAGATACTCAATAATCCTGCGTTTTACTTTTTCCAAACCATAATGGTCTTTATCCAGAATGCGTTCCGCTCTTTTTAGATCGAAATTATCTTTAGTGAAATCATTCCATGGAAGATCAAGCACCAATTCAAGATAATTTACCTGTACCGAATAATCGGCCGCAGCAGGATTCATCCTTCCAAGCTTATCCAGCTCTTTCGAAAAGTATCCGTTAATCTCTTTAGACCATTTCTTCTTTGAAGCTCTTTCACGCAGATTTTCTAATTCCAGGTCAGGCGTATTACCACCAAGTTCCTCTTGTATGGTTTTTAGCTGTTGGTTCAGGAAGTAATCACGCTGTTGCTTATCCAGATCTACACGAACTTTTGACTGAATTTGATTCTTCAGTTCAAGCATTTGCAAATCAATTGTAAGCTGTTCAAGCACTAAAATTGCTCTTTCATGCAGATTCGCTACCTCTAGCATACTCTGTTTTACAGCAACATCTGCATTCATATTAGAAGAGATGAAGTTGATTAAAAAGGAGGGACTCTCAATATTTTTTATAGCAATCCCTGCCTCACTGGGCAAATTAGGCGAAAGATGTATAATTTGCATCGCCATATCCTTGATTGATCCGACCATGGCCTTGAACTGTTTGTCAGTCTTAGGACGGATTTCTTCAAATTTATTTACGGTAGCTTTAATATATGGATCTTTCTGCACCTCTTCATTTAGGCGGAATCGTTGTTTCCCCTGTATAATTACAGTGGTACTGCCATCCGGCATTTGAAGCATTTTTATGATAAGTGCCACTGTACCAACCTCATTTAGTTGTTCAAATGTTGGATCTTCTACTCCTACATCTTTTTGAGAAACGACCCCGATAGTACGATTTCCTTTATAGGCATCTTTTATAAGTTTAATGGATTTATCTCTCCCTACCGTTATTGGAATAACAACACCTGGAAATAATACAGTATTCCTTAATGGTAGAATAGGCAGTATATCAGGCGTTTGTTCATTATTCATTTCCTCTTCGTCTTCTTGTGACATAAGAGGAAAGAATTCTGTATCTTCATTTATAAGGGGTAACGAGTGATTAAAATCAAGGAGGTTATTCATTTAAATCCTTTCTTAACGTCATTCTGACAGTGAAATTAGTTGAACTATTGTTTATTAATAAAAAGTATACTGCTGCAAGGCGTATGCCAAAAGCGGTAAATCAGTATGAAAAGCACATATGAGAGGATTAATGAAGTACTTAGTCACGTATTAATTTTGATACTGCAATAAAGTCAGGCTTTCACAGCAATTTGACCTCATTCCAACTATAGCTGTCCGCTTCAATTGTATCTTGGTAAAAACAAATTTAGCTTAAAGTTATTTATGAGTGTAATAAATGATGTGTATATTCGAAACGCTTCTATTTTTGTAAATTCTCAAATTAGAAATAATATTACACCTCAATCGTTATAAGACGAGTAGAACTTAAGTATTTAAAAATGAAATTAATTGCATCAATTTTATCTTTTGTGTTTTTATGTAGTGGCGTCACTTATGCACAACAGAATCAGGAAATTAAAAATAACAATGTAAAGTTAGGGCAGAAGGCCCTCATGGATGGCGACTTTAAAGAAGCGGTTACCCATCTGGAAAAAGCAATACCCACTGAAGGATCAAATCCTGATGTTTTGTACATGTTAGGGTATTCTTATTATCATTCAGGAAGCTATCAGAAATCCATTAGCACCTTCGGACAGGTAATCGCGCTAAAACCTAACAATGTTTCCGCTTATTACTACCGTGGTAAAGCCAGAAATGTACTTGGAACTCAAATGAACTCTCCTCTGTCTGTTACAGAAAGAGAAAAGTTACTCCTTGCTTCCATTAATGATTACACTAAGGCCATCGAATTAAATTCAGCAGATCAGGTCTTGTACCAGAACCGTGCAATGGCTTACCGTGATTATGGAATCCTTAAGGGACAGAAAATTCGTAAGTTTTATAACAAGGAAGTGGCTGAAAACTCGTTCAAATCTTGTATCGAAGACTTGCAGAAGGTGCTTGATGCCACTCCCGGTAGGAAAGACATTACAGAGGAAATTAAGAAAGCCAAAGTTTATATGGCAAACTTAAGTCGATAATATTTTAAACCCTGATGCAGATCAGGGTTTGATTTTTCCATTTATCTGATAGGTGTTTGTGCCTATCAATTTTACTTGTTGTGTTTTTTTGATCTTATACAAGGAATCAGGATAGTAGTTTAATAGTTCAGTCGAATTATATATTTCGTTACTTACCTGACTCTCTATATCGATTGAAGTGATCCTGTTTCCAGACTTATTAATCCGGATTCTTTTAATTTTTAAAGTACTATCCAGGGTAGTATAAACAAGTCCGTTAACATTTACTTTGATGTTATAGCTATCCCTCCAGGAAGGTTTATTGAGGTCAGACGCTGAAAATACATCCAGTTCATTTTTCCAATTAGGAATCTTAACCTGTTTTTCTTCGCTAATCCCATTGTGAATAACCTTTTTCAGTACCGTGGGATTGGCTGCACTTAATCGCAAAATCTCTTTATTGAAAAAACCCCTGATATCAAAATACTTGTTTTTGATATCAGGGGTTTTTTTATCTTCTGTACACGAGCTAATCGCGCACAGAAGAATTAAAAAACATAAAGTGTGTGTTTTATACAAGCACATTACCAGTCATTTTTTCAGGAATAGGTACATGCAGTATAGTTAGAACTGTAGGAGCAATATCTCCAAGTTTTCCATCCTTAACATGTTTGTAATCCTTATCTATTAAAATGCAGGGAACAAGATTAGTGGTATGAGCTGTATTTACTGATCCATCAGCATTGACCATGTAATCTGCATTTCCATGGTCGGCAATGATAATAAACGAATATCCATTTTCAAGACCACAAGCTACTACATCTTTCAGGCATTCGTCTGCAGTTTCAACAGCTTTAACAACTGCTGAAAATACACCTGTATGTCCTACCATATCTGCATTTGCGAAATTTAAACAGATGAAGTCTGGTTTGTTTTCTGGAATCTCTTCGCAGATAGCATCTCTGATTCCTCTGGCGCTCATTTCTGGTTGCAGGTCATATGTAGCAACTTTAGGCGAAGGTACTAATAGTCTTTTTTCCCCGTCAAAAGGTTTTTCTTTTCCACCGGAGAAGAAAAATGTAACGTGAGGGTATTTTTCAGTTTCCGCTATCCGAACCTGAGTTTTATTGAAACGTTCCAGTACTTCACCAAGCGTATCAATCAGGTCATCCTTTTTGAAAAGCACTTCCACTCCTTTGAATGTTTCATCATAGGTAGTCATGGTGATATATCTTAAATCAAGTGGCGTCATCTGATAATCAGGGAATGCTTTTTGAGTTAAGGCTGTAGTAATTTCGCGACCACGATCTGTTCTAAAGTTGAAGCAGATTACCACATCACCCGTTTGAATATGGGTAATAGGATTTCCATTTTCGTCAACCTTAATTACAGGTTTAATAAACTCATCAGTAATACCTTCACTGTACGAGTTTTCAAGCGATTTAACAAGGTCATTGGATGGTGTTCCAATAGCGTTCACTAATAAATCATACGCCTGTTTAACCCTTTCCCAACGATTATCGCGGTCCATTGCATAATAACGACCTATTAAAGAAGCGATTTGGATAGTTGAGTCTTTAGAATAATCAAGTAAATCTTTGATATAAGCTTTTCCAGCATTCGGATCCGTATCACGGCCATCCAAAAATGCATGAAGAAATACATTCGGTACTGATGCTGCTTTTGCTGCATCGAACAGACCTTTAATATGTTTAAGATGTGAATGAACACCGCCGTCGGATACAAGACCGATAAAATGTACATTTTTGTTTTCAGCGATCGCATATTTAAAGGCATCCTGAAGAATAGGATGCTCCAGTAATTCGCCATCATCCACTGCTTTATGAATCCTTCCGAGCTCCTGGTATACCACACGGCCTGCTCCCAGGTTCATGTGTCCTACCTCAGAATTTCCCATTTGCCCTGCAGGAAGTCCTACTGCAACTCCGGAAGCTTCAAGCTTGGAGTTAGGATATGTTGCTATAAGGTGATCAAAGAAAGGAGTGTTTGCTGCCAGTATAGCGTTGGATGCGTCGGCTTTGCCGTAGCCCCAGCCATCAAGAATTATAAGTGCTACTTTTTTATTTTCCACACAACAAATATAGACTTGTATTATTAGTATCCAAAGTGACAAAGGTCATATTTGTAAATTTTCGATGTTACTAATTGTTTAATTTAATGTTATTGTTATTTTAGCAATGTATATGAAAGACTACAAAGAGTTACTTACTCAATTTATTGCAAATGCACTTGCCGAAGACCTTGGTTCCGGCGATCATACTTCTTTATCCACGATTCCGGTTAATAAAAAGGGGGAAGCTAAATTGATCATTAAGGATAAAGGTGTACTGGCGGGAGTGGATGTTGCTCTTGCCATATTTAAACAAGTGGATGCTGATCTTCAAGTGCATGTGCTTCTTGCTGATGGGGCAAAAGTGGAGTTCGGCGATATAGCCCTTACCGTGGAAGGAAATGTATCCTCTATTCTAATTGCTGAAAGACTGGTTCTGAATACCATGCAAAGAATGAGTGGAATAGCATCGACTACCGCCCGTATAGTGGCTAAACTTAAGGATACCAATACCCGTGTCCTGGATACGAGGAAGACTACGCCAAACTTACGGTTCCTTGAAAAGCAAGCTGTAGTTATTGGTGGTGGGGTAAATCATCGCATTGGTTTATACGATATGATCCTGATTAAAGACAATCACGTGGATTATGCAGGGGGGATTAAAAATGCCCTGCTGGCAGCAAAAGCATATATAAAGGATAAGAAATTGACACTTGAGATAGAAATTGAAGTGCGTACGATTTCTGAACTGGAAGAAGTTATTGAAGCGGGTGGCGCAGACCGCATTCTTCTTGATAACTTTAGCTTTGAGAATTTAAAATCTGCAGTCAATTTAATCCATGGAAGGTTTCCTACTGAAGCCTCCGGCGGAATATCTGAAGAAAATGTGCTCGAATACGCCCAATGTGGTGTAGATTTTATCTCCATGGGTGCTCTCACTCATTCCGTAAAGAGTCTGGATATGAGCCTTAAAGCGACGAATTAGGACTTAAATGAACATAAAGTACATTAACAGTGGTTTTTTAGTATAATTGCATACTTAATGATATCCATATTTTCTATTACAGCTGTGTTGGCTGCTTACCTTTTTGGATCGATTCCTAGTGCCGTCTGGATAGGACAGGCTTTCTATGGAATTGATGTGCGCGAATACGGAAGTGGAAACGCCGGTGCGACAAATACGTTGCGCGTTTTAGGCACCAAAGCTGGTATAACCGTTATGACTTTAGATATCCTTAAAGGATATACCGCTACTAATCTGGCATACTTCATTGGATTGTCCATAACAGGTCCACAGGATTCCATTCAATTTGTGAATTATCAGCTTGCTTTAGGCATTACGGCTGTTATGGGACATTTATTTCCTGTCTTCGCAGGCTTTCGTGGAGGCAAAGGAATTGCAACCTTATTTGGAATGGTGCTAGCCGTTCATTTTGATGCCGCTCTATTCTGCGTAGGGGTATTTGTTTTGGTACTCATGGTTTCTAAGTATGTGTCATTAAGCTCTATACTGGCAGGTTTTGCCTTTCCTTTAAGCATAATTTTTGTGTTTCATTCTCCTTTAAGAGCGGTAGTTTTGTATGGAATGTGTATCTGTGTGCTCATCCTGATTACGCATCAAAAGAACATTGAAAGGCTCCTTAAAGGCAAAGAATCAAAGATTAATATGTTCAAAAAGAAAACAGCTGTATAGTTTTTTTGTTGAAACACTATACACAGTAAAGAGATGACACACTTAAAAATTATATTTACATGTTTATTAATTGCCTTTTTGGCGGCATGTTCAACTGTTCCCCTAACTGGCAGAAGACAATTAAATCTAGCCAATTCCCAGGAAATTCAAACTCAATCTTTAACAGCATACAGGGATTTTCTTAAAGATCCTAAAAATGTAGTGGTAAGCTCCGGTGCTGATGCTCAACTGGTTAAAAAAGTTGGTCTCCGCATTGCAAGTGCTATCGATCGTTATTTAAAAACAAATGGCTATGCCAATCAATATAATTTTAGCTGGGAATTTAACCTGGTAAAAAGTGCTGATATCAATGCCTGGTGCATGCCTGGTGGTAAGGTAGCCGTTTATACCGGAATATTGCCAGTAACCCGAACTGAGGCCGGTTTAGCTACCGTCATGGGACATGAAATTGCTCATGCTATAGCCAGACATGCTGAAGAAAGATACTCTCAGACGCTTGGTGCTCAGGCTATCGGTGGCGTAATAGGATCTGCTACCGGATCTCAAAGTATAGCACAATTATATGGATTGGGCGGACAACTTGCTTTGCTTAAGTATGGAAGAAGTCAGGAGTCTGAAGCAGATCGCCTGGGACTAACCTTCATGGCTATGGCTGGATATAACCCAAGTGAAGCGGTATTCTTTTGGCAACGAATGGCCTCAGCAAAACAAAGTAACGGTGCTTCCCCCGAATTTCTAAGTACTCACCCTAGTGATGCAACCCGTATAGCTGCTATTCAAAAGCGCTTACCTGAAGCAATGAAATACTATAATAAATAACGTGAAGTTTGGGTTATGTAGCTAATGTCCAAGAAAATTATTGAGGAAATTAGTACCTGAACGATTCGGGAAATGAATATCTTAAGCACATTATTATAGGTATACAAGAATATGATTCCTAATAACAATGTTGAATCAACCTGACATACGGTTTTTATTATCACACTTACCTTTATATAAAGAAAGGCTATATTGCTATTTTGTAATATAGCCTTTCTCAGCTCAGCCAGTTATTATTACATATCGATTGATTTTGATTAGTCCGCTTTCTTACCTGGCTTTATTTTTTTAATCTCTTTATCAAAGTCACTTTCAAAATTTTGATCTTGTATCACCCTAAATTTATCGTATTCCCTTTCAGCTAACTTTATTGCAACCTCATGGCTAACTTTCCCAGCATCTTTTAATATCTGATATTCGTTGAATTGTAAGAACGCGTCTAAACGGCTTATCCAGTCACCCATCTTCATCGGTATCTGCCTTGATGCCTGTAATTCTGCAAAGTCAAGATACATTGTAACCACCCGTTCTAATTCTTTGATCTCTTTTTCTATCAAGTAGTTTTTAGCCACGGCTATATCTCCTTTTAAAACTTTTCCGATAGGTGCATTTTTGAAAGTCTGTAAGCCCATATTTGGCTTATCAGCACATGCTCGCTCTGCAATTATTTGGGCAGCGGTTTTACCAGAAATAGCAAAGTGAAGTTTATTTTGAACCGTCTTAAAAAAGTTTTGGGTTATATCAGCATCCTTATTGTAATCGATACTGCACTGCTCGTATATATCTGTTATCTTTAGATAGAAACGTCTTTCGCTGGCCCGTATCTCTCGAATGCGCTCTAAAAGCTCATCAAAATAATCTTTGCCAAAACGTTTACCTTGTTTTAACCGTGCATCATCCAAGACAAAGCCCTTGATAATATACTCCCTAAGTGTTTTAGTTGCCCATATACGGAACTGTGTAGCCTGATAGCTATTGACTCGGTAGCCGACTGCTATGATTGCGTCTAAATTGTAAAAGAAAGTAAGATACTTTTTACCATCACTGGCAGTTGTTTCCATTTTGGAAACAACTGAATCTTCCTGAAGCTCATTACTTTCAAAAATCCTCTTCAAGTGTTTACTAATGGCCGGCACCTCCACTCCAAATAATTCAGCTAAGCGCTTTTGGGTTAGCCAAAAAGTTTCAGCATTAAAGATCACTTCAATTTTAACATCACCTGTAGGTGTGTTATAAAATATAATGTCGTTTGATTGCGGTTGCTCACTCATTTTAAATAGTACTATTTGGGTATGTGCTGTTGCAGTTATCGATCTGGCTTCTGGTTCATTTAAAAACCTAATGGTAAATGAAGCACAAAATACACACTGTTAGTGTCTAAATAAAGTGATAATCATCACTTTGTATTACTAATGTTATATTTTGGAAGACTTACCACAACATCTTCTCAAATGCACATTTATTTTTTATTAGCTTAAAACCTTTAACATAGCCTTTGCTTTCAGCATGCATTCCTGATATTCTTGTTCTGGATCTGAAGCAAAGGTTATTGCACTTCCTACTTGAAAGGATAGAAATTTTTTGCTTTCATTATAAATCAGACTTCTGATAATTACATTAAAATCGAAGTTTCCTTTCGGATCAAAGTAACCAACTGACCCTGAATAAATTCCCCTCTTTGTTTCTTCATATAATTCGATAAGCTCCATGGCTCTTATCTTAGGAGCACCAGTCATCGATCCCATTGGAAAGGCATTCTTAATAATAGCTATATTTTTTGTCGTAGCTGAAACCTGGGCAGTAATCGTAGAAATCATTTGATGTACCTGTTCAAACGAATAGATGCCACACAACTCTTTTACTTCAACAGTACCCGGAAGAGCCGTCCTTGTCAGGTCATTCCTCACCAGGTCAACGATCATAATGTTCTCTGCCTGTTCCTTTAAATTGTTTCTTAAATCCTCTTTAAGCCGATTATCTTCAATGGGATCTGCACTTCGAGCCGCCGTACCTTTTATAGGTTGGGAAATAACCATCAATCCTTCTTTTTTAATAAAGCGTTCGGGTGAAGAGGAGATGATATATTTGTCCCTCATCTTAAAGAAAGTGGAGAATGGTGCAGGTGAAATGGAATTGAGCTGCAGGTAAGCTGCCAAAGGATTAAAGGATTTACAATCTGAAAAGAACTGCTGACAAAAGGTCATTTCATAGATGTCTCCCTTTTTGATATGTTCTTTAATATGATTGACTTTGTCAATATAGGCTTCTTTAGTTAAGGTCGATTGAATCGTTCCCTCAAAGTTAACTTCTTGATCCTGTAAAAACTGGGCATTGATTTCTTCGAGTAAATTAGGCTTGTTCGTCAAAATCCTAACCTCATTGCCCTTGATAAGCAATAGATGTTTTGGAACAAAAAAGTAAAGATCAGGGAATTCTAAATCATCCTGATTATTCGAATCCAGCTGTTCTATCTCATTCTTTAGGTCATAAGAAAAAAACCCTGGAATAAATAACTTGTTGTTATTCAGGAAATTAGAAAGTTCTTCTAAAGCATTACCTGAATTTAAGCAAATCTCTTTTGAAACGCCAGCTGCAATCACAGCGGTATAACTGGAATAGGAATCAGTATAGTGATTGGAGTCTAAAAAACAGGCCACATCGAATGATGTGGCCCATTGTAAAGCTTGACGCTTAAATTTTGAAATATCAGCTATAGTACAATCATACGGTTGCATAGCCGGAATGGTCTTTAGTTTAAGATCAATGTTTGAACCCGGTCAGGGCCAACAGAAAGATATCTTACAGGTACGCCGATATGTTCTTCAATATACCGTACATACGCATATAATTTTGCAGGAATTTCCTCCACAGTTTTAATACCGGTCAAATCTTCATTCCATCCTTCAATTTCTTCCAGAACAGGAATAGCTTTCACACTGCAGATATCATAAGGCATGTAATCAATCTTTTCGCCACCATGATTGTAATGTGTGCAGGCATATATTTTGTCGAAACCGCTTAATACATCTGCCTTTGTCATTACCAGTTCAGTAACTCCATTCAGCATCACCGCGTATTTCAATGCAGGAAGATCAATCCATCCGCATCTTCTTGGCCTTCCGGTAGTAGCACCGAATTCATGTCCGATCTGACGAAGTTTCTCGCCTGTCTCATCAAATAATTCAGTGGGGAAGGGTCCGCTACCCACACGTGTGCAATAGGCTTTGAAAATACCAATTACTGAACCGATCTTTTGTGGTGCAATACCAAGACCAGTACAAGCTCCTGCAGTGGTCGTGTTTGATGAAGTAACAAATGGATAAGAACCAAAGTCCACATCCAGCATAGCTCCCTGAGCACCTTCTGCAAGTATAGTTTTTCCTTCGCGCAGGTATTGGTTCACAAAATGCTCACTGTCTACCAATTCAATAGTTTTAAGGAATTCGATCGCTGCAAAGAAAGTCTTTTCTTTTTCTGAAAAATCAGGAATTTCACCGTAATGAGATAGGATAGACTTGTGTTTGTTGACCAGTTTATCGTATTTCTCCTTGAAATCGGTTAACTCAATATCACCCACACGGAGACCATTACGTCCCGTTTTATCCATATACGTTGGACCGATACCTTTCAGCGTGGATCCGATCTTTTCGTCACCCATCTTACTTTCGGATGCAGCATCCAAAAGCTGATGTGTAGGAAGAATTAGATGTGCCTTACGGGCAATGACCAATTTCTTCGCTGCTACAGGATCAAATCCGCTTGTTTTTAAATTATCAAGCTCACGTTTCAAAATAATGGGATCAATAACTACTCCATTACCAATGAGGTTCATGGTTTTAGCATTGAAAATTCCTGATGGAATAGTATTTAAAACATATTTCTGATTATCGAACTCCAGGGTATGGCCTGCATTAGGTCCGCCCTGAAATCTTGCGATCAGATCATAATTTTGACTAAGGACATCAACGATTTTTCCCTTGCCTTCATCGCCCCATTGGAGGCCTAAAAGTACATCAACTGCCATGAATGATTGTAGTATTGTTAATTTTTAGTATAAGATTCACAGAAACCTTCTTTCAGCTTTTCACAATTGCCGTAAAGATTTAGTGAATGGTGTTTTATTTCAAACTTCAGCAAATCGCCCATCATGCTTTGGATCTGCCCAATGCGTGGGTCACAGAACTCCACAACTTTTCCACAATCAATACAGATGATATGGTCATGTTGCTTGTAGCCATACGACTTTTCGAACTGAGCCATGTTCTTTCCAAACTGATGTTTGGTTACAAGATCACATGAAACAAGCAATTCCAGCGTATTATAAACCGTTGCACGGCTTACCCTGTATTTCTTGTTCTTCATATGGATGTAAAGCGACTCCACATCGAAGTGGTCATTACGGGAATAAATTTCTTCAAGAATGGCGAAACGCTCAGGCGTTTTCCTTAAACTTTTATTTTCAAGGTAAGCCTCGAAAATCTTTTTAACCATTGCTATCGTTTCTTGTAAGGGCATATTTTTTGTTAGACTCAACGTTCAAATTTATCTAAAAAAATAACAAATCTTAAATTTCTTTATGAAGCTTTGTTAATGTTACGTGGTTCTGAATCAAAACGTGTTACGGCTGTGACTCCTTTTACCTGTTTTAACTTACGTATCAAATTTTCTAAATGAATGGTGTCGTTCACATAAACCATGATGGATCCTTCAAAAATACCTTCGTTACTGTCCACTGTAATGGATCTCATGTTGACTTTAAAGTCATTGGAAATAACCGTTGTCAATTTGTTGATTAAGCCTACTTCATCAATACCCGTAATCCTTAAGCCGGTTAAAAAGGCCAGTTCTTTTTGTGAGGTCCATTTTGCTTTTACTACCCGGTACCCATAATTGGCCATCAGTTTAGTGGCATTGGGACAGTTTGTCCTATGAATCTTAATTCCGTCATTAACGGTAATAAATCCGAAGACATCATCCCCGGGGATAGGGTTACAGCATGTGGAAAGCTTGTAGTCAATTTTTTGCAGATCTTCACCTATAAGAAGTGTGTCACTATCTTTTGCCTTCACCTTGCTCATGATGCCTTCCAGCTGAGAGGCTGCAATGCGCTCCGGTGTCCGGTTCTCTACCACCTTTTCCGATGCCTGAAATTCTTTCAGGTCTTTCAGGTCTATTCCTCCTTTGGCAATATTATAAAACAGGTCAAGTGTGTTGTTGTATTTAAAATAGAAGGCAATTTTATGTATATTCTCGGTGTTATACGTGATCTTCAGCGACTTTAACTTTCTTTCCAAAAGTTCTTTGCCCTCTTCGGCAACCCGTCTTTTATCCTCTTTTAACGCCGATTTAATTTTAGACTTAGCCTTTGCAGTAACAACGATATTCAGCCAATCTTCTTTAGGAACCTGCTTACTCGAGGTGATGATTTCTACCTGGTCTCCATTCTGTAACTTGTGCGCCAACGGTACCAGTTTATGGTTCACCTTGGCGCCAATACATCGGATCCCAAGATCGGAATGGATTTCGAAGGCAAAATCCAATGCTGTTGCATCCAACGGTAACTGCATGAGTGCACCTTTAGGCGTAAAGATGAAGATCTCATCTGAAAAGAGATTCATCTTAAAATCATCCAGAAAATCTAATGCATTAGAGTCCGGATTTTTCAATAACTCCCTTACTTTTTGAATCCACAAGTCCAGGCCACTATCTGCAGATGACTCTTTATATTTCCAATGTGCAGCAAATCCCTTCTCGGCAATCTCATTCATGCGCTGTGAACGGATCTGAACTTCTACCCACTGTCCCTTAGGACCCATAACAGTAGTGTGCAGAGATTCATACCCATTTGCTTTGGGAGACGATACCCAGTCGCGGAGCCTGTCCGGATTAGGAATATACAAATCCGTAACAATGGAATACGCTTTCCAGGCATCAGCTTTTTCTTTTTCAGGTTCACTTTCCAGTACAATCCGGATGGCGAATAAGTCGTATACCTCCTCAAAAGGAATTCCCTTTTTTCGCATTTTATTCCATATCGAATGGATCGACTTAGGTCTTCCGTATACTTCCGCATTTAAACCCTGTGCGGCCAGAATATCTTTTATCGGGCCAACAAAAGCATTTACATACGCTTCCCTTTCGGCTTTTTTCTCATTCAGCTTCCTTGCAACGAACTTGTAGGTTTCACTTTCTGTGTATTTCATAGAAAGATCTTCCAACTCCGATTTAATTGCATATAAACCCAGTCGGTGTGCCAGAGGCGCATAGAGATAGATCGTTTCGGAGGATATTTTCAACTGCTTGTCACGCGGCATATGATCCATCGTGCGCATGTTGTGCAAGCGGTCTGCCAGTTTGATCAGGATAACCCGCACATCGTCTGCCAGCGTAAGCAGCATTTTGCGGAAATTCTCAGCCTGCAGGGAACTATTGTAGTCGAATACGCCTGATATTTTAGTTAATCCATCAATGATCTTCGCTACTTTTTTTCCGAATTCGCGTTCTATATCCTCCAGGGTAATAGCCGTATCCTCCACCACATCATGTAAAAGTGCGCATACAATAGAGGTTGTTCCAAGTCCAATTTCCTGTGCAGCAATCTGGGCTACTGCAATAGGATGATATATATAAGGTTCACCAGATTTGCGCCTCATATCTTTATGGCTATCAAGTGCCATATCGAATGCCTGCCGTATTAATTTCTTGTCGCCCTTTTGCATAGTGGGTTTACAAGCTCTCAATAGGGCTCGGTAGCGCTTTAGAATTTCGGTTTTCTCCGCATCTATATCAATCACCAATTCATTCATCTTCAATTGCTCAGGATTTCGAAATAGTAGATTTAATTGCAACTTTAGGGTTACTTTTACCGTTTAGTTGTAATTAAAGGTATATACGAAATTAGGTGTATGTTTGTGTTAACTAAGTTATGAAAAAAATATCTATTTTGATAGTATTAAGTTTGGTCATGATCAGCTTTTCATACAGTCAGGTAAAAAATAGTATTCAGGAGAAAGGGATTAATGATACAATCAGAGTTGCTGTAACCCGTGATGATTATGGTGATATGATTCCCTGGATTCCTCTACAGGATGCCTATGTAAACAACACGCGGATCTTCCTGACTCCTCAGGCCCGTTCCCTGTTCAACCGCTTACGTTACAATGTTTTGAAGGTGCTTCCTTATGCTAAATTTGCAAGGAATCGCTACAGTCGTTTGAATGAACAATTAGCTGAAACTACCGACAAAAAAGAGCAGAAAAAACTGGTTAAAGCCTGCGAAAAAGAAATCAAGGATATGTTCAATAAAGAGATCAAGAACATGACCATTACCCAAGGCGAAATTTTAATTAAATTAATTGATCGGGAGACTGGAAATAGTAGTTATGAGCTGGTAAAAGAACTGAAAGGTGGTTTTACTGCTTTCTGTTATCAATCGGTAGCTCGTGTGTTTGGTCATAACCTGAAACAAAAGTACGATCCGCAGGAAGATCGGGACATCGAAAACGTGATTGTCCGCTATGGGTATTACGGCAACTATCCCTTTAACTGATTTTTTCCCTATCATACGTTCGTCAGGTTTATTTATTTGACCCTTAAAAAGCCTGTATTTCTTTTCCAAAGTTTACTTTTGTCCAAATACGTCGGTGTTTTCGCCTGACTGGAGATTAAATATTCATGAAATTAGATATTCTTGTTATTGCTGTACATCCTGACGATGCAGAATTGAGTTGTTCCGGAACCATTTTAAAATATAAAGCTGAAGGGAAAAAGGTAGGAATTGTCGACCTTACCCGTGGCGAGTTAGGAAGCAGGGGCACCGCTGAAACACGTGATGAGGAAGCTAAAGATTCGGCAAAAATTCTAGGGCTTGATGTAAGAGAGAACCTGGGAATGCGGGATGCCTTTTTCAAGAATGATGAAGAACACCTCTTGCAAATTATTCAAAAAATCAGACAATATCAACCGGAAATCCTTATTGGCAATGCTATTGTGGACCGTCATCCCGATCATAAACGGGCTTCTACATTAATCAATGATGCCGTATTTCTTTCGGGATTAATAAAAATCAAAACTGAATTTAATGGAGTATCACAAAAGCCATGGCGTCCGCGTCTCCATTTGAATTTTATTCAGGATACCTATGTGAAACCTGATATTATTTTGGATATTACCCCATTTTGGAACACTAAAGTAGCATCTATCCGGGCTTATAAAACTCAATTTTACACCCCGGATTATGATGAGGAAAACAAAACATATATTTCCGATCCTGAATTTTTTAAGACGATAGAAGGCAGAGCCCACGAATTTGGTAAAAGCATTGGTGTCTCATTTGCTGAAGGATTTACGTCAGCAAAATTAGTAGGTGTGGATAGTCTGTTTAACCTTAGATAGTGATTTTAGAACCTATAAATTTGTAACAGGTAGGAGATAAGTATGTACCCGGATAAAGGTACGTGTGCGCCTTGACCCAGTCATGTTCGTTGGTTGTGGCTTGCAGCTCCGTCAAATCATCGATTTTAGCGAAGCACCAAGCCACAAGCAACGAACAAGCAGCGAACGTTAGTCCTATTTTTTATACAGGTGTTATCTGCTTGTCTTATGCTACTATTGAGGCTGATATTTGTTCCTTCATTCCTAGTAAGCCAAATAGTCCTCCGGTGTGGAGCGCCACTATTGTAGCACCGGGATCGAAGTAATCCTGACGAATCAAGTCGTAAACGGCATACATCATTTTGCCGGTATATATCGGATCAAGCAGGATTCCGGTTGAAGCACTGAAATGATTGATAAATTCAAACAGGGCAGGAGTAGTTTTGGCATAACCGCCGAAGTGATACGAATCGTGAAATCGGTAATCGGGCTCCGTTAAGAAATACTGTTTGATGTTCTCTTTTAGAAAATCGGCACCTTTTAATACAGGGATCACATGGCAGGTCATATTTACCTGGTTCATTCCTATGCCTTTAATTAAACCGGCAGACGTTGCGCCTGTTCCTGCGGCACAAAAGATATGGTCAAATGGAGTTTTAAGTTCCGTTATAATTTCAGCACATCCTTTTACTGCATTTTCTCCGGCTCCACCTTCGTCAATAAAAATAGCCTCAGGATCGTCTGAAAAATGAGCAGCAAAGAGTGCCGGTTTATCCCGGTAAGCGGTCCGATCGACAAAAATTAACTTCATGCCAAACAGGCGGCAGAATAAAAGTGAGTCGGTATTGATGTCTTCCCCCCTAACAAATGCCGTACTTTTAAATCCAAATCGGGCAGCGGCACAAGCTGTAGCCAATAAATGATTGGACCAGCACCCTCCAAATGTAACAATATGATTTTTATTTGCCGCCTTTGCATCGATGAGGTTATACTTTAGTTTACGCCACTTATTGCCTGATATAAAGGGATGTATCATGTCATCGCGCTTGATGAAAACACGTAGATTCTTCTCTTTAAACAGGGGATCAAAGAGCTCTTCCTCGGGACTATTAATATCAAATGCTTTCATATGCTTGTAAATCACGCAAAAATAAAGTAAAATCTTACTTTTGTGCTATGTTGGAAGAACAAGATTCCCTTGAGCAGGAAGAGCAGGAGCTCTATGAGCATTTTAAAATAGTTGTGGATAAAGGGCAATCGCTTCTGCGCATAGATAAGTTTCTAATGCAGAGGATGGAAAACGCCACCAGAAGTCGCATTCAAAATGCAATCGACGCAGGGAGTGTTCTAGTAAATGAAAAAACAATAAAATCGAGTTATAAAGTAAAACCGGGGGATTCTATATCTATTGTATTGGCGCATCCGCCACGCGATACTGAAGTATATCCGGAAGATCTTCCTTTAAATATTGTGTATGAGGATGATGATGTCCTGATTATTAATAAAGCACCGGGTATGGTAGTTCATCCCGGATTTAACAATTATACAGGTACGCTTGTGAATGCACTTGTGTTTCATTTTAAGCAATTGCCACAATTACCGGGTAATGATGGGCGACCTGGATTGGTTCACCGGATAGATAAGGATACTTCAGGTTTGCTGTTGATTAGTAAAAACGAGTTTTCGATGGCTTTCCTGGCCAAGCAATTTTTTGATCATTCCATTGCCCGTAAATACATCGCCATGGTTTGGGGAGATTTGACAGAAGATGGAACGGTGACCGGTTATATTGGCAGAAGTTTAAAAGATAGACGGGTGATGGATAACTACCCGGATGAAAGCAAAGGGAAATGGTCGGTTACACATTATAAAGTATTAGAACGGCTGGGATATGTGACCCTTATTGAGTGTCAGCTGGAAACCGGCCGGACGCATCAAATTCGTGCGCACATGAAACATATTGGGCATCCGTTGTTTAATGATGCTATATATGGAGGAGATAAGATTTTGAAAGGCACAATATTTAATAAATACCGGCAGTTTGTAGACAACTGTTTTGCAATTATGCCCCGACAGGCACTTCATGCCAAATCATTGGGTTTCATTCATCCTAAAACGAAAGAACCGATTCTGTTTGAATCCGAATTACCTGACGATTTCCAGGGAATGCTGGATAAGTGGAGAAACTATCTGCTTTATCACAAAGAGGGTTAATTTTTAATATCGAAAGGGAAAGATGGGTTTTATAAACTTTAATGGAGATATTATTGCCGCCACGCAAGCAGCAATAGGAGTGGGAAACAGGTCTTTTCGATATGGAGATGGCCTGTTTGAATCCATGAGAATGATGCAGGGAAAGCTGATGTTTGCCGATCTGCATTCCGACCGGATCAGTAAAGGGATGCAAATTCTGCAGATTGAAGGATCGGCACAAATTACAGCACAATTTTTACAGGAAAAGGTGAGTCAGCTTGCCTTGAGGAACAACATTAAAAACAATGCACGGGTTCGTTTTACGGTGTTCCGTGATGGAGAAGGACTGTACAGTCCCCTTGGTAATACAATGGGCTATGCGATGGAGATTGGGAAAACCGATCTTGATGACTACAGTTCTAACTATAAAGGATTAATTGCAAAGGTGTATGAAGAGATCACGAAGCCAATTAACATATTGTCAAATTTAAAGAGTTGCAATTCGCTCTTATTTGTGATGGCAGGGATCTTTCGGAAACGCAATTCACTGGATGAGGTATTTATCCTCAATGATAAGGGTTTTCTATGTGAGGGGATGAGCTCCAACCTGTTCGTTGTATATGAAAAAAATCTGTATACCCCATCGCTGGAAGAAGGGTGTATTGCAGGTGTGATGCGTTCGGTTGTCATCTCACTAGCCCAGGAAAATAATATTCCGGTTATTGAAGCGCAGATAAACCCGGACATTTTGAATGAAGCAGAGGAGGTTTTTGTGACAAATGCCACCACTGGAATTCAATGGATCATGGGCTTTAACAATAAAAGGTATTTTAATAAACTTTCGAACCAATTATTGGGTTACTTAAATGCAATGAGTTAAAATGTATCATCATTTACATCGCATACAGCTGCCTGGTTTAACAGGTATTTGAAAATGGAGATTATCACGATAAAGCTTATGAAGAAAGTTGTCATATTAAGTGGATTTTTAAATGCCTGCCACGTAACAAATATCATATCTTAGACGTACTTATAAAATGATCATACTTTTTTTAAAACATGATCTGAAACATTAATTGTTTTAACACACATAGATACAGCTCAAAATGGATTTTTATCTTGCAGATAAGATTTCCTGTAGCGTTTAATGACTGGATGGTACATGTTTAAATATTTTTTTATCGTCGTCTTTTTTTATTGTTCGATTGCGGTTTGCCAGGATACCAGAAGTATATCAGGTTTGATAACTGATGTGAGTGGTAAGCCGGTTTCATTTGCTTCCGTCTATATTAAGGGCAGCAATATGAGTACAATGGCCAATGAAAACGGTTATTATAAACTTAATGCTGCTCCTGGTGAGTATACCCTTATATTTAGATTTGTAGGGTATAAGAGTCTAGAGATGCAAATTAATGTAAAGAATTCTTTGAAGCTGGATATCGGTTTGCAAAAGGAGATCTATACGTTAGACGAAGTGACCATTACGCAGACGAATGAGGATCCGGCAAATGAAATCATCAGGAATATTATATCAAAAAGGAAATATCTCAGGGCAACGCCATCTTATGAGTGCGATGTATATACTAAAGGTGTTCAGAAGCTAATCAGTGCCCCTAAACGGATCATGGGTGAGAATGTAGAAAAAGCATTGCACCTGGATACCAACAGGAGGGGAATACTTTATCAATCGGAAACCTTATCTAAATTATATTTCAAATACCCAAATCGAAAAGAGATTATGCTTGCTTCGAAAGTGGCGGGCGATAAACAAGGATTTAGTTTCAACAGGGCATCTGACTTGCAGATCAATTTTTACGATAACACGATTCAGTGGACCGCTTTAGGAAATCAGAAGTTCGTTTCTCCGGTGGCAGATAATGCTTTTCATTATTATGATTTTCAATTGATTGGAACTATTGTTGAAAATGGGCATGAAGTGGAAAAGATTAAAGTTACTCCAAAAGGAAAATATGTTCCTGCCTTCAAGGGGTATATCTACGTGTTAAAAGGTGATGGCAGGCTGTATAGTGTAGATCTGTATCTGACAGAGCAATCCAAAATTAACTTCGTAGATACCTTACATATCTCTCAGCATTATAATGAGGTGCAAAAGGCATACTGGGTTCCGTCGGACATCACTATTACTTTTAAAGGGAAGGTATTAGGTTTCACTTTTGCAGGTTATTTTACGGGTCTGTATAGTAATTATATACCAAATCCTTCGTTTGCCTCTAATTTTTTCGGTGATGAGATTATTCGTATAGATAAGGGAGTTAATAAATTTGACAGCGACTGGTGGGACAAAGCAAGGCCTGTACCACTGACGCTGGATGAAGAGGACAATTATTATAGTAAGGACCTGTTTGATAAAAAGTCGCAGTCCAAACCTTACCGTGATTCCGTACAAAGAGAAACGAATAAATTTAAGCCTATTCGTTATGCACTGGTTGGACAGCGGATTGAGAATGTACATACAAACAGTTACTGGTATTTTTATCCCTTGCATAATACCGTGTTCTATAATACAGTTGAAGGTTGGGGAGTGAGGCTTCGGGCGAGGTATGTGAAAAGTTTAGGCTTAAGGAGGTCGGTGGAATTTGAGCCTAACTTTAGGTATGGATTTGCCAGTAAAACAACTAATGCAAATGCAGAGCTTACTTTTAGGGTAGATACATTGCATCATGCCAGTTTTTCTTTCCGTGGAGGGAGTGACTTTTTAGATTTAAATAACAGGGGGACCGTTAATCTTTTTTATAATACACTGACTACGCTCTTTGAGGGAAGGAATTACTTAAAGCTATTTCGTTCTAAATTTGCGGCTTTTAGTGCTCAGAGCGAAGTGTTAAATGGCTTAATGGTGAATGGTGGAGTGGAAATTGCTAAAAGGATCCCGATGCGGAATTCTTCTTTTGCATCTATATTCGACCGCACCTCTAAAATGACTACCTCCAATAACCCCTTAGACCCGACATCAGAAGCCGATATTTTTCCGATAAATAATGCTTTTAGTGTGGAGGCTAAACTGTCGTATACATTCGGGCAACACTATACGACACGTCCGGATGGGAAAGTATATGAGCAGGCAAGGCTTCCAACCATTATGATGGATTATCGGAAGGGCATTCCGGGAGTACTTAAATCTGTGGTTGATTACGATTTTATATCTGCAGATATATTTCAGGACAAAATTCCTACTGGATTATGGGGATATAGTTCATTTTACATTTCTGCAGGAAAGTTTTTGAATACAGAGTCACTGTATTATCCGGATATGCATCATTTTACGGGTAACCAGACGGCCATATATAATCCTTTGTTCCCTAATTTCCATTTTCTGGATTTCTATGCTTATACCACCAATGACAAATTTCTGGAGGTTCATTATGAGCATAACTTTGCTGGAAGATTTTTAAGTAAGATTCCCATAGTACGAAAGATGAAACTGGAAGAGATAGTGGGAGGCGCTTATTTAACTCAACCCTTACTTAGTTATCATGAGGCTTACGTTGGTTTGCAGCGATTGGTATTTCGTCTGGATTATGGAATGTCATGGTCGCCAGGTCGAAGAGCTTACAGAGCCTTTCGTTTATTTTACGGGTTTTAATCTTATTCAATTCTTTTACTATTGTATTTTTTTGAAATCAGAAATGAAGGGGCATCGCTTTGCTTCTTTTTGAATTAGAGTGTAAGTGTAAAATCTTTAAAATGCGTTTTTCTATGTATTTAGCTAGCCTAAAACAACTATAATTTGTAATTATTTGCAATTTAACCAATTAAATAACGAAAAACAGTAATAATTTTCTACAAATAGTTGATTTTTTGATAAAAATGCATTAATTTCATTTTATTATTCATCACTTAAACTATTTCAAACATGAAAAAAGTATTACCGTTCCTGCTTTTGCTCGTAGCAGTAATTTTAGGGTTAGCATTTCCTTCGGAGGAAGTCATAACTATCAAAGACAACGTAATAGACACAGGAGATACCGCCTGGCTATTGATCTCAACTGCATTGGTATTATTAATGACCCCCGGACTCGCCTTCTTTTATGGAGGAATGGTACGAAAGAAGAATGTGATCTCTACCATGCTCCAGAGTTTTGTTTGTATGGGGCTGATTACCATATTATGGGTTGTATTTGGATTCAGCCTTGCATTTGGTGATGACATTGGTGGTGTGATTGGAAACCCTGCTACATTTTTCATGATGAAAGGAATGGTAGGAAATGCGACCTGGTCGATGATGCCAACAGTACCATTGGTTTTGTTTGCTATGTTTCAGCTTAAGTTTGCTGTTATTACGCCTGCCCTGATTACAGGAGCCTTTGCGGAACGGATTCGCTTTAATTCTTATCTGATTTTCCTTTGCTTGTTCATGATTATTATCTATACCCCTTTAGCACATGCAACCTGGCATCCAGATGGATTTTTATTCAAGTTAGGTGTTCTTGATTTCGCAGGAGGAACGGTAGTACATATGTCCGCAGGTTGGGCAGCATTAGCTTCCGCACTCTTTTTGAAAGGTCGTACATCTCAGGAACATGCGCCGGCACGGATTAGTTATGTTATTCTGGGTACCGGTTTATTATGGTTCGGATGGTTCGGTTTCAACGCGGGATCAGCAGGTGGTGCAAACGCTCTTGCTGCAACAGCATTAGCGACTACAACTACTGCATCTGCAGCAGCAGCAATGGCCTGGGTATTCTTTGATATGTTCAGGGGTAAAAAACCTTCTGCTTTAGGTGCTTGTATAGGTGCTGTTGTGGGTTTGGTAGCGATTACTCCGGGTGCTGGTTTTGTTTCTGTGCCTCATTCATTGGTGATCGGTGTGGTAGCAGCTGTGGTAAGTAACCTGGTTGTTATTTGGCGCGGACGTACTCATATTGATGATACGCTTGATGTATTCCCTTGTCACGGTGTTGGTGGTATGGTAGGGATGTTACTTACCGGTGTTTTTGCCAGTCAAGCGGTGAATGCAGCCAATACAACTGGTAATGGTCTTTATTACGGTGAAACACACTTGTTCTTTTTACATGTGGTGACTTTAATAGGCGTATCCATCTTTGCTTTTGGAGGTTCGTATATCTTACTTCTGATCACAAATGCGATTAGTCCATTACGTGTATCTCCTGAAGACGAGGCCGTAGGTCTTGACGCTTCTCAACATGATGAAGAACTATAAAAAATAGTTTTCATAAAATGTGCTTAACACCCATCTTAACCGGATGGGTGTTTTTTTTGAAATGTATAATTGTATACATTTGCTTTCCTTATGAAAGCAAATTCGTTAAGCCAAAATCGTCCTGTAGCCATCTGGCTTTGGATAGGTGCCATCATGATTGTCATCCAGGTTTTACTGGGCGGAATTACCCGTCTCACTGGTTCAGGATTATCTATTACCGAATGGCAACCTTTATTAGGAGCACTGCCTCCGATGAATGAAAAGGCCTGGATAAAGGCTTTTGATCAGTATCAGCAAATAGCTCAGTATAAGTATGTTAATAGTCACTTTGATCTTCAGGATTTTAAGTCTATTTTTTTCTGGGAATGGTTTCACCGGGATTTCGGACGTTTGATGGGCTTTGTGTTCATTATTCCCTTTATCTATTTTGTGATTAAAAAGAAGATTAACAGTAGCATGATCGTTCCGATGATTATCCTCTTTTTACTGGGAGGATTACAAGGTGCCATAGGATGGATCATGGTGAAGAGTGGCATCGGTACTGACCTGCTTTATGTGAGTCATATCCGTTTGGCGATTCATTTTATTACCGCACTGTTATTGCTGTGTTACGTTATTTGGTTTGCCCTGCAGATTTCTGTTCCGCGTGAATCCCTCAGTGCTGAGCCGTCATTAAAAAAATTAAATATAGGTTTGTTAATTCTGCTCACTTTTCAGTTGATATATGGTGCTTTTATGGCTGGAACGCATGCTGCTTTTGCAGCACCCAACTGGCCATTAATTAATGGCATGTGGTATCCGGCGGAAAATATGCTAAACCAGGGAAGTTTTATCTCTGATATTACCCATAATCTGATCAGTATTCAATTTATACATCGTTCATTGGCTTACCTGATCACGATAGTGGTATTGGTGTGGACTTTTAAAGCTTTTCAGCTTCCCAAAAGAAGTTTCTTATATAGCTGGAGATTTATTCCACTGGCTATCGTGTTGATTCAGGTTATTCTTGGGGTATTGGCCCTGGTGTATAGCTTAACAGAAGCGAAGTTAATGTGGAGCATTTTGCATCAATTTGTAGCCATTGTTCTTTTATCTTGTTTACTCATAACTTATTTTTATAGCAGAGGAAAAAGAATCTATCTTAAATAATACGCTGTTTATGGCGAATCGTTTAATCCTGAGGAATTGCGTCCAAAAGAAATCAGCGTAACAACGTATTTATAAAAACTAGCAATAGGTAATTCTGTTAAACCTTGGTATAGAGGAAAATCTTAATATCACATCTATTTATGGCGAATCGTTTAATCAAGGAAACTTCCCCTTATTTGCAGCAGCATGCACATAATCCTGTTGACTGGTATCCCTGGGGGGAGGAGGCTTTGTCTAAAGCTAAAAATGAAAATAAATTGATCCTGGTGAGCATTGGCTATTCCGCCTGTCACTGGTGTCATGTCATGGAGCATGAGTCGTTTGAAGATCTTTCTGTTGCCGAAACGATGAACGCTAATTATGTTTGCATCAAAGTGGATCGGGAAGAGCGTCCGGATGTCGATCAGATTTATATGAATGCAGTGCAGTTGATGACAGGACAAGGCGGGTGGCCGCTGAATTGTATATGTCTGCCTGATCAGCGACCTGTTTATGGCGGAACGTATTTTGGAAAAAGCGACTGGAAGAAAGTGCTTTCTCAACTTGCAGGCTTCTGGGAGCAAAAACCTGCGGAAGCAGTAGGTTATGCAGAAAGGCTGACTGAAGGGGTGAAGCAAATTGAAAAGCTAAATCTTTCATCAGAGTCTACATTTTATTCTGCCGGAGATCTGGAAGCGATCTATAAACCTTGGGAAAGATCATTTGACACCAAAGAGGGCGGATATAACAGGGCGCCTAAGTTTCCTTTGCCCAATAACTGGCAGTTCATGCTGCGTTATGCACATGTAATGGATAGTGCTTCAGCCTGGAAAGCTACACAGTTGACATTGAAGAAAATGGCTTATGGTGGGATCTATGATCATATTGGTGGAGGGTTTGCACGGTATTCGGTAGATGGGCAATGGCATGTGCCTCATTTTGAGAAAATGTTGTATGATAATGCTCAGCTGGTTAGTTTATATGCAGAAGCTTATCAATATTCCCCTGATTCGCTGTATAAACAAGTGGTGTATGAAACCCTGGATTGGGTAGAAAGAGAGATGTTATCTGAGGAAGGTGGCTTTTATTCTGCTCTGGATGCGGATAGCGAAGGGGTGGAGGGTAAGTTTTATACGTTCACTGCTTCGGAGCTTAGAATGATTATGGAGCCATCTGAATTTGCGGTTTTTAGTGCATTTTATGGAATTACAGAGGAGGGGAACTGGGAGGAAGAGCATACCAATATATGTAAAAGGTCTGCTGGTGTGGAGGATCTTACTGAGGAATTGAATCCCTTGCATGACTCTTTGTTGGCTTCAGCAAAGGCAAAGGTGTTTGCCTATCGCAGTAAACGTGTACGTCCGGGTCTGGATCATAAGATCCTTGCAGGTTGGAACGGGATGATGCAGAAAGGGTTTATTGACGCGTACAAGGTCTTTAAAGAGCCACGTTTTTTGGAGATAGCGGTGGTTAATGCCAACTTTATCTTAAAGAACCTGGTGAATGACAGTGGAGCCTTATTAAGGGTGTTTCGTAAAACGCCGGATAGTAAGGTTCGGTATACGGCTTTTCTGGACGATTATTCCTTTGTGATTGATGCCTTTATTAGTCTTTATGAGGTTACTTTTAATGAGGACTGGCTTCAGGAAGCTCAGAAGCTGAATCGATATGTGCTGACTAATTTTTTTGATCCAGGTACAGGTTTGTTTTTCTATACTTCTCAAATGGATCAGGATCTTATTGCACGGAAACATGAGATTATGGATAACGTTATTCCATCCTCGAATTCGTCTATGGCTTTAAACTTATTCAAATTGGGACATCTATTTCAGGATGAAACTTATTTGGAGCAGTCTTCAGAGATGCTGAAAGCAGTGTTCCCATCGATCAAAACATATGGATCGGGATACTCCAACTGGGGGATTCTGCTGATAAATGTCATTTTTGGGGTCTATGAAATAGCAGTTACAGGTCCTGATTATGAAAAATTGAGGCAAGAACTGGAAAATTATTTCATTCCAAATAAAATTCTTTTGGGAGGAAGCTCAGGAAAGTTACCTTTGCTGCAGGATAAATTTAGTGGGGAAAGCAAAATTTTTGTTTGTAAAAACAGAACTTGCAGATTACCTGTTACATCCGTATCCGAAGCATTGAAACAAATTAATTTAGGGGATCTGTCTGTTGGTTAGAATAGCACAGTCCAAATTCAAAAAACTTATGAAAATTCAATCAAATAGCGTAGTGGCGCTTACATACGATTTGTATACCACCGAAAATGGCGAAGAAGTATTTGTAGAAAAGGCAACAGAAGAGCAACCATTGGTTTTTCTTTATGGCGTTGGCATGATGCTTCCGAAGTTTGAAGAAAACTTATCAGGGTTAGGTACTGGTGATGCTTATGATTTCCATCTGGCAGCTGTTGATGCTTATGGTGAAAAAAACGAGTCATCAATTACTGAATTGCCTGCTGATATGTTCGAAGGAATGGATAAACCAGAAATAGGTTCTGTTCTTCCTTTGCAGGATAACGAAGGAAATCAATTCCGTGCACGTGTGATTGGAGTTACTGAAACTGGGATCCAGGTTGATTTAAATCATCCAATGGCAGGACAGCATTTGCATTTCAAGGGACAGATTATCAATGTACGTGAAGCTACTGAAGAAGAGTTGTCTCATGGTCACGTTCATGGTGCTGATGGACATGAAGCGCACTAAGCTTCTGTAGGTTTATTAGCTTATTAAAAAAGGTCATTCTGATTCGTCGGAATGGCCTTTTTTATTGTTCTTTTTTGGGGAATGATAACCTATTCGCCCGATCAGTATGACTGCTCAACAAAAAAGGCAACTGAACACTTGTTCGGTTGCCTTTTTTGTTGAGCAGTCTTGCTAGGGCTCGAACCTAGATCTTCAGAACCAGAATCTGACGTGGTAGCCATTACACTACAAAACTGCGTCAAAAATACAATAATATTTATCTTTTAAAAACCTAATTTCAAAAATGTTCATAAAAATAGATAATGTTGTGTATTATCGGTAATAAAACCGATAAATGATAATTATCGGGTATTTTACCGATAATTTGAAAATATCGGTAAATGTCCCTATATTTAACCCCTATGGAGCCTAATAAAGCCGTGTTAACAGCAGATATTGTGAATTCCACCTTAATGGAATCAAAGGATTTGAATGACTTGATCCTCCTGATCAGGTCGGAATTTAAAAAGGAAAGGGTGCTTTTTGATTTTTATAGGGGTGATAGCTTCCATGCTTTGGCAGGTATGGAGCAAGCGCTTAGTCTGGCATTGAAGCTTCGTGTGGTAGCCCGACAAATGGGTACACCTGAAAATAAGAGTCCGGATATTCGGATTGCTATTGGTTTGGGAAAGGTAAATGAGCCGGTAAAAAGTATGGCTATGGGGAAAGGGGAAGCCTTTGTCCTTTCGGGGAGAGAGCTTGATCTGATTGGAAAATCGACCACCCACTTATCTATCCGCTGTAGCGAACAAAAAATTGATACCGGAATGGAGGCGGTTGCCTTGCTCGCTGATATGGTGTTGAAAGATGTTTCTCCTAAACAAGCAGAGGTATTGGCCGAGTTATTGGTGGGAGCTACACAAATGGAAGTGGCCCTCAAGCTCAGAAAGAGCCAGTCAACCGTTAATGAAATAGCAAAGGCAGCAAACTGGACAATGTTAGAGAAAGCTATTCAAATATATCGTAAACTTGTGCTTTACATCGAGGATTAATTATGCTGTTACTCTGGTATTTTAAAATGATCGCTGCTCATCTGTTAACTGACTTTGCTTTTCAGCCAAAGTCTTGGGTTAATGGCCGGATTGAACATCATTATAAGTCCAGACATATCTATTTTCATGTACTCATAACTGCTATAACTGCTTGGCTGTTTGATGGTTTTGTTCATTGGGCTGTACCTGTTGTTATACTGTTTACTCACTTCGGTATTGATCTCTGGAAGTCATACCGTCCGCAAAGAATTGCCTATTTTCTCATTGATCAAGGACTTCATTTGTTGGTAATTGGGGTACTTGGGTGGCTGCTTTATCAACCTGGACTTGAAAGTTTGCAGGTGCTATCAAATGTTTTGCATAATGAGGCATATTGGGCAGTAGTATTGGCTGTTATATTTTTAACGCACCCCTCTGGTATCCTTATAGGTATGTTAACCACAAGATGGAGAGTACAACTAGCAGATTCAGGAAATACGCTTGGGGCTGCCGGGAAATGGATAGGAATGCTGGAAAGGTTGATTATATTTATACTTGTGGTTTATGATCAATATGAAGCAATAGGCTTGCTTACTGCGGCTAAATCTATTTTAAGGTTTTCTGAAAGTAAAGATGCCCCTGAAAGAAGTGAATATGTACTGATCGGTACTTTGATCAGCATAAGTTTTGCATTGATAATTGGTTTAATAATAAAAATATACCTGCCAGTATCATCCTGATACATATTGAATAGGCAGAATTGACATAAGGATATGATTTCATACATAAAGAAAATTGCGGAGGAGCTAACTATTTCGCAAAAGCAAGTGGATACGACATTGACCTTGCTTGATGAAGGGGCTACAGTACCCTTTATAGCGCGTTACAGAAAGGAAATGACTGGAAGTCTGGATGAAGTGCAGGTTGCAGCAATCAGGGACAGGGCGGAGCAATTAAGGGAGCTGGATAAAAGAAGGCAAGCGATCCTGAAGTCTTTAACGGAGCTGAATAAACTTGATCCTGCGCTGGAAAAGAAGATCATTGAAGCCCGGACACTAGTGGAACTGGAGGATTTATATCTGCCATATCGCCCCAAGAGGAAGACCAGAGCTAGCATGGCAAGGGAAAAGGGATTGCAGCCATTAGCGGATTGGTTGCTGGAGCAACCAAATCTGGATGTTTCCAAAGAAGCTTTAAAATTTATAGATGAGGAGAAAGGGGTGCCTTCAGAAATAGAAGCGCTGGCCGGGGCAAGAGATATTATTGCCGAACATATCAATGAACATGCAGATGCAAGGGCACGGATCAGGCGTCTTTTTTTAGAAAAAGGTGAGTTTATTTCTAAAGTTATTGAAGGTAAAGAAGAAGCCGGCAGTAAGTACAAGGATTATTTTGACTGGAAAGAAACGGTTAAGGCTGCACCCTCACATCGGATCCTGGCTATGCGAAGGGGAGAAAAGGAATTATTTCTAACCCTGAATGTGCTGCCTCCGGAGGAGGATGCCTTAGCTTCATTGGAACGCTTGTTCCTGAAAAATAGATCAATGGCTGCCGATCAGGTTAAGCTTGCCCTGGCGGATAGCTATAAACGTTTATTGAAACCTTCTATGGAAACGGAGATCAGACTCTTTACCAAAAAACAGGCTGATGAAGAAGCTATTAAAGTGTTCGCTGAAAATGCGAAACAGCTGTTAATGTCTGCTCCTTTGGGACAAAAGAAGATTCTGGCTATTGACCCTGGCTTTCGTACAGGGTGTAAGATAGTATGTTTAGATGAACAGGGTAAGCTGCTTTATAATAACGCGATATATCCACATACCGGAGCTAATGGTTTCACTGAATCGAAGAAGTTAGTTGTCAAATTGATTGCAGATTATACTATTGATACCATTGCAATTGGTAATGGAACAGCCGGTAGGGAAACAGAGGAATTTATTAAGAATCTGCAAATCCCAAATGTTAGCATCATCATGGTTAATGAAAGTGGAGCTTCTATTTACTCCGCTTCTGAAGCCGCCAGAGAGGAGTTCCCGGATAAGGATATCACCGTAAGGGGTGCTGTTTCTATTGGTAGACGATTGATGGATCCTCTTGCTGAGCTGGTTAAAATAGATCCCAAATCAATTGGTGTGGGTCAGTATCAGCATGATGTGGATCAAAGTAAATTACAAAGTTCCCTGGATGATACCGTGATCAGTTGTGTGAATGCAGTTGGTGTTGAACTCAATACGGCATCGAAACAGATTTTGGCTTACATTTCTGGCTTGGGTCCTCAGATAGCTAAAAATATAGTGGAATACAGGGAGAAAAACGGGGCATTTAAAAAACGTTCGGAGCTTAAAAAGATACCGCGTTTAGGAGAAAAGGCCTATGAACAGGCAGCCGGGTTTTTAAGGATCCATGAGGCAAAAAATCCGCTCGATAGTAGTGCTATTCATCCGGAACGATATGCTTTAGTGGAACAAATGGCCACTGATTTAAATTGCACCATTCATGATTTGATCAAAGAGGACAAACTGCGTCAGCAGATTCGTCCCGAAAAATACATGAATGACTCAATCGGATTGCCCACCATTCAGGATATTCTGGAGCAGCTGGCTAAACCGGGAAGAGATCCAAGGCAACAGTTTGAAGCGTTCAGCTTTACTGATGGGGTTAATAATATGAATGATTTGAGGGTAGGGATGGTGCTGAGTGGGATTGTGACTAACATTACCAGCTTTGGTGCTTTTGTTGATATTGGGGTGCATCAGGACGGATTGGTTCATTTAAGCCAGCTATCAAACCGTTTCATTAAAGATCCGAATGAGGTAGTGAAGGTTCATGAACAAGTACAAGTTAAGGTTACGGAGGTCGACAGCGCAAGAAAAAGAATCGCTTTATCGATGAAAATGGAAGATAGCGTGAAGAAGCAGGAAAAGCGTATTCCTGAGGTTAAAAAGCAATCTGATAAGACTAGTGACAAGTCTAAGGTTGGGTTTCAGGATCAGTTAAATGCGCTAAAAAACAGGTTTTCTTAAGTGGCGGCTTCTCAATGTTAAATTAGTATGAAATATTTATTCTTTTGTGAGAACAAATCATTCCCATCAATGGTTAATAAAACATGGAAACGGATATGAATAGTATCGAAGCACAAGCAGTAAAATGCTACAATTTCTTCATTAGTCTTTTTGATAATGGAGAATTCAACGAAATTGTTGTTACAAAAGGTCTGGATGGCTACAGCATGAAAATGGATAATGACACTTATTTAGGCACTTTAACGCGGAATAGTGATCTTTCATGGAATTTAGTAAATGGTAGAATTCCTGCTTATCTGGTTAGTCAGATTACGCGTAATATGGATAGAAAGTTGAAAAATTAAGCTTTTCCCTTATCAGCTATGGTTTTATATAACTGATAAGGAAAACCTTTGCCTTGCCTGTTAAACAGTATTTTGATTGGTATAAATTTTTAAAATTAAGATTTTAACTACAAATCCTATTTAAGATAAATCAGTAATAACGAAGACATGGGTAGTCATTCTGTTTCTTTATCCATTTTTGATTATGCCTTTTAAAATCAGTTAACAGGAATATAAGTAAGTCATCTTTAAATTGTTGACTTTTTCCATTTTACCTAATACACTATCTAAATTACCCTTCCTTATTTCAAGTTCCATAGCACAGTCATTATCAAATTCCTGGTTTAGAATATGGATTTCAAAGTCTTTTATGATACGCATAACTGAGTTCATATCGATGTATCCAAATTCAAAACGATACACATCCATCAGGCTCTTCTCTATAATCACTGCATTGTTTAATGCTTCAACAGCCGCATTTTTATACGCATGAATTAACCCCGGGATCCCAAGCAGGGTTCCTCCGAAATAGCGCACTACTATAATTAAAACGTTTGTTACATCGAAAGAAAGAAGTGTGTTAAGAATGGGACGAGCGGCACTACCCGAAGGTTCCCCATCGTCATTTAGCTTAAATATCGACCGATCCGTTGTAAACCTCACCGCCCAGCAGTAATGCCTGGCTTTTGGATGTAAGGAATGAATACTGGCAAGGTGGATTTTAACGTCCTCTTCAGTGCGCACAGGGAAGGCAAATCCGAGGAATTTACTTCCCTTATCGCGGACTATTCCTTCTCCCTGCTGACCTAACGTTCTATACGTATCATCAAACAACATAGCTGCAATGATAAGGAAAAGCGGTAACGAATAGAAGAGTAAGGCTATTTCTGATCAATTATTTATTTTTATAGAAAATAATAAGCAATGAAACATTATCTTTATACAGATTGTCATAACCTACTATAAGGCAGTTTAATATAAATTTATCTTGTACATTCTATTCGCCCTTAACCCGTATTTTAGTAACAATTAATTAACTTCTCAGCTCTACAGATGAATAAAAAATTTTGCAAAGTGATCAAACCTTTTAATTTTGTTAACAAACAACTAAAGTAATTAATGAAACTCAGCCAAAAAGAAGCAATATTTGCAAGTGAGGTGGTCACGCGATTTGAGTTATACAATAGCTTATTTCTAACTCTTCCTTTTTACCGTGTTAAACACACGGGTACATTATTACCTTTTTTCACCTCCCATTGTGAAGAGAGCGTCAAGCAGAATATTGCGCCATCAGATATCATCGAAAGCTTCTTTGGTCAGTATGAGCAATATGTTCAAGCGGCAGATCGTTACGATTTGCTATTCCGTTTTATTCAATATATTGAAAGACAGGTCGTATTGTTTGATGCAATTGAAGATTCTGCATTTCAAAAGACGCATAGTTCCGATGAAGTGGAGACTCTGGCTGTTTTACTTCAACAAGCATCTTCCAATCCGGCAATGAAAGCAGATATCAGGAAGGCATTGGAGGAATTTTCGCTTCGTTTGGTACTAACGGCTCATCCGACTCAGTTTTATCCGGGAAGGGTATTAGCAATCATTACCGATCTGACCGTAGCTCTTAAAACGAATGAATTAAATAGCATCCACCTGTTGTTACAGCAATTGGGTAAAACGCCATTTTTTAATAAATCTAAACCTACTCCTGTTAATGAAGCTACTAGTTTAGCCTGGTTTCTGGAGAATGTATTCTATAAAGTGGTTTCCAGTATTCAGAGGAAGGTTGAGGATGAATTTGAGACACCAATCTTTAATGCACATCAACTCATCGAGCTAGGTTTCTGGCCCGGAGGCGATAGAGACGGAAATCCAAACGTAACCTGCGAAAGCACTAAGGCTGTTTCTGAGCTACTCAGGGAATTCCTGTTCCGTTGTTACTACCGTGATTTCCGTGTATTGAAGCGTAGGGTCACTTTCAGAGGAGTTGAAGAGTACATGGAAAGACTTCAGCAACTGTTTTATGAAAATAGTTTCATCAAATCGGTAGAACCTACTGACTTGCAGGATGAAATTCTTTCTAACTTAAACTCCATAAAAGAAGTACTGATTAGAGTTCATGATGGTTTGTTTGTCGATGTAATAGATGACCTGAGTTATAAAGTTAGATTGTTCGGATGTTACTTTGCATCACTGGATATCCGTCAGGATAGCCGCATATTACGTAAGGCCCATCTGGAGATCAGAGCGATTATAAATAATCCTTATCCAGAAAACTACGATAGTCTTTCTGAACAAGAGAAATTGAAAATTATTAAGTTTACTGAAGAGGAAGGACCGTCAACCGGATTTTCTCCTTTGAGTGACGATACCTTTCAAACCATCAGACTGGTTAAGAAAATGCAATATGCAGGTGGCGAAAAAGCATCCCATCGTTTTATAATCAGTAATTGTCAGGAAGCAACAGATATTTTGCAGTTAATCAACCTTTTCTTGTGGAGCGGATGGCAAAAGGACAACCTTAGTGTTGATTTTGTTCCCCTGTTTGAAACCGTTGAGGATTTATCTCTTGCAGCTTCCGTGATGGAAAGTCTGTATACGAATGAATTTTATAAAGAACATTTAGCTAAAAGAGGCAATAAGCAAACCATTATGCTTGGTTTCTCCGATAGTACCAAGGATGGGGGATATCTCATGGCTAACTGGTCGATCTATAAAGCGAAAATTGAGCTCACTACCATTGCCCGTGAGCATGGCGTTAAGCTGGCCTTCTTTGACGGCCGTGGTGGACCTCCTGCACGTGGTGGAGGCAAAACACATCGTTTTTATGCCACTATGGGGAGTGAAATTGCCCATGAGCATATTCAACTCACCATTCAAGGTCAAACGATCAGTAGTCAATACGGCTCATTTGACACCGCTTATTTCAATATTGAACAAATGGTGAATGCAGGTATTGTTTCTGCATTGGATACCGGCGATAAAAATAAATTATCTCCTGAACAAAAGACATTGATGGATAACATGGCTGAAACGAGTCATAAAACATTTGTTTCCTTGCGGGAAGATCCACTGTTTTTACGTTACCTGGAACAATTAAGTCCCCTGAAATTACTTGCTCATATCAATATCAGCAGTAGACCTATTAAAAGGGAGTCGGCAGGTGAACTCAAACTGGAAGATTTAAGAGCCATTAGCTTTGTCACTTCATGGAGTCAGCTTAAACAAAATATTCCCGGTTTCTATGGTGTAGGATCTGCACTTAAGAAAGCCAAGGAAGACGGTGTTTGGGAGGATGTCAAACGTTTGTACGAAACATCAGGTCAGTTTAAAACGATGATGGACAATTGCAATATGTCGATGTCTAAAGTCAATTTCAACATTACTGCTTTCCTTGCTAATGATAAAGTATATGGCACTTTTTGGAAAAAACTGAAGAGCGAATATGATTTAACAACCTCGTTAATAATGGAACTTACCGGAACCACTGTTTTGATGGAACAATACCCGGTTGAACGCCGTTCTATAGCATTACGGGAACGAATTGTGCTTCCTTTGGTTATTATCCAACATTATGCGCTACAACAATTGGAATTGCATAAGGATGATGAAGAGAAAGTTAAAATATTTAATAAATTAATCATCCGCACGGTTTATGGTATCGTAAACGCGGGAAGAAATCTGGCTTAAATACAACTATGACATATTGTTTGGCAATAAAGGTAAAGGAAGGGTTGGTAGCGATTGCCGATACACGTATTACGTCTGGTACAGATACTACGGTTAAAAAGAAATTGTATGTGGATCAAAAAGAGAAACATTCTATTTTTATCATGACTAGCGGACTGAGGTCTGTCAGGGATAAAGCGATTATCTATTTCCGCGAACTTGTAGAAGAAGGAGCGGAGTTCAACAAGCTATACAAAGCGGTGAATGCCTTCGGGCAGCAGGTAAGACGCGTCTCCGAAGAGGATAAAGTTCCACTCGAAAAGGCAGGTTTTAAGTTCAACTTAACGACTATTATAGGTGGTCAGTTGAAGGACGATGAGGAGCATAAACTCTTTTTATTATACGCCGAAGGCAACTGGGTAGAGCTCGATCAGGGCTCTCCCTTTGTTATTATTGGTAATTCGGGTCCCGGAAAGCCTATCTTAAATAGAACCCTAAACGATCAATCATCCATGAGAGAAGCTTTAAAGGGAGGTTTCCTTTCTTTCGACTCGACCAGAATGAGTACGAACGATGTGGATTTCCCAATAGATGTGGTGCTTTATAATAAAGATAGTTTCGCTATTACCGAATACCGGTATGAAAAGAAAGACCTTGAAAATATTTCAGCACAGTGGGCTGATGAACTAAAA
>NZ_AQPN01000009.1 GCF_000403135.1 Arcticibacter svalbardensis MN12-7
AATTTTATTTCGCGCATAGGTAAATGTTCCACGCATGCCAACTTTAACTGGACCAATATTTAGATGTCCCTCAACACTACCATCAATACCTTTGTTATTTACCTTGCCATAGTTTTCCCAAGGAAATTGTTGGAATCCGGCTGATGTAGGGATAGTCTTTCTTTGCAAAAGAATATTGCTTCGGGTGTTGTCAAAATAATCGGCAACAATATCCAGTTTGTTATTAAAAAGTCCAATATCAATACCAAAATTCTTTTTGTCCTCGATTTCCCAGCTAAGATTATTGTTTCCGAACTGACCTTCAACGATGCCTGCACCTGCGTAATTCGATCCTCCACCTGATGTAATTCCCTGGTTGAATCCTGTAGCGGCCGTGTTGTAAGTTGACCGGTACAAAAACCTTGATGTTCCCGTAGCGTCATTTCCTGTACGTCCAATCGATGCTCTTAGCTTTAAACTTGTAATATATTTTTTGAGTTGTTCAGGATAAAAATTTTCATTAGAAATATAATATCCAACACCTACGGCAGGAAAGAATCCAAAACGGTGCCCCGCCGCAAAAGCTTCACTTCCCGTATAACCAAAATTACCTTCAATGAAATAACGATCAGAAAACGAATAGGTTAAACGTCCAACCATACCTTGTTTCCGGAAAGCGAGTGCCTCATTGTGATATTGTGTTTCTTTCTGATTATACAAGGCCATTCCCGAAACGGTATGCTTACCAAAAATCCTGCTATAATTTAAAGAACCTTCAATATAAACTTTATTATTGGCGGAATTTGATTCAGAAGGTTCACCCATATCGGGACTTCCTGATACTGACTGTGCGAAAATAAGTTTTCCGTCTGCATTTCGACCTGTTGCATAAAAGCGACTGGGATTATAAGATCTACTTGACCCAAAAATGCCACTGTAGTCAAAACTCATCTTACCATTGAATGACAATCCCTTGCTAATCATGTCGAGTTTTTGCTGAATCCCGACATTCGATTGTAATGCTGTTCTCCACTCTTTTGTATAGCCCGAATTCATTAACATGTTGTAAGGATTGCGGTTGTTTCCATCCGACTCAATCGGATAAGTTGCCAATGTTCCGTCACTATATACGCCGGGAAAAATATAAGGAGGCGTGTTAAGCATAAATCTGAATATATTGGTAGGGGAGTTGCCTGGGTCATTCAGCATCACGTACTGCCCACTTATGTCGACGTTTAGTATGGTGGTTTTAGTCACGTCAATGTCAATGTTGCTTCGCAGATTGTACCGTTTTAATCCAATATTTGTATCGTACTGTTTGCCTGGATCGTTTTTAAAAACTCCATCTTCGTTGTAAAAAGCCCCTGAAACAAAATAGCGGGTTTTTTCTGTGCCGCCCCTAAAATTCATCGTATAGCGATGGTTAGTGGTATTTTTCTGTAGTAATTCGTCCATCCAGTTAACGTCTGGATATAAATCGGGATCGACATGGTTACGGTAATTCGCGATCTGTTCATCCGTAAAAGCAGATGAGATCCCATCATTGTTAAGCGCTTCGTTGGCCAGTTCCATATACTGGGCGGAACCGACAAACTTTGGTAAACGGGTAGGTTGCGAAATGCCCTGTTCTGTTTTGAAAGAGATCACCCCCTTTTTTGCTTGTCCTCGTTTTGTTGTCACTAAAACAACGCCATTTGCACCTTCTGCTCCGTAAACTGCCGTAGCAGCGGCATCTTTGAGTATAGAAAAACTTTCGATTTCGTCCGGTTCAATATCATTCATTGCTCTTGGAATTCCATCAACCAAAATTAGTGGCGAAGTACCTCCTGCAAAGGTGCTGATTCCTCTAATCCAAAAGGTTGCATCGTCATTTCCGGGTTCACCCGAACGTTGTATGCTGATTAATCCAGCAATCTGGCCTCCCAGGTTATTCGACAGATTTCGTGTAGGTAAACTTAGTTGCTTCGCAGTAATACTACTGATTGCACTAACAACACTCGACTTTTTCTGTTTACCATAAGCGACAACCACTACATCATTCAATTGCGAATTGTCAATCTCCAGCGAGATATTGATCTCCAGCTGATCAGCAACTGTTGCTTCTTTCCGCTTAAAACCGATAAAAGTGTAAACAATCACCTGAGCACGCTCAGCGACCAGTTTGTAGATACCATCCTTATCGGTTACTGTGCCTCTTTGGCTACCCTTAATAGTCACGGAAACGCCGGGTAAAGGAAGACCTTTATCATCGGTTACTTTTCCCGTAATATTTAACGGGATCTGCGATTGGCTCGACGGCTTTATTTTCTCATTGATTACGATGGTATTATCCACAATGGTATAATTCAATGGCTGGTTCTTCAGCAAAAGATCCATTGACTCTCGTATTGTTCCATTCTTAATGTTGATACTGATAGCCTGAGCGTCTTTCAGTAATTTACTTTCGTACCAGAAGATATAACCGCTCTGTTGCTTAAACTTACCTATTGCCTTTTCAATGGAGATATTCTTTTCAGATAAATTGATGTTTTGCGCATACGTGCTCGCCGATGCGCTGAGGCCTATAAAAGCTATTAAAACTACCGTTATTTTCATAACCAGAAAAATTTGAACTAATTGTCTTCGATTAATACGCGGAAGACCCGGAAGCGTATAAAAATTCATATTTTTGTTGTGTTTGGGTTAATTGTATACTATCTGTCATAAGATTTTTTTTTTCGATCTGATCGGGAAGGTTAGCCTGACATTGCCGGCGGTGTTCGTTGCACTTCCGGCTTTTTTATGGGCTACCTGACGAGTAGTTTATCTTTCCATGTCGCTTGGTTTAGGGTTGAATATTTATTGAATTATTGTTTGACGATCAATGTGTTTCCTTCGAGGGAATACTGGATATGGTTTAGTTCTAATATTTTAAACAAAGCAGAAAGGTTTGAGCGCCGGGAGATTGCACCGGTGAATGTCCGGCCCGAATTATTTCCCTGGTATTTTACCTCGATATCATACCACCTGGAAACTTTCCGCATAATTGTTTTAAGGTCGGCATCCGTAAACGCAGTTAATCCGTTTTTCCAGGCAATGGCATCTTCAGTATCAGTGCTTACCACTTTGATATCCTGATCAACGTGCGCTTGCTCACCAGGCTTAAGTGTTTTACTTTGCCCATCTTTAGCAATCCTAACGGAGCCCTCCAGCAAGGTCGTTATGATCTCCGGTTCGTCCCGATAAGCCATAATGTTGAAATGTGTACCTAAAACAGTTACCGTTTGACCGGCAGAAGAAACACGAAAAGGTTTTGACTTGTCTTTGGTCACCTCGAAATAAACCTCACCTGTAGTTTTGACATTCCGTTCGTTGCCAGTGAATACAACAGGAAAATGGATGGAGGATAGGGAGTTGAGCCAGGCTTTGGTGCCATCTGGCAGGATGACCTGATACTGGCCACCTCGAGGGGTTGTTACTGTGTTGAAATTTGCCGCCGCATTATTGAGCAAGGGGCTGCCAGGCAGTGCGTTCACCAGGTAAGCTACTAAACCGTTTTCTGTCTTATGAACAACGGTACCGCCCTGTTGTGCCAAATTACCATTTTGTGCACTATTTAGGGAGATTTGTCGGCCATTACTCAATGTAAGCACCGCTTTATTACTACCTGGGCCTAAATCATTTTGGGCAACATGTACAGCGGTGTTTTTTACCGGCTTCAAATTATAATAATAAGCACCGAGACCCATAAAGATCAACAGGATGGCCGCTGCCGCATATTGGACAAATTGAGATATTTTTTTTCGGACAGGCACCAAAGTTGAATGCTTATTGTAGCGAGCCTGTTCCGGAAATGATTCTTTTTGCTGCTCTTTGATCTGCCCGATCACAAACTGTGCTGCTTCCCTTGAAGCCCGGTCTATTTCCTCTGCAGGAGGTAAAGCATAGCCATTGGTTTCAAATTCATTATAACAAGCGTTAATTTGTTTAAGCTCTTCGGCTGTACATAAACCTGCCCGGTATTTTTCGGCAAGTTCCTTCAGTTTGGTGTGTTGTATCCCCATTCACCAGTATAATCCTTAAAACGGACAACCAGTACCATGAAATAATTGCAATCAAATTGTTAAATTAATATAAATGAAATTGACCGGGACAATTACCATTTAAAAAAGTAGGCAGAAGCTAAGGCAAAAATAAAAGAAAGGTTATCTTCTTTGAGGTAAGCACGCAGGCATTGCAATGCGGACGTGATATAGTTTTTTACTGTTTGTTCAGAAAGGTCAAGCCTAACAGCGATCTCCTTGATGGAAAGCCCTTCTTTCCTGCTCAGCCAGAATACGTCCTGAACGGTTACGGACAGTTTTAATAACTCCTGGTCAAATTCCTGTTGCAGGTCTTCAGCCAGTATCGTTTCTTCCACAGGTAAGTGGCTGGGGTCATCCATTAGGGAAAGCGAAACTTCCAGAGCCGATCTTTTTTTACGAAAAAGATATTGGTCTACAATTGTATAATGGGCTGCCCTGGACAAATAAGGCAGGAACGATTCGGTGATCACGATGGACATCCGGTTATTCCACAAAGACAGATAAATATCCTGTAGCATGTCTTTTGTATCGTCCTCTGAACCCAGTTTTCTATAGATCTGAATGTAAAGCTTGCGGCGGTAGCGGTGGACAACAACTGCAAAGGCATCTGCATCATCCTGTTTCATCAAATTGAGCAGTGCATCATCTTTTAAATTTTCCACAATTACAAAATTAGCGTTCGTATGTTAACTTCTTGTTAATTCCAGATTTATTCTAACCTTACCGGGGACCCTTTTTCCCTCAATCATGCCTCGCACCTGAATAGCATCCACAAACTGGAGCACTTCCGGTATTATTCCTACAAGGACAAGGAGGTGCTCGATGGGACCAGGAAACGCGGAGACCGTAAAGAAGGATAGCAGATGCACATCCAGATAATTGTCAGCCGTAAAGATGCCACCAACAGGATCAAGCTGAGCCCGATGAATAAATCAAAAGGGAAAAACGAGGAGCATTCAAAAAAGCTGGGCCAGTTTAACCGTGTTGCCTTTAAACAATCCGGGGAAAACCTTTTTGATACTTTCTTTCAGTTTGATCGCGGGCTGAAAGATACCATGGCCTATGCCAATATTGGAAAGAACGGGAACTTAAATCAGCGGCAACAGCTGGATATACTAGAGGCGGCGGCTGAAGGAAATCCAGAAAGTAAAGTACTGGCAAATGAACTATCCAGGGATGTGGCCATTGGGTTATTTAACTCTGTACAGGATCTGCTCCTTAGTGTTGGTCACACAGCAGGAGCTTTTCTGGAGATTCTCCTGGATACGCCTTTTGATTCCTCCATTGGATCTGATCCGAATGGAGAAGAGAAGAAAAGAAAAAAAAGAGTAAAGGTAAAAATTATGGATTAAGACGATAAATAGGAAGTACCAGATAAGTTTAACTTGGATTCTTAGGACTTTATGCAGTTCGCTGGGAAAATTTGCATGTCATGATGATTGGAATAATCATGGAGAAAACTTATAATCTGAAAAATTTGCAATTTAGCTCATTATTAGCAGGAAAAATTTGTTTGTTTAGATAACATGGACAAGAACATACCGCTCCATCTTCAAGAGATCAGCCGAACCCATAATGTGAAAAAGCGGCTTGTTAATGAAACAACAGTTGCTTATTATTCCAAATTTCCAGATATCGTTCCTTTTTTTCGGGACTTAGGAAAGATGCTGCAATTAAGTTACCGACTTCCTTATTACCGGAGGCAAATTTATTATATGTATTCCTAACCGCCATTTCAGGTATATTCATACTTCTTGCCAGCACATCAAAATCAGATAATCTAATCCTTTTCTTTTTGCCGTTTATTGTCAGGGCCAGTTCTTCATCATCTTGCGGATTTACCAGATTCACATTGATCAGGTCATAGGCAGGACTTAGACCTACGCCTTCGTCCGTGTATAGCACAGAAAAGTTTTTCAGGTGCATATCATTGTTCCCTGTTAAAAAAGAAAATAACACCAATTCAAAATAAGTCAGCGCATCAAAACCAGTTTGAGTGCAGTATTTCAGGATAAGCTTGCCGATCTTTTCATAAGATCCCTTGTATTTATTTTCTGTTAAAAATTCAGAAAGCTGGCAGAAATCTTCCATGTGAACTTTATGGCCTTTCACCCGGTCAAACCGCCTGGCAAGATAAACTAAACTGCCGTCTGATGCTTTTATTAGAGTGTGATCACAAGTTGGCATCTTAAACAGGCTCGCCAAATGCATCGTCAAATCTTCTGATTGCGGCATTTCCGGAAAATCAGGATGCTGAGGTTTAAGTATATATTCTCCCCAAAGTCCTACTATCGTCAGACGGTTCCTTTCCTTGGTCTTTTCCAACGTAACAGAAAGTTTGGGCTGAACTCCGGTCACAGCAATCCTTTCGTTGATGGTTTGGTCAGCCAACGTTTTCAAAAATTTATCATTCAATTCCAGCTCAGGTACTTTAGCCGTACCAAAAAAACGCCTTGAACACTTTTCATGATAAGACGACATACCTGCATCCTGATAACAAAACCAACAATTTGCCATAGCTTAATCTGTTTCGGGAATTACCGTCACAGCTCCAATTGCATCCCTGCATGTTAAAAGTAGTAATTCAAACCGGTCATTGCTTTTTACCTTCCAGTGCGTTGTAGCTAAATCCAACAGCCAGCCTTCCGGTATTAAGCCATCAAAAAAAGCAAAAAGCACTTTACTTTCGTATTTCTGGGCTGAAAGGGGAAGCGTTAAGCTTACAGGCTTCGCGTTTTTATTTTCTAAGTAACCGGTCTGGTAACTAAATTCGTAACCCCCCTCAGTTTCCGCAAGCACACCAGCCAGCATGTCCTGAAAATAAATCAAACCTTTCTTACTCATCTTCCTTTACTTTTGATACCACTCCGAGTTCTGCACCAAATAACATCAATACCTGATTCACTTTATCCATCCGCAATGTTGGTTTTCCCTGTTCCATCTCACGAACAACCCTAAGTCCTACACCTGCTTTCAATGCCAGGTCTTCCTGTGTAAGATTTAATAATTTCCTTTTTTTCTTTAAATATTCCGACAACATATATATATACCCGATAGGGTACAAATATAGAATAAATACTAAAATTATACCCTATAGGGATTATAATAATCATTTTCTAAAGAAATATACCCTATCGGGATTATTATTTGGACGTAGGTATAAAAACCAACCCGTCTTGGTAACGGATGGTACAGATTTCTTCACATGGTTATTAAACCAAGCGCGCTAAGTAACTATCCATCGTTGTAAATGGTAGCACCTTAATGTTCATTTGTCTTTACTCACAGTCTTAAAGTCCCCTGGCCCTATGTGCCTGATTGCTTATTCCTAACTGAATGCCATTCATAGCGAAGCTCTCGTTGACCATGGCCAGTTGAATGCCATTATGCTTTTCGGCCATATTCATTACGAAACTAACAGAAACGCCATTTACCTGCCTGCTGATCTGACCAATTGCACCGGCACTAACACCATTGGTAGTGCAGTCGCAAATGGTACCGGCAGAAGAAAGATTGAACCCATTGATCTTTTCAGATGGAGAAGTTGACATTGTGGCCTTAAATTGTTCCTCACTTTCGGAAATAGGACTACTGGGTAAAAGAGGAATAATTACTCCCATACCAATAGCTTCTAACCGGATTCCGTTGGTATGGACATTCACGAAGCTTTCACCAAAATCACCATAGCCTGAATACAAGCCTGCTGAAATGCCATTGATGTTCAAATTCTTTTTATGGAAGGTTCCAACTGGAAAACGATTCGTTCTTTCGGCTAACTGAGCACTTGCAGCGTTTACGTCTCCAATGAGTACAAGAACGGTAATTATGGTTTTCATTATCGCTGGTTTCAACATTAGGCAACCTATTGCCTTATCATTTTAAAACTCTTTATCACCAAATTCACTTGCAGGAAGTTTAGATTTCCCCGTCAATTTATTCAAGTTAAAGCTAAAGTTTAATAAGAATACATCCGTTTCATAAATGTAATTGGTTGTTGTATAAAAGTCTCTTCCGCTAGTGGTTATTCGTTGGCGGTTAGTTTGTTTCATGCCTAGGTCAATGTTTTGCCATTGCAGTGTTGCAGAAAAACGGCCATCCATAAAAGTTTTCTTTAACGAGGCGTTTGGTATCAAAAACCTAGAATCATCTCCCTGTACGGTTGGCCTTTGAGAAAGGTAATTTAGATTTCCCTGCAAGCTCCAGGTGGGATTGAGCTTAAAATTAGTATTGCCGTTAATGGAGTAAACCCATTCATCATTGCTTATTATCGAGTTTGATCCTAAAATATTCAAATCGCCATCAATCTTGTAGTTGTAAACATTTGCACCTAGGTATAAACTCCACCATTTTACCAGCTGTAAATTAGTACCTGCCTCGATACCTAAAGTATATGCCCTTTTGGCATTTGTAAATACCCGATTTAAAATGGTGTCTGCGTACACACTATTAACCCTTTGAATTGGGTTTTTTATATGCTGATAATATAATGTAGTAAAGAACGAACCTTTCTTAAATGTTTTGATGATGCCCAGTTCTGACAAGTCAACAAATGAAGGTAAAAGATCAGGGTCCCCCTGTTCTAATGTTTCAGAATGTTCCCGTTCAGGAATTGGATTTAGCTCATAGTTATTGGTGCGTTGTATCCTTCTGCTATATCCTGCCTTAGCTTTCAAGTCATCAGAAATATTGTACATTAAGCTTAACGAAGGGAACAGGTTAGACAGGCTTAGTTTATGCGGGATGGGGTCATAAGATAGATTCACGGTTCTACTGGCATATTCATAACGTAAGCCACCAATATATTCCAATTTATTGTACTTTGCCGAGTATTGCGTATATACAGCATTGATCTGGTTTTTTGCTTTGGCGCTTCCGCTAAATCTTGCCGCATCAGGTTGAGAGATGGCGGGTGTTACAAAATAATCAAATTGACCATCTTGTGTATCATACCTAAATTGATAGCCGCTTTCCAACTTTCCTTTGCCAATGTTTATGGCATAATCTAGTTTAAAACGATATCCGTTAACTGGGTTTTTGTAAGGGTTGTAAACATACTGTATGGTGTCGCCAATATTTGGGTAGTTTAGGTTGAGGTTTTTCGTATTGCCGAAAAGATTGGCATTTTCATACAAGACCGAAGCTGTTAAACTAGATTTATTGCTAAAAGTATGGGTATAATCAAAATTCCCCAGTGTAAAATTACCCTCTTTGGTCTGTAAATTTGAATTGAAGTAGGTTGTGCTACTCATCAGGTTGCCGGTAGACAGGTTGGAAGTTGTATTTTTATAAAGCAAATCGGCCAGTCTTGCCTGATAGCGCTTTCCGCTAAAAAAACCAATAGAGAATGAGTTGCTTTTATCAGCAGTATACAGGGCAGATAGTCTTGTCGCATAATTGTATTTATCGAAACTTCTTTCTCCGTTGGATGGAAAGCGGGTAATGGTTTGATTGCTAAAGTTTTTCGTAAATACATCGCCTTCCCGGTAGCCTGCGTTATCATTACGCAAGTAATTGGCACCAACAGAAATATCCCATTTGTCTTTTAGGTAGTTCAAGGTGATGTCGCCCCCAAAGCGTTTTGGCTGTTCTTCATTGTTGTAGGTTGTAGTGCTTGGTAAACCAGCTTGTGCATTTGCAGCTATGGTAAATCCATCATTTGCTCCTTTTTTGGTAACGATGTTGATAATACCCGCTTTTCCGTCTGGGTCATATTTGGCAGATGGAGAAGTAATCAGCTCAATATTTTCTAGGCTGTTTGCAGGCAGCTGGCTTAACACTGCCTGTGCGTCGGTAAGTACAGGTTTGCCATTTACAAGAACCAAAAAGCCTGTAGAGCCTCTAACGCTAATCTGCCCTTCTCCATTTACAGCAACTGATGGCAGGTTTTTCAACACATCTACCGCCGTTCCCCCTTTGGCACTTTCAAACTGATCGGCCCGGTAAGATTGCTTGTCAATTTTATTCATTGCATTACCTTTTTGTCCAGCTATTGTTACCTGGTTAAGCATTTCGGCGGCTGGATTTAAAGTGATGCTGCCTAAATTCAAGTTTTGGGAAGTTGTTAGGTTTATAACCGATGTATACCGGTTCGCATACCCGATAGATGCACACTTTAGCATGTACAATCCGGGCGGTAGCTTTAAAAATTCAAACGAACCATTACTTTTGGTTAATGTGCCACTAATAATTGTCGAGTCGTTTTTTAATAGTGCTACGCTGGCGTACTCAATAGGTTGTCTGTTTTGCAAATCGTTTAAGGCGCCTCTAATAGATGAGGTTTGGGCCAATGTTATTTTCGATATTAAAATTACAAAAATAAAGGCTATCGCTTTTTTGAAACTCATAAAATGTATAGGTCTACTGATAATTATGGTGCAATTTTAAGTATTTCACTATTAAAAAAGTCGTAGCTAAACCATCAATTCATGGTACATTTGAAAATATTGTGTTACTAAAGAGAATTAAGCCTGTATTTTTGAGGAGTAATACTTACAAATCGCTTAAAATACTTGTTAAAATGCGATGGATCATTAAAGTTTAGGCTATAAGCAATTTCTGCAACGGTTTGGTCGGTGTATATCAACAAGCGTTTAGCCTCGTTAATAATAAATTCTGATAAAATACTCGATGCTGTTAAGTTCAATTCTTTTTTGCAGGACATATTTAAGTTTTGGGCCGAGGTGTTAAGCTTGTTAGCATAGTAAGCTACGTTATTTTTAATTTTGTAGTCTTGGCTCAGGAGTTCACGAAAACTATGGCAAAGCCCTGTTTCAGTTTTGCTTTTAATTTTATGTGGTCTTCCTCCTTCCGACAAAATTTTAGCAAGTAAAGCCTTTAGTAGCCCTTCAATAATCGCATTAAGGGAGTTGCCTTGCATTTTATTCTCGTCAACCAATATCTCGAATAGTTTAAGGATAGAATTGGTTTCTTTAACATATAGAATTGCATTTTTGCTTAATTGATATAGCAGTGATTTTATTTCCTTGTCAATACTCTGTTCAAATAAGCCCTTTTTAATAATAACAACATAGCCATCGGGTTCCGAAGTTAATTGCCAGTAGTGAATTTGTTCTTTGCGTACAAAAAAAACCGTGTCTGGCACAACTTGGTAACGTTGAGAATCGATATAGTGATAGCCGCTTCCTTTAGAAAGAAAAATGATCTCGAAATAACTGTTATGTTTATGTGGTTTTGTTATTCTAATCTCTTTTTTAAAGGGAGAGACTTTAAGCAATTTATCTTCAGTGATCTTGTTCTTAATTATAATTGAGCTACTCATCTTTTATATTTTGACGTATATTTTTTAATATCCGATATTTAAAAACTTGATTTAAGTTAACTGCTATGACTAAACATGATTTTTTTCAAATATATAATTGAATTCACAGCGAATGGTATAGCTTATTATTTTATTACCAACGTCATCTTTTTTTAAACTTCCGTTACTTTTATGGGTATATTTAAGCTTACTTTAAAAAGTCTTGTTTTGTGAAAGTGTGTGGCAGAAATTGGTAAGGCCGAATTTTTTCCGAAAGTTCCTTAAGAGAAGATTTCTAACTTCCCTAAAACAAAAATCCCGCTCTACTTATCATAAAGCGGGATTGTAGCCCCGACGGGAATCGAACCCATATCTAGAGTTTAGGAAACGCCTATTCTATCCGTTGAACTACGGGGCCAAAATCTTAAAGTAAAAAACTCTATCTGATCGTACTTCCGTTAGGCGCACTTTCAAATGGAGCGACAAAATTAAGCTTTCCATCTGAATTTTCCGACATTAAAATCATTCCCTGCGAAAGGATCCCTTTAATCTCTCTCGGTTCCAGGTTTACCAGTATACTCACCTGCTTGCCAATAATCCCCTCAGGTTGAAAATATTCTGCAATCCCCGATACCACAATCCGCGTATCAATGCCCGTATCAATCGTTAACTTCAACAATTTCTTTGTTTTAGCCACTTTCTCAGCCGCTAAAATAGTACCCACACGGATATCCATGGAAGCAAACTGCTCAAAAGAAATATTCTCCTTAGCCGGAGCCGAAGGAGCTTCCAATACATCAGTAGCAATTTCTTGAGCCTTATTTGCCAGTTTCGCAAGTTGCAGTTCAATCACTTCATCTTCCACCTTTTCAAACAACAATTCAGGCTTTCCAAGCTGATGTCCCGCAGCAAAATCAATTTCCTGATCATAAAAATACGTTACCTGATCCAGGTTCAGCATCGCAAAAATCTTCTTTGCAGCAGCCGGCAGAAAAGGTTGAGCTAAAACAGCCCAATGAGCGATGATATGAAGACAATCTTCCAACACCACACGTGTAGCATCAGGATCAACTTTAAACGTCTTCCAGGGCTCCTTTTCAGTCAGGTATTTATTACCCAAACGGGCAACGTCCATCAAACAAGATAAAGCCTGTCTGAATTTATACGTTTCAATGCTCTCTTCAATCTCATCATAATGCTTTGCAATCTGCACCTGCAACTCCGGATTACTAAACGATGCAGAACCACTTACGCGACCATCATAATACTTATGCATCAAAATCATCACCCGGTTAACAAAGTTCCCGGCGATAGCCACCAGCTCATTATTAATCCGCGCCTGGTAATCCTTCCACGTAAACTCACTATCCGAAGTTTCAGGAAGGATAGATGTCAGCACATACCGCAACTCATCCTGTTTGCCTGGAAACTCAGCCAAGTATTCATGTAGCCAAACGGCATGATTGCGCGAAGTAGAAAGCTTTTCACCTTCCAGATTCAGGAATTCATTTGCCGGAACATTCTGAGGAAGGATATACTCCCCATGAGCGTGCAGAATAGAAGGGAAAGTAATGCAATGAAACACGATATTATCCTTACCGATAAAATGAATCAGACACGCGTCATCCGCTTCATTTGCCTGTTTCTTCCAGTAAAGTTGCCAATCCTTGCCAACATTCGAAGCCCATTGTTTGGTAGCCGAAATATAACCGATCGGTGCATCAAGCCAAACATACAGTTTCTTACCCTTTGCCTCAGCCAGAGGAACATCAATGCCCCAATCCAGGTCACGGGTCATCGAACGAGGTTGCAACCCAGCCTTCAGCCATGAACTGCACTGACCGTAAACATTCGTCTTCCACTTATTCTTTTTGCCTTCCAGCAACCAGCTTTCCAACCAGGGTTGATATTTATCAAGAGGTAAATACCAGTGTTTTGTTGTCCGGAGAATAGGCGTTTTGCCACTTAGCGTTGATTTAGGATTAATTAAATCCGTCGCATTTAGCGAACTGCCACACTTTTCACACTGATCACCATACGCATCCTCATGACCGCAATTTGGACAAGTACCCGTAATATACCGGTCAGCTAAAAACTGATCGTAATCAGCGTCGTAATATTGTTCCGATTCCTTTTCAATAAATTCACCCTTTTCATAGAGATTCAAAAAGAACTCTTGCGAAAGATCATGATGTACCGGGGAAGATGTCCGGTGATAAATATCGAAAGAAATTCCAAATTCAGCAAAACTCTCCTTAATCTGGAAATGATATTTATCAATAATCTCCTGCGGCGTGATCCCCTCCTTCTTGGCACGGATCGTTATAGCAGCACCGTGCTCATCAGAGCCACATATATAAACCACATCCTTCTTCTTCAGGCGAAGGTGTCGTACAAATATATCAGCAGGAATATAAGCACCCGCCAAATGACCAATATGTAAAGGTCCGTTTGCATAAGGCAATGCAGAAGTAATCGTATATCTCTTAAAGGAATCTAATTCAGACATCAAAAATGGAATTCGTGTAGCTTGCAAAGATAATCATGATGTTGAGTAAATGCATAAAATAAATCAAAGGATCAATTTGGGTTTAACTGTGATAGTATGTATTTTTGTTTATAGCTTAATATCTATGGCAACTACAACGATCCGGGATAGATTATACGATTATATTCGTTATGCTGACGATAAGAAGGTAAAGGCAATATATACTATGGTTGAAGATGAAATTAATGAGCAGATTGATCCTTGGGAAGATAAAGAATTTCTAAAAGAGATAGACTTGCGTTTAAATGAATTTGAATCAGGTAATATTAAAACATCAACCTGGGAGGAAGTAAAGCAAAAAGCTAAATTCTTGAAAAAAAGTTAATGTATAATATTCGCTTTCATCCAGCCGCTGAAACTGAATACTTAGAAGCTTACCAATGGTATGAAGAACGGTTGGAAGGATTGGGTCAGCGATTCAGCCACGCAGTTGAAAAACAGATTAGTCTCATTTCAAAAAAACCAGAACAGTATCAACTTAAAAAACGCGATTGCAGAGAAAGTAAAGTAGAGGTCTTTCCCTATATTATTGTTTTCAAGATGTACCCTGAAAGAAATGAAATATTAATTACTGCCATCTTTCATACCAGTAGAAAACCAGTAAAAAAATTTCGTAAATAAATTAAACCAGGACTTTAACCACTCCATGATTGCTCCTCCATATTTAAAAAAAGGCGATAAAATTGCCATAACCTGTCCTGCTAAAAGTCTTCCCGGAGACATTACAAGTGCCATTCACTTACTTGAATCCTGGGGATTAGAAGTCGTTATTGGCGATACCGTCAGCGCATCCTATCATCAGTTTGCCGGCAGCGATGAACTCCGCACACAAGACATGCAGCGTTTTCTGGACGATACCGAGATCAAAGCAATAATCGCAGCAAGAGGAGGATATGGAACCATACGGATCATCGATCAGCTTGATTTCTCCAACTTTACTAAAAGTCCCAAATGGCTGGTAGGATTTAGTGATATCACCGTCCTTCACAGCCACATCCATGCCTGCTGTCAAACGCAGACCGTTCATGGTCAGATGCCTTTAAATGTACCCGACGGCACCAAACCATCCCTTGAATCGCTTCGTAAGGCCCTCTTTGGCGAATCCTTAAGCTATCAATATAAAAGTCAAACCACAGGCCGCAATGGAAAGACAACAGGCACACTCATTGGTGGCAACCTTACTCTACTGGTCATGATGAGTGGTTCTGTCTCTGAAATGGATTTTGATGATAAGATTCTTTTTATCGAAGACATTAGCGAATATCTGTATTCCGTTGACCGCATGTTATGGCAGCTAAAAAGAGCCGGTAAACTAGCCAAATTAAAGGGTTTAATTATTGGCGATTTCACCGATATGAAAGACAACTCAACTCCTTTTGGAGAAACTATTCCCGAAATGGTCTTGAATCATGTCAAAGAATATGATTATCCGGTCTGCTTCGATTTTCCAGCAGGACATATTGCAGATAACTTCGCCTTAAAACTGGGTTTCCAAATAGAATTAAGCGTACAAGACTTAAACGTCAGTACTGAACAAAAATAAAAGGCTATTTGATAACTGTAGATTTTCCATCATTCTCAGCAATTGCCAAAGCAATATATATTAAGGCCATTGTTTAACCAAGTAAACTCATCTCCGTTTAATAGTAAAAATCAAATCTTGCATTACAAACTGATAACCTTCCAATCTATGCACTATTAAAATCACTAACCACTCAACTTTTATATCACCATAACTTCTTAAAACAAAAAAAGTCCTGTTAAAATATGATTAACAATCACATTCCAACAGGACTTTAAATAATTATCATATACTAAAATTTATCCCAGTAAAGTTTAGTTTCTACTGTATTTCCTCCAATAGCATCGGAAGCAGCTTTAAAGTTAACGACGTTTACGTTTTGCTCTTTAACCGGATAAGTTAAACGATTAGGATAACCGGATAAAAAGTCAATAGGAACAGCCATTGCAGGATAGTCAAATTTACGTATGTCTATCCAGGCATCCCATCCACGATTGTAAAGAGCCAACCATTTCTGTAAACCTATTTTTTGTTTGTAAGTACCTGGTGTGGTAGCATAATTAACTTGAGCTAGATAAGCAACAACACTTGGAGTAGTCGCCGCAACAGTTTCAGTTACACCCATCCAATAAGCCATAGACCCTACGATAGCTTTAGTATAATGTTCAGCAGCTGTACCACCAACAGCATATCCTCTGGCAGCTGCTTCAGCAAGGCAAAATTCTACTTCAGAATAATCCATAAGTAAAGCAGGCGCATTCGGTACACCTAAAAATGTAGTTGCAGGATCACTTGCTGAAACCTTTGCAAATACCGGTTTAGAAAAGCGGGCAAAGGAACTTGGTGCTCCAATAGAACCTCCAGAGTATGCATTCTTGTCGTCTACTGTAAAATAGTAAGGACGTCTTGGATCTGATAAAGTATTCATCTGAGTAGTCAACGTAGTTGCTGCAACAAAGTCAGTCCTTCCTCCCTGAATCTGATCAAGCCATACCGGATTGGTGTTTGGTGTGCTGCTTGAAAACTCAAACGAAGCATTGTCGGTATTAGCTGTAAAAACCCCTGAGGCTACAGCTTCTTCAGCTGCAGTTTTAGCTTGTGCATTATCAGAATCTGCAATGGTCATTGCCATCTTCAGCTTAAATGAATTTGCAAACTTTTTCCAGGAAGCAACATCACCATTGAAAATAATATCTGCTCCATCAAAACTACTGCCACCTGTACTTAAAGTTGCTATATCAGCATTTATACGGGTAAACAAATCGTCCTGAATAGTTTTAGCATCATCATACTTTGGAAATAATAAATCCGGATTCAATGCTTCTGTATAAGGTATATTTCCATAAGTAGTAACCAGGTAATACCAGGTACAAACTTCCATAATATCCAGAACTGCCAATTGATTCTTTTGTACAGTAGCATCACTAACATCCGTAGGAATAAGTTTTTTTGAACTTTCCAGATCAATTAATACATCCCTGTAAAGATGATTCCAAATGTTATCTGGAATAGGACGGGTAGAGAAGTCATAGTTACTCTCATCTGTGTATGTTGTTTCCTGCCACTGTTGAGTGATAAGCCTAAAAACATTCGTGTTTACATCTGAAGTAGTCAAATTACTCATCAACTCTCTCTGAGCACTCGTAAACAGCGAGTAAGAAGGTACAGATGAGGGGTTTTTAATATCTTCGTTCAGACTCGTTAAGTCTTTTGTGCATGACGCCAGTAGCGATACGGACAGAAATGCAATTATATATTTTTTCATGTTATTTCTTAGAAGGTTAATTTAACATTAAACGTTAATGTCCGGGTTGTTGGATAAGACCCAACCTGGTATCCTTGGAAATTTCCAGCACTCAAACCATCTTCAGGATCAGCATATGGCAAGTTTTTATGAATGATCCATAAATTCCGTCCAATTAATGAAAGATCAACTCCTTTAACAGGTCCCAAAGTAGTAACAGCACTCTGTGGTAGCGTATAAGTAAGCATTGCCTCTCTAAGCTTAACATAACTGGCATCATAAACAAATGCTGCTGCAGGAGAATAACGATATCCATAAGCACCATAGGTATTTGCAGCAGCTCTTATTGTATTAGGAGTACCATCTGCTAGTACGCCTTCTCTTATAATACCACCACCATCAGCTAAGGTGTTTCTTAGCGGATTTCCTAAATCATTCAAGCCAGCAGTTTCTTCATATAAACCTGTAGCCAGTCCGTAATACATATCGGTAGAAAATACTTGTCCACCATGCCTGATATCAATTAAGAAACTTAAAGCAACATTTTTGTAACTGAACCTGTTATTGATACCTCCAAGCCATTTTGCATTCGGATCAGCAATTTGCTCGTTAGACGTTGGCGAAATAGCGTACCGTCCATTTGGATTAATGAGTTTCTCACCATCTACATAAACAAAGTTACTTCCTCTAAGTACACCAAAAGGCTGACCTAATGTAGCATTGGAAGATATGCCTCCTTGAAATGTAGCTAACTGCAAGTTAAGTGCATCATTTCCTGTTGCATCTTTAAACAGTTCAGTAACCTTATTTCTGTTTCTGGTCCAGTTCACATCAACTTTCCATGTAAAGCCATTTGAAACGATAGGTGTTCCATTCAAGGTAAGCTCCAAACCAGTATTTCTAACTTTACCTGAATTCAAATACTTTGAATCATAACCAGTAGAAGTTGAAACGGTAACAGGTAAGATCTGATTAACAGTCAACGTACGGTAATAAGTAGCATCCAATCCTAAACGACTTTTAAAGAAAGCCAACTCGAAACCAGCTTCAGTACTTTTAGTTCTTTCTGGTTTAAGGTCAGGGTTATTTTTAATTGACCTTACTGAAGCCTGCGCTGCAGAACCGAAAGGAGCAATAATATTGTACGTATCCAGGATACTTCCAATAGGCGCATCATTACCTACTTCTGCATAATTCGCTCTTACCTTACCATAAGATAACCAATCTGTTTTCAACAATTCAGAAAACACAAAACCTCCCGATACGGATGGGTATAAATAACTGTTATTTTTTGCAGGAAGTGTAGACGACTGGTCAGCTCTTAACGTTCCATCCAGAGTAACCATCTTATTCCAAACGAATGTAGCACCTGCAAAATAACCATCTACTTCACGTTTTCCATCATATTCATTCGGTGCAACTGGTGCACTAACTGAATTAGATAAAGCATAGATGTCTTTTACAATCAAACCTCCATTAGTTTGTGCCTGAATACTTTGATCATGCTGTTTTCTAATATTGGTTCCCAATAAACCTTTAAATTCAAGGTTATCAGAAATACCTGTATTAAAATTTGCGATTAAATCATAATTGGTTTCTCTCCAGGTATGATCATAACGGCTATATCCTGAAACTCCAATGGTTCCAACCGCTTTTCTCTCTTCCTGAAGCTCTGTATAATAATCTACTGCAACACGACCTAAAATACTGAACCAATCTGCAACCTTATAATTTAAATTAACATTACCGAAATAACGGTCACGTGTGTCTGTTGAAAAGTTTTCATATCTCACAAAGTAAGGGTTATCCCAGTAACTTGGAGCGCCATTACTTACACTCTTACGATTCCAGGTAACGTTACTTCCAGTTCTGTCATATGCATCTTTTAAAGACTGCACATCTGCATTCACCTGGTACCACTGTCTGAAGTTAGTCATTAGATTTCTTCCTCCATCGCCATCATATCCTGTTCCGTAACGACCTAAACCATTCACATTTGAATAATTGACACTCGCTGCTGCAGTCAGTTTGGGAGTGATATTATAAGATGATGAAAAATCCAGAACATTCTTTACGATCTTACTGTTCGGCATAATACCACGTTCGTCGTTGCGTGTAAATCCTAATTTGTACGTCCCTTTGTCTGTCCCACCGTTAATAAATATACTCTGGTTGTTTGATACCGGAGTAATAAATATACTGGAAGGATCATTTTTAGCAGCTACCCATGGAGTAGCTTTACCGAAGTTGGGTGATGTAGCATCAAATGCATCCCATTGGTAAACCAATAGATTCGGATCAAAGGCACCACCGTAGGAAGCATCTTCACCAAAAGGAACCACTAAGTCCAAAACTCCATCTCCATTTACATCTTCAGAATTAAAAAAAGCGTCTTCGTTTGGACCATAGTATGCACCATAACCACCTCCATATTTGTGTTGGTATTTAGGGAAAGTAGATTTATCATAAGATCCTACACTGATACTTGAGTTAACAGCAATACCAAGGCCTTTTTGCCCTTTTTTTGTTGTGATCAATATTACCCCATTACTACCTTGCGATCCGTATAACGCACTTGCTGCTGCTCCCTTTAATACAGAAATTGACTCTATATTGTCTGGGTTCATGTCAGCCACTGCATTACCATAATCATATCCACCTCTACCTGTAGATTGATCATTTCTGGTTGAAACCCCAGAATTGTCAGTTACCTGGCGATTACCACTATTCGCATTGTTAACTGGTACTCCATCAATAACAAATAACGCCTGGTTGTTTCCTGTAATTGATTTCACCCCACGAAGAACAACGTTTGATGATGCACCAATTGCATTATTCTGTCTGATTTCCAAACCAGCCACTTTACCCGACATACCGGTTATAAAGTTTCCCGAACGTGTCTTGCTCACTTCATTACCCTCAACCTTTTGTGCCGAATAAGCAACTTCATTTCTGTTTCTTGTGATACCTAGGGCAGTTACTACCACTTCTCCTAGTTGTGTAGCATCAGCTGCTAGAGCAACATAAATAGTACTCTTTTGTCCAACAGCAACTTCCTGAGAAGTATAACCTACGTATGAAAATACTAGAACTGCCTTATTGTTGGGTATTCTCAGTGAGAATTGACCAGTAGCACCTGATTGGGTTCCTGCTGTAGTCCCTTTTACTACAATACTTACTCCTGGGAGTGAAAGTTTGTCATCTGCTCCTGTAACTGTTCCAGTTATAGTTCGTTCCTGAGCTGAAACGAAATTAAACATAAAAAAACAGATTAACAGGAAAGCAATTTTTAGGTAATTGTCTTTCATATTCAATTTTAATTAATGATTCTTCAAATATCATGATCAATCATTAAAAAAACAAGAATTTATTAACATTTTATTAATAATAGTTACATTTTGAGAAGAATTAGAATATAAAATTTTTACAAACATTGCTTTAAAGCCTTTAAACATAATATATTTAATAAAACATAGACGAAAATTCACACCATAACCTAAATTATGAGAATTTATGATTAGTAATCTTAAATATTTGGCTTTTTTATCGAAAAAAACTTATTTTACCTCAAATTTAAAAACCTTTTTACCCGGAATTCCATTTAAACCCAACCCCTCAATCACACCCATATAAACTCCCGGCCTATCTGAAGTATAAAAATTTAACGTTCCTTTTCCTCGAATATCCGTAGAAACATCCGGAGACCAGTACAACAGACTTCTAAAATCAGGCAAACGATGACTAACACCCGCATCATACTTTGGCGAATAGAATTCCCTGTTTAATTGCAGTCCCTCGTAATCCAACACAACAGAACCCGGATCAAGCTCCAGGTTATCCATATTATTTTTATACGTATTGAATTTAATGATCCCACCATAAATTGCCGGACCATAAAAATATTTCTTTGCCACCACCTCTATGCTTCTTACCTTAAGCGGATCATAATTAAAAATCTTATCCGTATTCACTACAGGAACCCCATCAAAAAGCACCAGTGGCCTCTCCTCAAAGAAACCCTCATTCTGCACACCGGAATACACCTGCATCACCGGCTTCCCATTTCTATGCCTAACCCCAACAGCAAGCACATATTCCTTCAACACCTCATCTATTGTTGGAAACCGCACATAGTTATCCAACAAATAATATTCACCCGGTTTACCAAAAAAAGAAACACTATCCAGGTTCAAAGCAGTCATCTGGTTTAACTCTTTTTTATGATACATGTTTAACGCCTGCATATTAATACTATTCACCAGAAGCGTATGGTTTAATTCCGAAGGCAAACGTAAAGCAGGCAAGCTACGCGAAGAAAAACGATCCGAAAAAGGACTTAGCAGATCAAAATCATACAAGCTATCCGACGATGAATTCGTTTGCAGCACAGCTACATGCGGTCCATAAAGGTCCTTCGTATAGAAATTAACCATTCCATTTGCATCACTTTGCCCATTATAAAACTGAACCCGACTCCCGGCAATAGCAAAATCCACATCAACACCAACTGCCGGAGCTTTCGTATCCGCAGCAACAAGCTTTCTCGTAATCACATGATATTCCAATTCCGGAGCATATACAGGAACAAAAGGTTTAAAAACCAAATCCCATTTAAACCTGCTCCAACCATGAGTAAGCATTAAATTATCCAAAGCGACAGCCCTATCCGCCACACTACCCGAAAAATAATATTCTGGCTGTTCAATAGTACCAGCCAGTTCCGAACCAAGAAGCAGGTAATTCACAATATCAACAGATACAGCAGGATCCATTTGCAGCGAATCAGCACGATACACCGAAATAGAAAGATCAGCCGCTATAGGTTTTAAATCAGCAGTAGCCGAACTAATATCAACCACCACAGGTTTACGCAAACCATATTCCTGCTGATCAGGAGAGGCATTTACCAAAAGACTATTACCTGGCAAATCATTAAAATATAAACGTTCACAAACCGGCCGACCCTGAACATCAAACAAAGTAAAATGAGAAATCCCATCCTTCAGCCTATCCTTAGAAATTTCCAAAGTAAACAAACCATCAATTAGAGTTCCCTTTCCCGCATATTCAACCCTATTCCTCGAATGAACAAATAAATATACCGAACCTGCCACTCCTGCAGTAGACTTTACCGTAACCTTAATTTGATTCTGAACCTCATTCAAAGCCATTACCACACCCTGGTCAAACCGCTCAGGCAAATTCTCCTTTAAAACCCGACCAGCAGGCAAGTTTAAAACAGCATGATACTTAACCCCTTTCATAGGCGTAAAAGAAAAATTACCGATCCCAAATTTCGTAGGCTTAAATTCAGCAATGACCGTATTGTCTTCATCCAGAATTACCCCGTTAAAATTAACGCCATTGCCCGAATGATCCGTTGCCCTAAAACCAACCTTACTCGTTAAACCATCCACCAGGTTGCCCCCTTCAGGGAAAAACTGAACATCATACTGAAGCTCCTTAGCCACTAAAATAGCGTCCGGCTCTTTTAACGTATTGATAATATTTATAGACTCCTCAAAAAAGAACTCAGGCGAGAAATTCTTCATCCATCGCGTATAAGCACGCAAACGATACCCGCCCGACGACAGCGACACCGGCAAATACAAAGACCCTTTACCCTTGCCATCCTGCAGTTTCACCTTCGCCTGCACTACCGCCTTGTTCTCCCGATCCAGAATTTCTACATAAGCCACCGCACTTACGCCCATTGGTTTATGAAACGAAGCATCCACATCATAGATCTTAAACCAGGCAATCTCACCAGCCAGGTAACTCGTCCTGTCTGTATGCACAAACAGTTTTTCCTGCAATTGAGCAGTCCTGTACCGATCGAAAGAGGCAGGGATACTATCCAGATCTGTTGTTTGTCCCATTGCCAGGACGGAAATCAACAGCATACAAAAAGACAAACTGTATTTATATATCATCATTCCCAGAAATCAGGTTTAATTGCAGATCCTTTTAAGCGGCAATCCACACATTCCGGAGGGGCACCAGTATAGCGGTCAATATTATTTCCAAGGTCATATTGGTAAAATAAAGGAATATAATACGGAAATATAGTTTGTAGACTATCCGGATTATTCTTCACAGAAATAGACTCGCATCCCGTACGGTACCTCCAGTCCGGCACCTGCCCACTCGAAATATACAGCCTCTTTTCCTCCAACGTAGAGGCATCAAAATAACCGATTACCGGCTCATTCGGATCCGTTACACACATCAAATTCCCCTTCACTTCTGAAGGCTGCGGATCAAAGATACTTCCCAGTCCCTCAGTATTCTTTTTCATGTTCTCCCAATATTCAAATCCAGCCGCTGTCAATGCATACTGTTTAACCAGAATGCTATATCGCCGATCCAATTTCCATGATGAGTACGGAATAAACGAAACAGGCGCCAGGTTGATCACATCGGCCACTAATTTACTCGACGACCCAATCCGGATATTAGTAGAAAGTTCATTTTGCCAGCAAGCTAAAGGTAAAGCATCAGCAGAAGTTCTATTCACGATTTCAAAACTAAGACCATCCTCATTCGGCTTATCTAACCTAACAATTTTAAGACTCGAGTAGAAAGTAGGAATGATGATCCAGGTTTCCTTAAATTCCCAGCGGTAATACTTGGTTTTATTTTCCGCATCATGCGTGTTCACGTAAATCTGCACCCCTTGATTTACTCTTTTCCAGGGCAGACTGTCAATTGCAGGCGTCTTCAACAACGAAACAAATTCCGAAGTATAATCCTTCCCTGCCGAAGTATGGATTAGCAATTTATATTTTAAAGCAGAAGAGAAAACGGCATTAGTGGTATAATTTCCATCAGCACCCTCCGTCAGTATAACCCGATTAGAGTTATCCGCCTCAATTACCACTTTAGCACCCAATTCTGGTGATTTTGCCGTAGAAGCATTGCTTCTGGTTCGCGATAACTTAATTGAAGTCTGGCCATTTCCATTCAAAAAACCCTCCACAACCAGGTAGTTCAAGTCCGTAGACACAATCTCAGGATCATACGCCTCTTTACACTGAAAAAGCAGTAGCATAACCACTGACAAGCACAGGCCTATATAGATCTTTTTCATATCAGAATCGAAGGTTATAATTTATAAATGGAATCGCAGAAGCAAAAATAGATAACTGGTAACCCTTTACTGCACCCTGCTCTGTCGTAAAGTAAGTCGAATATGGATTATGTCTCCCCGTTAAATTATACACCCCCAGCGTCCATGAACTATGAATCCATTGATGAACTTTATGGTTTCCATCAATATTTATGGAAAGGTCTGTCCTGAAATAATCAGGAATTCGGTATTGATTACGATCCGAATACAGTAGTCGCTCCGATCCCCCATAATAATATTTCCCTACCGGAAGCGTAATAGGCCTTCCTGTACTATACGTCACATTAGCCGAAACACTAAACCGGTGCGAAGCTTTAAAGTTACCCACCACAGTAAAATCATGCGGTTTATCATAATTAGCAGGATAATACGCCCCATCATTAACCAACTGTATCGCAGTAGGATCATCCATCTTCAAAAACGTTCTCGAATACGTATAACTCACCCAGCCATTCAGCCTCCCAGCCGTCTTTTTAATCATGAGTTCCAAACCATAAGCCTTTCCCTGTGTGTTAATCACATCCTGTTCAATATGATGATTCAAGATCAAGGTCGCCCCACTCTTATAATCCAGGTAGTTATTCAGCCATTTATAATACACCTCCATGGAAGTCTCAATCGTATTCGACTTTAAGTTCTTATATAAACCCAGGGAAACCTGTTTACCCTCCTGCGGTTTAATGTTCAGGTCACTCAGTTTCCAGATATCTGTAGGCGCAATAGCCGTTGTATTCGACAACATGTGAATATACTGTCTCAATGTATTATAGGCCAGTTTGACTGAAAAATCACTTGTAAAGGTATACCTGGCCGAAACACGATATTCCGGTCCCCCATACGTCTTCACCACATCCCCCTTTTTATAAGCCACACTATCCGTGATGTTAAACTCATTTTTAGGCAAACCATCAGCATACGTATATGTAGAAGCCGGACCCAGAGAATTAAACATCGAATACCTGATCCCCACATTTAAGGACAAGGCCGGAGTAATCTCAAAACGATCGCCAAGATATATAGCAGTCTCCAGTGCCTGTTCAGGATCAAGAACATCGGGACTAACCAGCGATTCCCCACTTGCAGGAACAAAACTCCCCGGATGTAATCTATAATATATACCACTGGCACCAAAGTCAAGCGTATGTTTAGAATTCACATAATACGTAAAGTCCGTTTTTATGTTAGATTGATTAATATCGAAACCCATCTTATACGCATTCACCACATTATCCTCACTATTCACCTTGTATTCATAGCGGTCTATTCCAGTAGAAATACTCCCATTAAACTTGTTATTAAAAATATGTTTCCATTTCAGCGATGCATTCGTATTGAAATACCTATAAACCGTATCGCTATTCAAATTAAAGCGGTCGCTGCTTAAATACCCGGTTATTGCCAAACTATTCTGATCATCAAACTTATGATGCAGATGCATATCAATATCCGAAAAAGCAGCCTTACTATTCCTATATCCCGATTTTGCAGGCAATTCCTTCAACAGCCAATCCGAGTAAGTCGTTCTGGCACCAACCATAAACGAAGTTCGATCCTTAATAATCGGGCCTTCCAGGTTAATGCGACTCGTAAGCAAGCCAATTCCTGCCGTACCCGCAAATTTCTTATTATTCCCTTCGCGGCTATGCACATCCAGCACCGAAGAGATCCTTCCACCAAACTTAGCCGGAATACTACTTTTATACAGTTCAATATCCTTGATCGCGTCAGAGTTGAAGGCCGAAAAGAAGCCAAACAAATGCGAAGGATTGTAGATGGTGGCATCATTATATAAGATCAGATTCTGATCCGTACCGCCACCCCTGACATTAAAGCCCGTACTCGCTTCCCCCACAGACTTTACGCCCGGCAAAGTCAGAATCACCCTTAAAATATCAGGCTCCCCAAATACCGTAGGAATCTGTTTGATGGTAGCCATACTCAGTTTCTCCACACCCATTTGCGTATTCCTGATATTCGCAATCTTCTCCGCCGAAATTTTCACTTCATTTAAAGAACGAACCTGATTAATCACCTCAATATCCAGTTTGCCATCCGAATACAAATTAATGATCCTTGAAGCATCCCGCATACCGATAAAACGAATATTCAGCACATGCCTGCCAGCAGGAAGACTGATCGAGTAATAACCAGATTGATTCGTACTCACACCAATTCTTGGAGACTCAATATATACACTAGCCCCAATTACCGGCTCGCCGCTGTTCGCCTCTTTAATATAACCCGCCAGCGTCACGTTTCCTTTCTTAAACGTTGCCGTCCGGTTCCCAATCGTATACACCTTATTGGCTGAAGATGCCACAGCAGGACTCTTGTCCACGTCCACCAGGAACTCAGAAATTAAAGGCGGCTCTTCATTTACCTGAGGAGCCTTAATCCCACTATTATCCCAAAACCCCTCAGGAAGACCAACAATAAGCTCCTGATCCAGACTCAGAAACACATGTTTCTCAAAGTCAATTGCATATTTAATCTTCGTATTCAAAAAAGCACGGTTAAGGACCGCATCAAGCGGCATATTTTCAAAAGTCACACTAATGCGAAGACTATCAAAAGCAGTGCTATCGTAGTAGATCTGGCAATTCGTCGCTTTCTCTAAATAGTCCGCAAACTCAGAGACCTTAACCCGGTCAAATTGTCCCGATAGAAGAGGGTCCTTTTTATCCTGAGCACAAAGCTGCGCCAGACCAAAAAACAGAAAAGCAGAAAGAAAGATTAGCGAATAGGGAAGGCGCATAGGTTAAAGTTTATCATCATACTTTTTGGAAGCAATTACCAAAGCAGCCTCTTTACTTTTTCTAAATTTCACATGATTTTTTCTAAGATAGACTACCACCGCTTTCTTTTTACTGCCAAGCAGGGCATACATCTCTTTTTTAGAATTTACAGAGTGATAAGAGCCACTGATCAAAAAATAATACAGGTTTTTACTCTGAAACTCACGCTCCAGACTTTGCATATTGAGCAGCTCAGATATAATTTTACTTCTCTTAGCATACAAAGAAATAGAATCACCCGCATAAATCTGTTCATAAAAACCAGGAACCATCTTAGAATCCAGGTTAGTTAACCCTATTTTCTTAAACACATGCCCATTCATATTGAATTGATCCACTCGCTCAGTAACAAGAGACATTTTGTATAAGCCATCATAATGAAGAATGATAACCTGATCCATAACCAAATCATAAAGGAGAGGAAGCTTATACCAAACATGGTCATAAAGCACATTACCGTTCACCATTTTATCGGTATCAAAGTAGGCAAAACCCTTTATCTGCCTGAAATAGCCCCGATGTTCAGGTCCATTATAAAGCACTAATTTTTTGTCAGGAGAATTCTGGTAATAATTGATTAACCCACCAACAGCCTTAGCATAATAAACACTATCGATAACAGGTGACTGAGAAAAAGCAGTCCCGGTAGAAACAGAGGAGAGAAATAAAACAGCTAAAACGAATTTTATTAGTTTAGACACCCTGAGAGATTAAATTAAGATAAGGATTAACAGCTCAACAAGGTACAAAGATTCATTGATAATAAAATATTACCAATGAATCTTTCTTAACTAATTTCCATCCCACCATACAGGAACCTGCATGGCAGCAAGATAACCAGCCGGAACATTATCCGGTATATTATCTGCATTATATGATCTTTCAGAAGAAGGATAAGGAAACCGGAGTGGAATTATATCCAGCAAAGGCTCAGTCGTCAGCTCAACATCCGGATAAACTTCATTGTTGATGGGCAGATTAGGGTAACCTGTTCTTCTATAATCGTTATAAGCTTCAAATTGCAAATAGTTCGCTATATATTTCTGCGTCATAATTTGTTCATAAGCAGTAGCAGGAACCAGGGCATTTGCTAAAAGGTAAGCAGGAACACCCGTGCTAATACCATACATATCCATTGATGCTGTTATTCCTTCATTATAAGCGCTCACGACAGCCGTATTAACCGTTTTGCCAGCCTTCAAGTATTCCGCTTCAGCTCTTATAAACGGAACCTCAGCATAGATCAATAAGAATAAGGGTGCATTAGAGGCACTATAAAAAGGTGAAATTGAAGAGTAGGCTGTCAAGGCAGATGGAGGAGCATCATTTGTCACACCCACGTATTTGCCGATATCAGCTCCAGTAGTAGCTGTCCTTACCTGGTAAGGAAGTCTTGGATCTCCCGTAGATTGCAATAGATTCACATAATAAATAGATGGCTTGGTAGAAGTACTCCATTTTCCATCAATTGCAAACTGATACCAGGGATTTTCCTGATCAGGACTATCGAAATATTTTACCACAGGCATCTCAGAAACATCAGAAATTGCACCAGCATCTAATGCCGCTAAAGCAAGCGTTGCCTGGGTTGACGCGTTATAACCTGGAGCATTGGATAATCTCAAATAAAAACGAGCCTTTAGAGTCCTTGCCAACTTTTGCCAGCTTGACATCACTCCACCATATATCAAATCATCAGCTGCGGGGTGTAAACCAGTAGTTTCACCTGCAGAAACAATTGCCTCATCCAGCAACGTTTGAATATGCTTATAGATGTCTTCCTGTGAATCATATGTAGGTTTTAGATTACCATTTTCACCCTGAAAAGCCTCCGAAAAAGGAGCATCACCAAAAGCATCAGTAATATAAGACATATTCCATGCAATCATAATTTTTGCAATGGCGCTATAAGAAGGATTGCCATTCGCATCAGCCTTCGTTATCAATTCAGAGCTGGTTTTCATGATATCCGTATAGGAAGAATATCTCCAAAAATTATCAACATCATTTGAGGTGATCTGATAATTCCCCTGATGCGGCCCATCTGTAGCATCAGCAACATTTTTAGTTAGTAATGTCGCTGTACGCACCGGATCCCCACCAGCCACTTCAAATGAAAAAGTACTTAAAATAGCAGGAAGCATAAGCTTCTCCGTGACGTCACTAGGACTATTTGGATCGTAATTTATATCCAGGCTATCTTTACAGCTATAAAGCGAAGACGCAATAAATGCCAGTATTAAAACTAATATATTTTTTGTTTTCATCTTAATCTACGTTTTAAAATTTAACATTCAATGAGAATGTCACCCCTTTTGTTCCCGGAGTAACGGCATGATAAAACCCTTGAGCATTTCCACTACCATACAAACTACCCTCCGGATCACCATAGCTAAAATTCGATTTTACCCACAGATCTCTCCCGGTAGCCGCAAAACCTATACTTTGAAAAGGAGTTTTTTGCACTAAAGAAGCCGGTAAATTGTAGCTCAATGTTACTTCTCTAAGTTTTATAAAAGAACCATCCTCTACAAAATTTTCGTCAATAGCACTAAACCAATTTTGATAATAAGCCTGATCTCTTAAAACAGGAGTCGTATTAACCGTACCATCCTCCATTACGCCATCATAAGTGGTAAATGTATTCCTGTTTTCTGTTACCTTAGCCGTTCCATAATAAGAACTGTAATATAAGTCGAGATTCAACAGATCACCGCCCTTACGAAAGTCAAATAAGGTTGACAAACTGAGGCTTTTATATCTGAAGGTATTCCGGATCCCACCATTATACTTTGCAGTAACGTTACCAATAGGGCCGTAATCATCATTGGTAATCGGCAAACCATCTTCACCAATAATAAGTTTACCTTCTTCATTTCGTTTAAATCCAAGGCCCCATATCACACCATACCCATAATCTTTATCGATCCGAATCTGTGGAGTAGTAAAACCTCCAAGGAAAATATTATCAACCCCTTCAGCAAGTGCTTTTAGTTTATAATTGTTCTTTGCATAATTCACCTGGATACTCCACTCAAAATCCCTTGTTTTAATTGGTGATCCAGTTAATGTTAATTCTACACCCTTATTCGAAACCTTACCCGCATTTACAACCGCTTCCACATAACCACTCGAAGCAGCAACTTCCTGAGATAAAATTTGTTTATCACTTACCTTGTCATAGTAAGAAAAATCTATCCCCAGCCGGCTCTTAAAGAACCTTAAATCGGCTCCAATTTCCTTTTCAGTCACCATTTCAGGAGTTAGTTCATTATTAGCTAAAGTAGTACCGGTTTGAAAAGCATTCAATCCATTATACGGAAAACTAATATTACCTCTGGTACCATCACTAGGGTTTGCCTGAGAATAAGTCTTATTAGTCAGGTATTCTGGTGCATCGTTTCCCGCTCTCGCATAAGATACCCTCAACTTACCATAAGGGAAAATATCGTTATTAGCTAAACCCAATAAATCTGTAAATACAAACCCTACAGAAGCAGAAGGATAAAAGAATGAATTGTTCTTCACAGGTAAAGTCGATGACCAATCATTTCTAGCGGTAAGATTTAAATAGAGATAGGTTTTATAATCTATCGTACCAGAAGCATAAAGTCCATACGTTCTTCTTTTAGAATCCGCTTGATAAGCTGTAACTGACTCCACATTCGTTATATCGTAAAAACCAGGGATACTCAGATTTAAGCCCCTTATTGTCCTGCTCGTATAGGTTCTTGAATTGATATTATTCCCAATCAATCCATTAATTGACCAATCATCATTTATTTTCTTTTCAGCCAACAAAATCAAATCATTATTAATCTGACGCCTATTGATCATTGCCTCATACATTCTGCCGTCGGGAACACTTATTTCACCAACATTTACCTGCTCCTTGTCCAACTGGTTATAGGTATCTAAACCAACGCGATTGGTCAGTTTTAGCCAGGGAAGTATCTCTAAAGTAGATTCGTTAGATAGAATAAAACGATCTACAGACGATGGCATGGAAACGTTATTAACTAACCAGTACGGGTTATCAAAGCCGGCACCCGTCGTCCAGGAACGATTCGTATTCCCATCCTCATAAGCTTTTTTACTATCAAAACTTATCGGTGCAAAATTCAACGTATAAAGGTATGATCTCTTTGTATTACCTTCAGGCATACGTTTATTCACCGAATTGATGTAGTTGACAGAGGTACTGGTATTAAAGCTCTTCGTTAATTTAGAAGTAAAATTAGCCTGAAGACTATTCCGTTTAAACGTGTTATTTGGAACCACACCTTCCTGATCTAAGTTAGTATAAGTCATGATGTAAGTAGAATTATCCCCACCACCACTTAACGCAACAGAATTATTCCAAACCTTGCCATCTCTATAAAACTCCTTCCGGGGATCAATGATAGTAGGCATGCCAACCGCATCAATCACTGCCTGACTTACAGAATCTCTATGAGGTCCCCAGCTAGCAGAAGTCTGAGATGCGCCATTAGCCACTTCAGAATAACCACCACTTGTTAAAGGCAGTCCATTTTTATATTTACCTAAAGACCCTTGTAAATAAGTAGATTGAAATCCTTTTATAATTGCCTCATCCAAACTCAAACTTGAAGTATAACTTACAGAAGGAAACTTTCTGTCTAAAGTCTTTTGTCCTTTTTTCGTAGTGATTAAAACTACACCGAAAGCACCCCTGGCACCATACAGCGCAGTCGCTGCAGCACCTTTAAGTACAGTCATTTCCTGAACGATATTTGGGTCAATGTCTATACCTCTATTTCCTCCAACACCATTAAAAAGTACACTTTCAACATTTTCAGTAATGCCCCTGTTGACAGAATTATCCATTGGAATTCCATCAATTACAAATAGAGGCTGATTATCACCAGTTATTGAAGTATTACCCCTAATTACTATTCTAGCAGACGATCCGGCTTGTCCACCGGAACTGTTAATCTGTACACCGGCAACTTTACCAGCCAAAGCGTTCACAAGATTCGTTTCCCTTGAATTCTGAATTTGATCACCACCAACCTTTTGAACAGAATAACCCAATGTTCTCTTATCACGCCCAACGCCTAATGCTGTTACTACAACTTCCCCTAGTTGTTTAGAGTCGCTGGTTAATACAATGTCAATTGTACTCCTTGTCCCTACATTTATTTCCTGTGAGGTATAACCGACATAAGAAAATACAAGGACTGCATTATTCCCTGGTATTTTTATCGAAAATAATCCATTTGACCCCGTTTGAGTTCCTTGCTGACTCCCTTTCACTCTTACGCTTACTCCCGGTAGAGGTAATTCGTCATCTTTTCCTTTGATTGTACCGGTAACAGTTCGATCTTGTGCTATTACATGTGTAACTAATATGCACAAAATGAACAAACTAGATAGAATTTGCTTCATATGCCTTTTTAATTAAATGATATAATAATAAATTTGAGAAGTTTATTTCTATTTATCAAATTTTTATTATATATTTTAAGGCATTTTTAATAAAAGCAGTGATTGAAAATCAATTATATTACTA
>NZ_AQPN01000010.1 GCF_000403135.1 Arcticibacter svalbardensis MN12-7
GTTATCATTTTCAGAGAAGATACAAAAGAGGACAAAGAGATTTTCGGCAGTTACTCTCAAGAACTGCAAACCGGGATAAACTGGGAAGAATATAGAGAGACCGTTAAAAGACACCCTAAGGAAAGGTTGAAGAAACTCATCTGATTATGGAAGTCGTGTATCGTTCGATCTTTAGACGAGAGAAAATCACTGCTGCTACTACGACTAATTATTGTACCGATCGTAAGAAACTACGAAAAATCTCTTTTACATAATTTCTTACGCAAATGAAAAAACCTTGCAACTGCAAGGTTTTAATGAATGATATTTTTAAAAGAGTAATTCACTATTGAATAACAATGTCCATAAAAGGGTAAGTATTATCAAATGGTGTCAAATATATTTCTACTCTTTGCTGATAAATTTCAGATGACAAGAAGATTATATTTATTCTTGATACATAGTATGGAATTTCCTCATGAGTATCGGATTCAATATGAATAACATCGTTTTGTTGCGGAATAGAAGGGAGGTATTCATAATCACTAGTCTTAAAAAGCTCACTCTTTGGTGATCTATCGTAGTAAAAATCAATTTTTGTTTTTTTCATAATTGCAATCTAGATATTTCGTTCGAAGTTAATACACTACTTATATAAGATTAACGCATCCTGAATGTTATTTTTATGAAAGAGAATTACTAAAAACTTCAGTCTTGTCAAACATCTAAGATAGATTATTGGTTAGTTAGCTGAATTTATTAGTATCAGTATCTCATTAAAACGGGATATATACTTTCCCTGAAATTTGATAAAATCCCTTTTCGACCTTCCGGAAAAAACGATAGGCTGTTCGGATCTATAGTTTGTCTTAAAATCAGAATTCTCTGACATTAATTCATTTAGGTCTTTTTTAAACGGATCTAGCTGATATATATCTATTTTATGAACCGTTTTTACTACATCAAGCAGATCCTTGACTTTAATATTCATCAGCTTAAACCATGGAAGAATTTCATTTGGCAGCAATACTCCCTTATCAATATTTATAAAAAACAGTCTATAATCATTCCTGATTTCTTTTAAATCTTGAATAAAATGGTCCTTTAAAACCCTTTTATTGTTAATCTTGTTTTGGATAGCTATTACAATCCACCACGCAAATAGTAGATTAGCTATAATTCCTAGTAGGTCAATCCAGTTCGATGTATCTAGACACATTAGAAACTTTACCATTGCTTTTTAATTGGTACCTGATTTACTAGTCTGTACCAAGGTTCATGATTTTTGGTCACTATGGGCTTTTCCTCTACTTGTCTTCTTTTTTCCCATTGCAAAAATGTCTTTTCCTCAATCATATCTTTCCAATGAGGTTCCTCGTCAGATATAATTTCTATGTTGCTTTTTACTACATTTAAAGTAAAATCATAAACTAAATTCCCGAAAGCTTCGTCTAAAAATGATGAAGCATATCCTCCGGTCCCATCAAGGTTAATTATTAATTTCTCCTTTTTATCATAAGATTCCTTAAATCCGTTGTTTAAATGGTCATGATAAAATTCTTCACCAGAAAATTCACTTATTGAACAATTGCGCAATCCGGGATATTCCGTAAAATCATTTAATACACTAATTGTCATAGTTGTCTTTATAAGTCTTAACAATACATTCTTTAGTCATTTCCCAATGGTACATTGTGCCTTTAAATTTAGGAGAATTATTGTTAAATGCTCTAGAAATACTACTATTTTGAAAGTGTAAAAGTACATCATTTGTTAGCACAATCAAATTTAATATCGTTCCGTTGTCGGAGTATTCACGAACAGCAGGTAGCCCTTTATTTCTATTCAACTCTTGAGTAGTTGACCCATACTTTTGCTTGAAAGCACCCCTCAAAACTTCTACATTATCGTTAAACATAAGTATGTCAGCAAACGCAACTTTAAATTTTTTGTGTAAGGTTTCTAATATTCCCTTTCCGATATCAGTGACTGTGAACACAACTTTATCTTTCTCATATTTGACTCCCAATAGCCATTGTTTTTTTTCCGTACAAGCGTGTTCTATAGAGTTACCACAAATTTCAAGCAAAATAGTTTTGACTGGCTTAAAATGTTTCGATTCGCCAGTAAGATAATAAACCACATTTTTGATTAAATCACCTATACGCATATTATCATTTTTTGATAAAACTCCTGTTCCTTTTTCGAAGAATATCAGATTTGACTTTTGACTACTAGCAAATCGCTTTTTTTTCGTAGTAAACATGTGATCAAGAAAACCGGACTCTATCATAAACGCTTTACACTCTTCTTTTACTGGGAAATCTCCGTGTAATACTATCTGGTTTATTTTTAAACTGTCACTTATTGATAAAAATACACTTATTGTGGCATAGTCTATCTTTTGAACATTTCTTAGAGATATCTTTACAATTTTAACATTACTAGTTATAACCGCATTATTTGGGTTTCTTATGCTCTTAAAAAAAGCAAGACAACCTTCTGGATTTTCAATCAATCTAAAATCTTCTGGCGCAAGAATTAAACCAGACTTGTCTCGAGTAGATTGTGTGTCTTGTTTTACTATACCGTTAATTATTCCATAATGACAATTTTTTCGTGCTTTTTTCTTTCTTGATAATTTAACAATTCGTCTTTTGTGCCATAATTTATACTTTGAGACTGTGTAAATTTTCTTCATCCAATAAGGCTTAAAGGCTAAATGTATATATTAAATAGTGATAATCTGATAAAGAAAATAATCCCTTCTAAAAAAAACTATATTAATACTCCAGCCATTAAGCTAATCAAATTATATAAAACTACTATTCGTAGTAAATACGATATTCCATTTATAGCAATGTAACTTAGAATTCTCGTCTTTTTAACAGTCCGATTTTTAAGAAGGCTTACAATCCCCCTTGTATCATCCTTCCTTTGCAGCTCACAAAGCAGACGCTATGTCTACATCATAATCGACGGTAAAATGAAATACCAGAACATCCTAAACATCAAAAGCATTGAATATCTTTATGGTAGATTATACCCATACCAAAAGATCAAATCAGCTACACTAATAGTTTAATCTTTTGCTCTAATTTAGTTCAGTATCTTCAAAAAGCAATTCCCTCGATACCTTTAGATTTTCGCAAGCCCATCATACTGTAATTTTAAGTCTAACAAGGCGCATACTTTTCCGTTGTTCGATTGGGTCAGTCAGTTTTTTTATTCTAGCCTCGTTAGACTCGTTTAATAGTGCAATGACCTTTGACTGTACCTCATCAACAATGCTCCAATCTTTTTCGATATAAATGTCTGTGGTTTTGTTGCCGTGATCTACGTGATTAAGCGCTAGTCCAACATCATCCTTGCTCATACGGCATTTGTTACGGCCAAGGTTGGCGAATGTATGTCGTGCCCAATAGAAAGTTATACCAAATAACTCTGCCCTTTCACTAACAGCCTTAAGTCCCTCATTGATCGCTCTGTCTAGATTCTCAAAGCTGTTATACCTAATATGCAATTTTTCAAGATACTTATCCAAAAGTGGTTTCGCCTCTTTTACCAACTTAATACTAATAAAGGCCCGATCTGATCTTCGGATAGTTTTACTTCTGTTATACTCAACACGTCCCTTTATGATATTAGATGCTCGTAAATTGTACAGATCAACCGCGTTCATACCACATAGGTAAAAAGAAAGCATAAAAAGGTCTTGTGCTAACTCCGCCCTGCTGTCTTTTGGCACTTTACAATCACGGATCGCTTTCATCTGTTCAACCGTCAGGTTCCGTTTCCTTGTTTCCGGGGCATCAACAATTTTGTAATTATCGAAAGGACAATACGGTATCCTATTCTCGCCGATTTGCGGTTTGTTATAAAATTTCATTGCCGCTTTAAACAGTATGCGTAAATCCCTGAAATGATTATGCACGGCTGCGTCACTCATGCCCTTTACTGTCCGGGTGATCAATTTCCCCTGATTCAAGCGCGTTAATTTTCTTTCAGCCCGTAAATACTTTTCATAAGCGGTCAGCATCCACTCATTGATTTCCAAAGGTGATAAAGTATTCCCTTTGAAATAATCCTTCAGGCTTAGTAGAACTGTATTTAATGTTCCTGCTGATCCTTTTCTTCCCTGGTTCTTTAAGGCTTCGATATGGTCACTGCAAAACTTAAAGAAATCCATCGGCTCGTTCTTATCCCTTAAATGGTTCCTTAACGTTTCCGCATTAAAGAGTTCCAGTTTAGGCCCCAGGTTACTGATTGTGATTCGGTAATCATCGAGAGTCTTGTTCAGGATCTGCCTTAGGGTTGCATCCTTGAGGGTACTTTTTGCAGTGAGCTGCTTGTCAACAACAAAGTGGGGAGTATCGATGTATTTCTTTTCCCCTTTGTGCGCAACCCTGATTTTTACATTGTAAGTTCCATCTGCTTTTTTGTGGTGTTTGTGAATTTTAATACCTACAGTAGCCATGACATAATTTGTTGGGCGAAAAAGGTCAAATAGTTTTGTGCCCTATTTGTGCCCTTTTTTCGTGAAGTTTAACAAAAAGTTATGTAAAAGCTATCGGAACGGGACGTTCCTGACAGTTGGCTTAAATCCTAAAAAACTGCCTCTATAAACGAGAAAAGGCCTTTTTCTAAGCGAAAAAGACCTTTTTTGTTTTGTGGTACCACCTGGATTCGAACCAGGGACACAAGGATTTTCAGTCCTTTGCTCTACCGACTGAGCTATGGTACCCTATTCGTGTTTGGGTTTGCAAATATAGCATCTTTTTATTCTTATTATAGATAATTCTCACAATTGTCCTTTCAAACTTTAAAATTCAATTGTTCCCTCCTGATTATTAGAAAATTAAGTTTTTATTATTTTTTTAATCTACCCCTCATTACGGAGCAAATTGATCCCTTAAAACCCTTAGAATACCAAATTCCCTCCAAAAAGACTACCTCAACCCCGTCAATCATCCCTACCAAACACCACAAATAAATCTCAAAAACATCCAATAAACCCGAAACCAACCATGATCCAATTAACCACCTACATCCAATTGACAGACTCCCAACCTACAACCAACCTATAACCAGTTTACCCTTGACGCCACAGTGATGCCACGGTGAGGCCACGGTGAGGCCACCTTTTCCCGCTAAAACGTGGCGTCACTGTGGCCTCACTGTGGCGTCACACCTGCTTCAACGATAATCTGCCCTTAACCTATCCTCTCTCAAACCCTTATTTCCTAATACACAATTTTACCTCTACCAAATAATTACATCAACCCAAATTATGTACATTTACATTATGGAATTTTCACCAAATTCAAGAGTATGGATCTATCAATCCAACAGACCTTTTGCTCAAGAGGAGCAGAATAAAATAGAACAAACATTAGCCGAATTTACAACCCAATGGCAGGCTCATGGCGCACAATTAAAAGCGAAAGCCGAAATCCGCTATAACCGCTTCATTATACTCATGGTGGATGAAGTTCAGGCAAATGCTTCTGGTTGCTCTATTGATCGCTCTGCGGGCCTTATAAGGAATCTGGAAGCCGAGTATAAGGTTAGTCTCTTTGATCGCTTTAATATGGCTTATAAAACGAATAAGGAAGTGGTTTCCTGCAACCGCGATGAATTTGAGGTTCTACTAAATAATGGGATCATTAAACCGGAAACAATTGTATTCAACAACATGGTTCATACCAAAGCTGAATTAGATACAAATTGGGAAATTCCTTTTAATAAAAGCTGGCACGCACGCGTATTTGCCTAATCCGGCAATCGGATATACCTCATGTTCCGCATAATCACCCCTCTTTTATAATAAATATAATTTGTTGGATGCGCTGGCGTCCATTTTCTTGGATTGGGAAACACGGCTACTAAAAGTGCAGCCTGTCTTTTACTCATGCTTTCGGCAGACTTGGAATAATACTCCTGTGTTGCCGCTTCTGCCCCATAAATCCCATCACCCATCTCTATCACATTCAGATAAACTTCCAGGATCCGTTGCTTACTCCAGAATACTTCAATCAGCACCGTAAACCAGACTTCAAAGCCTTTACGTAACCAGGACCTACCTCCCCATAAAAATACATTCTTTGCTGTTTGCTGACTGATGGTGCTTCCCCCGCGGATAGGCTTACCGGCACGGTTCTTTAAATAGGCTTTTTGAATCGCATCAGCATCAAAACCCCAGTGGTGTACAAATCCTGCGTCTTCACCGGCGATGGCGGCTTTCTTCAGGTTGGTGGACAGCTCATCGTAGTCACGCCACGTTTTGTCAACCTTCCAACTTTTACCATCAAACTTACGCTCGATGCCTCTTTGAATCATCAAAGAAGTAAAAGGTGGATTAATAAAGCGATATATCAACACCCACAGCATACTCAGAGCCAGAAACCAGAGAGAGGCTCTTTTTAAATACGTTAGAATGCTGATGAAAAGAGAACGACTCCCCTTTCCTGTTGATTTACTTTTTTTACGCGCCATTATTTTACAAAAAAAGGCGCCCTGTTATGGAGCGCCCTTTCATTATCTTTAAAATTAACTTATTCAGCGATCACTTCAAAAGGAACCTGAACCTTCACTTCTTTATGAAGATTTAAGTTAGCAACATATTCGCCAACAAATTTAGGTTCTGATTCGAATGTGATACGACGACGGTCTACTTCAAATCCTAGTTTTTTCAATGCTTCTGCTACCTGAATGGTATTTACTGCACCAAAGATCTTTCCGCTTTCACCAGCCTTAGCGCCGATACTTAATTTAACTCCTTCTAACCGTTCGGCTACAGCAAGAGCGTCATTTTTGATCTTCTCTTGTTTGAACTGTGCTTGTTTCAGGTTTTCTGCAAGAACTTTCTTAGCAGATGAAGTAGCCATAATTCCGAATCCCTTAGGAATAAGGAAATTACGTCCGTAACCTGGCTTAACGCTTACAATATCGTCTTTCTCGCCTAGGTTCTTAATATCTTGTTTTAAAATGATTTCCATGCTGATCTACCTCTCTTATTTTATTGAATCAGTAACATAAGGTAATATACCAATATGGCGTGCACGTTTAACTGCTTGCGCAACTTTACGCTGAAACTTCAATGATGTTCCTGTTAAACGACGTGGTAATACTTTACCCTGGTCATTGATGAACTTCAAAAGAAAATTTCCGTCCTTATAATCAATATATTTGATACCGTTCTTTTTGAAACGGCAATATTTCTTACGTGTATCCTCTACTTTAGGGGCTGTTACGTATTGAATTTGTTCTCTTGCCATTATTTTGAAGCGTTCTCGGTTTGATTATCAGTTTTCGGTTTCTTCAGGAATGCTCCACTATGTTTCTTTAAATTGTACGCAATAGCATGTTTGTCTAAAGAAATCGTAAGGAAACGCATAACTCGTTCGTCACGTCTAAGCTCAACCTCCAGTTTGTTAATTAAGTCACCCGGGGCCTTGTATTCAGTTAGGTGATAGTATCCTGTTGTTTTCTTTTCAATAGGATACGCAAGTTTCTTCAAACCCCAATTATCCTCATGGATAATTTCGGCTCCGTTACCTGTTAGAAGACCACTGATTTTGGTTAAAACCTCTTTCACTGCCTCTTCTGATAACAACGGGGTAAGAATGATTACTGTTTCGTACTGTTGCATTTTATTTAATTATCAATTATTTACCCTCTTTATAAGGGATTGCAAATGTAGCAGATTCAATTTAAAAAAACAAATTTCATGTACATTACTCTTATCCTTGCACATCAACTCCCTTCTGCTTATCTTAGTGGCGATGGATAATTTCTTAGTATCGGCTAGAAAATATAGACCAACAACGTTCGAAAGCGTTGTGGGTCAGTTACATATAACCAATACGCTTAAAAATGCCATTAAAAATAATCAGCTAGCACAGGCCTTTTTATTCTGTGGTCCACGTGGTGTAGGCAAAACTACCTGCGCCCGAATTCTTGCAAAGACCATTAATTGTGAAAATTTAAGTGCCGAAACTGAGGCTTGCGGGGTTTGTCCGTCTTGCCGGGCCTTCCTGAATGGTAATTCTTTTAATGTACATGAGCTGGATGCGGCATCGAATAACTCGGTGGATGATATCCGGAGTCTGACGGAACAGGTCAGGATTCCACCACAAGCTGGCCGGTACAAGATCTATATTATTGATGAGGTTCACATGTTATCTCAGGCGGCTTTTAATGCTTTTTTGAAAACACTGGAAGAACCTCCTTCCTACGCGATCTTTATTCTCGCCACTACAGAGAAACATAAAATCCTTCCTACTATATTATCAAGGTGTCAGATCTTTGACTTTAACCGGATCAAGGTGGATGATATGGCTCATCACCTGGCGGGCATTGCGAAAAAGGAAAATGTGACTTATGATGCGGATGGACTGCATGTGATTGCGCAAAAGGCGGATGGCGGACTGCGTGATGCCCTGTCTATGTTCGATCAGATTGTCAGCTTTTCTAACCGGAACATCACCTATAAGGCGGTTATTGATAACCTCAACATCCTTGATTACGACTATTATTTTAAAGTGACGGATCATTTACTGAATGAGGATATCGCTTCTACCCTGCTTGTTTTTGATGAGATCCTCGTGAATGGTTTTGATGGTAATAATTTCATCACCGGACTGGCTTCTCATTTTAGAAATCTGTTGGTTGGAAAAGATACAGCTACTTTAAAACTTTTGGAAGTGAGTGAGGGAATCAGGAACCGGTATATGGAACAGTGTAAAAAAACATCTGCTTCTTTTCTGCTTACCGGTTTAAATATTGCCAATCAATGTGATCTGAATTATCGGAACAGTAAAAACCAGCGTTTGCAGGTGGAAATCTCACTGATTAAGATCTGTCATATTACTTCTGCTTTAAATCTGGCTAATACTGCTCCTGATGAGGTTGTAAAAAAAAAACCTAATCCCGTCATAGGTAATGCTGCTGCTCTTCCGGCTCAAACACCTGTAAAACAGCCTAATGCTGTCGTTCAGACACCTTCAACACCGACAATTCCAGCTTATCCAGCACCTGCTATACCAACAATACCGGTTATACAGATGCCTGTTGCAGCAGTACAGGTCCAGAATGATGCTGCACCTGCAACTTTTCAGGCTGCACCTCCTGCCAAGCCTAAAATTCTGATTAAAAAACTGCTGAACAATGGGTCGCTCATTCCAAATCTGAATGATCTGGCAAGCACTTCGGTGGCTGGGGAAGATAATGCACCTCAGTATGTTTCGGGCGACATGAAAGAGCATTTTAGCTCCGAAGATCTATTGCTGGCATGGAATAAATATGCTCAGGATATTCTGAAAGAGAATAAGATGAGCATATATACTTTAATGCATGCAAATGAACCCGTTTTAAAGGATAACTTCCAGGTGGAGGTGATTGTAGACAATCGGATCCAGGAAAACCTGCTCGTTCATGAAAAGGTTGATCTGCTTAACCGCTTAAGGGTTGAACTTCAAAATTTCAAAATTGACCTGATCGTCCGTTATGTAGAAAAAAATGAGAAGAAACAGTTGTATACTTCTCATGATAAATACCAGCACCTGGTTGCTAAAAACCCAAATCTGGATGATCTCCGTAAACGATTCAACCTTGATCTGAGCTAATCTGCTGCTTATAAAAAGTTCCCGTCTTTACCTGGATCAACGTCATTCTTTGGGTATCCTTCTTCATCGAGGTCGCCTCTTCCGTCTTCCGGTGTTTCCGCCAGCTCTTCGTCTAATTTATCCAGTTCCACTATTTTGCCACTGTCTACGTGCATGCCATATTCATCTATTTCATCTGGTTCATCATCATTGGCACGGTCGTATTCGTCATTCGCAGTAGGGTTGGCTTCATCAAAATCTGAATCCGAATCGCTTCCATTCTTTACAGCGGTGAAGTATGGATCGGGATGTACATAATCAGGATCATCACTTTCCACATCTATTTCATAACTTCCTTCTTCCTCGTCATATTTAAGATCTTCCTTATCTACTGTAGACCCTAATTCGTCTTTTATTTTCTTGTCCCTATTGCTGTTATCGTCGTTTAATTCCGGATAGGGTGTATTTTCGTTACTCATGATCTGTAGGTTTTATACTTATTATAGCAATTGAAAAGGTTAAATGTTTGTCATCAAATACTTTTGAAGCTTCATACATCCGCCTCTTTATTCAATTTTTATATATTTGTGTATCTGAACAAATTACTCAAACAAACTCAAATATGTCAGTGCAGAAAATTAAAGTTGTTAATTCAATAGTAGAACTAGACGGGGACGAAATGACCCGCATCATATGGAAGTTTATTAAAGATAAACTAATCCTTCCTTATCTTGATCTTGACATCAAATATTATGATCTGGGTATTGAACACCGTGATGAAACCAATGACCAGGTTACTATTGATGCTGCAAATGCAATCAAGGAACATGGTGTTGGAATTAAATGTGCTACGATCACTCCTGATGAACAACGCGTTGAAGAATTTAAACTGAAACAAATGTGGAGGTCTCCAAACGGGACTGTACGTAATATTCTGGATGGTACCGTATTTCGTGAGCCTATTTTGATGAATAATGTACCACGTTTGGTTCCAAACTGGACCGCTCCTATTTGCATTGGTCGTCATGCTTTTGGTGATCAATACCGTGCTACAGATTTCCGGACTAAGGGAAAAGGGAAGTTAACGATTACTTTTACTCCTGAAGATGGTTCTGAAGTGCAGTCTTACGATGTGTATAATTTTACAAGCGACGGTGTGGCCCTTGCCATGTACAATACAGATGAATCGATCACTGGTTTCGCCCGTGCTTGTTTCAATCAGGCTTTAATGAAGAAATGGCCTTTATATCTTTCTACAAAGAACACGATCCTGAAAAAATATGATGGTCGTTTTAAGGATATCTTCCAGGATATTTACGAGCAGGAATTTAAAGCGGAATTTGCTGCAGCCGGTATCACTTATGAACACCGTCTGATTGACGATATGGTTGCTTCCGCTTTGAAATGGAATGGAAATTTTGTTTGGGCATGTAAAAACTATGATGGCGACGTACAGTCGGATACGGTTGCTCAGGGATTCGGGTCGTTAGGTCTGATGACTTCTGTGCTGATCACTCCAGATGGAAAAACAATGGAAGCTGAGGCGGCACACGGTACAGTGACCCGTCATTTCCGCGAACATCAAAAGGGAAACCCTACTTCTACTAATCCTATTGCTTCTATCTTCGCATGGACAAGAGGTTTGGAATTCCGTGGTAAATTGGATGGTAACGACGAATTGATTAAATTCTGTCATGCTTTAGAGCAGGTTTGTATCGAAACTGTTGAAAGTGGTAAGATGACCAAGGATTTGGCTATCACCATCAAACCTAAAGTAGAGCATGGAACAGATTACTTGTATACTGAGGAATTTTTGGATGCAATTGATCAGAATTTACAAGCTAAACTGGCATAAGCTAAAGCAAGTTTAGGATATTTATTAATAATTGGTTAGGAAAAGGCTGGGTCGTAAAGATTTAGCCTTTTTTATGCCCTAATTTTCTTATCTTTGAAGTCCTAAATTATAAAAAAGCATGCCTGAAAGTGTCCGTCATTATTTCTTTTCTGTTCTGGTCTTTATCTGCCTGATGGGCTCCGCTCCTGTATTTGCGCAAAGTATAGATGCTGTAATTTCATCAGAAATGAGTGATTTTAAAAACAGGACGATTCATTCGAATTTAACGACTAAAGTAATCGATGCGACTCCGGATCAGGAATTGGTACAGGTAGTCAAGGACAATTTATTGTCGAAGATGAAGAAAAGCATGAAGAATGAAGACCAGGTTTTCAGTATGCTATCCGAACCCAGGCAAGCGATCTATACCATCTGGCAGGTAGAAGCAGAAGTCAACAATGGGGGCTTTAAACAATTGTTTTCTAGCCCTGCCCTCAAGTTTGCTGTTCATGCACAAAAGTCTTTTAACTCCATACGGGCTCCTCGTTTTGCTAAATTACTTGCTGAAGTGGTAGAAAAAGAGGAAAACGGACAAATTTCTGATCAATTTACCTCGTTTGATGAAGCATTTTTTGCTTTATACGACCAAGAGGATCTACAAAAACTCAAAATTGCCTATATTCGGCATAATAAAAATGAGTTTATTGACAATTAAGTTACCTTTTGAAACAAGCTAAATCCTCAATCCTTCTTGTAATAATTGCTTTCGCTACTGTTTATATAGTGTGGGGCTCTACTTATTTCTTTATTCAAAAAGCAGTACTTCATATCCCTCCTTTTATTATGGGCTCGATCCGGTTTATGATAGCCGGAGGAATCATGTTATCCTGGAGTGCCATGAAAGGGGAAAAGATTTTTCGCAAAGATTTGATTCGATCTGCCGGCATTAGTGGGTTATTGTTGCTCTTTGTTGGAAATGGCTGTGTGATCTGGGTGGAACAATATATTCCAAGTGGTATGGTGGCTATCATGGTTTCTTCTGCTCCACTTTGGTTTGTGCTCTTTGATAAGCCTAACTGGGGAGCTAATTTCAGAAGTCTGCATACTATCCTCGGTCTGGTAATCGGTTTCGCCGGAGTAATTCTTCTTTTTTGGAACCAGGTGGGTGAATTATTTAGTAAGCATGACCTGACTAATTTGCCAGCTCTAATTATGTTGCTCATTGGCTCAATGGCCTGGTCTGCCGGCTCCTTGTATTCCAAGTATTATTCGACCTCCGGATCTGCAATTGTAAATACCGGCTGGCAGATGATGATTGCGGGTTTGGCTTTTGTTCCGGGAACATTCATTTTGCAGGAATGGAAGACGGTGGTTTGGGAAAGTATCCCAACTGAATCATGGCTATCGTTACTTTACCTGATTTTAATGGGTTCTATTGCGGCATTTAGTGCCTACATATGGCTGCTACAAGTGCGACCGGCTACACAAGTGAGTACCTATGCGTATGTCAATCCTGTTATTGCTGTGTTACTGGGTGTGTTTTTTGCGCATGAAAAAGTTTCCTTTATCCAGATCTTAGGCTTGGCAATAATACTGGGAAGTGTGCTGCTCATTAATCTTTCCCGATACCGGCAGGGCAAAAAAAAACTGTCCTGATTAAATCAGAACAGCCTTAAACTTTTTATAAAATGCTTTTACACGGATGCATCACGAATAGTTTGATCTTCTTGTAGTTTAACTACATTGTTGGAATCACCAAAGTTTTCTGTTTTGTCTGCAAAATAATCCATTATACCTTTAATGGTATCCAGATTATCTGCTGTACGCTGGTGAACATCGGGTAAATCTTTTTCAAGTTTTTTATCACCTAATTCAATGTTGTCTACTTCGATCTTGGCGATCTTTTGAATAACTGCCTGCTGACTGTTTTTCAGATCTTCCAATTCTCTAACTATCTTCTCCATCAAATTGAACTTTTTCAACTTATCCATAACTGTATTTTTTTATTGATTTGCTTCTATACATTAAAGCAATAACTCTGCCGAAATGATTTTGAAGCGCAATTACCCTTAACAAAGGATAAAACAGGTTAATTTACTAGACAATCGTATCGATAAGAATACAATTAAATTGCTTGTGCCTTTTTCTGAAGCCATAATAAATCTTCGGCATCCAGGAATGGACTTAATTTAGCTACTACCTTTTCATTGTAGGCATTTAACCATTTTACATGTTTTGCTTCGAGTAAGGATTGATCAACAAGGCTGGTATCGATAAGAAACTGGGTCAGGGTTTCGAAGGTATAAAATTCACCAAACTCTGTTTCCTCATCTTTTACGGTCAGCACCAGGTTTTCAATCCTGATTCCGTATCGTAATGGACGGTATAAACCGGGTTCCACAGAGGTGATCATACCAAGATCTATTTCTACTGTACTGTTAGATGCGTTGAATACTTGCGGACCTTCATGCACGTTGAGAAAATAGCCAATTCCATGACCTGTACCATGTCCGTAATTCCGGGCAAAGTCCCATAACGGTTTACGGGTGATGGCATCAATCTGGTAACCTTTAGAGCCTTTTGGAAAACGGGCGGTTGATCCTTCAATCATTGCCCGAAGTACCAATGTGTAGTCGGTTTTTTCTTCCTGACTTAAATTACCTAATGAAATGACACGGGTAATATCGGTTGTCCCGCGCAGGTATTGTCCACCAGAATCAAGTAAAAACAATCCTGTTTGCAACAAGGGAACATCGCTTTCGGGTGTAGCCTTGTAATGAGGCAGTGCACCATGTGCGGCATAACCGGCAATGGTATCAAAACTTTCGCCAACAAAACCTTCTTGTTCTGCCCGGAAAGCATAGAGCTTTTCTGCAACTGATATTTCTGTTAAGGTTGCCTGATCCGGATTAGTTTCCATCCACCGGAAGAAACGGGTGAGCGCTACACCATCCCGAACCATGGTCTGCCTGATATTAGCAATTTCCACTTCATTCTTAACAGCCTTAAAATTGGTACTTGGATTGGTATCCTGTACAATTTTAACACCGGCGGGAATGATTTGGTAAAGGGCATTGCAGGTTTTCTTTGGATCGATGAGGATACTACTGGTCTTAGGGATGGATTGGATTTGTTCGTTTACATCGACATAGGGCCATACTTCTACTCCCCAGCTTTTCAATGTAGACTGGTCTGCACTGGAAAGTTTGGCTGCATCAATATACAAGCGCGTTTCGTCCGGACTGATTAAAGCAAAGCCGAGCGTAACGGGATTGCATTTTACATCTGCTCCACGGATATTAAATACCCAGGCTACATCGTCAAGAGAAGAAATGAGATGATAAGCGGAACGTTTCTTTTTTAGCACTTCGCGAATGCGCTGCAGTTTGGAAGGAACAGACTCTCCGGTAATTTCCTCGTTTAACAGGAACGCTGCTGATGCTGGAAGCTCGGGACGGTTTGTCCAGATATCTGTTAAATAATCTTTATTTTCAGCTACGCCGATGTCCGCAAGATCTAATCCTTCGGCAATCATTTGGGCCAGCTGAACAGAGATGAGGTTAGAGTCGAAGCCAACAACTGCACCACTCTTGAGACATTCGGTCAGCCAGGTGATATATTCAGGAGTAGCTTGTGCTATTAGTTTCACTAATTCAAAACCACTATTTTCTAATTGTTCTGCGGCCTGAACGAAATACCGGGCATCTGTCCAGAGTCCTGCAAATTCTTGTGTGATCACTAAAGTTCCAGCCGAGCCGGTAAAACCTGAAGTAAAATAAATACATTTATAGCGGTCCGGAAGATATTCGCTGATATGTGGGTCAGCGGATGGAATTATATAGGCGTCTACCCGGTCGTCGCGCATTTGGCGACGTATTCCTGAAAGTTTTTCCTGATATGTCATTTTGAAAAGATTAAAGTTTGCAATTTACAAACTCATTAGCTCTTTGAATGTATCAAAGAAGGAAAACTTTCATTTAACGGTTAGCTGACGAAGTTATCAGACTTATAAAGAAAAGAATATGATTAAACAGTATGCGAATAAAGCAGAACATGGTTATGACTGGATCGATTTAACAGATCCTGAAGATGCTGAATTACGTGATGTAGCAAAAAATTACAATTTACATGAAGCCTTGGTTCATGATTGTTTGCAGCCCGGACATTTGCCTAAGTACGAATCGTTGGAAGCTTATGCCTTTATCATTTCCAGAGTTTATACTGATATTGATATGCTGGAGGCGGATACCGTTCAGGAGCTCACCAATAAAGTCGCTTTCTTTTATGCAGACAGCTTTTTTATTACCATCCACCGGAAAGATCAGCCATTTTTGAATAAATTGGCTTGTCTGGACCGCACAAAAGGTTTAAAAAACACCCATCAGCTTTTGAATACCGTAGTTCGGGCTTGTTTGATGACGTATGAAGAGCCTTCTAATAAGCTGGCTAAGTCCATCGACTATTATGAAGAACAAGTATTTTTAAATACTAGAAAGATTCCGCTGCTAAAGGGACTCTATTATTTGAGGAGAAAGATTGATTTGCTCAGGCGAATGCTAATTCTTTCTTTAGATACGATAGAAAACATTGATGATGACAGAGGGAATGTAAACACACGGGACACACGAGATTTATATGTAAAGCTTACCACGATATATGATAGTTTGAATGATAATATCAATCAGCTGCTGACTACTTATTTCTCTACTTCCTCTCAACGGACCAATGAGACCATGCGGGTACTGACTATTTTCTCCGTGTTCTTTATGCCGCTGACCTTTATTGTGGGCATCTATGGTATGAACTTTAAGTTTATGCCTGAGCTGGAACATCCCCTTGGATATCCATTGGTTTTAGTTGTGATGGCGGTCATCACAATTGGCATTTATTTTTGGTTTAAACGAAAAGGCTGGTTATAAACCGCTTATCGTTTAAACCTAATTTTAGCTAGACACTAAAGCCTTTAAGTTGCTCTGCAATTCTTGACTGAAGGTCTTCTTCAATATTAGTCGTATTGGTATCAATGGCAAATGATCCGTTCTTGTCATCTTTGAAAGTGGCAATCAAGGTCTCTTTATCATATACTTCATAATATTGGGCTTTTCGATCTGTTTTAACATCATAGTCAGCAAATGTGCCATCCTTTAACATTACCTGCATATTAAACTGTTCCATATTTTCTTTTTTTAACAACAACCTCCTTATCGGATTAATGTTTGTTTTGAAATTTTTCTGATTGGTGTACCCCTAGTGGGTCGTATTGAAATAATGATGTACTGAAAAAACAACATGTGTTTTGAAGCTTTTAAAATTCATTCAAAGGATAAGGCTTTGGAGAAATTTAGTTATTCATTATCAGGAACTTAAATAGAATTTTTACAGCGTTTTATATTTTGGCATGTTTTTGGAATATAGTCTTGTATAAATTTAAACCAAACATCATGAAAAAGATAACATCTACTACAAACATCAGCAAATTGACACAAGATTTTGATATTGAATTAATGGAGATCTTAAAATCAGAAGTTAGAAAATTCAAAACTATTAAAACATATAATAACCTGCGCAATTCTATAATTCAAGCAGCCTAATTTGACTATTGCATAAAAATTTCATGTACCTATGAAAAATGAAAAAAGGGAACTTCTTACGAAATTCCCTTTTTTTTATGTGCAATAAACCAGGTTTAAAGTGTCTTCCGATGGAAAGACTGCGGTTTTTCTCTTGGCTTAAAACTTCTTTTCTTTGCAGCTGCGGCTAAATTAATTTTTGTTTTCGCTCTTTTAACAGAAGAAGCATCCATTAGTTTATTAAAAAACATCGGGTAAGGATGATCTTCAACCAATGGAATATCCTGTTGAGTAAGTTTTAAGATATCATGCAGGAACGGGCGATCTTCTTCATCACAGAATGACCATGCTGTTCCGCTTGCTCCTGCTCTACCTGTACGTCCGATCCGGTGAACATAAGTTTCCGGAACATTAGGAAGGTCGAAGTTGATTACATTTTTCAGTTCATCTACATCAATACCACGTGCTGCGATATCTGTTGCCACTAATACACGCAACGTTCCGGCTTTAAAACTTGTTAATGCACGTTGACGGGCATTTTGAGATTTATTTCCATGAATAGCTTCAGCATTGATGCTTGCTCTTTCAAGTACTTTTACCAGTTTATCAGCTCCATGTTTGGTTTTGGTAAACACCAAAACGTTCTCGATGGATTTATCCTGTAAAAGATGGATGAGTAGATTGGGTTTGTTTTTCTTTTCCACAGAATAGATTGCTTGCGTAATCTTTTCCACTGTAGAAGATACCGGGGATACCTCTACCCTTACCGGGTTTGATAAAATGGTATTCGCCAGGTTTGAGATCTCAGAAGGCATGGTAGCTGAAAAGAACAGGGTTTGTCTTTTAACCGGGATTTTAGAAATGATCTTTTTTACATCATTTACAAAACCCATATCCAACATGCGATCTGCCTCATCAAGGACAAATATTTGAATATGCTGCAAATTAACCAGACGTTGAGAAACAAGATCCAGAAGTCTTCCAGGTGTAGCAATTAAAACATCTACTCCTTTATTGATTTCTTCAACTTGTTTTCCTTGAGAAACACCACCGAATATAACAGCTTGTCTTAAAGCGGTAAATTTTCCGTAAGACTGAAAGCTTTCTTTAATTTGTATAGCAAGCTCGCGGGTAGGTGTAAGAATAAGTGCCCTGATGTCTCTACGGGTACTTTTCTGAATAGGTTGTGCACTTAATAGCTGTAACATGGGCAATGCGAACGCTGCCGTTTTTCCTGTTCCTGTTTGTGCGCAACCCAAAAGATCTTTTTGTTGTAAAACGATGGGAATAGCCTTTTCCTGGATAGGAGTTGGATGTGTATAACCTTCTGCACTCAGAGCTTTTAGAAGTGGCTCTATGAGATTTAATTCTTTAAATGACAAAATTGTTGATTTTTTTTTAATATGATGTATCGTATTTGCCCTCGAATACTTTGTTATATTACAGGAGCTTTCTGAATGAATAGTATGATTCAAAACAGTTTTTACGGTTCAAAGATACGAAATTATTACATCTTAACGATTAGAACTAAGCAACACTCTGAAAATGAGTCAATTTTAACAAAAGTAAGACAACTAATCATTTTTAATTATACTTGCGTTCATAAACCGACATACATAACATGGCAACATTATATCCGCTAAAGTTTAAAACTATATTTAAAGACAAGATCTGGGGTGGCGAAAAGATTCGTACCTACCTTGGAAAAGACTTCAGTCCGCTTCCAAATTGTGGTGAGACCTGGGAAGTATCAGGTGTAAAAAGTGATGTCTCTGTGGTACAGAATGGACCGCTTGAGGGACAAACCCTGGCGGCCTTACTGGAAACCCATCAGGAAGAATTGGTAGGCAAAAAAGTATACGAACGATTTGGCAATGAATTCCCTTTACTGATTAAGTTTATCGATGCCAATGAAGATCTCTCCATTCAGGTTCATCCGAATGATGAATTAGCTCGTAAAAGACATAATTCATTCGGAAAGACAGAGATGTGGTATATACTTCAGGCTGATGCTGGAGCTTCACTGATTGCCGGATTTAATCAGCCTTTGGATCAGGAGATCTATCTGGAAAAATTTAATAGTGGTCACCTGACAGACATCCTGAATAAGGAAGAAGCTAAAGCGGGCGATGTATTCTTTTTACCTGCAGGACGGGTTCATACTATCGGTAAAGGTTTACTGATTGCTGAGATCCAGCAGACTTCTGATATTACTTACCGGATCTATGATTTTGACCGTGTAGATGATAAGGGCAACAAACGGGAACTGCATACCGAAGAGGCTTTGGCCGCTATCGATTATAACTTTTATCCGGAATATAAGTCGCTTTATAAAGAAAAGCTGAATGAACCGGTAGAAGTGGTTACTTGTCCCTATTTCACGACTAATATCCTGGAATATACCGAATCTGTTTCCCGCGATTATACTACAAAGGATTCATTTGTGATCCATGTATGTGTTGCAGGATCTTATACCTTATTATATGGGGAAGAAAGTTTGAAGGTAAGTATGGGCGATTGCATTCTTATTCCGGCTTCTATTAACCGCGTAACTTTACATGCACAGAAAGGATTTAAAATATTAGAGTCTTATATATAAGACTCTAATATTTTTTTTTAGTTTTCTAAAGACTGGTAAACCAATGCTCTGAACTTATCGTGGACATCCCCTTTAAGCGGACTCTGTTGTGTAAAGATCAGGCATACCAGGTTTTTTACAGGATCTACCCAATAGGTCGTTCCAAAATATCCACCCCAGGCAAAGGATCCCTTAGATAACCCGAGCCTGGCTTGTCCACTTTCGGATGTAATTTGAAAGCCAAGGCCAAATTTATCGCCATTACGGAAACTGATGTCGTTGATTTGGTTACAGGTCATTAATTCGACTGTCCTTTTGGCCAGCAATTTCTTTCCATTATAGGAGCCGCCGTTCAGCAACATTTGCAAGAAGATGGCATAATCATTTATAGTGGAACTTAAACCTGCGCCACCGGAGAAGTAAGTACCGTTTGTTTTAGGATAATTGGCAGAGATTCCATTAGAATTTTCCCATTTTACTAATTTATTATCGGGAGAAAGTGTATAGATGGGTACAAGGCGCGCCTGTTTTCTTTAGGCAGGTAAAAATAGGTGTCATTCATCATTAGAGGGGTAAAGATCCTTTCCTTGAAAAATTCACTAAGGCTTTTTCCAGACACTACTTCGACAAGATAACCTAATACATCAACACTCAAACCGTAAGTAAAACGCGCACCAGGCTCATGCGCCAGGGGAAGAGTGCCCAATTTAGGTATGGCGTCCTTTAACAACAACCTGCCACTTTCAAATCCTACAGGAATTCCTGCTTTTGCATAGATCTGCTTCATATTGGCTGAACCTATAACGGCATAGTCAATTCCTGAAGTATGAGTGAGCAGATCTCTTATGGTAATTTCCCGTTTAGCCGGATGAGTAGTATAGTTGTCTACGGATATAAAGGTATCGAGTACGAGAGGTTTTGCAAAAGAAGGGATATATTTAGAAATGGGGTCATCCAGCAGGATCTTTCCTTCTTCAAAAAGCATCATTACTGCTACACTTGTTATGGCTTTGGTTTGGGAGGCAATCCGGAAGATATCCGTTTTCGCTAAGATTTTTTTGGTTTCGAAGTCACTGTACCCATATGATGAATTATACACTATTTTGCCATTACGTGCAATCAGGGCTATGGCACCATGCATATATTGTTTTTTGATACTGGTTTGTAATAAATTATCAATCCTTAGAAGTCGTTCTTTATCGACACCCTGGCTTGCCGGATCTGCAGTTGGTAAGGGTTGGGAAAAGGCTTGGAAAGAAATAAAGCTGAGCAATAATAATTTCCAAATAGTTTTTGATACTTTCATATTTACAAATACTGGTTTTGCATAATTGATAATAATTCACAATTTATGTTAAAAAATCAAACATTTAAGCTTTTTAACAATTATTGATTTGAACTAAATTCATTTAACTTGAGAAGATTCGGTACCCTCACCTTAAAAATTATTCTGTGGATCATTGGGATATTAATTTTTCTGGTCCTTTTAGTGTTCGTCCTGATTCGTGTTCCGGCTGTTCAAAATTTTGCAAAAAATAAAGCGGTAAGTTACCTGGAAGGTAAGATTGGGACGAAGGTCGAAATTAATAAGATCAGTCTGAACTTGCCTAAACTGATTGTACTGGAAGATATTTATTTCGAAGATCAGAAGAAAGACACCTTGCTGGCGGGAGATACGCTGAAAGTAGACATTAGCTTATTAAAGTTGCTTAATAACAAACTTGAGATCAATGAAATTGACCTGAGGGGTATTACGGCAAATATTCAGCGGGGACCGGATAGTGTGTTCAATTTCGACTATATTATGAAGGCTTTTGTGAGCGAGCAAAAAAAGGAGCCTGAGCCGGTTGATACATCATCTACCATGAAGTTTTCGCTTGATAAAATTAACCTGGACCGAATTAAAGTAAGTTTTAAAGATGCTCCATCAGCAAATGATGTTCAGTTTGCCATTGGTCACTTTGATACCCGGATAAAGGAATTTGATCTGGATAAGATGAAGTTCAGTATCCCTAAAATAGTACTTTCAGGAGTCAATGCAAGGGTAATTCAGAGTAAGCCTGCGGTAGTTGCAAAAACTGTTGTCGTGCATGAAGCGGAAAGCGCTGAACCTATGAACCTCGACCTTCAATTAGGTACCATTGATCTTTCTAAGATTAAAGTCTTCTATCAGAATGATGTGTCGGCGATGAAAGCAGATGTAAATCTGGGCTCTCTTGTTGTTGAATCTGATCAGATTGATATGAAGAACCAGCATATTATTTTGGATAAGCTGGATCTGAGTAACTCCTCGATCTTATTTCAACTTGGGAAAAGCCAGCAGGCAAAGCTAGTGGCTTCAGAAACTGAAAAAGCTACGGAGGCTACGTCAACTAACTGGAAGTTTGATGCCAAAGACCTGAATCTGGGTAATAACAATATCCGCTTTGATAATTTCAACATGCCTGTGCAAAAAAAGGGGATGGATTTTGCTCATATGGATATTAAGGATTTGAATTTGAGTTTAAATGACCTGGCTTATTCTGTGGACACTATTTCGGGGAAGATCAACTCAGGAACGTTTAAGGATAAAAGTGGATTTAACCTGTTGAAGTTTGAAACGGAATTCTTTTATGGCCCTAAGGAAGCATATCTGAAAGATTTATTAGTTCAGACCCCTTATACCAGCATCAGTAACAACATCAGGGTTACTTACCCTTCTATAGCTAGTATTTCTACTCATTTAGGTGAACTTGGGGTGGAAGCGAACTTGATTAAAACTAAGATTGGGTTTAAAGATATTTTAATTCTCGCTCCTGATCTGGTAAATACGGTTCCACTGAAAGGTAATCCGAATGCGGTGCTGAATATAAATGGTAAGGTGAAGGGAAAGGTAAAGAATCTGGAGATTGAGAATCTTCAAATTTCTGGACTGGGAGGTACTATTATTAAAGCTTCTGCGAAAACCAGGGGTTTACCAGATATGAATAAGGCCTGGCTTGATATTAACATAGATGAGTTTAGCACCAGGAGGTCTGATATTCTTGCATTAGTTCCTAAAGGTACTATCCCGGCGAATGTCAGGATTCCTGAATCTATTAAGTTGACGGGTAAGTTTAAGGGTGGGATGACGAATTTTAGCACGGATTTAAACCTCTTTTCAAGTTTTGGAAGTGCGAAGGCTATTGCTACTTACAATGCTTCGGTTAAAGGTCGGGAATCTTACAAGGCTAATGTGCGGATTTTCAATTTTGATGTCGGCAGGATGATCAAAAACGATAGTATCGGGCGAATTACACTGGCAGCGAATGTAGTGGGGAATGGATTGAATCCGAAGACGATGCGTGCCAGGGCGGTTGCTAAAGTGATCAAAGCGGAGTACAATCATTATACCTACAGGAATTTCTCCTTTGACGGATCGGCCAGCAGAGGCAACATGATGGTGAAGGCTGATATGCCGGATCCTAACTTGAAGTTCAATTTAACTGCTTCGGCTAATATGTCGGGCACCTATCCTGCCATAAAGCTAAACCTGGATCTGGATAGTGCTAATCTGCAGAATCTGCATTTTGTGAAAGAGAACATGCGTTTCCATGGTAAATTGGTTGCCGATCTGCCTACTGCAGACCCTGACTATTTAAATGGGAGTATTTTGTTGACTGAAGCGCTGTTTACCAAGGCAGATGAACGGATTGGTTTGGATACCGTTAGTATCATTTCTACTGCTTCGGCAGATAGCAATACGCTTCGCCTGCGCTCGGAAGTGATGTCCGCTGACTTGAAAGGGAAATATAAGTTGACACAATTAGGCACTGCATTGCAGGATCTGATCGGTAAATATTATTTAACAGGTCCGAAGGTTAAACCGGCAATATATGGGCCGCAACAATTGGTCTTTAATGCAAAAATCGCCAATGGGCCTTTGATTCAAAAGTTTGTGCCAGATTTGAAAGAACTTGCTACCATTGTTTTGGATGGAAATTTTGATAGTCAGAAAAGGCAACTGAATGTAAATGGATCGATACCGCGGATTTTATACGGCACAAATGACCTGAGTAATTTCCAGATGAAGATTAATACAGCGGATAGTGCGCTAAGTTATGCATTGACTTTGGATAAGATTACGACAGGTTCTATGCAGATTCTTAAGGCTAGTGTTGCTGGAAATGTGAGTAATAATACGATTACCACAGCGATCCAGACGCAGGACAATAAGGGTAGGGCTGATTATCGGATTGCGGGAGCGTTGAAGGCTTTGCAGGATGCTTTTCAGTTTAGTCTGAATCCAGATGGATTAGTTTTAAATCATACGCCATGGACGGTAAGTCAGAATAATGCCATTCACTTTGGAGCGAAAGGGATTGAGGCGACCAACTTCGTGCTATCCAACAATAATCAGCAATTAAGTATCAATAGCAGTCCACCGGGACTCAATAACCCTCTGGTGATTGACTTTAAAAATTTCCAGATTGAAACGTTAACCAACATTGCGAAACAAGATTCATTGCTGGCAGGTGGTACTATAAACGGGAATGCGCAGGTTCGTAATTTCAACACAACGCCAATATTTACATCAGATATGACGGTGAGTAATTTCAGCTTCATGGGTGATACGGTAGGGAATATTGCTTTAAAGGTTAATAATGAACAGGCTAACACTTTTGCAGCAGATGTAAAGATCACAGGGCAAGGGAATCAGGTAAATCTGAACGGTTTATATTATACCAACAACAGCAGTTTCGACATGAAACTCGACATTGCAAACCTCAACATGAAAAGCATTGAGGGATTTACGATGGGAAGCGTGAAACAAAGTAAAGGGTTTTTGCAGGGGAAACTCGATATTACTGGTACCACTACTGCTCCTGCCATACGAGGGGGAATTGACTTTAAGGAGGTGGCTTTTAATGTGGCTATGCTGAACTCCTATTTTAAAATTCAGGACAATGCACGGATTGGTTTTACAGAGGATGGGATTACATTTAACGACTTTGCCCTGATTGATTCGGCAAATAACAAAGCGCAGCTTTTAGGAACTGTTTATACTAAAACATATACAGACTTCCGGTTTGACCTGAAATTAAATGCAAATAACTTTAAGCTTATTAACTCAGCAGCAAAAGATAATGACCTGTTTTATGGAAAGCTATTTATTGATACCCGTTTGGGAATTAAAGGAACAGTAGCTGCTCCTTCCGTGGATGGTTCTTTAAAAATCGATCCGGAAACAGATTTCACTTTAGTGCTTCCGGCTAGTGATCCGGGAATTCAGGACAGAGCAGGCATTGTTGAATTTGTGGACAAGGATAACCCACAGCTTGCAAAGGTTTTTAAAGACCCTGCTGATACTTTAAACTCTTCCACGGTTACAGGAATGGATGTCTCAGTAAATATCGAGTTGGATAAAGAAGCGCAACTCAATGTTTTAGTGGATCCTGCTAATGGGGATATGCTGCGACTTAAAGGTGCGGCACAGTTAAACGGAGGTATTGACCCTAGCGGTAAGGTTAGTTTAACGGGAAATCTGACTGTAGAAGAGGGTTCTTATGATTTAAGTTTAAGCTTTCTGAAAAGAAAATTCTTACTTAAAAAAGGGAGCACACTAACCTGGAACGGAGAGCCGATGATGGCTGATGCGGATATTACGGCAACATACGTGGCCAATACCGCCCCTATTGACCTGGTGGAACAGCAATTGGGATCTGTGGCACAGACTACCCTTAACACCTATAAACAGAAACTTCCTTTTAATGTGAACCTGATGCTAAAAGGTGAACTGATGAAACCAACGATTACTTTCGACATCATTCTTCCGGAAGAGAATTATAATGTTTCGACTGAAGTAATCACTACTGTGGATAATAGGTTAACGCAGCTGAGAACGGAACCTTCTGAGTTAAATAAACAGGTGTTTGCGGTCTTGTTATTGAACCGGTTTATTTCGGATAACCCCTTTGCAAGTAGCGCTGGTGGCGGTGGTTTGGAATCTTCTGCCAGACAAAGTGTAAGTCGCCTGTTATCGGATCAGCTGAATAACCTTGCCGGTGATATGATTGGTGGAGTACAGCTCGAATTTGATCTGCAGTCATCAGAAGATTATACAACCGGACAAATGGCCAATCGCACGGATTTAAATGTAGGTTTATCCAAGCGACTGCTTAATGACCGTTTGAAGGTAACGGTGGGTAGTAATTTTGAGTTAGAGGGTCCGCAACAACAAAACCGAAAGACCAGTAATATAGCAGGTGATATTCAAGCGGAATACCAGCTCAGCAATAATGGCCGGTATATATTACGGGCCTATCAAAAAAATCAATACCAGGTGGCACTTCAGGGGCAAGTTATTGAAACAGGTGTAGGGTTTGTAATCAGTATGGATTATAATCAGTTTAAAGAAATATTCGGGGCAAAAACAAGAGAAGAAAAGAGACGTCAGCGCGCTCGGAAATCGGCTAATGAAACTACTAAAGAGAATGACTAAACGATATATAAAATACTTTCTGATACTCTGTGTAGCGTTTCTTGCTGCATGTAATGTGACTAAAAATGTACCTGAAGGAGATTTTCTGTATACTGGTGCAAAGGTTAAAATTGAAGACAAGGACGTTAAGAAAAAAGACAAAAAGATTTTAGAGCCCGACCTGACTAGTTTATTAAGGCCTAAACCGAATATGTCTATTTTAGGAATCAGGCCTAAAATATGGATCTATAATATCACCCGAAACGCGAAGAAAGGACCGTTGAAATGGATTAAAAAGTACGGTGAACCTCCTGTACTATTTAGTTCGGTTAAGGTGGATTATAACAGGGATATCGTTTCTAACAGGCTGGAAAATAAAGGTTTTTTTGTAGCCAATACTAGTGCTGACACCACTATTCACGGCAAAAAAGCATCGCTTACATATTTGGCTACAGCTGGACCAAGATATCTGATTAACACGGTCAATTTCACTACTGATAGTTCGGACCTTGGAAAAGCGGTACATGCCACAGCCGAAGAAAGCCAGTTAAAGATTGGAGACAGTTATGACCTTGATGTAATTAAAGTGGAACGTGAGCGGATCGACTCCCGGCTGAAGGAACAGGGATTTTATTATTTTAGTCCGGAGAATCTTATTATTCAAGTTGACAGTACTACAGCCGATCACAAAGTTGATTTGTATATGAACATCAAGGATGCTACTACTGAAAAAGCGAAAGACATTTACAAAATCAATAACATTTTCATCTATCCAAACTTTAAACTTAGAGACACCGTACAGGGTAAGAGTCCGGCAGCGGTAAAGTATAAGGACTTTTATGTTATAGACAGGACCAATATGTTTAAACCTGCTGTTTTTGAACGGACAATGTTCTTTTACAAGGGGGACACTTATAACAGGGCTGATCATAATTTATCTTTAAGCAGGTTGACCAGTTTGGGTACTTTTAAGTTTGTTAAGAACCAGTTCATAGAATCGGACACCACTCAAAAGGCCTTAGACGCTTATTATTACCTCACGCCTATGGCTAAAAAGTCTATTCGTGCGGAGATCACAGGAAGAACGAATTCGGCTAATTTTACTGGGTCGGAATTTACATTGAGCTGGCGGAACAGGAATGCTTTCCGTGGTGCAGAGCTGCTTACTTTATCAGCTTATGTGGCCACTGATGTACAGGTGTCAGGTAATAATAGTGGGGACGGGATTTTCAGATACGGTACAGAGGCAAACCTGAGTATTCCTCGTTTCCTTACTCCTTTTAAACTCAATACGAGCAGTGCCTATATTCCACGTACAAAAATTGTTTTGGGGTATGACCGCCTGGAAAGACAGAGTAGTTATAAATTAAATTCATTTCGTACCTCGTTGGGTTACACCTGGAAAGAAAGTCTTGAAAAGGAACATCAGCTGACTGTTTTGGGAGTCACCTATGTGCATGCCCCAACAGTAACAGATGCTTATAAATTATTAGCAGCAACTAATTCTACTTATAGAAATGCCATTGAGGATCAGTTTATAATTGGACCCAACTATAATTTCAATTATACGAATACGGCTCGCGCTTATAAAAAGAACACCTTTTATTTCAATGCAAATCTGGATATGTCGGCTAATCTGTTGGGCTTAATTCAAGGGGCAAAGGAAGAGAATGAGAAAAAATTATTTGGAACTCCATATTCTCAATATGTAAGGGGTGAGTTAGACTTCAGGCATTATTACAAGCTAGGACTAAATTCGCAATGGGCATCGCGACTTATTATGGGTTATGGTGAGGCATATGGAAACTCACGATCACTTCCTTTTGTGAAGCAATTTTTTATTGGCGGTACCAACAGTCTTAGAGCATTCCGGGCTAGGTCACTGGGTCCGGGGATTTATCGGGATCCAGCACAGGACTCCAATGATACCATATCAGCCGATCAGTCCGGAGATATTAAGTTGGAATTTAACACGGAATTCAGGCCTAAGTTATTCAGTATAGTGAGAGGAGCCTTATTCCTGGATGCGGGAAACATTTGGTTACTCAACAATGATACGAACCGGTCGGGTGCTAAGTTTACAAAAGATTTCATGAAAGAGCTAGCGGTAGGAACAGGAGCCGGAGTAAGGATTGATGCATCCATATTAATTTTGCGTCTTGACCTGGCATTTCCTCTGCGGAAGCCATGGTTGCCTGAAGGTGAACGCTGGGTATTTGATGAAATCAATTTTGGAAACAAGGAATGGAGAAAAGACAATCTAGTGTTAAATTTAGCAATCGGGTATCCTTTCTAATATTTAAATAAAATTTGTGTTACATTTAATGAATTCTATCAAATAGGTTGGGGGATTTAATTAAATTGCTTGACTTTTGTTACATACTAAATTACCGAAATCATGAAAGTTACAGTAGTGGGAGCAGGTGCCGTTGGAGCAACCTGTACTGATAATATTGCTAGAAAAGAATTAGCAGAAGAACTTATATTGCTTGATATTAAAGAGGGTTTTGCCGAAGGCAAGGCTATCGATATGATGCAAACCTCTGCTCTATTGGGTTTTGATACTAAAATTAAAGGCGTTACGAATGATTATGCAAGTACTGCTGATTCAAACGTAGTTGTTATTACATCCGGATTACCGCGTAAACCAGGAATGACTCGTGAAGAGCTGATTGGAACAAATGCAGGTATTGTAAAAGGTGTAGTAGAAAACATACTTAAATATTCACCGGAAGCAGTTATTATTATTGTTTCTAATCCGATGGATACGATGACTTACTTGTCTCTTAAAACATCCGGAATACCTAAAAACCGTATTATTGGCATGGGTGGAGCACTTGACTCATCCAGATTTAAATATTACCTGAGTCAGGAACTAGGTTGTTCTCCTGCAGATTTGAATGCGATGGTGATCGGCGGACATGGTGATACTACTATGATTCCTTTGATTAATCATGCAACCTGGAATAGTATTCCGGTTACTCAATTCTTAAGTAAGGAACAGCAGGATAATATAGTTGCGGCAACTATGGTTGGCGGTGCTACGTTGACCAAGCTGGTTGGTACATCTGCCTGGTATGCACCAGGTGCTGGAACAGCTTCTATGGTTGAAAGCATTCTTAGAGATGAGAAAAAATTAATTCCTTGCTCTGTTGCTTTGGATGGTGAATATGGACTAACCGATATTGCTATTGGAGTTCCTGTGATTATCGGCAAGAATGGATGGGAAAAAATTATTGAGCTTCAGTTAAGTGATGAAGAAACTGCTACCTTCAACAAGAGTGCGGAAGCGGTAAGGGCCATGAACAGTGTTTTAACATTCTAATGATAGATGTAAAATTCAAACTTTTGAATCTACACAGCGACGGCTTCCACGCTTTAGTGGACGTCGTTGTATTTGGGAAAAAGTTCAAAGCGGTTGTTGATACGGGAGCTTCAAGGACGGTTCTTGATAAGAGCATGGTGGAGAAATGCATCGGTCCGGATATGATCTCTCCCAGTGATCTACTTACAACAGGATTAGGTACTGAATCGATGGAAAGCTATACTTTAAATGTTGAAGAAATGAGTATAGGAGATTTGGTTATATCGGATATGGAAGTTGCCATTCTTGACCTTTCATCTATTAACAATGCATTTAAGCGAGTATCAGTCAAACCTATAATAGGTGTTATTGGTGGTGATATTTTAGTAAAGTATAAGGCAATCATCAATTATCCATTGAAAAAGATTTCTTTTTCAATGGTTCGAAAAAATACATCTAAGGACTTGAAAGTCTCGTTTAAGGAAATATGTTCCGGACAAACGATGTTTAATTAAAGAATTTACTTTTTATAAAAGCATAAAAAAAGAGGCTATCACTCTTGTGGCAGCCTCCTTTTTTATGCTTTTGATTATTATACGTCTATTCTTGCATACTTTGCATTTTTCTCTATAAAGTCACGACGGGGAGCAACCTCATCACCCATCAGCATAGAGAATATATGATCACATTCAGCCGCATTTTCGATAGTTGCGCGTCTTAGTGTCCTGGTTTCAGGATTCATCGTAGTTTCCCACAACTGTTCGGCATTCATTTCTCCAAGACCTTTATAACGCTGAACATGAACACTCTCTTCCTTTCCAGCACCTCTTAAGCGTTGAACAGCAGCATCACGAGTGGTATCATCCCATGCATAAGCTTGTTCCTTACCTTTCTTGACCAGATACAATGGAGGAGTAGCAATATACACGTAACCAAACTCAACCAACTCTTTCATATAACGGAAAAAGAAAGTTAAAATAAGCGTAGTAATGTGAGAACCATCCACATCCGCATCCGTCATGATGACCACTTTGTGATAACGCAGTTTATCGATATTCAATGCTTTGGCATCATCAACCGTTCCTATGCTTACTCCAAGAGCAGTAAAGATGTTCTTTATTTCCTCATTTTCATAGATTTTATGCTCCTGTGCTTTCTCTACGTTTAAGATCTTACCTCTTAATGGAAGAATAGCCTGGAAATACCTGTTTCTGCCTTGTTTGGCAGTTCCACCTGCAGAGTCCCCTTCGACAAGGTACAACTCGCATTTGGAAGCATCTTTTTCAGAGCAATCGGCAAGTTTACCAGGAAGACCTGATCCACCCATAACCGTTTTACGCTGGACCATTTCCCTTGCTTTACGAGCCGCCTGACGGGCTTGTGCTGCAATAATTACTTTCCCTACTATAAGCTTTGCTTCCCTGGGGTTTTCTTCCAGGTAGTTGTTTAGGATCTCTCCTACCGCCATATCGACGGCTCCCATTACATCGTTGTTACCAAGCTTGGTCTTTGTTTGACCTTCAAACTGTGGTTCCTGAACTTTTACAGAGATAATGGCAGTAAGACCTTCGCGAAAGTCATCTCCATTGATTTCAATTTTAATATTTTTAAGCAAGCCTGATTTTTCCGCATACGACTTAAGTGTACGGGTTAAACCTCTTCTAAAACCAGCAACATGGGTTCCACCTTCAATTGTGTTGATGTTATTCACATAAGAATGGACATTCTCGGTGTAGGTTTCATTGTACTGCATGGCCAGCTCAACAGGAATGCCCTGTTTAATTCCTTCTACATAGATGGGTTCAGGAATTAAAGGTGTACGGGTGCCATCCAGGAATTTAACGAATTCTTTTAATCCGCCTTCTGAATAAAACTCTTCTTTTTTAAAGCTTCCGTCTTCATGTACTTCCCGTTCGTCAGTCAATGTCAAACGGATGCGCTTATTTAAATAAGCAAGTTCTCGTAGACGAGCTGCCAAGGTGTCGAATTTATATTCGTTGGTCAGGCTAAAGATGCTGGTATCAGGAGTAAAAGTGATGGTTGTTCCTCTTTTATCTGAATCGCCAATGATTTTAACCTCATATAAAGGCTTTCCACAGCTATATTCTTGTCTGAAGATTTTACCATCACGGTAAACGGTTGCAACTAAAAGGGTTGATAATGCATTTACGCAGGATACCCCAACACCATGTAAACCACCGGAAACCTTGTATGTATCTTTATCAAATTTACCCCCGGCATGCAAAACCGTCATCACTACTTCAAGTGCTGACTTTTTTTCTTTTGCCATAATCCCTGTTGGGATTCCACGGCCGTTATCTTCTACAGTAATAGAATTATCGGGGAGAATAACTACGTTAATATCAGTACAATATCCAGCAAGTGCTTCATCAATAGAGTTATCAATTACTTCATAAACAAGGTGATGTAGTCCCTTTATCCCAATATCACCAATATACATAGCAGGACGTTTTCGTACAGCTTCTAAGCCTTCTAAAACTTGTATATTTTCCGCTCCGTAATTAGTTTTGTCTTCCTTTTGTTCGCTCATAATTATTTTAAAACAATAGATCAAATTTAGCCATTTTAAGCGAATAAACAGTATTTTATACCTATTAAAGCGTTAGAGGAAGCTGATTTATAATTTCTAAATTGTTTACATCAGACGAAAGATTATATTTGCCTCAAATTATAAGTAAAAATGACAATATCATTCGGAACATTCTCCAAACTTACAGCGGGATTCTTGTTTGCAGCCGTAGTTGTTTCATGTAACAATAAAGAACAGGCTAAAACAAATTCGCCATCGACTTCAGCTTCGGCATCTAAAGCTGCAGAACCAATTGTATTTGTTAATTCTGATTCTTTAGTTAATAATTACAATTACTTTAAAGACATTAAAGGCAAACTTCAATCAAAATCTAAAAAAGCTCAGGAAGACTTAAGTGCTAAAGGAACTGCTTTCCAGAGAGAAGTTGCTGAATATCAACAAAAGGCACAGACTTTGAGTGCGGATGAACGGGCATCAACAGAACAACGCCTTGCTCGTAAGCAACAGGAACTACAGGCTTTTAATCAAAATGCCAGTTCAGCTTTAGCGAATGAATCTGCTGGAGAAAATGAAAAGCTTTATGATAAGGTAGCGGAATATTTGAAAGTGTATGCCAAAGATAAAGGCTATAAAATGGTCCTGACTTACTCTAAAAGCAATCCTTCATTGTTATTCGCAGATGAGAGTCTGGATGTAACCAATGAAGTGGTTAAAGGCTTAAACGATCAATATACTAAGGATAAGAAATAAGCATCACAGGTTAAACTAAATAAAAAAGGTTGCATTCGGTTTGGTTTGCAACCTTTTTTAATATCCCATTATATGGAAGAGAACGTTCATCATCAATTTATGAGAATGGCCATCTCATATTCCAAGTCGAATATACTGGATGGCCTTGGAGGTCCTTTCGGAGCTGTAATTGTTAAAAATAACGTTATCATTGCCGCTAGTCAGAATTTAGTACTTTCCACAAATGATCCTACAGCGCATGCTGAAATCTCTGCTATTCGGAAAGCATGTCAGATATTAAAGACTTACGACCTGAGCAGTTGCATTATTTATACGAGCTGTGAGCCCTGCCCTATGTGCCTGGGTGCAATTTACTGGGCCAGGTTAGATAAAATTTACTATGCCAATACCAAACATGATGCAGCGGAAATTGGGTTTGATGACCATTTCATTTATGAAGAGCTTGAATTAGTTAAAGAACAAAGGCAGCTTCCATCTGAACAAATTCTGGGAGATGAAGCTAAGGTTGTATTCGATCTTTGGGTTCAATCTGAGAGAAAAATGCATTATTGATTGAAATAAACATTTAGGCATCCTATTATTTACAGCTATTACTATTCCTGAATTAACTATTCTTGAACAACTTCCGATCCCGACTTTAAACATTTCTGAACCATTAATAATCCTGACTTTGAGACATTCCTAAACCATAACCATCCCCGACTTTACTATTCCTGACTTTTAAAGGATTTCTAACTTATAAATATTTCTAAAGCATTACTATCACTGAATTACTATTCCTGACTTTTAACATCTTCATCACTAATCAGATCATCAATTTCTCTCCTATCTTTTTTAGTAGGCCTTCCCGTGCCCCTGTCTCTTTTCAATGTGGGAGCATGAAACATTGATTTATAGCCGAGTGTTTCTTCTTCCGGAGTGATATCATCGTAAAAATTGATTACTGTTTTCGCATCTGCCCTACTGTGTAGAAGTCCGGTTACCCGTACCTGTTTACGTTCAATGCCCTTTGAGACATGAAATACATCGCCTATTTTCACCTCGTAGGAAGGTTTAATATTCTGTCCATTTAACTTTATACGACCGGCTTTGCATGCATCTGTTGCTAAAGTCCGCGTCTTAAAGAGCCGGATTGACCAAAGATATTTATCAATTCGTAGTTTTTCTTTCTCGTCCATGCCTTTACTTAATTGGATATAAAATTACCAATTTTTAATAATTTATGAGAATGGTTGAATCTTAATATCATTCCGGTTGATTCCTGAATTAACCGGAATGGAACGTACCCGTTTTTTACTAGATGTTCAATTCTTTAATAAGTTGGTCTAAACCTGGCAATTTTTATTATTTCTGATAATGGTTGATTCTTTAATTGATTGAATTTAAATTTACCAATTCTTAGTCTTTATAATAAACGGTTGATTCTAATTAATTGAGTATAATAAGCCATCCATTTTAGTTATTTCTGATAATGGGTTATTCTTATATTGATCGGCTTTAAAATACCGATTCTTAGCCTTTATAATAATTGGTTGATTTGTAATTAATTGAGTATAATAAGCCATCCATTTTAGTTATTTCTGATAATGGGTTATTCTTATATTGATCGGCTTTAAAATACCGATTCTTAGCCTTTATAATAATTGGTTGATTTGTAATATTAAATCCTTAAACAAAAGTCCTTAAAAAAGCTTTATTTTGCTAGAAATATAATTAAATGATCTTTAAACTACAAAAACAGATTGAAGAGGCCTGGGAAGATAGAACTCTTTTAACTTATAGTGAATACATTAAGGCTATTGAGCACGTTATCGACCTGCTTGATAAAGGAGAAATTAGAGTTGCTGAACCTATAGCTGGCGGATGGCATGTCAATGAGTGGATTAAAAAAGCAGTAATTTTATATTTCCCTATCCGCTCTATGGAAGAAATTGAAGTTGGTCCTTTTGTTTTTCATGATAAAATGAAATTAAAGACCAATTATAAAGAACTTGGTGTACGTGTAGTGCCACATGGAATTGCCCGCTATGGTGCTTACCTGGCTAAAGGTGTAATT
>NZ_AQPN01000011.1 GCF_000403135.1 Arcticibacter svalbardensis MN12-7
TAAATATATTAAATCGGTTTAGTAAGATTCTGTTTTAATTACTTAGTTTTACTGTTTCTCTTTATAAATGAGTGAATGCGGAACTTTAAATTTATTGAGCTGTAAATTAACTTTTGAATTACCGTGTAATAGATTGTGAAGCGTTTTGGGTAAGAATATGAAGCCCCTATGCTTAAAAAATATAAATGACATGGAGATTGTTAAAGCTTGAATTAGAATATAATTCTCCTAATTACCAATAAAAGTACTAAATACCTTAAATTATAAATTATCATATTGGATATAAAATGAATTATCAAGAAGAAAATATTATTGCTGGTGCAGATATTGGGGGCTCTCATATTACCGTTGCATTAGTAAATTTAAAAGACAAATTCTTAGTAAAGAAAAGCACTGTTAGGAAAGATATAAACAGTAAAGGTTCCGAATCTCAAATTCTTGATGGTTGGCTGTCTGCTGTGATAAAAGCCATTGCATTGTATGATGGACAGGTCAAAAAACTGAGCTTTGCAATGCCAGGCCCCTTTGATTATAAAAGGGGAATTTCTTTGATAAAGGGTCTTGATAAATTTGAATCTCTTTATGGTTGTAATATTAAACAGTACTTTGCGGATGCTCTAGGCATCATTCCTGAAAATATATTATTCAGAAATGATGCTGAAGCTTTTCTTCATGGAGAAGTATTCTGCGGAGCTGCCCGTAATTCTAACAAAGTAATAGGACTAACATTAGGAACGGGATTTGGATCTGCGGTAAGTCAGAATGGGGTAACTACCGATCTAAATCTTGGAAGCGAACTTTTTCTGGAAAGTATTGCTGATGACTATTTTACTACCCGATGGTTTATTAAAAGGTTCAAAGAACTTACCGGGCGGCATGTTTCTGGAGTTAAAGAAATTTTAGGTTGTGCGGATGAAACAAATACTTGTTCTATTATTTTTAATGAGTTTTCAACTAATCTTGCATCTTTTTTAACTCCTTATCTTATTAAAGAACAAGTGTTTGATGTGGTTTTAGGTGGTAATATTTCAAAAGCACATCATTTGTTTTTGAAAAATCTTGAAAGTTCAACAGAAAACGAAAATCTATCCGTTAATTTCAAACTGGCAGAGTTAAATGAAGATGCTGCTTTGATCGGTGCAGCAGCAAGTTTTGATGTTTTGGTAATTTGAGCTCGTTTTGTATAGCTCGGATGCGTTTAAAATTCAGTTCCTGCGCAACCAGCAGCTCAATGAACACTTGGCCAGGCAAATGAATGGAGAAGAAAATGTATTTATTGTGGATTCTATTCCCGTTCCAGTCTGTAAATCGTTCGGGAAAAATACTCAAGAATATGCAGGGAAAACTTCGATACAGCGCCTGATAAAGGATATTCTGCGGTTAACAAGGCTTGTATTTTGGATATAAACTTCATCTGGTTACTTCTGTAAAAGGGGTATTCTATTCTATGGACATCAGTAAAGCAAGCGTACACATAGGGGCTTGCTTCCCTTTTGCCCTTCTCCCGGTGAAGGGAAAAACTTACAGGAAGAAAGCTTTTGCCGTCAAAATAACCAGTACCAGCATCCTGTACCCCAGCACATAACGCATGGATACTTGGTCCCATAAACGGCTGATGTTTTCCATTATGGTACCCGATTTGGTCAACAAACTGTCATCAATAACAGCATCCGATGGTCCTGGAGCAGTAGCCGTTCCTTTGGCTAAACAGATTTTTACAAATCGACCAGCGAATCCAAACAGCAGCTTCTCCCATTTCATGCATCTTTTTCATCCGGTAAAAGCTATCCTTACGGGCGGTGAGCGGTGTACTGCTGCTTTGTAAAAGAGAATGCATATTTGTTTTTCCGGTAAAGGGTACAATTAAAAGCATACCCAGTAAATCGGTAATCTTAAACCCTTTTTTCTTAACCGGATCGAGTGATTTGTATATAGATTTAGATTCAAAGAACGATAACCAGTTTAGAAAACGCAATGTTATATTTTCCTTAGAATCAAATTGTATTTTTATTTCAAAAATTCTATTGGTGTCTTTGGAGTGCAGCATGTTTTTTTGTTTTGTGATTTTAATATACTCATTTTGAGTGTGTTATTCAAAAACTGCTGTTTTTTATACACTATATATCCATAAAAGTTTCCTGAGAAGCTTTAGATTATAACAATTGAAAGCTTTTAATTATTTTATCTTGTTAGTCTAAA
>NZ_AQPN01000012.1 GCF_000403135.1 Arcticibacter svalbardensis MN12-7
GTTTAAGCTTATTTTGGAGGTTAAGCTTTCGATAACTTAACATAAAAGTCCCATAGGACGATACCCGCTGATACCACTATATTAAAGGAATGTTTAGTGCCAAATTGAGGGATTTCGATACAGGCATCTATATTGTCCATAACATCTTCAGACACACCATTAACCTCGTTTCCGAATACTAAAGCATAATTTTTATATGCAACAGGACTGTAATCATCTAAATTGATACTATTATTGGCCTGTTCTAATGCAATGATGGTTAGCCCATCAGCTCTGAGTGAGGTAATAGCCTCTAGTGTGGTGTCAAAATGAACCCATTCAACAGATTGAGTCGCTCCCAGTGCCGTTTTCTCAATCTCACGATGAGGAGGCTGACCTGTAATACCACAAAGAACAATTTTTTCTACTGCGAAGGCATCGGAGGTACGAAAAATAGACCCCACATTATGCATACTTCTTACATTATCCAGGACGATGGTAAGAGGTAGTTTCTTTTGTTTTTTAAATTCGTCAACGCTTACCCTGTTGAGTTCATCCAGTTTGAGTTTATGCATCTTTTAATTAAAGTTCAACTACACCAGTTCCAATTTCAGAACTGTAAACGGAAGGTGCGTATCCAATTTTAGCAGCATAATAGTCAATAACTGACTTACTGAAATCTTCAAACTGATTTTTCTTAACCAATGCAATAGCACAACCTCCAAATCCTGCACCAGTCATTCTTGCTCCTGTAACACCCTTATAGGTTTTACAAAAATCAACAATAGTGTCCAGCTCTACTCCCGATACCTCATAAAGAGTTTTTAATGATTCATGCGAAGCATACATCAATACGCCAAACTCATCTAATTTATGAGCGGCCAAGGCTTTAGCTGCATCAATCACACGGTCATTTTCTTCCACAACATGTTTAGCCCTGTTTTGAACAATAGGATTCTTAATCAGGTCCTTGTTTTTATTAAATGTATCGGTATGAATCTCGCATAGATTCCCTATTTTAAGTACGGATTGCAGGGCCTGAAGGGCTTCCTGACATTCACTTACACGTTCATTGTATTTTGACTCTGCCAGTTTGCGTGGTTTATTGGTATTGATAATAGCGAGCAGATGATCAGCAAGATCACATTCTACTGCTTCATAATCCAATGTTTCGCAATCCAACTTCAATGCCTTATTCTTTTCACCAAATGTCACAGCAAATTGATCCATGATGCCTGAATTCACACCAATGAATTCATTCTCTACCTTTTTAGTGATTTTAACTAAATCAAGTTTAGAGTATCCAGCGTTAAAAAGCGTGTTGAGGGCATAAGCCATAACGACTTCAACAGATGCAGATGAAGAAAGACCCGCACCAATAGGTAAATCCCCATAGAATAACAGATCAAGTCCATGAACATTTTTTCCACCTACTAAAAAATTATGAATGACACCTAATGGATAATTATACCATTCTTTTCCTGTTCGTGCATAGTCGTCCTGTAAAGGAATTTCCAGTACATCATCAAAATTAGTACTGTGAAAGCGAAAGATACCCTCTTTATTGGGTGCAGTTAAGAGGTAAGTTCCAAAAGTTACTGCGCAGGGCATAACCAGTCCTCCATTATAATCTATATGTTCACCAATAAGGTTTACACGTCCAGGAGCAAAGAAAGTATTTTGGCTTTGTTGTCCAAATAGTTCAGAAAATTTTAATTTAAGGTTATCTAACATGGCTTTATTAGTGATAATAGCAAATGTAATAATTTACTTGGTTTTAGGAATGATTAGTGTAATTAAAACACTAAGCCTCAGCAACCATTAGCCACATTTAATTGCTGCTTGTCGGGAATAATTAGTATAACAAAATCTGGATAATGATTCGTTTAGCTTTATGCTAAAACCTGAAATTAAAATTCAACTATTTGAGCATAATTTAAAATGCCAAACTAAAATAATAAGCCTGATAGAATCGTTAAATTTATCCCTTCTTATTAGATGAATTACGAACAATCAGAATTGGATCCAGCACAATTTGCTCCGGATGATCCTCCAGGCTATCATCCTTAATCTGTTTTAGGAATAATTTAGCAACCTCTCTTCCCATGGTAAGCGCTTGCTGATCAATTGTGGATAGGTTGGGAGTAACCAGACTTCCAAAAGATTCATTAGCAAAGCCAATCACACCTACTTCCTCCGGAATGTTTACCTTATATTCCAGTAATTGCTGCATGACCCCCATAGCCGTAAAATCTTCTAATGCAAACACTGCGTCAAAGTTTAACCCACTTGCTTTTGCCTCCTGAATAACCTGCTTTCCAAAGGCAAGAGAAAAGTTGCCCCTTATAATAAGGTTTTCATCTATCTTCAGATTATAATGCAATAAAGCATCCATGTATCCACGTAATCGTTCTTTAAATATGGAGATATCCTGCTCATCTGTAATGTGTAAAATGCGTTTATACCCCTGTTTAATCAAATGTTCTGTCGCAATAAATCCACCCTTATAATCATCAATGGTGACAGATGGAACATTTAACTGAGTGGGTATACGGTCAAAAAAGAGTAAAGGAGTTTTACGGGTAATAATTTCCTGATAATGTGCGATCTCAGTGGTCTCCGTAGAGATTGAAGCAATAATACCATCGACTCTGGATTGTAAAAATGTTTCAATTCCATTTTTTTCCTGTTCCAGCTTTTCATTGGATTGATATAATAATATGTTATAGCCGTTAGCATTCATAACCTGCTCAATTCCATATACAACCAAACTAAAAAAGGTAACTTGTAAGCTAGGCACCAGCACACCAATCACGTTGCTCTTTCCTGATCTTAATGAAGAAGCTATTTTGTTTTGCCGGTAATTCAAGCGCTCCGCTGTTTCTCTTACCGCTATTTTAGTTTTAGCACTAATGGCCGGATGATCGTTCAATGCCCGGGCTACAGTAGAAAATGTGATTCCCAGCTCTTTTGCTATATCTAAAATTGTAATTTTTTTCATTTAAACTATTGGCCTATCTGCCGATTTAGTGCCCTTTTTTTTTGTGTGAAAATTTTTATTTTAAGCTATACAATAATTTTGTATGCCATTTTTGTTGATTTTTTTTTCTAATATCAGAATTTATTTCTACAATTGCGCTAACGTTGGCATTGTCAACCACCAATATAAAGAAATGTTATTATTAGGAATCGATGTAGGCACCTCGTCCATTAAAGTTTCGGTAGTGGATCCGGCAACCCAAAAAACAATTAGTTCGGTTCAGTATCCGGAAACGGAGACTGAAATCAACTCCCCGCAACCCGGTTGGGCAGAGCAATCGCCCGAAATGTGGTGGGACCATGTCTCTCAGGCAATCTTAAAGATCAATGCCCTGGGTTCATTCGACCCTAAGGATATCGGGGCGATAGGTATTGCCTACCAGATGCACGGGCTTGTGGTGGTCGATCAACACCAGCAGGTACTCCGCGATTCAATTATTTGGTGTGACAGTCGCGCTGTTGAAATTGGGAATGCCGCTTTTGAAGTGATAGGAGAAGAAAAGAGTCTTTCTCATCTGTTAAATTCCCCTGGAAATTTTACTGCTTCAAAATTAGCATGGGTAAAGGAGAATCAACCGGAGATCTACGCTAAAATTGATAAAGTGATGTTGCCCGGCGATTTCATTTCCATGAAGTTAACAGGAGAAATAACATCCAGTCCTTCCTCTTTATCCGAAGGCATCTTCTGGGATTTTCAAAATGAACAGCTGTCTGAAGATGTTTTAAATTACTTTGGTTTTGATAAAAAACTATTTCCACCAGTGAGACCTGTATTTTCGGAACATGGTTACCTCAAGGAAAGCATTGCAGAACTGTTATCGCTTCGTAAAGGAATTCCTGTAAGTTACAAATCCGGAGATCAGCCCAATAATGCCTTATCTTTAAATGTATTACAGCCTGGAGAAGTAGCCGCTACCGCAGGTACATCTGGTGTGATTTATGGCGTAAGTGATCAGTTGGCCTACGATCCGCAATCACGCGTGAACACCTTTGCGCATGTTAATCATTCTTCAGAAAACAAACGACTTGGCGTCCTTTTATGCATTAATGGCACGGGAATCTTAAACCGTTGGGCAAAGAATACATTTGGTCATGGATTAAGCTATTCGGATATTAATCATAAAGCTGGCGCAATTGCCATAGGATCTGCAGGATTGCGCATCCTCCCTTTTGGCAATGGCGCAGAACGCATGCTTAATAATAAGTTGATAGGGGCACAGTTCCATCATATCGACTTAAACCTGCATACTGCTGATCATATTTTCAGAGCTGTTCAGGAAGGTATTGCATTTGCGTTTCGTTATGGTCTTGATATCATGAGGGAGAATGGCATGTTTCCTACTGTGATCCGTGCCGGAAAAGCAAACCTGTTTCAAAGTGCTCTTTTTACTGAAGCATTTGTCAATTCAACAAATGTTCCCGTAGAGTTATACGATAATGACGGAAGTGTGGGTGCTGCTCTCGGTGCAGGGATAGGAGTAGGGGTCTTTAGCTCCGAAAAAGAAGCCTTTCAAAATAATAAAGCAATTCAACTCATTGAACCGGGTAAGTCGGATTGTTATGAACCTGTTTATCAGGACTGGAAAGAAATACTACAAGAACAATTAATTATAAAATAATATACGATGGGAAATGTAATTACTGGCGAAAAAGAATTCTTCAAAGGAATCGGCCAGATCCAATTCGAAGGTCTGGAATCAGACAATCCTCTTGCATTCAGATGGTACGATGAAAATCGTGTCGTTGCAGGGAAAACACTTAAGGACCACTTTAAATTTGCCTGTTCGTACTGGCATTCCTTTAATGGTACAGGAGCAGATCCCTTTGGTGGTGCTTCACATATCTTTCCATGGGATGAAAAAACAGATGTAATTGAACGTGCTAAAGATAAAATGGACGCAGCATTTGAGTTTATTACCAAGATGAACTTGCCTTATTACTGTTTCCATGATGTAGATTTGGTGGATTATGGTAATGATGTAGTAGAAAACGAACGTCGCCTAGCTGCTATTGTGGAGTATGCCAAAGAAAAACAGGCAGAAAGTGGAGTTAAACTTTTATGGGCAACAGCCAACTTGTTTTCTCACCGCCGTTACATGAATGGGGCCTCTACTAATCCTGATTTTCATGTGCTTGCTCATGGAGCAGCTCAGGTTAAAGCAGCTTTGGATGCTACTATCGCACTTAAAGGCGAGAACTATGTATTCTGGGGTGGCAGAGAAGGATATATGTCCTTACTCAATACCAATATGAAACGCGAACAGGAACATTTGGCTGGTTTCCTTCATGCTGCAAAGGATTACGCACGTGCAAATGGTTTTACAGGTAATTTCTTCATTGAACCAAAACCTTGCGAACCTACTAAACATCAGTATGACTATGATGCAGCAACTGTTTTGGGCTTTCTGCAAAAGTATGATCTGTTGGGCGACTTCAAGATCAACCTTGAAGTTAATCACGCGACTTTAGCTGGCCATACTATGCAACATGAAATGCAGGTTGCTGCAGATGCAGGATTACTTGGTTCGTTGGATGCAAACAGAGGCGATTATCAAAATGGATGGGATACCGATCAGTTCCCAAATAACGCAGGAGAACTTACTGAATGTATGTTGGTCTTTCTTGAAGCTGGTGGATTGAAGGGTGGAGGCGTAAATTTTGACGCTAAGATCAGAAGAAATTCCACAGACAGAGCAGATCTATTCTATGCGCACATTGGCGGTATGGATACTTTTGCACATGCATTGATTGCAGCGGATGCTATTTTACAAAAATCGGATTATAAAAAAGTAAGAGAAGATCGTTATGCATCTTTTGATTCCGGTAAAGGCAAGGCTTATGAAGAAGGTAAGTTAACACTGCAGGATTTGAGAGATTATGCTGTCGAAAATGGCGAGCCTGCTACTATTAGTGGCAAGCAGGAATACATGGAGAATGTCATAAACAGATATGTTTAGGTCATAACCTAATAAAGCAAAATAGCTTATTTCTTTTATCAAAAAAAGGCTGGATCATCAAAGACTCAGCCTTTTTTGTTTATTAGAAACGTCTGAAATGCCAAAGTCATTATACTATCTTTGATGCCCACACATCAAATTAGTGTAAAGGCAAATGATTTACATCCTTCTCAGCATAATCTGCAATATAGTCGTATCCATCCTACTCAAACTAGCCCGGAGATATGAAATTAGCGTCCCTCAGGCTATTGTATGGAATTATGCTGTTGCATCCCTGCTTACCTATGCGTTTTACAAGCCCTCTTTTACTACAATTAACTGGGCTTCAGCTCCAATAGCTGTTTTTATACTACTTGCCATCCTCCTTCCATCCCTTTTTATTATCCTGGGACTTTCGGTGAGGTATACAGGAATCGTTAGGACAGACCTGGCCCAACGACTCTCTTTATTCATTCCTCTGCTCTTTACCTTTCTCATCCTGAATGAACCAGTTTCAATTTTGAAATCTGTTGGCATCAGCATTGGATTTATAGCTATTTTATGCACTATTCCCTGGCATAAAACTCCTCTGAAAAATAAAGGGGCTGTTTTGAACTGGCTTTACCCCCTGTTGGTATTTGTGGGAATGGGTATAATCGATCTATTTTTTAAACAAATAGCCGCATTTACACAACTCCAATATACCACTTCGCTGTTTATTATTTTTCTTTTTGCTTTTGCAATTGCTGTACTTGTTTTGATTATCGCTATTTTATCCGGAAAGACTAAATTCAGGATCATTAACCTGTTTTGTGGGATTATTTTGGGAGTCTTTAACTTTGGTAATATTTTGTTTTATCTGAAGGCACATAGGGATCTGCCAAACAATCCCTCGGTTGTGTTTTCTGCCATGAATATTGGTGTTATAATAGCTGGTGCTCTCATAGGCGTTTATCTTTTTAAAGAAAAACTAAGCAAGATCAACAGAATTGGAATTTTCCTGGCTATCCTGGCTATTTTCATTTTATATCTGGCTAAATAAGCTAATTACCACTAGACTGATATAAAATAGAACTTATGCTAAATCTTTTTTGTAGTTTTAGAATATAAGATTACTACATCATAAATTCCCAAATGCATAATTGTGTTTTAGAAGAACAGGAGTCGAAGAGACTAAAAGCATTAACGAATTACAAAATACTTGATACTGAAAGGGAAATAACCTTCGATTCTATCACGCAGCTTGTTGCCCGGATTTGTCAAAAGCCTATCGTGCTGATTAGTTTAATGGACGCTAACCGTCAATGGTTTAAATCAAAAGTAGGAACTGATCGATGCGAAATGTCAAGGGAACATACTTTTTGCAACTATACCATTCAGAGCGATAATCTTTTAGAGATTCCCGATACCTTTGAAGACAGCCGTTTAACTAAAAATCCATTACTAACCTTACCCGAGCCTATTCGCTTTTATGCTGGGATGCCTTTAAAAACACCTGATGGGTATAGGATAGGAACTCTATGTGTTTTGGATCTGAAACCGGGTAAACTTTCCGATGTTCAGCGCGAAACGATACAAGTCTTTTCCGCAGAGATTATGGTACATCTGGAGTCCGCTAAAAAGAATCGTGAACTGCTACAACTACTGAACGAGGAAAAAGAATTCCAGGTTCTATTTAATAATTCAGGCGATTTACACTGTATTACTAATGAACTAGGACAAATAGAATATATCAATGATTCAGTTAAAGATAGGATAGGCTTTAATGCCACTGAGATCCTAGGTCATACAATTTGGGATTATTGTTTACCAGAAGATATAGAAATCGTACGACCCTTGATAAAAGAAGGGGTGAAAAATGGAAAAACTCATTTCGAAGTCGAAACCAGAGTATTGACTAAAAGTGCTGATGTCCGCAATTACTGCTGGTCTAATGTACTGTTAAACGGAAGGTGGCTTGTCAATGGAAGAGATATTACGGAGCAGAAAAAGACGCTTAAGAGTTTGGAGCAACTTTCCCTTGTAGCGAGTCATATTAATAATGGCGTGGTGATCAATGATAATAATAATAGGGTTATTTGGGTAAATAAAGCGTTTGAAACGATCACCGGTTACCCTGAGAATGAGTTGTTAGGCAAAAGGTTGGGCGATATTTTATCGGGCAAAAAAACAGATTTAAATATTATTAAAAATGCAAGAATGCGGACTTTAGATGGGAAGTCTTATTCTATTGATATTTTGTCTTATCGTAAAGATGGTGAACCAAGGTGGTTCTCAGTAATGAATTCCATTATATTAAATGAAAATGGTAAACCTATCAAAAGTATAGAAATTATAACTGATGTTACTAATCATAAAAACGCGGAAATCGAACTCCAAACCCTTAGTCTGGCAGCAAGTAAGTCAACCGTAGGGATTCTTATCCGTGATAAAGATGATCAGGTAATGTGGGTGAATGAAGCTTTCGAATATACTTTAGGATTTACATTAGCTGAAGTAAAAAACAAAAAGATAGGTAGCCTATTGTTAGGTCCGGAAACAGATATGGAGTTGATTTCGAAAGCAATACTGAGTTTCGATGCTAGAAAACCGTATGAGATCGATAATCTTTTTTATAGAAAAGACGGAAGTAAAATATGGATGTTTATTTCGAATACACCTATATTTAATACGGAAGGAGAATTAGAGCGTCAGTTATGCATTGGCGTTGATATTACAGAAAGGAAAATAGCGGAATCTGAATTGATTAATGCTCGTGAAGAGGCTATTAAATTAGCGAAAGCAAAAGAAGCTTTTCTTTCTGTGATGAGTCATGAAATTCGCACCCCTTTAAATGCGATTATCGGTATGACTCAAATCCTTTTGGAGGATAATCCACAGGAATATCAAGTGGAAAACCTGGAGGTACTTAAGTTTTCATCTGAAAATTTACTCGCTTTAATTAATGATGTGCTTGATTATAACAAACTGGATACAGGCAATGTAGCGCTGGAATCGAGATCTATTGATATTAATAAATTCATTAGTTCTACAATTGAAACGATGTATTTTCGTATAAACAGAAATAATGTTACGCTTAATTATCATATTGATCCACGCATTCCTCAATATGTTCAAGCAGATAAAACCCGCTTATTTCAAGTCTTGATTAACTTGTTAAGCAATGCCATCAAATTCACCGAAAAGGGGGAAATTAGGGTCGATCTTTCTCTGGAGAATGAAGATGAAACAACGGTGTCCATTAAATTCAAGGTATCTGACTCGGGAATAGGAATAAACGAGGACAAACTCAACCTTATCTTTGAGTCCTATGCCCAGGCAAGCTCAGATACCACGCGGAAATATGGAGGTACTGGTTTAGGATTAGCAATAACACGAAAAATTTTACATGTCCATCAGTCAGAAATCTATGTAAAAAGCGAAAAAGATAAGGGCTCCTGCTTTTATTTTACCATAGCTTTTTTACGTTGCGATCGTTGTTCACAAGAGGTTATAGAATCGTTAGAAGAAAAACCACTCCCTTCTCTAGTATTGGTTGTAGATGACAATCCCATCAATAGGATGGTAGTACAAAAGGTGTTGAAAAGATGGGAAATCGTGAGTGAGTTTGCTGAAAATGGACAGGAAGCTTTAGACATGGTTCAACTGAAAGAGTATGATCTGGTATTAATGGATCTTCACATGCCTGTTATGGATGGTTATGATGCTTGTCTTCATATCAGAGCACTGCCCGAAGGAAAATATAAAAAGATTCCTATTATTGCTTTAACAGCGAGTAAGCTGAATATTAACAAAAAAGAGTTAACCGAAAAAGGTATGAATGATTTCGTGTGGAAACCTTTTGTACCTCATGACCTCTTTAATAAAATCAGGCCATTTTTAGAGAAAACGAAGTAGTTTACAGTATATTCTTCAACTCTTTCCACACATTTTCTGCCACTATCTTCTGTCCGGGAGCAGTTGGATGAACACCATCTTTCAGATTGAGCTTTGGAATCCCTGCTACATTCTCCAGTAAAAAAGGAACAAGTAACATGCTATTCTTATCTGCTATAGTTTTAAATACTGCATTGAAATCAGCAGCATAACGTCCTCCCATATTTGGTGGCACTTTCATGCCTAATAAAACTAGTTTGGCATCCGGATATTTCGCTTTAACAGTGTCCACTATGGACTGCAGGTTTTTAATAGTCTCCGTTACAGGCAAGCCCCTCAAACCATCATTTGCTCCTAGTTCAAGCACAAAAACATCCACTTGAGTACGTAAAAGCCATCCAATGCGACCCTTTCCCCCAGCAGTGGTTTCACCACTTAAACCAGCGTTAATAGCTTTGTAATTCAGCTTTAAGGAATCTATTTTTTCTTGTATAAGAGAAGGGAAGGACTCACTTGAAGGATCTTCCAGACCGTAACCGGCAGTAAGACTGTTTCCGAAGAATAATATATTTTTAGTTACTTGTTTATCGGTACTATTATTTTGAGTTGAAGCTTCATTTGCAGCCTTTTTTTGATCCATATTTCTGTTCGTGCAGCTTGTTGCAATTAGAAGAAGAGATAAGTAGAAGAATAGTTTTTTCATAATAATGTCCTAAAGTTAAATAAAAGCTTCATTTTAAACAGGAACATCTATGTTTAGTTTAAATGGCAGAAAATATATTAACAGTTGAACATCTTAGTAAAGTATATAAAGGAGCCGGACAAACCCTTACCGTATTGCACGATGTCAGTTTTTCCGTAGAGCGGGGAGCCACCGTAGCCATTGTAGGGCCTTCCGGAAGTGGAAAGACCACCTTATTAGGATTATGTGCAGGGTTAGATACCTCTACAACAGGTTCTGTGCTGATTAATGATATTCGTATTGATCAGCTAAACGAAGACCAGAAAGCCCAGGTAAGAAGCCAGTATACCGGTTTCATATTTCAAAACTTTCAACTGCTGCCAACATTGACGGTGTTGGAGAATGTGATGGTTCCACTAGAACTCCGGGGCGAAAAGAATATTCGGCCCATCGCGCTCGATCTTCTTGAAAAAGTAGGCCTTTCGGATCGCGGACATCATTATCCAGCCCAACTTTCAGGTGGTGAGCAACAGCGCGTAGCCTTAGCCAGAGCTTTTTCCAATCGCCCACAAATCCTTTTTGCAGATGAACCTACAGGAAATCTTGATTCCGAAACCAGTGAAAAGATCATTAAACTCATCTTTGAACTGAACCGGGAAGCGGGAACTACCTTGATCCTGGTTACCCACGACCTCGAACTTGCTGCAAGAACCCAGCGCATCATCCGGATAAAAGGTGGGGCCATCGTATCCGATCAACCTGTAATTTCTTCCGAAAATAATTCATAAGAGCATGGAAAATCAAACAGCATGGCTCTTTAAAATGGCCTGGCGGGATAGCCGAAGAAGCAGGTCGCGTTTATTTCTCTTTATCTCTTCCATTATCCTGGGTATTGCAGCACTCGTTGCCATTTATTCCTTTGGTGATAATTTAAACAGAGACATTACCATTCAGGCCGCTAGTTTAACAGGTGCCGATCTGATTATTTCTGATAATCAACAGCCTCCAGTGGCAACCGTTACTTACCTTTCTAAACTAGGTGATGCCCGTTCCTCAGAAAAAAGCTTTGCCTCCATGGTGCTTTTTACAAAAAGTGGCACAAGCAGACTGGTACAGGTACGTGCCTTGGAAGGTGGTTTCCCTTATTATGGAGAGATTGAAACAAGTCCCTCCTCTGCAGCTCAATCATTTAAAGAAGGCTCCCGTGCTTTAGTAGATAAAACGCTGATGCTCCAATATGGTGCTGCAAATGGTGATTCAATAAAACTTGGAAACGAAACCTTTGCCATAGCAGGCACCCTGAATGGCGCACCCGGTCAAACCGGTTTTTCATCTGCCATCGCACCCATTATCTATATTCCTTTAGCCACATTGGAAAAAACCGGTTTGCTCCAAAAAGGCAGCAGAATAAACTATACCTACTACTATAAGTATAATAGGCCGGAGCAATTGACAAAGGAACTCAAAACAATCAGGAAGAAAGCAGAAAAGGCATCCATGGAAGTGGAAACCATTGAATCAAGAAAAGAAAATACAGGCGATTCTTTCCGCAACATGACCAAATTCTTGTCATTGGTTGGCTTCGTTGCTCTTTTACTGGGCTGTATTGGTGTGGCTAGTGCTGTTCACATCTACGTGCGCGAAAAGTTAGCATCTGTATCCATTTTACGTTGTCTGGGCGCCACAGCCTCACAAGCTTTCCTGATCTATCTGATCCAGATCGTAGTCATTGGCTTTGTAGGTTCTATCCTTGGTGCTTTACTCGGCACCGTGATCCAGCAAGTCCTACCCATGGTACTAAAAGATTTCCTTCCTTTAGAAATCACTTCACGCATTTCTCCTTTAGCCATCGTGCAGGGGATCGTAACCGGATTAATAGTTTCTTTCCTGTTTTCGCTGTTGCCCTTGCTTGCTGTACGAAAGGTGTCACCCTTAAATACACTTAGGGCAGGCTTAAATGAAGATAAGATAGCTCAGGACCCCTTAAAATGGGTCGTTTATTTAGCGATCATTATTTTTATGGCAGGCTTCAGTTACCTGCAGTTGAGAGAAGTTAAACCAGCCCTCTTTTTTACAGCTGGAATAGTTTTTGCCTTTTTGATCCTGGCAGGTATTGCGCAGCTGCTTATATGGCTCGTGCGCAGGTATTTTCCTGAGTCATGGAGTTACTTATGGCGACAAGGTCTATCTAATTTATTCAGGCCTAACAATCAGACGCTGATTCTGATCGTATGCATCGGATTAGGTACCTCATTTATTGGTACGCTGCTTTTGGTGCAGGATGTACTCATTAAAAAGGTATCCAGTTCATCGAGTGAAAATAAGCCCAATATGGTGCTTTTTGATATTCAAACTTCTCAGAAGGAAGCGGTTGCCAGTCTGGCGAAAAGCTTTAAGCTTCCTGTGATCCAACAAGTTCCTATTGTGACGATGCGCATTGAAGAAATTCGGGGGATTACGGCTGCACAAGCTAAAAAGGACACGACTCTGGATCTTTCCTATCGTTCCTACAATTCGGAAATAAGGGCAACCTTCCGTAAGGATCTGACAACTACGGAGAAAATCACAGCAGGTAAATGGGTGGGTCAGTTTCAGGCAAATGATAAAGAAATCATGGTCTCTCTGGAAGGTAGATATGCAGAAAGGTTACATGTTAAGGTCGGGGATAAAATGGTGTTTAATGTGCAGGGAGCTCCAATTCCTGTCGTAGTGGGAAGTCTAAGGACCGTGGACTGGAATAATATCCAGACCAATTTCAGGGTTGTATTCCCTGCCGGTGTACTGGAAAGTGCCCCCCAGTTTCATGTGTTGATTACCCGCTTAAAGACACCAGAGCAAGCTGCTCTATTCCAACAGGCTGTAATTCGTAATTTCCCTAACGTATCTATCATCGATCTGAACCTGGTATTAAATATTCTGGATGAGATTATGAGTAAGATCGGTTTTGTAATCCGTTTTATGGCTGGTTTTAGTATTATCACTGGCATTGTGGTACTGATCACCTCGGTGTTGATTAGTAAATACCAGCGCTCAAAGGAGGTTGTTTTACTGCGCACATTGGGTGCCAGTAGCAGGCAGATTTTGGTCATCACCGGAATGGAATATTTTTTCCTGGGTGCATTTGCTGCATTTACAGGAATCATATTGTCATTTGCCGCAGCCTGGGCTTTGGCGAAGTATAATTTTGAGACTGATTTTTCACCTCAGTTGATTCCTGTGATCATCCTCTTTTTCTGTGTTTGTTTGTTAACGGTTGGAATTGGTTTATATAATAGCCGGAGCAGTTTGAATGGATCGCCTTTAGAAGTGTTGAGGAAAGAGATATAGGGAGATAGGGATCTGATGATTTTAATCTGTTCCTCTTATAACATAAATGTTATTTGTAGCAAAATAATTCGGGTAAGAATCCGGTAAAAGTCCGACTTAAGGACCCTACAGTCGGACTTATACTGGATTCATACTGCTATCTTATCAATATCATTATATTGTTTTATACTGAAATTACCTTACAAAAATCGGACTGTTAAGCGGCTTTATATTTACAACGATAAAAGTTTGTACGGATATATCTTTACACTTAAAATAAATCATACAGATTTACTTTCCTATGTTTTTCATGTTCTATTTGATCTTTATTGTTTTCTTCTTCATGTTTGGTTTGTGGAGAGGCTAAATGGCAACTTAAATGGGGCCTTAAACATTTGTACCGGGTTATTGCTTTGCAGGTTGCATCAACCAACCGCTTTTGCATAGTAGTCGAAAGAAGTATTTAAGCCGAAGTCGCTTTTAAGTATCCCATTGACCCTTTCGGAAACGGCATTATCGTAGGGAGATCCGCTCTGTGTCATGCTGATCTGTATACGGTGTCTTTGCAAAAGAGACACATAGGCATCACAGCAGTACTGGATTCCCCTGTCAGAATGGTGAATAAGGGATCTATAGAGTTGTGCAATGGCTTTATTAAGTGCAAATACACATCCTGAGGCCTCCATAGTCTGACTTAAATCATGTTTTTATTGTTGTTAAGAACTTTAATATTCTAGTTGATACTTGTATAGCAACAATCGCATCTCACCGCAATTTAAAGTATAGAAGCAGACGAAGAGTCTATAATTTAAATGCTTTATATTATAATTAATCCTCGATTCGCGATTCGCGAATTTATGAGTAAATTTGTTCTATGAAAGCACATAATGGCATGAGGCCACATGATATTGTGGTACTTCTAAAAATTATATCTATCAGAGGTGAGTGGTTGAATAAAGATCTTTCATCGGCATTGCATATTAGTAGCTCAGAAATAAGCGAATCATTGAACAGGTCTAGGATTTCAGGACTGATAAGTCCCGACAAAAAGAAGGTAATGAAATCTGCATTTATCAAATTCATCCAATTTGGGCTAAGATATGTTTTTCCAGTAGAGCCAGGATCAATGGAGAGGGGAATACCCACTGGGCATAGTGCACCTATTTTAAAAGACTATTTTCTGTCAGCAGAGAAATACGTCTGGCCGTCAAGGTTAGGAAAGGAAAAGGGGTTTGTGATACAGCCATTGTACCCCAATCAAGTATTGGCTGCAGGTGATAACGGCCAGCTCTATGACATGCTTGCCCTCATTGATGCAATCAGGGCAGGGAAAACCAGGGAATGTGAAAAGGCAATAGAACTTTTGGAACAAATATTTGATAAGCCATATGCACGAGAATATAATTAGGTTAAAAGCAGTCGCTCTGGCATTGAAGGGCCTTGGACAGGAGTACGTATTTGTGGGAGGCGCAACAGTTTCTCTTTATGCAACTGATCCTGAACTTGCTACAGAAGTAAGACCAACAGATGATGTAGATGTTGTTGTTGAACTTGCAAGTTATGGAGGATATGCAGAACTCGATGAAAAATTACGTGGTATGGGGTTTACTAACGACATTGAATCTGGGGTCATATGCAGGTATACAATACAGGGAATCATTGTAGATGTGATGCCAACTGAACCAAAGGTCATAGGCTTTAGCAACAAATGGTATCCGGAGGGTTTCCAGAGTGCTGTAGAACATCGGTTGGATGATGAAGTAACTATCCGCCGCTTTTCGCTCGTCTATTTTATTGCCACAAAATGGGAGGCATTCAAAGGAAGGGGAAAAAACGATTATAGAACCAGCAAGGACTTTGAGGATTTGGTTTATGTTATGGAAAATGTTAATGATTTTGAAGAACAGATGCAGGAAATTCCAGAACATCTAAAGGGCTATTTACATGAATCGTTTAAAGATGTACTATTTACGGACGCTTTTGAGGAGGGATTATATGCGCATCTAACGGGCGGTTACAGAGGATTAGATGCAAACTACATTGTGCTCCGACTGCAACAAGCGTTTGGAATAGCTTGACAATAGGTCATTATTTTGCCCAGACAAATGGTTAACGAGAAACTATACTTATAAAAAGTATTTAGAATATAATATAAGCAAAGGCTTTCTCAATTGAAAGGGTATTTTTAATCTGCTATATTGTTGCAATACATTCTACATGGTATTAACAACGGTTCTCTTACTAATGAACAGTTTAATATCAGGATGCATTATGATAACAAGGAAGGTTTAAATTGTAATTACTATAAGTACAAGAATACATGTGAACAATGCTGCTCTAGTTTGTAGTTTTTTATTTATAATTCCTAAACTTGGTATGCCATGAATGTATTTAATAAAATCAGTAAAACCGAGGGTGTTCAATTACAAGTACCTGTATTATTTAAAGAAGATAATGAGAATGCAAATAATCATTACGGCATTATTTCAAATAATGAATATATTTTTAAATTTTCATGGAATAGTGACATAGAGCCGATTATAATACAAGTTAGTCAAAATGTTTATAGTATTGGGATAGACCAACATTTTGCAGTAGTAGATTTGAATCACAATACTATTTTGTTAGACCTAAATCTCTTCTACAATTTTTATGATGCAAAAATCTTTAATGATTGGCTTTTTGTAATTACAGAACTTGAAATAATAAAGGTTGATATAAAAACCCTTAAAGTTATCGGTAAATATGCCTTGCCGGATTTCTTCGAGGAAATGGAGTTTAATCACCGAATAATTGAAATAAAATGTTCAGGAGGCGAACATATAATCATCAAATAACCAGCGTCCATTCTAGTGTGGAAGGCTTTTTGGTTGTATCTGCACTCGGTTACCAGAAAACGAGGGTTTCCTAATAATTCATGATACCTTTTGCTGCACACATAAAGGTTGTAAATTTGGAATATAGCGCATTTTTTTATATGAACGCAAATATCGGAAAACAGTCTTTTCTTAGACGCCTCGTTCCCTCTGTCATATAATTAAATCTTTCTTTTTAACATAAAACCAGTTATAAAGAATATATACCTAATATGTGTTTATCTGCAAGTGCCTTAAATTTTTCAACACGCAGTTAAAACTTCTAAATACTTTCCTAAATTGCCGGTACTTTTGAAGTATATGCAGCTAATTAAAAACGATAAAAAGACGATCAGGGGATGGGCGATGTTCGATTGGGCCAACTCTGCTTATAACCTGGTGATTACCTCCACTATCTTTCCTGCTTATTATACCATTATCACGACTACAAAGGAGCATGGCGATAAAGTGCAATTTTTTGGAAGAACATTTGTCAATACGGCGCTGTCTAATTATTCACTTTCAGTAGCCTATCTCATCATGGCTTTGTTATTGCCTTTTTTGTCATCCATGGCCGATTTTAATGGTACTAAAAAGCTGTATATGAAGATCTTTACTTATATCGGCAGTTTCGCCTGTATGGGGCTTTACTTTTTTAAGTTGGATACGCTTGAACTAGGAATTATCTGTTTTGCTATTGCTGCCATGGGTTACATCGGCGGGGTTATGTTCAGCAATTCCTACCTTCCTGAGATTGCTACGGTGGATCAGCAGGACAGGGTAAGCGCCCAGGGTTTTGCCTATGGTTACATTGGGAGTGTACTTTTACAGATCATATGTTTCGTTTTTGTATTGAAACCTGATTGGTTTGGCATTACGGATCTTTCTTTTCCTCCTCGGTTTTCTTTCCTTTTGGTAGGAGTATGGTGGATCGTATTTGCGCAGATCCCTTTTCGCCGGCTCCCGAAACAAAATAAGGACCAAGTAGCTGAGGTAAAAAAGAAAGCGAATAATGGTTACCAGGAACTTAGTAAGGTGTGGAAACAATTAAATGGAAAAGCACAGTTAAAGCAGTTTTTACTGGCATTTTTCTTTTATTCTATAGGGGTACAAACCATTATGCTTGTTGCGGCCAGTTTTGGTGAGAAGGAACTGCATCTGGGTACCGATAAACTCATTATTATAATTTTGATCATTCAGCTTGTTGCTATTGCAGGGGCATATTTAATGTCAACACTAGGTAAGATCATTGGAAATGTACGGGTACTTATTATGGTGGTGGTGATTTGGATTGGCATCTGTGTGGCCGCCTATTACATCAGTACAGCACAGCAGTTTTATATCATCGCCATCTTTGTAGGATTGGTGATGGGAGGGATTCAAAGTCTTTCGCGGTCCACTTATTCCAAATTCCTTCCTTTGGATACGCCTGATACCGCTTCTTTTTTCAGTTTCTATGATGTGACGGAAAAGATTGCGATCGTCATTGGTCTAGCAGCATTTGCCTTTATTGAAGAGCGGTCCAATATTCGTAACTCAGCCCTTTCTTTAAGTGTGTTTTTCTTTATCGGGCTGATCATGCTGATTATTCTAGCTTATACAAAAGATAAAAGTCCTTCAAAAGTAATCTCTGAAAATTAAAATTTGGCATTTACAGAATACAATATACCTTTACAATTGAAATGACTGTAGAACTATTCATTCCATGTTTCATGGACCAGCTTTATCCCGATACTGCCTTTAATACAGTTAAAATACTGGAGCGCGCAGGATGTCAGGTAATTTATAATTCAGAGCAAACTTGTTGTGGACAACCGGCATTTAATGCGGGATTCTGGGATGAGGCCAAGGCAGTGGGAGGTAAGTTCTTAACTGATTTTTCGGAAAGCAACTACATTGTATCACCATCCGCTTCTTGTACCGGGATGGTTAAAAATTACTATAGCGACCTGTTTACCAATACAGCCGTGCATAATAGATGCAGAAATATCCAGGGGAATATACATGAGCTCTCAGATTTCCTGATCAACGTGCTGAAGAAAGATTACTTCGGAGCAGAACTGGATGGTAGGGCGGTTTATCATGATTCATGTGCTGGTTTGAGGGAGTGTAAAATCAAGGCAGAGCCACGTGCTTTGCTGGCTAAGGTACATGGTTTGGAGTTGGTTGACCTGAAGGACAATGATACTTGTTGTGGTTTTGGGGGAACGTTCGCTGTTAAATTTGAAGGGATCTCCAGTGCAATGGCACAACAAAAAATTGATAATGCACTGGATGCAGGTGCAGAATACATTATTTCGACGGATGCTTCCTGCCTTTTGCATATGCAGGGATACATTGATAAACACCATCTTCCGATCAAATCAATGCATCTTGCTGATGTGCTGGCACATGGCTGGGGAAATGTATAATTTGTAAAATCTTTCATTATTAGCTTCAAAACCTTACTTTTGCAATTGAATTTGGATCACGTCTGTATGTGATTTGATGAATAAATACTTATAAATGAACTTAAAATCATAGTTGTAGATGATTAACATTACACTTCCTGATGGTTCCGTACGCGAATATGAAAGCGGAATCACATCCTTCCAGATTGCACAGTCAATCTCTGAAGGTTTAGCACGAAACGTATTAGCTGCCGAAGTAAACGGCGTAGTTTGGGATTCAACCAGGGCAATTGAAGAGGACGCTACCGTTCGTTTGATCACCTGGAATGATGACCTTGGAAAGGCCACTTTTTGGCACTCCTCTGCGCATTTAATGGCTGAAGCACTAGAAGCACTTTACCCGGGTACTAAATTTGGTATCGGTCCGGCTATTGAAACCGGCTTTTACTATGATGTAGACTTTGGCGAGAGAGAATTCTCCTCCGATAACTTTAAAGAGATCGAAGATAAGATGCTGGAGCTTGCCAGAAAAAAATCGGCCTATGTACGTACACCGATCAGTAAAGCCAATGCCCTGGAATTTTTCACAGAAAAGGATGATGAATATAAACTGGACCTGATTAAGGATCTTCCTGATGGTTCGATCACGTTATATTCGCAAGGTAACTTTACAGACCTTTGCCGTGGTCCGCATATTCCAAACACAGGCTTTATTAAGGCCGTGAAGTTGATGAATGTTGCGGGAGCTTACTGGCGTGGGGATGAGAGTCGCAAACAGCTTACACGTATCTATGGGGTTACTTATCCCAAACAGAGCGAGCTGACTGATTACTTAAAACTGATTGAAGAAGCTAAGAAGCGAGATCACCGGAAACTGGGAAAAGAACTTGAACTGTTTATGTTCTCAGAAAAGGTAGGAATGGGATTACCGATGTGGCTTCCTAAGGGAACTGCATTGCGCGAGAAACTGGTTAACTTTCTGCAAAAGGCACAAGCTAAGTCAGGCTATCAGCAGGTAGTTACTCCACATATCGGTAATAAGAATTTATATGTGACATCTGGCCATTATGAAAAATATGGTGCTGACTCATTTCAGCCGATCAAAACTCCACAAGAGGGGGAAGAGTTCTTTTTAAAACCAATGAACTGTCCGCATCACTGCGAGATGTATAAATTTAAACCTCATTCTTATAAGGATCTTCCTATTCGTTTTGCTGAATTCGGAACCGTTTACCGGTACGAGCAAAGTGGCGAGTTGCATGGTTTAACCCGTGTAAGAGGATTTACTCAGGATGATGCGCATTTGTTTTGCCGTCCCGATCAGGTAAAAGAAGAGTTTAAGAAAGTAATTGACCTGGTATTGTACGTTTTTAAGGCTTTAGGTTTTAATGAGTACACTGCACAGATTTCTTTACGTGATCCTGCTAATAAGGCCAAATACATTGGAACAGATGAAAACTGGGCTTTAGCTGAGTCGGCTATTATTGAAGCCGCCGCAGAAAAAGAATTATCTACTGTAGTGGTTTTGGGCGAGGCCGCTTTTTATGGACCTAAGCTTGACTTCATGGTAAGGGATGCTTTGGGCAGAAAGTGGCAGCTTGGAACTATCCAGGTGGATTATAATTTACCAGAGCGATTTGAACTCGAATATACAGGAAGTGACAATTTAAAACATCGTCCGGTGATGATCCATAGGGCTCCATTTGGCTCCCTGGAGCGTTTTGTGGCCGTTCTGATTGAGCATTGTGCAGGAAACTTTCCATTATGGTTAACACCTGATCAATTTATTATACTTCCAATATCAGAGAAGTATGAAGAATATGCAAATAAAGTTTTAGAATCACTTAATAATTCCGATATTCGCGGCCTGATTGACTTACGAGATGAAAAAATCGGAAGGAAAATCAGGGATGCAGAATTGAAGAAAATTCCGTACATGTTAATCATCGGAGAGAAGGAAATGAGCGAAGGCTTGGTTTCAGTGCGTAAGCATGGTGAGGGTGACTTGGGAAGCATGACGGCAGAAGCATTTGAAAAACAACTATTAACAGAAGTAACAATTAACAAATATTAAATTTGGCATTAGGAAGACCAGGGTTTAACAAAGGTCCACGCGGACCAAGACCTCCGTTTAAGAAAAAAGAGGCTGAGCACAACATTAACGAGTATATCAGGGCTCCGCAAGTACGGCTTGTTGGAGAAAATGTTGAACAACAAGGTATCATGGCTTTGGCTGATGCCAGAAGAATTGCCGATGAGCAAGAGCTGGATTTAGTCGAAATCTCTCCTAATGCTGATCCTCCTGTTTGTAGAGTTATTGACTATAACAAGTTTATCTATGAGCAAAAGAAAAAGCTTAAAGAGATAAAGGCAAATGCAAAGCAAACGGTTATTAAAGAAATCCGTTTCGGGCCTAACACCAATGAGCATGACTTTCAATTTAAATTGAAACATGCAATGGGTTTCCTGGAAGCAGGAGAAAAGGTTCGTGCCTACGTTCATTTTAAGGGTAGGGCAATCGTTTACAAAGAACAAGGAGAAATCCTTTTGTTGCGGTTTGCACAGGCTTTAGAAGAAGTGGGTAAAGTAGAACAATTACCAAAATTAGAAGGAAAACGAATGTTTTTAATCGTTGGCCCAAGAGCAAAGAAATAAACAATAAATAAATAGAGTTATGCCAAAAATGAAGACCAATTCCAGTGCTAAAAAGCGTTTTAGGCTTACTGGAACCGGTAAAATTGCAAGGAAGAATGCGTTTAAGAGCCACATCTTAACCAAGATGTCAACTAAACGTAAGCGTAACTTAGGTCAGACCAGCTTAGTGTCTAAAGCTGACTTAGGAAATGTGAAGATGATGCTTGCAATAGGAAAGTAAATTAATTAATGTCACCTGGTACCCGGTTTTAAGATTGCCTAAACAGCAACACCGTCTGCCAAAAATCAAACAACATGCCACGTTCGGTAAACGCAGTAGCGTCAAGAAGAAGAAGAAAAAAGATCTTAAATTTAGCCAAAGGCTATTACGGATCTCGCAGCAAGGTTTATACTGTTGCAAAGAATACATTAGAAAAGGGTTTACAGTACGCGTACCGTGACCGTAAGACTAAGAAAAGAGAATTCAGAGCATTATGGATTCAACGTATTAATGCTGGTGCACGTCAACACGGAATTTCTTATTCTCAGTTGATTGGTAAATTAGCAGCTAAGGAAATTGGTTTAAACCGTAAGGTTTTAGCTGACTTGGCAATGAATGAGCCAGTTGCTTTCAAAGCAATCATTGATTTGGTAAAATAAATCGTTGTATTTTAATACAATTTATACAAAGGGAGTCACACAATGACTCCCTTTGTTCGTTTTAAGAATTATGGATTTCGGTAAAGTACCTGAGAATGAATTGGCAGGCATAGATTTTACATTGCCTGCAGATAGTGTCTTAACCACAGCTGTTTTAAAGCAAGCTAAAGCATTAAAAGATCTGCCATCGTACATTGGCTGTGCAAAATGGGGAAGGAAAGAGTGGAAGGGTTTAATCTATCCGGATAAACTGAAAGATATCCTGTTCCTGAATGAATATGTGAAGCATTTTAATTCCATAGAGCTCAATGCGGTGTTTTATAAAGTTCCCGAAAAGGACCAGATCATAACCTGGCGGGAGAAAGCTGAAGCAAAAGGAGCGGAGTTTAAATTTTGTCCCAAGATCTCTCAAACGATCAGTCACATTAAAAGGTTAAAGAATGCTGAAGAAGCTACTTCAAAGTACCTTTCAAGCATCATGGAGTTTGGTAAATATCTGGGACCTAGCTTCCTTCAGTTAAGTGATAATTTTGGTCCTGCTAATCTGCAGGTCCTATCCGATTATTTAGAATCGTTGCCGAAGGATTTCGACCTGTTTGTTGAAGTGCGTCATCAGGGCTGGTATACCGATGTTTCGGCAAGAAAGGAATACTTTGATATGCTCTCCAAACATCACGTAGGGGCGGTGATAACTGATGCTAGCGGGAGGAGGGATTGTGTCCACATGGAACTTCCTACGCCACATGCTTTCATTCGTTTTGTTGGAAACAGTTTGCATCCTACGGATTATAAACGGGTGGATGAATGGATTGATCGCATCGCGGAATGGAAAAAGCAGGGTTTGCAATCGGCCTGGTTTTTCCTGCATCAGCATGATGAGAAAGACACACCAATTTTAGCTGATTATACGGTAAAAAAGTGGAATGAGGTATTGGGTACTGAGTTAGCCGGACCTGGAATCAGGATTAAACCAACTGAGTTGGGCTTGTAGTCATTATCACTAATTATGATGTTAAACAGACATAAATATTTTTGTTGACTTCGATAAATCTATTAGCTTAGTAGACTTAATTTAAAGAATTAAATACTTACAATTATGAGTTTAAGACTAGGAGATACAGCACCGAATTTCACTGCCCAGACATCCTTGGGTGTAATTGATTTTTACGACTATGCAGGAGATAGTTGGATTGTATTATTTTCGCATCCTGCTGATTATACACCTGTATGTACCACTGAGTTGGGTGCTACAGCTGCTTTAAAGGAAGAATTTGTTAAACGTAATGTGAAGGTACTTGCATTAAGTGTAGATGGATTAACCAAACATGAAGGCTGGATTCAGGATATTAATGAAACTCAGGGTGTAGAAATTGATTTTCCTTTGATAGCAGATGAAAATAAGGAGATCGCAAATGCTTATGGCATGATTCACCCGAATGCATCAGACACTTTAACGGTTCGTTCTTTATTCATTATTTCTCCTGATAAAAAGGTGAAATTAATGATTACCTATCCCGCTTCTACAGGAAGGAATTTTCAGGAAGTGCTTCGTGTAATTGATTCGCTGCAGTTGACTGCTAAATACAGTGTAGCTACTCCTGCAGACTGGAAAGAAGGTGAAGATGTGGTTGTGGCGAACTCAATTAAAACAGAAGATATCGATGCCAAATTCCCTAAGGGATACCGAATTGTAAAACCATATTTGCGGTTTACACCTCAACCGGACAAATAACTATAAGTTATTCATAAAGAGCTCCATTTATGGGGCTTTTTTATGATTAGGCTAATCGTTCGGCTTCTATGGTGATGAGGTTACCACTGCAGCCGGTTGTAAATAATAAAAATACTTCCCCACCGTCACTAAGTTTGTGTTTCTTTTTGAGTTGTTCCGGAGTTAAAGGGAAGTTTCTGCTGATGACATTAAAGCTCCCTTTCATCTTTTTCTTGATAAAGTCCCTATAAGGTATCGCGGAAATAACTTTAAACGTTTTACCGGGGAATTCTTTTACGATATTTTCAGAGGTATAGAGATGCGTATTGATGTTTAATTTTTCTATAGCCTGTTTTATAGCAGTGGATTTAAATGCACCGGCCTTGAGTACGGCTACATCAGGCTCATATAGATAAGATAGGGGATCGGTATAATTAAGGATCTCTGAATTTTTCTCATATTCTATAGAAAAGTTAAAATGCAGCGTTTTTTGTGGAGTTAGAATGGCACAATGGATTTGAGGTTCAGCACAAAGCTCAGGCTGGAGTATCCATAAGAGCTCCTTACAGTCGTTTTTATAACTCACTACATGTATTTCCCTGACATAAGATCCAAACTCTTTTAAACCTGCCTGGATGTCCAGCATAGGGGATGTTTTAATTATAAGTTGATGTGCTTTTTCTAATAGCAGCGGTAAATTCTCAATTACATTAGGTTCTGTATCCTCAAGCATGAATACTTTTTTGTTTTCCACTCTCCGGGACGGATCAATATAGATTGTGTCAAACAGTTCATTGCCTTTTTTTAGGAAAGTTAGCCCGTCCTCATGGAAGAAATCTACATTTTTGAGGCCTAATGTGGTCAGGTTGTGTTTGGCAATTGCTGCAAGTTCGATATTCCGCTCACAATAGATAACTTGTTGTGCGACTTTAGCGAAAAAGTAACTGTCTACTCCAAAGCCTCCGGTAAAGTCAAGTATTCGTTTCCCTTTGATTAGCTGGGATTTATAACTTGCAGTTGCTTCTGAAGAGGTCTGTTCTAAAGCTAATTTTGAAGGATAGTAGACCTGATCGGCATGAAACCAGGTAGGAAGTTTCTTTTCTGCCCTATGCTTGCTATCGATCTGTTCGGCCAGTTCTTTAGCGCTCACATCCTTAAAGGGACTTTTAGCCAACATAATTTTGGTTATATCGGCTGTCAGGTTCTTATTTATATAGCTTTGAACGTCTTGTTGAAGAATTGCCTGGTTCATTCTTTTTGTTTTAAAACGACCTGTGCGGTGTTTCTGCTATTTTGTTCCAGCATAATAGTTTGTCCCTTTGTTAATTCAGCCAATAGATCCCGTTGGAAATGCCTCATGGTAATCAGTAGCAGACCATCGTTATATTTAACCATGAAGTTTTGCTCCAGCAGGGAAATTAGTCCGGGGAACTTTCTTTCATCATGATCGATACAGCCAGACAAACTGGTTGCGCCCACCTGTACCATATTCATTTTAACTGCACTGTCCGCCAGGTTTTTATAGATCATGCTGATATGACTTTCTGTAATAAAAGATAGATCCTTTGTGGTCATTGAAATTAGAATCTGCCTGTTTTTTATGATTACAGCAGGTTCTGTTGCCACAATATCGGTATCCATGATACAGGTGCCACTCTCTTCCGGTGAATGAAAGGGTTTTACAAAAAGGGGGATGTTATTATTCTGTAAGGGTTTAATGGTTTTAGGATGGATGACTGTTGCCCCATAGTACGTCATTTCGATAGCTTCCCGGTAGGAGAGCACATCGTACTTTTTGGTATTGGAAAATAATTTTGGATCTGCATTTAACACACCGGGCACATCTTTCCAGACGGTAACGGATTCAGCCTTGAGGCAGGTTGCAAATATTGCCGCCGAATAATCAGAGCCTTCGCGACCAAGTGTAGTGGTGAAGTTTTCTGATGTACCACCAATAAAACCTTGGGTAACAATGTATTTACTGTCAAGTACCTGTGCTAACTGTTCGCTTATTTTTTTTGATGTTTTATCCCAGTCGACCTTGCCTCTTGTATACGTATTATCGGTCATGATGTAACTTCGGGCATCTACCCATTGATTGATTACACCACAATGGTTGAGGTAGTGACTTATTATTTTTGAAGATACGAGCTCTCCAACAGAGACGATCTGGTCATACAGGTACTCGTAACTGTCATAAGGTTCTTCTTCCAGGATCCAGTCAATCTCAACAAATGTATTCGCTATATCATCATAAACGGGATGTGTTTCATCGGCAAAGAGTTCTTTAATTAGCGTAGCATGATACATTTTTACGACATTTAATAATTCTTGCGTATCTGTCCCTTTGTCATAATAGGCATTCAGAACAGCTTCGAGACTGTTCGTAGTTTTTCCCATTGCAGAGATTACAATCAAGAGTTTGTCTTTGGGAATTGAGGATACGATTTTAACCAGGTTTTTTATGCCATCGGCATCTTTTACAGATGCACCACCAAATTTATATACTTCAGTCATGTACAATTTGTGAAAAGCCGGAAGCGCTGAGCTGCTCCTTGCTTAATGAAACGTTGATCCATTCGCCTTCAAAGCGGGCATTGTATTTTTTATAAAATGAGATTGCGGGTTCATTCCAATCGAGTACCTGCCAGCTGATGCCATTAAACTTTTTTTCCTGTGCTTCTCTTATAGTAGCCTCAAACAAGAGTGTGCCTACTCCCTGGCCTCTGAGTGTTTCGTCCACGTAGAAGTCTTCCAGATACATCCGGCATCCTTTCCATGTGGAGAAACGGGTGTAGTATAAAGCAAAACCTTCTACTCTTCCATTGATCTCTGCCACAAAGGAGTTCCATACCGGGTTTTCTCCAAATCCCGCTTCTTCAAATTCTTCCAGCGTAACGGTTACTTCTTCCGGCGCTTTTTCAAATAAAGCCAAACCATGAACAAGCTCTAATAGACGGCTGCAATCTGCCTTAAGCGCTTTTCGGATAGTTATATTCATATTCATCTTTTTGATGCTTAGAGTTCGTTTATAAGGGCAATTCCCGTTTGCCTGAATGTTGTTTTATTCGGGATCGGCCGATCCTGGATCCTGAACATCAGGTTGCTCTGTTTCATCTTGATCAGTTGACGCTGCCGGTTTGTTTTTCCAGTGCGGAATCACACGTTTGCCAAAGATGGTACTTCCTATGCGTACCATAGTGCTGCCTTCTTCAACTGCTATTTTATAATCGGATGACATGCCTATGGAGAGCTCTTTAAATGAATCCTCTTTTCTAAAAAAAGAAGCTTTCAAACCATTGAAAAGAATTTTTAATTCATAAAATTCATCTTTAATCTGTTTTTGATTCTCTGTGTTGGTCGCAATACCCATTACGCCGACAATACGTGCGAACTTGATTTGAGCAAACTCTTCGGAACGAAGGAGTTCTACTGCCTCATCGAAGTCTAAACCAAACTTTGTCTCTTCATCGGCAATATAGATTTGTAGAAGACAATCAATAACGCGATTGTTTTTCTCTCCCTGTTTATCTATTTCTTTAAGCAGCTTCAGGCTGTCGACAGAATGGATAAGACTGATAAAGGGGGCAATATATTTTACTTTGTTGGTTTGGAGATGGCCTAAAAGATGCCATTGAATGTCTTTTGGCATATGTTCGTACTTTTCGACAAGTTCCTGTACCTGGTTTTCGCCAAAAAGACGCTGACCGGCTTCATACGCCTCCATTAAGTCCGCTTCCGGTTTAGTCTTTGATACCGCTACAAGTGTTACCTGATGCGGAATTAGTTCGTTGTTTAATTTGGACAAGTTAGCTGCAATGCTCATTTATATGTATTTTTAACCCGAAATTTGGCTAAATTAATAAATGAAGAGTTTATTGTTATTGTTTTTTATAATGATTTTTTTTATTGCCTGCGATTCCGGCAGAACTCCTAAAGGGATTATAGCTGAAAAGGAGATGATAGATGTGCTAACAGACGTACATCTTGTGGATGGTTACGCCTCTGTTATGTACGCAGATAGCAGTAGAAATGCTATTGCAGCATTGTATATGGCGATATATAAAAAACATAATACAGACTCTGTTGGTATTAGAAAAAGTCTGGAATATTATTCACGTCATCCAGATGAGTTAACAGTAATGTATGAGTCTGTTAACACCAAACTTAAAGCTTTAGAGAAAAGGGAGACTGATCTGGAAGTTGCGAAGCAATTGAAAGAGCAGGCTAAATTCGATAAGGAACGAAAATTGCAGGATCTAAAAAATAAATTAAAACTGGATTCGGTAAGAAACGATTCGTTAAACAAGCAGTATATAAAAATTGATACGTTCAAAGTTGTCCCGTTGAAAAGGTTATTTCTTCAGGATGTGTGGAAAAGAGAGAAAATGAAGATGAAATTGGATTCTATAACAAAGGATTCATTGAAGAACGCTAGAATTAAATAATGATCTATCCTAATAATGCTGCTGATAAACTGGGGTTTACAGAGGTAAAGGCACTTATAAAAGCGCTTTGTTTAAGTGATATGGGCAGTCAGATGGTCGATAAGATCCAGATGATGACCAACTACGATAATATTAACAAATTTCTTCGTCAGACGAAAGAGTTTAAAGAGATCCTGGAGAATGATTCACCATTGCCAATCCGTCATTTATTTGATATTAAATCGTTAGCAGAAAAGATCCGTGTGGAAGGTGCCTTTTTATTGGAAGGCGAATTGCAACAAGTTCTGCTTTCTTTACAGACGGTTTTTTCGGTAATTAGTTATTTCAATGAGCGGGAGGGAAGGTATCCTACGCTGGAAGCATTGTTTGAACATCTGCCTATTGAAAAAAAGATTATCCGGAGCATTGAGCTGATTATTGATGAAAAAGGGAAAATAAGAGCGAATGCATCTGCTGAGCTGCAAAATATAGTGGCCGGTATTGCCAAGGCAGAACAGGAAGCCCGAAAGAAGATTGATCATATTTTTAAAGCAGCACAAAATAGCGGTTATACAGCTGATGGTTCCTTAACGATTCGTGATGGACGTTTATGTATTCCGCTGCTTGCTGAAAATAAAAGAAAGGTGAAAGGTTTTGTTCATGATGAATCTGCATCGGGACAAACGGTTTACTTAGAGCCGGAAGAGGTGTTTCAGCTCAATAACAGGGTGAGGGACCTGGAGTTTGATAAACGTCGTGAGATTGTCCGCATTCTGGTTCGTCTCAGTGATGAACTCCGTCCGTATGTGCCCTTGTTTCTGGCTTACCATGGTTTATTGACCAAGCTGGATTTTGTACGGGCTAAGGCTTTATTTGCCATTAAGACTGAATCGCAAATGCCTATATTAATAAACAAGGCAGAGTTGAAGCTGGTCAACGCAAGACATCCTTTGTTGATATTGGCATTGAAAAAAGAGGGTCACACTGTGGTGCCTTTAAATATTACGATTGACGAGGAGCAGCGGGTAATTGTCGTTTCGGGACCAAATGCCGGTGGTAAATCGGTTTGTATGAAAACGGTGGGACTGATACAGATTATGGTACAAGCCGGTCTTCTTGTTCCGGTAGATGAGCATTCTTCTGTGGGGATCTTTAAACAGGTGTTTGCGGATATTGGTGATGACCAGTCCATCGAAAGTGACCTAAGTACCTACAGTGCTCATTTGTCAAAAATGAAGTATTTTGTGGAGAACGCAGGAGGTAAGACATTGATACTGATTGATGAATTTGGTACGGGTACGGATCCTTTGTTTGGGGGACCAATTGCAGAGGCTGTATTAGAAGCTTTAAATAAAAAGAGGATCAGAGGGGTAGTAACAACCCATTACTCCAATCTTAAATTATACGCCAATGCTACTGAGGGGCTTGAAAATGCATCTATGATGTTCAATAATCTGGAGATGCAGCCTATGTATATCCTGGAGATCGGCAAACCCGGAAGTTCCTATGCGTTTGAAATTGCACAAAAGATTGGTCTGCCTTTTCATATTTTAAATGCCGCAAAAGCGAAGATCGGAACGCAGCAAAAGAAGGTGGATACCTTGCTGGTTGATTTGGAACGCGATAAAAAAGAATTGTTGGAAACCCGCGTAGCCGTTGATAAACAGCAAAAGCGGGTTGCTCTATTGTTGCAGGAAAATGAAGAATTGAAGACCTTTTTGGATGAAAATCGTAATTCTATTCTTAAGGATGCGAAGAAAGAGGCACAAAGTATTATACTGAACGCTAATAAACTGATTGAAAATACGATTTCGGAAATAAAAGAAACACAGGCTGATAAGGAGAGTACCGTTAAGTTGCGTCAGAACTTACAGCAGGAGTTAAAGAAACACCAGGTGAAAGAAGTTGCTTCTTTAAAACCTGTTATTGATCAGGAACTTAAACATGGCGACTGGGTGAAATTGATTGACTCTGAAACTATCGGTCAAGTGATTGATGTAGCTAAGGATAATGTGATCCTGGCAATTGGTGAACTTCGTTCTGTTGTAAAACGTAAACGGGTGGAAAAAATTACGAAAAAAGAGGTACCTAAAGAAATCCGAAGATCTTATTCGTCACAGCTTGCAGAGAGTTTTGCATCATTCAGTCCGGAGATTGACGTAAGAGGAATGCGTGGGGAGGATGCCGTTTATGAGATCGAAAAATATCTGGATAAAGCATTAATGATGGGGATTTCCACACTTAAAATTATTCATGGAAAAGGGGATGGCATTTTGCGCAAACTAATCCGTGGATACCTGAGTAAGTATGCGCAGGTATCCAGGATAGAAGATGAGCACCAGGATCGTGGTGGCGATGGGATCACCTATGTGTATCTTTAAAACTTAACTTCTTTGTGTTCGCCTTCTTCATTGGGCTTACCACCAAGTGTGTTTTTCACAAGTGAAATGATTTGAGCTATGAGCAAGTCAGGTGAATCCCAATACTCTGCCTTGTCCGGCTCAATCCTTAAAAGACAAAGATCCGGGTCTGTCTTTCCATAAGGGAACCATGTTTTGTATCGGTCAGACCAAAGTTCTTCAACTTTTAAAGCATCTGTACTGATGATGGCCAGGCCATTTACGGTAATATAGAGACCCTTTTCTGTATCACTGTAGTTGAGAATTACATGCGGATTCTGTGCTATTTCAGATGTTTTTTGAGCGCTTTTTCGAGCAAACATCCAAATTAAACCATCATCTTTAATAGGGAAAGTATACATTGGCCTGCTATCTAAACTACCGTTTGGGTTCACGGTTGATAACATGGCAATCTTAATATCAGCAATTTTAGAAGACAGCTCACGCGCTTTTTTGATAAATTCTATTTCTTCTAATTGTTCTTGGGGTGTTTCTCCTTTAAGTTCAGTCATAGGGATTATTATTTCTATATAAGATAAAAACCTGAATGCTTGCTTTTGTTTAAAAAAATTGAAATTGTTTAGGATTGATGTGGATATGCAGATAATGCTAAGTATTAGCTGACTGTTACCTTAAAAATGGTTTAATAAAAATGGATTTTGCCTGTTTCGTGGCTGAATGATTATCGGAGAGGAAAGGATAGGTTAACGATCGGAATGTCCCAAGCTTTTATCAGGGCTTACGATGTCTCTGACCAATTGTTTCAATTCTTTGATTTCGGGAAAACGTCCTGCTGTTTTACGGTCAAATATTAAGTCCTCATTTATCTTTATGGTGAAAGTTCCACCAGTTTCGGAGGGTTTTAATAATACGCCTTCAATTTCATCTACAAAAGTACCGAGTAATTCCTGAGCCATATAAGCTGAACGGAGTAGCCAACCGCATTTAGGGCAATATTCTATAGTTATAATTTGCTTCATGGTAATTTGTTAAATGTGTCTAATGCTATTAACTAATTGTGATTGTTAACTCTTTTCCTGTTAGTTGAAAAAAAACGTTTTGTAATTCATGAACATAGATTATTCGTTTTTGTAAAGCCTGATTAAATGATCCGGATGATGTTGTGAATTGATATTGATCTGATTTATTGGTGTAAAACCAATTGTCAGGGTCCTGCGGGTCCTGGATAAATGAAGCTTTTGCCAACCACCCCTTGTTAAGCTTCAGTGGATTTATTTCATCGAACTGGATCCTGAAAAGATATCCTTTGCGTGGGATAAGCATCTTGCAAAGTACACTGGATTGCTGAATTTCAAGTATAGAAAGAATGCCTTCCTGGTTTTCTCTTGGATAAACCACAATAATATTTCCAGGTCGTAATTGGGTAAGATCTGTTTGCATCTTTAAACTAAATCACATCACAACACAAATATAGGTGTAGCATGCCAAATAAAGGTATTTTTGAACTTTGATTTATAAGCGGGCTTAAGTCATCATTTTGTAACGTTGTTAAATAGTGTTAATAAAGGATGTTTAGGTGTCATAATCTGTTCAATAGCAAATATAAAAGCAGGATATTTGCGTTAGTATGATTCTTTAATAGATAGATAAAATACATGAAAAAAGTCACTTTAATTTTAATCGCAGTATTGCTAAGCGGAGCTATTCATGCTCAGATACTTACTCCGGTGAAATGGTCTTATGCTGCTAAAAGCTTAAGTAAGACAGAAGCCATTATTCTGATCAAGGCCACCATAAATAGTGGATGGCATATATATTCTCAGCATGTAGGTGATGGAGGACCTGTACCTACATCAATTTCCTTTAATCCCTCAAGTGAGTATACCCTTATCGGTAAAACCCTGGAGCCTAAGCCAATTACGAAATTCGAAAAGGCATTTAGTATGAATGTGAGTTATTTTGAGAATTCGGTTATATTTCAACAAAGGGTTAAAATAAAGGCTGGGAAACCAGTAATTAAGGGTAAGCTTGAGTTTATGGTTTGCAATGATCAGAAATGTCTTCCTCCTGATGAAGTAAGTTTTAGTATTCCTATTAAATAGTGCTAGCACCTCGCCTTAAAATGAAATTACTCAAAAATTACGTACTTCTTTTGTTACTGGTTTTTCTGTTTGTTGGAAATGCTAAAGCACAGGATAGTACGGGTGCAATTAATACGGATGATATTGAATTTACGGATATTGAGCCTGTCAAGGCAGATAGCCAGGTAACTTCCGCTAGTGCTGTTTCGAAAGATACGGCCACCATTCGTGCTTCAAATACTGGAAATGTAATTAAAAAAGAAGCGGATAGTCGTTCCTTGTGGACAACTTTTATACTTGGATTTTTAGGAGGATTAGCCGCTCTTTTTATGCCCTGTATCTTCCCGATGTTGCCACTTACAGTTAGTTATTTTACGAAAAGTGCTTCTTCTAAGTCTGGAGCCATAACCAAAGCTGCTGTTTATGGGATTTCCATCATTCTGATCTATGTACTGCTTGGGTTGATAGTGACGATTGTTTTTGGCGCAGATGCTTTAAATGATTTGTCCACAAATGGGATCTTTAACATTGTGTTTTTTCTGATGTTGGTTGCTTTTGCTGCCTCTTTTCTAGGTGCATTTGAATTAACACTTCCATCATCATGGGTAAATAAAGCGGATTCAAATTCGGATAAAAAGGGTTTTGCTGGGATCTTTTTCATGGCGGCAACATTGGCTCTTGTTTCCTTTTCATGTACAGGACCAATAATTGGCTATCTTTTAGTGGAGGCCGCAACAAAGGGAGCTCTTCTGGGTCCCGCCATCGGGATGTTTGGCTTTGCATTAGCATTAGCAATTCCTTTTACCCTATTTGCTATGTTTCCTTCGTTAATGCAGGGACTTCCTAAATCAGGAGGATGGTTAAATAGTGTAAAAGTTGTATTGGGGTTTTTGGAACTTGCTCTTTCATTGAAATTTCTTTCCAATGTAGATCTGGCTTATCACTGGGAATGGTTCGATCGTGAAATATTCCTAAGTTTATGGATCGTTATTTTTGCTTTAATGGGTTTATATCTTTTAGGTAAATTAACCTTTTCTAATGATTCCCCGATTCAATTTTTATCCGTACCCCGATTATTTTTAGCTATCATCGTACTATCCTTTACCATGTATATGGTTCCCGGTTTATGGGGTGCCCCGCTTGCCTCTATTTCGGCATTTTTGCCGCCCCAACAGACACAGGACTTCGATTTATATACAGCCTCACTTAGTCAGGGTAAAGGTTTTTCCGGAACGGTTGAATCTGCTCATCCAATAAAATATGTGGATAAATTTAAAGCTCCGCTGGGATTAACTGCATTTTTTGACTACGAAGAAGGAATAGCCTATGCAAGAAAGGTAAACAAGCCGGTGATGATCGATTTTACTGGTCATGCATGTGTGAATTGCCGAAAAATGGAGGCTGCTGTATGGCCCGACCAGGTGGTTCGGAATCACATCATTAATGATTATGTTTTGATTCAATTGTATGTGGATGATAAAACTGATCTTGCTCAAAATGAACAATTTGTCTCCAAGTCTGGAAAGTCAATCAAAACAATAGGAAATAAATGGAGCGACTTTCAGGCCAGTCGTTTTAATGCTAATTCGCAACCTTTTTATGTTCTTTTGGGGCATGATGAAAAACCATTGGTTGAGCCTATAGGGGCGGACTATGATAAAGTGAGTTACGCCAAGTATCTTGAAAGTGGATTAAAGGCCTTTAAAGGCATAAAATAGATTATTAATTAAAATGCCTTTTCAAGCGGATTTTTCACTTAAAAATATATATTTGCCGCACAAGAATATTATTATGGAAAATTTCACTAAATTAAAAGAGCTAATTGCTTCCATGGAAGTAGATGCTGACAAGTTTTACAACAAGGCTAGTGGTGCTGCAGGAACTCGCGTTCGTAAGGCTTTGCAGGAAATTAAAACATTGGCTCAAGAGATGCGTAACGAAGTTACTGAACTTAAAAATAAAGAAGCATAGTCCATCATTGGAATTTATGTTTTAAAAGGTTATCTCCTCACGAGATAACCTTTTTTTTGCACTTTTATCTTTATGACCTTTATCATATTTATGATAATAAAAGATATTAAAGTCTTCTATTGTATATCTTTGATAGATGAATGACTCCGGCAGATCAATAAATAAGAAAACGTTAATAAGTACGCTATTAAAAGAGGATAAAGAAGGAGTAATTAAAGCATTGGAATGTTTGAATAAGAATTTTGCAAAGCTTCGGAATCCAGTCCTGAGAAATATGTTTGCCGGTTTCGTCACAATAGAAACAGCATGTAAGGTTGGAAATTGCGAAGTAACAGATTTTCTTGATGTCATGAAAAAGATAGGATTTATGGTTGAGGAGGATCCTGCAAATAACATTTTAGTTCTGGAGGATGATATAAAGATTGACAAATCAAATATAAAAGAGCTGGATGTTCGTGCAATCTTATCCAGACAGGAAGACCCGCTTAAACTAATCATGAGTACGGTTAAAGAACTTCAAGATTCAGAGTGTCTAAAGCTTATTGCACCATTTGAACCTGTGCCTTTAATTCATTTAATGCAGGCTAAGGGTTTTTCCAATGAGGTACATATAGAAGAAGATGGATCAGTAATTACTTATTTTAAAAGGGATTACACTTTGCAAAAAACGGTAGAAAAGGTACAACTTCCGGTTGTTGATGATCCGGACAGTTTTAATTTAAAAATTAAGCATTTTGAGGGAAAAATTAAAACTCTTGATGTGAGGGATCTCGAAATGCCTAAACCTATGATTGCTATACTGGAGACTCTTCAGCAACTCGGAGATGGGGAAGCATTATATGTGTACCATAAAAAGATTCCGGTTTACTTATTACCGCACCTGGAAGAAAAAGGGTTCCTGTATCTTACAAAAAACACAGATGAAGGTAAAGTGGATTTATTGATTTATAAGTCATGAGCAGTAGTTTGCCCAAGCAGTCTGATGGCATGTATAAACTCGTGTTGCTTCACTATTTTATATCCGGATTATGCTTTCTTCTTTTAGCTGTTCTGTTTCTATTCTCGATTAAAGATATCTCAGGACATTATTTCAATCCACACTTACTGGCTATTACTCATTTGGCAGCCTTGGGATGGGGCACACTGGTTATTTTTGGTGCATGTTACCAGTTGTTGCCGGTACTACTGGAAACTGATCTGTATAGCTCTAAATTGCCTTGGTTTACCTTTGTCCTATTTATTCCAGGATTATTTTGTCTGATTTACTCCTTTTGGGTTTTCGAACCGGGAATACATATGCAGGCAGGAGGTTTGTTGCTTACATCAGCTATATTGACTTTTTGCATTACGGTAATTAGAACTGCAAAAAAAAGTAAGGTTTCATCCATTCATAAGGAGTTTATCGTCACTTCCAGTATTTGGCTTGTTGCAACTGCCCTAGTGGGGACCTTGCTTGTGTTCAATTTTCATTATGCTTTTCTTCCTAAAGATCATCTGCAGTATCTTAGGCTTCATGCACACATGGGATTGGCGGGTTGGTTTCTGATGCTGATAATAGGGGTTAGCTGCAAATTAATTCCGATGTTTTTAGTGTCCAGAATTCAACTGAACCATCTGCTTTCCTGGAGTTATTATTTAGTTAATCTAGCACTTCTACTCTTTCTAATCGATGGTTATTTTTACGGAATTAACCTGCATACCTATTTCATAACCATGGTATTATTAGCTGGATTGAGTTGTTATTTCGTTTATGTAAAAAAGTGTTTTGATTCCCGATTGAAGAAGAAGCTGGATATCCCTATCTTGAAAACAGTATTATCTATCAGCTTACTGAGTTTGGCTCTGATTCTGATTCCGGTTATTATATATAGCTCGTCAAAGCAAAATGGCTTAGCCGTTCATTACTCCATATTTTATGGAATGTTATTATTTATGGGGTGGATCACTGCACTGATCATGGGACATGCATTTAAAACACTACCTTTTATAGTATGGGTTCGAAAGTATGAGCATTTAAGCGGTAAAAGGAAAATACCTATGCCGGCTGATCTATATAGCTCAAAACTCCTTAAGCTTCAGTATGTAAGCTATATCGCATTCTGCATCCTATTCTTCTGCGGCTACCTCTTATATAGTCCTGTTATGATGATCATAGGCATTGGATGTTTACTAATTTCATCAGTAGCTTACCTATTAAATTTAGTTATACTGATCAAACACAAAGACAAATCATTAAGCCATGAAAGAATTTGACATTAGAGACCAATCCTCATTCAAAGAACTGGAGATTATAGAAAACTTAAGGACTGTTCTTGATCCGGAACTTCAGATCAATGTAATCGATATGGGATTAATTTATCATATTGACCTATCAGAAGAATTAAGAATAAGGATTGAGATGACGCTTTCTTCCTCACATTGCCCAATGGGTGAGGCTATACTACAATCTGTTAAAAACTGTTTAGAGGAAGCTTATCCCGGTTATGAAGTTGTTGTTGATTTGGTATGGGAGCCCAACTGGACCTATGAAAACATAACAGAAGAGGGTAGAAGGCAACTTGGCAGGTAGAGTTTTTTAATATATGATATCAATCATTTATTTAGATACAGAATAAAAGATATATTTGTCTTCTATTAATACTAACGATATGGAAATAGTTGAAATTCTTAATGTTACTGAAATTGAGCCACGTTTCAGACATCCTTTAATCTTTGATCAGTTTGATGCATTAGCCTTAGGAGAATCATTTATCATACAAATTGATCATGATCCAAAACCACTTTATTACCAGTTAATCGCTGAAAGGGGCAAAATCTTTACATGGGAATATCTAATGAGTGGTCCTGAATTATATCAGGTAAAAATCAGTAAAAATGATTCTGAACAAAAAGAAGAAACGATAGGAGAGATAGTAGCGAAAGATTATCGTAAGGCACAAGTATTTAAGAAACTTGGAATAGATTTTTGCTGTGGTGGAAAGAAAACAGTGAGTCAGGTTTGTGATAAAAAAGGACTTGATAAGGATGATGTAAAAGAAGAATTGGCGAAATTGGACGGACAGCAGGGCAATCCTTCTCAGGATTATCAGAAGTGGGATCTTGACTTTTTGAGCGATTATATCATCAATACGCATCACAAATATGTAAAGGATACCATTCCCTTTCTATCCGAAATAGCACAAAAAGTAGCCAGTGTACATGGTGCTAACCATCCGGAAGTAATTCGCATAGCAGAAGTTTTTGCCGCAGTTGCATCTGATTTAAGTCTGCATTTACAAAAAGAGGAGAAAATTCTTTTTCCTTATGTCAAAAGTCTGGTACTTGCTGAAAAACAAGGTACAGCATTGCCGGAATCTTCTTTTGGAGAAGTTGGAAATCCAATTGAAGTGATGGAAGCAGAGCATGAGCATGTAGGAGAAGATTTGGGTGAGATAAATGAGCTGACGAATAATTATACTGTTCCACAGGACGCTTGTACCTCTTACCGAATTTTATACCGGACGTTGGAAGAATTTGAAAATGATTTGCATCAGCATGTACATCTGGAAAATAATATTCTTTTTCCAAAGGCAATTGAACTTGAAAAAGCGATGAAGCTTTAATTTTAATAAAATGTTATAGGTTTGCAACCTAGTACAATACTATGATACTATCAAAATCATGTGAGTATGCCATTAGGGCTGTCGTATACGTAGCGGCTAAGACTGTTAAAGAGGAAAGGGTAGGTATCATTGAAATTGCGGAGGCTATAGGATCTCCGGTAGCATTTACGGGGAAAATACTGCAAACACTTACACGTAAAAAAGTTCTGGCTTCATCAAAAGGTCCGAACGGCGGGTTTTATATTATAGATCCCGCTTCAGTGTACTTGATAGATATTGTTCGTGCAATGGATGGTAATGAAATTTTTACTGCTTGTGTAATAGGATTAACGACTTGTTCTGCCGAAAGACCATGCCCGATGCATCATCAGATGAAGCCAATCCGTGATCAGTTGCGCATTGATTTTAGTAATAGATCGGTGTATGAAATGGTGCAGGCATTTGAAGAAAACAACTACTTTTTGAAGTAAATTATTCAAACTATTCCGGTCATTTTATCGTCGTTGTAGTAAGCTAGTTAAGAATATCCTCAACACTTCGTCAAACTTTTTGTTATACTTACACTGTTGAATTAATTTAATGTAGTGTCTATGAAGAATCAATCAAAAATAATAGCTGCAATGCTTGCAGGAGTTGCAGCTGGAGCTATAATCGGGCTTTTATTATCACCAGAAGATGGCGGGGAAACACGTAGTGATATAACCGCATGGTTTAAAGATGTTTATGAGCGTTCGAAAGAAAAAAGCAGTGACTTAGCAGCGAAAGGACTCAATGCGATAAAAGCTGGTCAACCATCCGCTGATAATCAAATTGATCATGCTGAGAGTGCATTAGGCGTTTAAATAAGCTATTACATGTATTATAATAGATGAGATCTGTCAATCCTGATGGATCTCATTTTTTTTGCTTAATTTTATCTGCATAATCTAACTGCATTGTAAGCCAATCATTTAAGGGAGATCTCATCACGATGATTAAGAAGTATTTTGTCCAATATGCTATATGTTTTCTTCTTGTTTTAGCTGCTCACTATTTAATTAAAACTTTGCTGTCTGATGATCATGGAAGTTCATATCTTCTTATAACGGGTATAGTGGTTTTTACAACCCGCTATCTGGGTAAGGGACCCGCTATATTTTCAACAGCCCTGGCAACTATCCTTCTTTTATGGCCTTTATTATCCGGTTCGCTAAGTTTATCTTTAAATGAATGCATCCTATTGCTGCTGTTTATTGCCGAATGCGGATTAATTATTTATTTAATTCCTGGTTATTTGAAAATTGATAAAGAGGCAGTCTTAAAGGGTTTGCGGTTCAGTAGACTGGTTGAAAAAAGTGCTGATGCATTTATCCTGGTTAATGTAAAAGGAGAAATTAAGTATAGTAATCCGGCGGTTCACCAAATAACAGGATATGCTATTGATCAGATACCTGAGTTACTGATATGGAATATAATAAAGGAAGAAGACTCCAGGATTGTTAAAGAACAATTCTATAAAATAGCTAGTCATGAGGAGAAGTCTGTTACCTTACTACACCGTATTGTAAAAAATAATGGCGAATTAATCTGGGTTGAAAATACGATGACCAACTTGCTCAACGATCCTTCGGTTCAGTCAATCGTGCTTAATTTGAGTGATGTTAGTGCGCGAGTTAGTCACGAACAGGAGATGGAAGATTTTTTAGCTATAGCTTCTCATGAATTAAAAACGCCTCTTACCAGTCTAAAGGCCTATACGCAAATATTGGAGATGCGTTTGAAGGCGGAAAATAACACCAATTCAGTATTGTTGGTGAGTAAAATGGATCGACAGATCAATAGGATTATCAGTATGATTTTTGACCTTCTTGATGTAACTAAACTTCAATCGGGCATTCTTTATTTAAAAAAAGACATCTTCGATATCAATGATTTGATTTTAGAAGTTGCAGAGACATTAGGTAATGTGAATAAGAATCATCAGATCATGCTGAGCCTTGACGAAACTACTAAGCTTTATGCAGATAAAATACGTATTAATCAGGTGCTTGTAAATCTAATTTCAAATGGAATTAAATACTCCCCTGAGGCAGATAAGATCCATATTAGTACCAGGCTAGAGACTGATAAATTATTAATCTCAGTTACTGATTTTGGAATAGGTATTTCTCCTAAGGAGATTCAAAATCTATTTAATCGGTTTTACAGAGTATCCAGCGTACGGGAATCTTATCAGGGTCTGGGTTTAGGGTTATATATATCCTACCAGATTATAGAGCATCATAAGGGAAAGATGGGCGTTTTTAGTGAGGAGGGTAAAGGATCTACCTTTTGGTTTACTCTCCCTTTGGAAAAAGAGATAGATGAAATACCGGTCAAGTAGTGCCATCTCTACAGCTCTTAATTCTGTATTTGTCTTAAAATAGTCACGTTTATTTATAAATGGAACAGTTGATTGTAATGGTTGTACTTTCATTGATCAGGGTAGTTAATTCTAAAAGGCCTGTCAATTTAAAATAAGCAAAATGTATAAACTTAAGATTATTTCTTCTACCGTAAGGCCGGGTAGAAAGGGACCTCTTGTTGCGGAATGGATAGCCGGACTAGCAAAAGAAACAGGAGACTTTGACGTTGAAGTTTTAGATCTTGGCGAAATTAACCTTCCGTTAATGAATGAAAGGATGCATCCTATGCTGCGAAAGTATGAACATGAGCATACTAAAAAATGGTCCGCTTTGATAGAAGAAGCAGATGCTTTCGTTTTTGTAACAGCAGAGTATGACCATGGATACCCTTCTCCGTTGAGAAATGCAATTGAATATTTGGTACATGAGTGGGCTTATAAAGCAGCGGGTATTGTAAGTTATGCTGGAATTTCAGCAGGTACCCGGGCGTCCAATGATCTTAAAAGGGACTTGGCTACCATGAAAATGGTCCCGCTAACAGAGCAGGTGAATATACCCACGTTTACACATTTTATTAATGATCAAAATGAATTTGTTCCAAATGAAATGTCAGTAAAGGCCGGTCAAAATATGTTAAAGTCTATTGTAAGATGGACAAAGGGTCTGAAATTAATTAAAGAGGATCAATAAGTTAAAGAATATTGAAGTGTTAAAATCCAGTTTAAACAAATCTATCCTGGTTTTTCATTTCGTAATCATATGTTTTAAAGTCATCATTTTGTCATGTTTAATATTTGTATAAATTTTACATATTATGAGAAACTTTTTTTAATTTTAAACCGTATATAATAGACCAAGGCATATTGTAATGAAATGCTTAACTCTGTGAGGTATTGAAAATGAAAAAAGGTAATTTAATTCAGCAATTAATCTCTTATATTAACATCTCTATTTTGGAAAAAAGGCGTCAAAGGCCTATTCTTAAGAAGATGGAATCCATTAATGCTCAAATACAAGACCTTTCAGAAACGTGTAAGATGTACGGTGATTTGGAGTTATACTTCGAGCAGGCATTAAAATATAAAGAGTTCATTGCGCTAAACTTTGAATATTCAAGACTCGAAATGCAATTATATAAAATTAATAAACCAGAGAAAAACAAAGTTCCTGTATCTCAAAATTAGTCAGCAATTCTTTCAATATCCTTATATTTCTTGCTTTAAACAACGTATCAATCCGTGTGGCCATGGTAATGTCACGTGCTCTCTTGTCAAGACCTTACATTTAACTGTTATTTAACAAAAATACAGAAGCCATATCCTTAATTTAGCATCATGGTTTTTCGTTTTTGGAGCAAAGCATATCTTTGTGTATTTATTCTCCATATTGCTGTCTTAAATGCTTATTCGCAAACTTCTAGTATCAGTGGCCGTGTCGTAGATCGTTCAGGCAACCCACTAGCCTTTGTTAGCGTAGAACTACTAGGAAGTATGCATGGAACAAGCACAGATACTGCCGGAATATATCAGCTCAAAGCAGTAGGGAGCAGCACACAAATCAAGTTTTCATATGTAGGCTTCAAATCTTTAGTAAAAAATATAGTTCCTGGCAAAGAGCAGATTTTAAATGTCAGGTTAGACGAAGAAGACAATTCCCTTCAGGAGGTAAGTGTTAAAGGAAAGAAACATCGAAGTTATTCCAATCGTGAAAACCCCGCAGTTGAACTTATTCGCCAGGTAATAGCGCATAAACACGAAAATGAAGCACAGCACTATGACTTTCTGCAGTATCAGCAATACGAACGTATTCAGTTCTCTCTGAGTAATATGCCATCGGGGATTGCAGGGAAAAAAATGCTGAGTCCTTATCGTTTTGTTTTCGAAAATATAGATTCCACAAAGATTCAAGGGAAAACAGTAATTCCTGTTTTTATGGAAGAAAAGCTTTCTGATAATTATTACCGTAAAGATCCGGAGAAGACTATTCAAATAATGAAGGCTGAGAAGTCAGTTGACTTTGGGAAATATCTGGATCAGAAAGGGATGACTGTTTACCTCAACAGGATGTATAACGTGGTCGATATTTATGCTCCTAATATCTTTATCGTATCAAATGAATTTCTGAGTCCCCTTGCTGATGTTGCTCCTACGTTTTATAAATACTTCATTCAGGATACTATTACAACTTCCGATAACGAAAAACTGGTGGAAATGCATTTCTTTCCCCGGAATAAAACAGATCTGCTTTTTAAGGGAAAGCTTTGGATTACATTAGATGGAAACTATGCAGTTAAAAAAGTAGAATTAGGTCTGAGCAAGGATATTAATTTAAATTGGGTACGTGAAATGACCGTGACTCAGGATTTTGAGCGTAATCCGGATGGGCGCTATCACTTAAGCCGGAATAGTATGAAGGCAGACTTTGGTATGCTGCCTCAGAAAGGAGCTGGAATATATGGCGAAAGAGTAGTTTATTATTCTGATTATCATGTCAATGTGCCTGCTTTAGCTGAAGTATACCAGGGTAGCACGCTCCAATCCAATACCTCACTTACTAAAGATAATCAATCCTTATTACTGGAAAGCAAGAGGCCTGATACCTTATCCGCCGCAGAAGCAAAAGTCTATAGCAACATTGATAGTTTACAGCGGATTCCATCGTTCAGACATACCATGAGTATTACGGCTGCGTTTACTTCAGGTTTTAAGACTGCCGGACCGGTTGAAATAGGTCCCATAAGTACTTTCTACAGTTTTAATCCTTTAGAAGGAACCCGCTTACGTTTGGGAGGGCGTACCACCACAGCGTTTAGTCCTCGTGTTTATTTAGAATCTTACGGAGCATACGGTTTTCAGGATCAACAATGGAAATACCTTTTAAGTGCTGCTTATGCTTTCAATAATAAATCAATATATACTTTTCCCTTTCATTATTTAAAGGCTTCATATCAGAAGGATACGGAAATTCCTGGTCAGCAGGTTGCCTTTGCCCAGTCTGATAATTTTTTACTTTCCTTTAAGAGGGGAGATAACGATAAGTGGATCTATAGTGATGTGTTGAAAACCGATTATATACATGAGTTTTCCAATCACTTTTCCTATAGTCTTGGGTTTAAAAACTGGAAACAACGTCCTGCAGGTACACTGGAATATTATACGTTGGATGAGGGGCAAAAAACACCTGTTGCAGATCTTACAACAAGCGAGTTGTCGCTTGAATTACGTTGGGCTCCTCATGAACAGCTCTTTCAGGGTAAAATGTATCGCACTACCATTCCCTCTAAATACCCAATCATGACGCTTCGGTTTGTTTCAGGTCTGAAGGGAGTGTTAAATAGCGATTATTCATATCAGAACATGATGCTTAATGTTAGTAAACGTTTTTACTTGTCGCAATTAGGCTACTCAGATTTCATGGTTGAGGGGATGCAAATCTTTGGCCAGCTCCCTTATCCATTACTCACCATACATAACGCGAATCAGTCTTACACCTATCAGCCCTATGCGTATAACATGATGAATTTTATGGAGTTTGTAACAGATCACTATGTATCCTTGAACTTCGAGCATAAATTCAATGGATTTTTTCTGAATAAAATACCCTTAATCCGGAAGTTAAAATTCAGAGAGATTGTAGGATTAAAGATGCTTTATGGTGGAATAAGGTCCGAAAATGATCCAGTTTTACATCCTTCTTTATTGGCATATCCACTGAATGGAAATGACCGTTCTTCTACTTATTCTCTTGGAAATTCCCCCTATGCGGAATTAAATGTAGGGCTGGGTAATATTTTCAGAATTATCAGACTGGATGCTGTGAAACGATTGACCTATCTGGATCATCCCGATGTGGTCAAACTAGGTATAAGAGCAAGTATGAAGTTTGATTTGTAAAACAATGATTACATGAGTTCAAATCTTCTATTTATTTAAGCTTGTTTAAGGATTTTTGTACATTAGGCTTTTATTTAAAAGATGAAACAACTGTACTTCTGCTCTTTAGCAGCACTCTTATTCACGATTTCTTCCTGTGGAAACAAGGAAAAGCAATCAACTGATTCAAACACCTTTACTTCTTCTAATCCTTTTGCTGAAGTAAGTAAACTGGCCTATCAAGCTCCTGACTTTGATAAAATAAAGGATAGCGACTTTGAGCCGGCTATACAAGAAGGCATGAAAGAGCAATTAAAGGAAGTCCAGCAGATTTCAGAGAATACAGAAAAGCCTGATTTTCAGAATACCATTGTGGCGATGGAAAAAAGCGGACAGCTCCTTTTACGCGTCAACCAAGTTTTTAATCTTCTTACCGGAGCAAATACTAACCCCGAACTTCAAAAGGTTCAGGAAGCAATAGCGCCAAAATTGGCAGCGCACCTGGATGCCATTTATCTGAATGCTGAATTATTTAAACGGGTAGAATCCATTTATAATGAAAGAGAAAAGCTTAGTCTGGACGCAGAATCCAAGCGTTTGGTGGAATGGTATTATCAGCAATTCGAAATTGCAGGTGCAAAACTATCCGATGCTGATAAAGTTAAACTTAAAAAGCTGAATGAAGAAGAAGCAGGACTTAGCGCCAAATTCACCAACCAGTTATTAGCTGCTACAAAAGCTGGCTCAGTAACTGTAAATACTAAAGAAGAATTAGCAGGATTATCAGCTGAAACACAGGATGCGGCAGCACAGGATGCTAAAGCAAAAAAACAAGATGGAAAATGGTTGATTTCTTTGCAAAATACAACGCAGCAACCCGACCTTCAATTCCTATCGAATAGGGCAACCCGTCAGAAACTATTTGAATCCTCATGGAACCGTGCCGAAAAAAGTGATTCCAATGATACGCGTTCGGCAATCATTCGTATTGCAAAAATTCGTGCAAATAAAGCAGATCTTCTTGGGTTTAAAAATTATGCAGGATGGAAGCTTCAGGATCAGATGGCTAAAACTCCCGAAGCAGTAAGTGCGTTTCTGGGACAATTAGTGCCTGCCTCTGCAGCGAAAGTAAAAGGCGATGCTAAAGAACTTCAGGCTGTAATCGATCAGCAGAAAGGTGGCTTTGCATTGCAGCCATGGGATTGGGATTATTATGCCGAGCAGGTACGTAAAGCCAAGTTTAACCTCGATGAAAATGAAGTTAAACCATATTTTGAACTGGATAACGTACTTCAGAATGGTGTCTTTTATGCTGCCAATTTATTATACGGTATCACCTTCAAAGAAAGAACAGATCTTCCGGTTTATCAGAAAGATGTACGTGTATTTGAATTGTTTGAAAAGAACGGCCAAAGCATTGGCTTGTTTTATTGCGATTATTTTAAACGTGACAATAAATCAGGTGGTGCATGGATGAGTAATATGGTTGGACAGTCTAAGCTATTGGGTACAAAGCCAGTGATCTATAATGTATGCAACTTTACAAAACCGGCAGCCGGACAGCCTGCATTAATAAGTTTTGACGATGTTTCTACTATGTTCCATGAATTTGGACATGCTTTGCATGGTTTTTTTGCCAATCAGCAATACCCAAGTATCTCCGGTACAAGTGTTTCCAGGGATTTTGTAGAGTTTCCTTCACAGTTTAACGAACACTGGTCACTTGATCCTAAAGTGTTTAAAAATTATGCGATTCACTACAAAACGAAAAAGCCAATGCCACAGTTCTTGGTAGATAAGATCAAGAAGGCATCTGTTTTCAATCAGGCATATGCCCTTACTGAACTTTTAGCTGCTGCAAAATTAGATATGTCATGGCATACCATAACCACTAAAGATTCCATTAAAAATGCCGATCAGTTTGAAACCGCAGCCTTACACCAGGCAGGTTTAGATTTGCCACAGGTTCCACCTCGCTATCGTTCCACTTACTTTCTCCATATCTGGGGAAATGGTTATGCAGCTGGGTACTATGCCTATTTATGGTCTGAAATGCTGGATGACGATGCGTATGCCTGGTTCAATGAGCATGGCGGATTGACAGCAGCAAATGGACAGCGCTTCCGTGATATGATCTTATCCAAAGGAAATACAGAAGATCTTGGCACCATATTTACTAAATTTCGAGGACACTCACCTAATATAAAACCTTTATTGATCAACAGGGGTTTAATAGGGAAATGATTTAAATAATCAGTTTACCATAATATTTTAATTGAAGAGAGCAGGGCATGAATTCTAAATTTTCTATACGTCTGCACTCTGAAAGTGCAAAAAAAGGAGCCACTGGTGCAGTGCTCCTTTTTTTGCGCCTTCTTAAACAGTCATTTAAAACTTTTTCAGCCAACGATCCCTTGCGAATGGCTGCAGCTACTGCCTTCTTTACCATGTTTGCCTTGCCACCCATACTGATCATCATAATTCAGGCATTAGGACTGGTATTTGAAAGAAACTTAAGCAGAGGGGTATTCTCCAGACTCTCCAGTACGATTGGTCGAACCAGTGCCCATCAGGTCATTGATACGCTTCACGCTATCCGTGAGATGGCCAGTAACTGGTATGCAAGCATCATTGGCTTCGTCATTCTCGTGTTTGTCGCCACCAATTTGTTCAAGATCATCAAGGATTCTATAAACCAAATATGGAAGATCAGGATGATTGCCAAACAAAATTTTTGGAAAACGATGCGAGGAAGATGGCAAGCCTTAATTATAATTATGCTAACAGGTACGCTTTTCTGTATCGCCATCCTGGCTGAAGGAATGCAAACTTATCTGAGTGATGAGTTGGTTAGTTTGTTGCCCGGACTTGCAGATTATTTGAATAGCATATTTAACTATGGTTTTTCTATCGTGTTCGTGACCGCCTGGTTTGTTATTTTATTTCGATATCTGCCGGATGGTCGTCCTCTATGGACCGTTGCCATTGCAGGTGCATTTTTTACCAGCATCTGTTTCAATATAGGAAAGATTATATTACGGCTTTTACTATTACAAAGCAATCTCAATAATTTCTATGGTGCCTCAGCATCAATTGTATTGTTACTGCTTTTTGTGTTTTATTCCTCATTAATATTGTATTTTGGTGCTGCATTTACAAAAGCATGGGCAGATTACCGTGAAACGCCTATCAAGCCAAAAACTGGGGCTATTCGCTACCGGTGGTCTGAAATCCATGAAGAGTAATGGGAGGTTAGCCGTCTTTTTATACACTATTAATACTTGATCGATATATGGATTTTTCAAAATTAAAAATGGGTACAGCATCTGTTTGGGCTGGCGAAACGGAACGATCTTATCAGGGAGCAACTACTACACCTATTGTAAACAGCGTTACCTATGCCTACGATGATCTGGATGAATGGTATGATGTAGCAGCAGGTAAATCAAAAGGATACATTTATAGTAGAAATACAAATCCAACTGTAGCTGTGCTTGAAGAGAAGATCTGTGTGTTAGAGGGAGCAGAAGCAACAACAGCGTTCGCAACAGGAATGGCTGCCATCAGTAATACCTTATTTGCGTTACTTTCCCCTGGAAAGCGGGTTGTCTCTATCAACGATACTTATGGAGGAACGAGCAAACTGTTCCTGGAATTTTTACCTGAATTTAAAATTGAGGTAAGTCTTTGTAATACTACTGATTTCGAAATGCTTGAAAAAGAAATAGCGAAAGGTTGTGACGTATTGTATCTGGAAACGCCTACCAATCCCACACTGAAGGTAGTGGACATAAAACGATTGGCAGCAGCAGCAAAAAAGGTAGGTGCTGTAGTTGTGGTAGACAATACTTTTGCTACCCCGATCAATCAGAATCCATTGCAACTTGGTGCCGATCTGGTTATTCATAGTGCGACAAAATTTCTATGCGGACATTCAGATGCGATGGGAGGTATCCTATGCGGGAAAAAAGAGCTGATTGAAAAAGTGTTTAGATTCCGTGAGATCAATGGTGCCAGTATTCATCCAGAAGCTGCATATATGATCTTAAGAGGTATGAAAACCCTGGAGCTAAGGGTAGAGCGCCAAAATGCATCCGCCCTTAAAATTGCAAAGTATTTATTGAACCATGATCAGGTAACTGACGTTTTTTATCCGGGACTTACCACGCACCCTGGACATGAAATTGCCAAAACGCAAATGTCTGGTTTCGGAGGGGTACTCAGCTTTACCATAAAAGGCGGCTATGATCAGGTGAAGCAATTCCTTCCCAAGCTTAAATTAGTTCATCTGGCAGCTAGTCTGGGCTCAGTGAGCACACTTGCTGGTCCTCCAAGAACTACCAGTCATGTGGAATTAAATGACGAACAACGTAAACAACTTGGAATTCCCGAAAGTCTGATTCGTTATTCCGTAGGTATAGAAAATGTCGAAGATCTTATAGCTGATTTAGACACCGCGTTAACAGCAATAAAAATAGATAATACAGGGAACGTAGCAGAGAAGCTTAGTTAGAAAATAGATTCACCTTTTATTTGGCCACCGGCTTAAGCAATACATCATCAAATTCAAGGTCAGATTCCGGATTAATTATTTTTAGCTTCAGCTGATCAATTGTTCCATCTGGATTCAGAGCATAAGTCACATACGCGTCTGCCTTTAAATGCACATTCCTGAAGGTGGCAAGAAAGGTGTTGAACTGAAAATAGCTAAGATCAGCTGTCAGATGAGGCAGCTGTTTGAATTCCATAACCATCCCATTTTCAGTGTTGCTGATAACTACCTCGCCGTATATTTCGTCCCGGTAATTACCACTGAATTTGCTCAAGGCTACCGGTATTTTGTTTATTGAATCTGGCTGAACTGTATTTTTACTTAATTGAAACTTTGTTTTAGCAAAGCTGCTGTCCTGTGCTGATTTGTAATTTGTTAGCCAATCATGCTTTTTGTTTTTCATATAGAAATCAAGAACATGATATATTACCGACCAATAGGCTCCTGTTGATTCCTGGTTAGTAAATACAGCAATCCCCAGCTGAAGATCAGGTACCATAGCTATTTGTGAAACAAAGCCATTTAATTTACCTCCATGACCCACCACTTTATAACGCTGATAGTTATAAGTACGAAATCCAAGTGCATACCCGAAAAAGTCCATTTGTGCCGGTTTCAATCCTTCTGGCATTTCACTTACAGGGATAGGCCTTACCAGCTTCCAAAGCTCTTTAGTTGTTTCCGGTTTAAATAAAACAACTTTAGATGGGGTTCGCCCAGAATCCAGTTGCGTGATCATCCAGTTTGAAAAGTCATTCGCATTTGAAAGAATTCCTCCTGCAGGGTCACTTGCATCCCCGATGTTTAATTCAGTATAATGGTCTACCACTTGTACCATTCCATTTATCCGGTCATGTGCCACTGCAATGTTGGGCATTCCAGCAAACAAAGAATAGCGTGATATACTGCCGGGCATTCCTACCGGATCAAAAATCCTTGCTTTAATAAAATCCTCCCAACTTATACCACTTACCGCCGCAATAATCTCCCCTGCTGCCAGGTAAAGGATATTATCATAGGCATAGGTTGTTCTGAAATCATTCGCTAGCGGAAGTTTTTTAAGTTTATTCAGGATCTCCCTACGGTTAAATGTAGAGGGAGGGAAGAGCATCAAATCGCCGGAATAAGCCGCCAGTCCGCTTTGATGTACCAACAAATCCCTAACGGTAAGATGTGTGCTGACATAAGAATCTGCCATCTGAAACCATGGAAGATATTTAATAACCGGATCATCCCATTGTAACTTTCCTTCTTCAACCAATAAAGCCAGGGCTGTAGCTGTAAAGGCTTTTGAATTGGAAGCAATAGAAAAAAGGGTATTTGCATCTACTTTGTCCGTTTTTCCCAACTGTTTTACTCCGTAACCTTTCGCTAAAACTACCTTGCCATCCTTTACAATGGAAACGCTCATCCCCGGTACCTCAAAGGTTTGGAGTACTTTATTGATGTATTCGTCCAGACCTGGAGGCAAACCACCATTAGTTTGTGCTTGAATACGCAGAGGGTTTAAAAATAAAATGAATACAAAATGTACAAGGACAACAAACCGGATTACCTTCATTAGTATCACTTTAGCTTACGTATCAAAAACTCCGCAACAGCCTCATCCACCTGAAGCATATTTTTATATTTCATCCAATGGTGCGTTTCATCAGGGATCATCAACGTCTCAAATGGTGTTTTCTTTTTCTTCAGCCTGTTAAGCAGATCAATACTTTGATGGAAAGGAACATTGCCATCATCATCTCCATGAATAATCAGAACGGGGGAGGTCCAGTTATCCAGCCAGGCAATAGGGGATGATTGCCAGTTTAGCTTTTTAGCTAAAGCAAGATCGGGTGCAGGTTCAGCACTTTCAGCGGGTAAAAACGTAGAAAGATTATGCTCTCCATGTATATCCACTCCAGCAGCAAATAATTTAGAATCCCTTCCCAGAGCCAATGCTGTAAGGTAACCACCATAAGAACCACCATAAATGCCAACCCTTTTTGGATCTACTCCATCCTGTGATGCCAGCCATTTTCCCGCTGCTTCTACATCCAGATACTCGGATGCTCCTGTGGTCCATGAATGAAGCGGATTTTGGAAATCATAACCATAACCTACACCCAAACGGTAGTTCACAGCCAGAACTACGAAACCCTGACTAGCCAGATATTGATTGAGGGCATAGGTATTGGAATAATAATCGCCAAAATGCCAACCCAGCAACATCTGCCTTTGCGGTCCGCCATGCACAAATAAGATAGCCGGCTTTTTAGATGAACCTGATGTAGGCTCAAAAAGCTGACCATAAACCATTTTGCCATCAGAAGCTTTAAATTGAACCGACTTTGGTGTAATAAGCTTTTGGGAAGGGAAAGCAGGCGTAATCAATTCTTTCCCGATCATATTAATTTGTTTACTCCCAAGAGAGAGCGTTGCTGGTAAATTTGGTTGTTGAGCGGTTGCAGATAAAAAAGCGACTGTCTTTCCGTCACCAAGAGGTACTGCATTACTCTCCAATCCTGTCCCTGGAGTTAAGGTTTCCATTGCTGCTTGATCAACAGGCACTCTAAAAATGTGACGCCTGTCCCGATCCTCTTTATTCGCACTGAAATATACCCAGTTACCATCAGCGCTGAGTTTAACATGCTCAATTGCAAAGGCGCCTGGAGTCAATAATATAGGTTTTCCACCTGAAGCAGGTAAACTATAAAGATGTGGCCAGCCATCCTGGTAAGAAACATAAACAATATGACCCTTAGCAGCCCAATGAAGATTGGCACCGCCATTTGTTTCAGGATAAGAGCCCTGCAGCGTTTCAGGTGCCTTCCATAGTTCTTTTCCTTTTCCTGACAAGACATCAGCTATTCTTATCGACCATGGTTCATAAACCGGTGCAGTTAAAGAGTCTGGATACCCACCACGTGTTGCACGTCGTATAAATACAATTTGTTTTCCATCCGGACTCCATCGTGCCGACTGATCCATCGAAAAAGAGGGGTCAATCCATTTAATTGAAGACGCAGAATCTGTATAGATCCCAATTAACGAGTGATCATTCCGGGAGTTTACAAACAAAAGCCGATTGCCATCAGGTGACCATTGTATGGAATGTACCGATCCTCTGCTGTAAAATAACCTTTTCATCGAAACTGATCCATCTAAAGCAGATACCCAAACCTGACCGTTTTTAATATAAGCCACCTGCTTACCGGAAGGAGAGATAACAGGATAGTCGCCATCAGTAAGCAATATCGCTTGCCCTCCTGCTTTAAAAGGCATGTAATATAGCTGTACATGCGGCTCAACAGGAGCAGATGAAGGATTTCTTGGAATGCTTTCATCAAAAGCACCATGGTCACCCCCTCTCACAAATATCACCCATTTCCCATCTGGAGAAATAGTCACACCTGTTAATTCCTGACCCTCATCCGTGTTGAAATTAGTCAGTTTTCGGAGTTTAAATAAAGGGCCTTCAGCAACGTATATGTTGCGTATTCCTTTTACGTTAACGGTAAAAGCTAACTTAGAGCCAGTAGAAGCGGCTGTCAGCTCCGTTACGAACGGATAACTGGTCACCGCTTCTACATCGAAGCCTTGGGCATAACTGAATTGCAAACCGGCCATAAGGGCCATAAAGAGGAATGTGTTCCTGAGCATAGTTTAAAGTTAAATATTATTTGTCCCAGTACAGGCGTTGATCTAAGCCTGAAACAATAGGTACATTAGCCCCGTTACGGCTGGTTTCAACAGTCGGATATCCTAACCGTCTAATAAAGGTACTTAACACAGCTCCTTCAGGTATAGTAAAGTCACTATATTTATAATCATATCTTCTTGCGTCTACCCATGATTCAGGGTTAAGGAACATGGCCACATATTTCTCCTTAAAAATCAGGTCAAGTGTTAATCCCGCTTCACCAACACTTACTGCCGGGTTGTTAATATAGGCCAGTTGATCAACCGAACTCACCCCTAATTTATTCATATGGGCTTTAATACCATCAAGGTAAGCTAAATAGGCCTTTGATTTGTTATTCGACCGGAATGCCGCTTCTGCCTCTATAAACTTAAGCTCGGCATAAGTAAATAGCTGTACTGGGGCACCAGATTTCGAGTAGAAGCCATCTACACCCAAATAGGATTCTTCCTGATTTGTTCCTGTTCCAATACGTCCTGCACCATTTGGGGTTCCTCTGTAATCACCGAACTTAGTCAGTGTCGCTATTTTAGGTAGTCTTGGATCAAATATTCCATAGGTAGTTCCATTTAAAGCATCTACAAACTGGCTGCTTAACCAACCATCCAGATTGAGCTGCGTGTTATTGTAAGCAACTTGATTCCATGGACTTAAACCATCAAATGCAGTAAGTGTTGCATCCTGTGTATCTGGGTTGGAACCATCATAAGAGCTTGCCACGGCAGTAAGAACAGCTGCAGGGTCATAGGTGCTGGTCTTGGAGAGCTGATTCAGAAACCTTGCCTTTAATCCATAGGCTGTACGAATCCAGTTTGCTGTATTACCTTTATGAATGACATCACTTGATGCATCCAAAACAACGGTCACATCATTTCGTTGCAAGTCAGCTATCCCTTCGTCAATTAACTGCAGACAAGTGGCGTGTAAAGTTTCCTGCGGGTCATACGTAGGTGTGACCACTTCTTTACCCATAAAAGCAGTGGAGTAGGGAACATCTCCAAACGTATTGATGAGCATATTCAAATTAAATGCCATTAATATTTTGCCAATTCCCAAGTGATAATAGGCATCTTCTGTTACGGCCAGATCATTCATCTGTTTGATGTTCATCATGCAGCTGTAGAAGTATGACCAGGTACCTGAGTAATCTACTTCATCGTAAGTGTCTGCACCACTACCTTTTGTATTGCTGGCCAAATATTGTGAGTAGTACGAAACTGCATTGCCCATTCGGAAAACATCCAGTCCGGTCTGTGATGTTGCTGTCGCTAAGAGCCCATTCAATGGAGGATTAATAACCAAATTAGGGTTATCAAGTTTATCAAGATAGCTATTACAGCCCGAAAAGATGAAAGCTAGAAATCCTGCGAAAATTAATATATGTTTATTTTTCATTTTGTTCAGCCTTAAAAGTTAGCATTTAATGAGAATATATAACTGCGTGTTGCCGGGTATGTAAATCCAGCAAAACCGTCTGTTGCACTTCCTGAGCTGGTAGAGCTCGATTCGGGATCGAACCCGGTAAACTTAGTACTTAACCAAAGGTTGTTTCCTGTAAAGGATAATGTTACTGCATTTAGAAATTTACTTCCTTGTAGCAAGGTTTGTGGCAATGTATAAGCTAATGTTGCACTGCGCAAACGTACCCAGGAAGCGTTCTCTATAAATGTTTCTGAAGCACCTCTGTAATAATTACGGTAATAGCCATTGCCATAATTTACACCGTCGGGACCAACTCCTTGTCCCAGCCATACAGACTTTGTATTTGGTGTTCCATCTGCTAGTACACCTTCAAATACCTTGAAGTCATTCCTGTTTTCTGAGCTTTTTTGTAAAGCAAAAGCAGCCATAAAGTTGGCTAGCTGGTTATAACGGTATACGCCCTGCTGTGTATCGAATAAGAAGGAGAAGCTCATTTCCTTATACTTAAATGTGCTGCCAAGACTTCCAATCCATTTAGGTTGCGAGTTGGCAATATATTGTTGTTTTGAAGCAGGATTTAGAACAGGGAAACCATTTGCGCCGATTACTATTGGCTTTGATTGATCGAGGATTCCTGGATCTTCCGTTTCATCTCCATAATAACGTTGATACGTACGGCCAAATAATGCACCTACTGGTAGGCCTGGAATGTATTTTTGGGTTACAGTAGAACTTAAATAACCATACTGAGTTCCCATAAGTATTTCTTTTAATGCAGGATTTATAGAAAGTACCGTGTTTTTGTTCCGCGTATAGTTTATGTTCATATTCCAGCTAAAATCAGGAGTTTGAATAGGTCTGCCTGTTAAGCTGATCTCGACTCCTTTATTTCGAATACTTCCGGAGTTGAAATATATTTTGTCATATCCTGCTGTTGGTGATACATAAACAGGAATGATGAGGTCTTTACTGGTATTGTTGTAGTAGGTAAACTCAATCCCTATTTTGTCTTTCAGAAAGCGGAGTTCCGTCCCACCTTCATAAGATGTAGTGAACTCCGGACGGATATTTAAATCTCCGGTTTGATCATCCAGACTGAATGGTAATACACCGTTGCTTAATGGATCATCAATATTATATCCTGAGGAAGTGGCATAAGTGGTAGCATCTTTACCAATCTTAGCTACTGAAAAGCGCAGTTTACCAAAACCGAACCAGTCTGGGAGAACTAGATTTTCTGAAAATACCCAGCTTGCACTGGCAGATGGATAATTAAAGGACCGATTTTTTTTAGGTAATGTAGAGGTCCAGTCATTTCTGGATGTGAGCGACAAATAAAGAAAATTATCATAACTCAAGGACCAGTCAGCGAAAACTCCTATGATCCGGTAATCATTAATAGTATTACGTGCTGTCACTTTTTTGGCATTGCTCAAATTGTAATAATCGGGTACAACCAAAGTGTCGCCTACTGTATTAACCGTATTTCGACTGGTTGAATATATGTCATTACCTACCTTGAGCGATGACTTAATATGAGGACCCAAATCGTTTTTAATATTCAGCATTAATGTAGAGTTGAGAACCGTATTCTTAGCTCTATACTCTTCTATGGTACCATATCCAAAGTCACCTGCGGGATAAAGTTCTCCGGCCAGACCTAATGGACCCGGAGTAGTACGTGTTCGCGAGTCATTGTACAAGTCGACGCCAAACCTATAATTCACATCCAGCCATTTGAAAGGGGAGTAAGTGAAATGCGAATTGGAGATTACCCGGTCTACGTCATCTTTATAATTGGTATTGGCTAAGATATAAATGGGGTTATCATTGGTTGACCCTATAATTGTATTTTGTGTGCCATCCGCTTTTTCATAATCCCAAATATCCCAACGTGGCGAAAAATACGTAAGACCCTCATTATACCGGTCTGAATTACCTCTTCGTCCACCTGATTTAATGTAATTTAAAGAACTACCGAAACTCAGTTTATCTGAAAATTTGAATTCGCCTCCAACTTTAGCAGAATAGTTTTTATAGTCGGTAAACGGCATAATCCCGTCCTGGTTAAACTGTGAAAAGGCTCCTGTAAATATTGCTTTTTCAGAACCTCCAGACATATTTAGACTATTACGGTAGGAATGACCGGTTTGATACCCATGTTTATAATTATTAAACAATTGATCGGGATGAGTAGGGTCAATCGCCTTTGCTTCTTCAATTGTGGGTCCATATGCAGGCCAGAAACTGGTAGGATCATATACGCCAAGCCATCCCTGTGTATATTTATTCTGTGTTTCCGGGTATTTATTAATTTCGTCTATACTCGCTGTGGAGGTAAAGCTGACCCTGAGCTTACCTGCTTTACCCAACTTGGTCGTAATAATGATGGCTCCTGTAGCTGCCCGTAAACCATATAAAGCGGTGGCAGCTCCTCCTTTAAGCACATTTATGGATTCAATATCATCCGGATTAATGTCTGCAGCACGGTTGCTTATTCCTAAAAGATCACTTCCGTCAGAAACATCAGTGGAATTGTCAATCGGGATTCCATCTATAATAAACAGAGGTTGAAAGCTCCGTTCAGAATTCATGGAATTGATCCCCCTTAAGATTATTTTGGCTCCAGATCCCGGTGCACCTCCACTTGAATTAATCTGTAGTCCCGCAGCTTGCCCTTGTAACGCATTCACCAGGTTCGTCTGGTGACTTGCACTAATCGCGTCACCTGAAACTTCTTGTGCCGAATAACCCAGAGAACGCTTTTCTCTCTGGATTCCGAATGCGGTAACGGTTACTTCAGAAAGGACTTTATTGTCAGGTACCAAAGAAACGGTAAGTGTTGTGGATTGGCCTACCGGTACTTCTTTGGTGACAAAGCCAACTAAACGGAAAACAAGAATGGAGTTGTTTCCTGGAACTTCGATACTAAAAAATCCGTTCGAATCTGAACTTAAGCCTCTTGTTGTTCCTTTAATCAAAATGTTTACACCGGCTAAGGGAATACCTTTGTCATCGATCACTTTACCGGTTACTGTAGCCTGATGTGTTTTTACTTCATTAGTGATTACTTTCCTGTTCGTTTTGGGAATACTGGCTATTTTGCTTAGAATAATTTTACTCTTTAGACTGGTTGCTGAAACATTGAATAAAGAAAAAAGCAACAATAGAACAGTTAGAGTGCTAACAGGAAAAGTGGAGCATAACCATCGGTAATGATAGCCCTGGTCGTTTTTTAAGGTACAAACGTTCATATAGATAGGTTATTTGAATTAATTAATAAAGAATAAGGACATTTATGTAATAATTATCAAGTTTTTTGTACTGAATTAGTGTTTTTCGGCTTTATTTTCAAATTAAATGAGATTAAAATTGTGTAAAGAAGTATTATGCAGGTTGAACAAGGTGGCAATGTGTAATTCATATTAAAATAAGTCATCAGGTGAATGAATATGAGTGCTTTTTGTTAATAAAACTTTAATATCGGATTTATTTTGTAAATAATGCAAGTATACTTTAACTTTTTTATTAATTTATGCATGACTAAAGAGAACGAAGGTATCCGAAGCAGTAAAAGGTAACATATAGATACCGAGCAATAAATCAACCTGCTAAATTCCCGAATTGAAATAAAAGCCTACCAATTTGAAAATTTGAAAGACCCTAAAATTCAAACAATAATTACTTAAATGGCCTCCAGTGTCTTTAAACAAGCATTTTTTACACAATTATTTAATCGGCATCGCTTTTGTTAACTCGTTGAAAAAAATAAATTTCAATGGAAGAACATTCGATAGTTGTTCGCGTAGCAACCTTAAAGGATATAAAATACGTAACTGAAATTATACAAGAAACAAAAGAATCTGCCTTACAACGCGGAATTGGCATATCAAATAGGACTCCAGAATCTATTGTAGCCAAAATGAGAGATGGAAAATCAATTATCGCTTTAACCGATACAGGGGACTGGGTAGGTTTCTCCTATTTCGAAGTTTGGGAAGGCGGGAAGTACCTTTCTAATTCCGGGTTAATTGTATCTCCAGAGTTTCGACACACTGGTGTAGCCAAAGCAATTAAAGAGCGCATATTCAAACTTTCAAGGGAAAGGTATCCAGTCGCTAAGATCTTCAGTATTACTTCAGGCATTGCTGTAATGAAAATGAATACGCTACTTGGCTTTGAACCCGTAACCTTTCAACAGATCACTCAAGATGAAAAATTTTGGGAAGGCTGCAAAAGCTGTGTGAATTATAACACACTCGAACAAAAAAAACAATTCAATTGCTTCTGTACAGCCATGTTGTTTGATCCCGAAAAACAAGCGGATAGTATTCATAAACATGCCACCTTTGAATACCAATTAATGATTGCCTAATAGTTAAACTGTATATCATGAATGACAAACCCCTTAATCCTTCAGGAAATGATTTTCCGGAAGAACTCTATATACAAAGTCTGGACCTCTTGAAATCACTCATCCAAACACCCTCTTATAGTGGTGAAGAAACGATTACTGCTGATCTGATTTATTCTTTTCTGATATAAAAGGACATTACCGTATAGAAAAGAATAATGTATGGACGTATAAAACCGTTATCTCAGTGCTGCAAAACCAACCATACGTACTAGATTGTATCGCTCATGGAAAAGCTGGTCACGCCGCCAGGGATGAAGGCGATAATCCCATCTATAAATCATTGAATGCCATCCGCTGGTTTCAAGACTATTGCTTTTCAAGAGAATCTTCTTTGTTAGGACCCGTTAAGATGAACGAAATACAGGTCAATGCCGGTTTGCAGCATAATGTTATTCCTGCTGATTACTCATCATTCTCTACATGATTAAGGAAACTGTGCTGATTATGTGGTGCTATAAAAACAGCAAATACATCTGCTAGAAATTTGTCCCGATAGATCAAACCTATCATAATGAATTTGAAGCCTTCCAAAATGGAAGGCTTTTTTTGTTTCTAATCTGGATTGATTATCTCTTTATATTGATTTTCAATTAGTTATATATGTTTTGTAAATTGTGGTCTATCTATTGAATAGTAGTCGAAAAATATAAATATGCTTACTCTCTTATTATTTATGGCCTTGCTTTTATGCATCTGCCTCATTTATTATTCAATTGATTGGTTTGAAAAAATTTAAGACTTATGACCCTATTATTCATTATCGCATTGGCAGTTTTTATATACATGGTGTATGTACTGCTTAAACCTGAAAAATTCTAAACCCTATCATGAACACAGAATTACTTGGAATAATTACCACCTATCTGATTACTTTGCTGATAGGCATTCCACTGGGAATATACCTGGCTAAAGTATTTGCCGGAGAGAAAGTTTGGACTGACTTTCTCCTACCTATTGAAAAAATTATCTATCGCTTGTCGGGGATTCGCCAAACTGAACAGATGAATTGGAAACAGCATATGAAAGCGATGCTGACTATAAATTCAGTATGGCTGATCTACGGATTTTTCGTGCTGATTAATCAGGACAAGCTTCCATTAAATCCGGATGGAAATCCAGGACAAACACCTGATTTGGCATTTAATACCATTATTAGCTTTGTGGTGAACTGCAATCTTCAGCATTATTCCGGAGAAAGTGGCTTGACCTATTTCACACAGCATTTTATAATTATGTTTTTGCAGTTTGTAAGTGCGGCAACCGGTATTGCCTCTGCGGTTGTGTTGTTTAAAGCTTTCAGAGAAAAATCAGTTTCTCAGCTTGGTAACTTCTGGGAGTTTTTTGTTAAGTCAATAACCCGTTTGCTTCTGCCTCTTTCCATAGTAGTAGCTTTAATCCTTACGTTTAATGGAACGCCAAGTTCTTATGAGGGAAAGGATCAATACATCTCCTTACAAGGTGATACAATAGCCGTTTCAAGAGGACCGGCAGCGGCCATGATTGCAATTAAACATTTGGGTACAAATGGCGGTGGATGGTTTGGTGTGAATTCTTCACATCCGCTTGAAAATCCCAATTATTTAACCAATATGGTTGAACTAATCGCACAGGTGATTATTCCCATTGCCATGGTCATTGCTTTCGGCTATTTTATCAGACGTAAAAAACTCGGATGGATCATCTTTGGGGTGATGACATTTGGAATGCTCCTCCTTTTGATTCCTACAATTAGCTCGGAGCTTGGCGGAAGTCCTGCTATCGCTCAATTGGGTGTAAGTCAGCATACCGGTGCAATGGAGGGGAAAGAGGTTCGGTTTGGTCCTGCTGCTTCGGCATACTGGAGTACGGTTACGACCATTATATCGACCGGATCAGTAAATAGTATGCATGATAGCACGATGCCTTTGACAGGAGCATTGCAATTGTTAGGCATGATGATCAACTCTTTTTATGGTGGTTGCGGAGTGGGGATACTCAACTACTTCATCTATTTAATCATTGCGGTATTCATTTCTGGATTGATGGTCGGTCGTACCCCTGAGTTTCTGGGGCATAAAGTGGAGGCTAGAGAAGTGAAAATAGCCGCATTGATTACCTTGCTTAGTCCTTTTCTGATATTAGCAGGAACTGCTGCTGCCAGTTACGTATTTGGCAATTATGGAGATGCCGATTGGGCAGTTAAACCTGCCAACTGGCTCAATAACCCTGGTTTTCATGGTTTCTCCGAAATGTTATATGAAATAACCTCTGCAAATGCAAACAACGGATCAGGGTTTGAAGGTTTAGGCGATAATAATATTTTCTGGAATATCTCCAGCGGAATCGTCCTAATCTTCTCACGTTTTCTACCCATCATAGGCCCTATAGCTATTGCCGGACTGCTGGGACAGAAAAAATACATTCCTGAATCAGCTGGTACGCTTCGTGCGGACACGATCACCTTTGGAATAATGACCCTAGCCGTTATCGTGGTGTTAACTGCTCTATCTTATTTCCCTGCTTTGGCTCTCGGCCCATTAGCAGAATACTTTACTATGCTTAAATAAAATCTTGTAACAAGATGAGAACGCAATCCAATCAATTATTTCAACCGGCACTGGTAAGTGCAGCGTTGAAACAATCTTTCATAAAACTGAACCCCCGTAGCATGATCAAGAATCCGGTCATGTTTACAGTAGAAATCGGAACGGCAGTTATGCTGGCAGTCTCCGTTTATTCGCTTACAGCAACAGGACAGGGGTCTTTTGCCTACAATGCAACCATTTTCGTCCTGCTCTTGCTTACTGTGTTGTTTGCCAACTTTGCCGAAGCACTAGCCGAAGCGAGAGGAAAGGCACAGGCAGATAGCTTGCGTAAAACCAGGGAAGACACGCCTGCAAAATTCCTTACCAAAGACGGCAAAGTAGAACTTCGTTCATCCAATCAGCTCCTCAAAGGTGATGTCTTTGTTTGTGAAGAAGGGGATACTATTCCAACTGATGGAGAAATCATAGAAGGGATCGCAACCATTGATGAATCAGCGATTACAGGAGAATCTGCACCCGTAATCAGAGAATCAGGAGGAGATAAATCTTCTGTTACTGGAGGAACCAAGGTGTTGTCGGATCAAATTAAAGTGAGGGTAACCACCCAACCAGGCGAAAGCTTTTTGGATAAGATGATCGCATTGGTAGAAGGAGCTTCCCGTCAAAAGACGCCGAATGAGATCGCATTGACTATTCTACTGGCCAGCTTTACTCTGGTATTTATAATCGTATGTATCTCGCTGAAGCCATTTGCCGATTATGCCAATACGCCTATTACGGTTGCTGCGCTAATTTCACTCTTTGTTTGTCTTATTCCTACAACGATCGGCGGACTTCTTTCCGCGATTGGTATAGCAGGAATGGATCGTGCTTTACGTGCTAATGTGATTACTAAATCCGGAAAGGCCGTTGAAACCGCAGGAGATATCGATACCTTATTGCTGGATAAAACAGGTACAATCACGATAGGAAACCGAAAGGCCACTCGCTTCTATGCAGCCCCAGGCATTACCGAAGATCATTTTGTACGCAGTAGTTTGTTAGCCTCCATATCAGATGAAACTCCTGAAGGAAAATCCATTGTTGAACTGGCAAATCAAATCTTAAATCAAAATACAGCGAATCTTCCTGATCAATCTGCATTGACTTTTGTGAAATTCACTGCTGAAACCCGTTCAAGTGGTGTAGACCTTCAAGATGGAACTCAAATCAGAAAAGGGGCATCAGACTCTATCCGAAACATTGCTGTAAAAGCGGGTAATGAATTCCCTGAATCGGTAGGTAATGACGTTACTCACATCTCCACCAACGGAGGAACACCGTTGGTGGTATCCGAAAATTCGAGAATACTTGGTGTAATCGAACTGCAGGATATTATCAAACCGGGCATTCAGGAACGGTTTGAACGGCTACGTAAAATGGGCGTGAAAACCGTTATGGTAACAGGTGATAACCCATTAACTGCTAAGTACATTGCAGAAAAAGCTGGTGTAGACGACTTTATCGCAGAAGCAAAACCCGAAGATAAGATGAATTACATCAAACATGAGCAATCACTAGGAAAACTGGTTGCCATGATGGGCGATGGAACGAATGATGCTCCTGCTCTTGCACAGGCGGATGTGGGTGTGGCAATGAATAGTGGAACTCAGGCAGCAAAAGAGGCTGGTAATATGGTCGATCTGGATAATGATCCGACCAAACTGATTGAGATCATTGAAATTGGAAAACAACTGTTGATTACACGTGGTACTTTAACCACCTTTTCCATAGCCAATGATGTTGCGAAGTATTTCGCTATTGTTCCTGCACTGTTTATCGCTTCCATACCTGCTTTACAGGGATTAAATATCATGCATCTGCATAGTCCGGAAAGCGCGATCCTGTCTGCTGTCATTTTCAATGCGATTATCATTCCATTCCTGATCCCGCTGGCTCTAAAAGGAGTGGCATATAAACCACTTGGAGCTAGTGCTTTGCTCCGCAGAAATCTGTTGATCTATGGTTTAGGCGGTGTTATTGTCCCTTTTATTGGCATAAAGGCAATAGACCTTTTAATAGCTGTTTTTATATAATTCTACACTGATGAAAAAATATATCTTTCAATCTATCCGTCTCACACTGGTCCTGCTGGTTTTATTAGGTGTGATCTATCCTTTAATTATTGCCTTCGCAGGCCGGTTTGCCAAGGGTGAAGGCAACGGCGAAGCCGTCCTGCTGAATGGCAAAAAGGTAGGGTATGCCAACATTGGGCAATCTTTTACAGAACCACAGTATTTCTGGGGCCGTCCATCTGCTGCTAATTACAATGCAGCAGGTTCTGCAGGATCTAATAAAGGTCCTTCTAATGTGGATTATTTAAAAGATGTGGAAAACCGGATTGACACCCTGCTGAAGTATAATCCAGGGTTGAAGCGCTCTGATATTCCGGCTGATCTGGTTACCGCATCCGGTAGTGGACTTGATCCTGATATTTCCGTACAGGCGGCTATTATCCAAATTAAAAGGGTTGCCAACGTTAGAAACCTGAGCCTGGAGCAGGTACAGCAGGTAGTTAAAAATGCAACTACCCCGCCTTTATTGGGTCTGCTCGGACCTGAAAAAGTAAATGTACTTCAACTGAATTTATCATTAGATCGCTTATCAAAATAAACATTAAACTTTATCAATAACTCCTGTAAGCTTTCAAAAAAAGAAAGCTTACAGGGTATTCTTTGCCCTTAATTATACATCAAAATGAAAAAAATTCTCATTCTTTCGGCCTCTTTAATGGCAGCTCTAACGGTTTCTGCACAAGTGGAATCACCTTTAAAAATCTCTGGCTACATCGAAACCTACTATGGTTATGATTTTAATAAACCCGTAAATAACACACGTCCATCTTTTATCTACTCGCACAACAGGCACAATGAAGTAAACTTAAATCTCGGCTTTTTAAAATTAGCTTATGATAATGGTAGTCTGAGAGGTAACCTGGCTGTAATGGCTGGCACGTATAGCAACGCTAACCTGGCAGCTGAGCCTGGAGTTTTAAAAAATATTTATGAAGCAAACGCAGGAGTAAAATTATCGGCTAAAGCTAGTCTATGGTTAGATGCTGGGATCTTTGCATCCCATATCGGTTTTGAATCGGCTATTTCAAAAGACTGCTGGGTGTTAACCCGCAATATTTCATCGGAGAATACGCCCTATTATGAGTCAGGGGCTAAAATTAGTTATACCACAAATGATGGCAAACTCGGTGTTACCGCTTTATATTTAAATGGTTGGCAACGAATGCAACGGCAGGATTTTAACAATCAGCCTGCAGGGGGACTTCAGCTAACATGGAAACCTATAGACAAGATCACGCTAAACTATAGCAACTACTTGGGTACGGAAGGCGCCGACTCCATCCGTGTCCGCCGGTTCTACAACAACTTCTATGGAATATTCCAGGCAACTGATAAACTAGGCCTTAGTGTGGGTTTTGACTACGGTACACAGCAAAAACAAAAGGCGAGTTCTGCAAAGAAAGAGATCATTTCTGCAGTTGCTATAGCACGTTATCAGCTTGCTGATAAGTGGGCCGTTGCCGGAAGGGTGGAATATTACAAAGATAAAAACGGTGTATTTATTGCCACAGATACTCCTCAGGGATTTAATACGAAGGGTTATTCCTTAAATCTGGATTATGCACCAATCGCTAATGCTCTGATCAGATTAGAAGGGAAAGTATACGATAGCAAAGACGCTGTTTTTGTAAGAGATAATAAGCCTGTTCATCACAATGCCGCGCTAACTGCTAGTATAGCAGTAGCCTTCTAAAACAAGATCCTCCTGTCTGAAAGGTTATTCAGACAGGAGTTTTTATAACTGAATCTATGAATATGAACAACCAATTGCTCTTTAAAATACATGAACTGGCCTCTTTGTGTCTGGTGAAAGTTTATTTATATGACCTTATAGCAGAAAGTGTTTACTCGGGAAGGCTTAAATCTTTTTTTGCTAAATTATCTTACGAGGAGATGAATCAACTCGTGACTATGCGGTTTGCCCTCAGATATTTAACTGATAAAATTAAATCCCGGAAAGTCAAATTTCTTGTTCCTCAGGTAGAATGGCATGAAATAACAAATGCACTGACCTTACAGAATTATCAGCTGATTTTAAGTTCCGTTATTAGTTTAGAATCTGATACGATAAAGCGTTACAAAGAGGCATTCTGTATCTGTGAACCTAAAACTCATTTAGCTGTTCTACTCGGTAATCAACTAAATAAGGCACAGTCTATCGCAGATGATATAGTCAGGATAAAGATTAATTACGATCCTGATCACCGGTTCGAAAACTTATAAATGGCTGTTTGTTGATTAAAAGTATAGCTATATAATCGCTGGATTTCCAACTACCAACGAGACAGCAGATAGGAGAAAGCTGTGTCAATAGTATACTTCTTATCCCTTCCTTGTTCGTTCCTTGTTGCTTGGTCATTCGTTAAAACAGGTGTTTTAGCGAAGCAGCAAGGAGGGAGCAACGTTCAAACGCAGAACTAACGCCCATGTGGTGTCGTAATTGTTAGGTCTGTGTTACGGAACTGATTAGATTAACAGCGTAATCGTTTCTATTTCGTTTCCTTATCGCTTAACCAGAAAATAATTTGTACTGTACTTCAAATGTTGTATCATTAACCTTTATTTGGAAAACCAGTAGACATTATTTTAAAAAATATGCCTTTTTATAAACACTATTCTTTCGATCTGTGGCTCACGCTGATCAAGTCAAACCCTGACTTTAAAATAGAAAGAACCCTGTACTTCCATGAGCACTTTAATGCCGCAAATAAATCGATTGATGAAATCGCTGCAATCTTCCGTCAGGTAGACCTGATGGTGAACAGTATCAATGAAAAGACAGGCAAGAATATCGATGCGGAGGAGATGTATCTCATCGTAATTAGCAAAATAAATAACTATTCAACGGCATTCACAGACATTGATATCGACGGTTTATACGATACTATGGAAGAATTGTTAGTAAACAATATGCCAGTATTATACTGTTCTGAATGTATTGACGTTCTGTTTAAGTTGAGAGAAACAGGACAGAGTACAACGAGTTTATTAAGCAATACCGGATTTATAAAAGGAAAGACACTAAGGAAAATAATGACTCATTTAGAATTGGATCAATTGCTTGATTTTCAATTGTATTCAGATGAAGTGAGGATGTCAAAGCCGAACCCCCACTTCTTTCAACTGATGCTCGATACCATTAATCGGAACCGTCACATGGATCTTGATTTAAATGATATCATACATGTGGGCGACAACCCCCTGGCAGATATTAAGGGCGCTGAAGCTATTGGAATCAAAAGCATGCTAATTAATTCGAATCACCTGACTATATCAGCCTTAATCCTATGATACCTTATACTTATTCCTTACACAAGATCGATAATACCAGTAACTTTGGTTTTCATGCCGATGACTACAGTCGTTTTAAATTCGGTGATGAGCAGGTTGCCAGTTCATTTGGTAGGAACCTTGCTGATGGATTTATAAAAGATTTCCTGGAAGATAATGACATTACTGAGCAGATTGTGGTGCTTTCCAGTCCTTATTGTTTTATTCCAACCGCAACTTTTGCCATGATGAACCATTTCGTATACCGGCTCAACCATTGGCTGGTAGAGAACGGGAAACTGGTGGTTCAGCAAGCTAAAGTGCACCGTACCATTACCTATAAGGAAGACTATGGCGAGTTGAGTGCCGAAGACCGCATGAAACTGATTGGTAACGACTCTTTTCATATTGATAAAGACTTCCTGAAGGGTAAGATATTGTTTTTTCTGGATGATATTAAAATTACAGGAAGCCATGAAAGGATGATTCTTAAAATGGCGAAAGAGTATGGACTGAAGAATGATATTTACATGCTGTATTTCGCAGAGCTAGTGAATCATAATATTCACCCAAGCTTTGAGAACCACCTCAACTATCACCGGATAAAGTCAATTTTTGACCTTGATGAGGTAATTAAGGGTGGTAACTTTTGTTTTAATACACGTATTGTTAAATATATCCTAAATTGCGAGTTTACAAGTTTTAAGCTGTTTCTTGATCGGCAAACGGATGAGTTTATTCAGAGTTTGTACAATTTATCGTTAGGAAATAGTTATCATACTATAGAAAGTTACGCATTGAACTTGAATTTTTTAAAGAATTATATTGTTAACAAAAATTATAAATTAATATAACATGGCCATTAACTTACAAAAGGGGCAGAGAGAGAATATTGATGCTCCTAAATTTTCAATCGGTTTAGGTTGGGATACAAATAGTAGTTCTACGGGTGCTGGATTTGACTTAGACGCCTCAGTTTTTATGCTTGATGCGAATAAAAAGCTGGTATCAGACGAACATTTAGTGTTTTATAACAACTTAAAGTCGCCTGATGAGTCAGTTGAACATACTGGTGATAATTTAACCGGTGATGGGGACGGAGATGACGAACAAATTAAGGTAGATTTGACAAAAACCGATGCCAAGGTATCTGAAATATGTATAGTGGTTACGATTCATGACGCTGAAAATAGAAGACAGAACTTCGGACAGGTAAGAAATTCATTTGTTCGTATTTTTGATTCCGTTACCAACGAGGTTATTCTTAAATACGAATTAGAAGAAGATTTCTCTATTGAAACTGCGGTAGAATTCGGAAGGATCTACAGGCGTGAAGGAAAATGGAAATTTGAAGCAGTTGGCATGGGAATGAAAGGCGGATTACAGGATTATTTAAATAAATATCAATAATATTATGGCAATCAATCTTCAAAAAGGACAACGGATCAACCTTGAAAAAAGCAACGGTAGTAAACTCCAGAGCGTTTGTGTTGGGATCAACTGGGGCGCAATAGAGAAAAAAGGAATGTTTGGTTTTGGTAAAACGAAAGAAGCGGTTGATTTAGATGCGAGTTGTGCGCTATATAATGAAAATAAACAATTAACAGAGGTCGTCTATTTTGGTAGTCTGTCTTCTAAAGATGGTTCGATCAAACACAGTGGTGATGATTTGACAGGCGATATGGGTGGCGATGACGGTTTAGATAATGAAGTGATCACTGTTGATTTTTCGAGACTAAATCCTAGTGTTACCTATGTGGCCTTTGTGCTGAACAGTTTCAAGGGACAGGATTTTGGAACAATTCCTTTTGCATCTATCAGGATCTATGAGGGAATTCCTAAAAGAGTCAACGAGGTATTTGCAAAATATGACATTGCCAATGGATCTGATTTCGCCGGACATGTTTCTATGGTGTTAGGGGTATTCTATAAGAAAAACGGCGAATGGAAATTCAATGCCCTTGGCGAACCAACTAAAGATAAAAAGCTGGAACAAACCGTTAAGACCGTAACAGAAAAGTATTTATAAGGTCTAAGTACTGATATATAATTGAATTATGGAAACGAATCAAAACGACACTCAAAGCCTTACTCCGTTAAAGCTTGATAAAGAGGGAAATGTCAATTTAACTGTTATCACGCCGGAAGAAGAAAGTAAATATAAAGAGATCAATAAGTCGCTGGTGCCTTCTGATGTGAATTCTATTCTTAACTATGGGGTAGAAGCACAGAACTCAATGGAGAAATACAGCAATGATTTTCTATCATCTGTTCGTACTCAGAATAATGGGGAAGTAGGAGGACTAATTAATGATTTGCTTGCAGAGCTTAATTATATAGATGTAGATGAGCTGGAGCAAAGTGGTTTTAAATCATTTCTCTCCAAGATTCCCTTCCTTAAGAATTTGGTTGTGGATGCGAAGAAGCTTTTTCAGAAGTATGACCTGGTAGTCAATAACATTGATAAAATTGTCAATAAGGTAAAGGCAGGCCGATTAAATTCGATTAAGGACAATAGCTCATTGCAAACCATGTTTGATAGCAATGTAGGTTATATTAAACAGATGGAAGATCTGATCGTATCGGGACAGCTGAAATACAATGAGTTGAATTTGAAGCTTGCCGAAATGGAAGGACGGTCTGCAGATTTTCAGGATTATGAAATTGCCGATTTACGCGACTTCATTAGCAGGCTGGATAAAAGACTGGCTGACATGAAGATTGTTCGTTTCATCATGCTGCAGTCGCTTGCTCAAATTAGAATAGTTCAGAATAACAATACCTCTATTGCTGAAAAGGCACAGTCTATTGTATCTACTACAATTCCGGTTTGGAAAAATCAGTTGACTATTGCCGTTGCTTTGCAAAGACAGAAGGCGAATGTGGAGATGCAGAAAAAGATCTCTGATACAACGAATACGATCTTGCAGAAGAATGCCGATATGCTGAAGCAAAACAGTATTGATGTAGCCCGTGAAAATGAAAAAACAGTCGTTTCTATTGAAACGCTAAAGTTAACCACTCAATCGCTAATTGAAACGTTAAGTGAAGTGAAGAAAATTCACGAAGAAGGAGAGAAAAGCAGAAGAGCTCTTGACGGCGAATTGAAAACACTTGAGGCAGAGCTAAAGAAGAACGTCACCCACGTGAATTAAAGTTAACTAATGGATGAACGGCGGATGAATATATTAAAGACTTCAAACGCAGAGATCAGCCGACTACAGCTGCTTTCTGCGTTTTTTGAAGATGAAATACTTTATAAGATCTATTTACGCAGCCAAGTGATCCATAATCTCTTTGCAAATAATGAAGAGCTGGAAATTGATAAACTGGATTTGTTTCATGTTCAGTTTACAGCCAGTTTAATAGAGCTCTTAAGAAAGATTAAAAAGAGTAATGAAAAGAATGTAAGTCTGCTTTATGATGAAATTCATCTGAATAAGGAGCTGATCGAAAAACTAACGGGTACTGTCTTTACCGAGAAGAATTATAACCTAAACAAACAGCAGCAGGCGCTTAAAATCAATCAATCGTTAAGGAGATTATACCAGGTTCTATCTGACGGGACCAGTGAATTTCCTTTTGCCAAAAATATCAGCACATTTAGTGCCCGGTATTCGAAAGACTTTTATTCCGATATTTCCACCGAACAATTAAGCGAGCTGATTAATTACAATCCTAAAGATTTATATATCAATGAACATGCTGGTATTGAGCGGAAATTAATGGGTTTGCTGTGTAAGTATGATTTTAGAACGGAGTTCTTTCATGGTTTGAAAGCGGGACAACTGGTAATCGAATTATATAAGTTCATGGACGTAGACCGGCATTTTCTCTTCTTTCCGAGTCGGGATCTATTCCTGTTTTGCGATTTAAACACACTTTCGGGCATTGACTGGTCAAACAATATGTCCGGGAAGTCAAAGATGATTCAGGAGCTTTCTTATGAAAATGATAAACTGGAGAGTGATGCCGCATCTTTGAAGACTTATATGCCGGTACAAATCATCACCTTGCTGAAAGAGAACTATACCAAGATCTCGGATATTGACTTTTTAAACCATCTGAATAACTTCGACGTACAGGCCAATATTTTAAAAGCGATGCTAAAGACCGATCTTTTTTAGCATTTTTGCATACATTTATGAATAACATTAAAATTTATATAATAAGTAATGAATAATATGATCAATCACCCGGGCGTCATTGCAGGGTTTGTTATAGTTGTTTTAGTGATGTTGCTCCTAGATTTGGGTATTTTCAATAAGAATGCCCACGTAGTAAGTAGCAAAGAAGCATTAATCTGGTCTATCGTATGGATTTCACTATCCATGGGATTTAGTGGGGTAATATATCATTTTGAAGGGTTTGAGAAGTTTACGCAATATCAATCTGCTTACTGGATTGAAAAAGCACTCTCTGTAGATAATTTGTTTGTCTTTATCATGGTTTTTGGGTTCTTTAATGTGCCGCGATACTTGCACCATAAAGTACTTTTCTGGGGTATCATAGGAGCATTGTTTTTTCGTGCCATCTTCATATTTGCAGGTGTTGGTTTAATTAACCTAACTTATTTGCCTGAGATGAACTTATTTGGTTACGCTGTTAAATTAAATGTAGTAATGTTACTATTTGGTATTTTTCTAATCTATGCCGGGATTAAATCAGGTACTGGTGGTGACGACGATGAGGAAGAAAAGGACTTTAGTAAGAGTGCAGGAGCACGAGTGATTTACAAGTTTTTTAAAGTCAGTAAGGAGTTTGATGGTGCTAACTTTTTTACTGTTGAGAATGGTATTAAGATTGCCACACCTTTATTGGTTGTAGTTGCTGTAATCGAGTTTACGGATATTCTGTTTGCAGTAGATTCAATACCTGCAATTTTTGCTATTGCTCCGGATGATCCGTTCATTTTATACACATCTAATATATTTGCCATCTTAGGATTAAGAGCACTTTATTTTCTTTTGGCAAACTTTATCTATATGTTCAGCTTGCTGAAGTATGGCTTGGCTGTCATCTTAACCTTTATCGGTGTCAAGATGGTCATTGCACCTATATACCATATTTCATCCCCTTTATCGCTGTCTATCGTGGCAGGGGTATTAATTATATCGGTGATCGCTTCCTTGCTGATTATTCCGAAGAAGGGACCAGAAGCTGAAGAAAAATAATTATTGAGCGTTTATAAAAAAGGTCTGCATCTTTGTAAGGATGCAGACCTTTTTTTTGTCTGGTGTTTGCTAATAAACAACACCCACTCGTAATGCTTTCAATCCGTTAACTCCTTGTAATTCCTCCAGTTCAAGCTCTTCCACCTCGTTATTCAGTATATGCTGTCCCTGCAGGTAATGGATGTAATCCCTGTATTCTTCTGCGTCGCGCTGATTGAAATAAACCAAAGCTATTTTGTCGGGTTGAGTCAATCGTTCGCCTGTTTGTTTCACATGTACTTTATCAATCCGCTTTTTAATAATTTGATACCTGATATTATAAGTACCCTCTACATCAAAGCGACGTTCGTCATTTCGAAAGCTGATATCGATGGCGTTTGCATTGATATAGATCAGTTGAGTCGTGTGCATGGCTACTGACATTTGAGGAAGCAGACTTCTGGTGAGCTTAGCGATTCCCGCCATTGCACTGAGTTGTTGTAACCGAATGTTTTTAAGGAATAACGAATCATAAGGTTGATCGGGTGCTATGGATTGCCCAATGTAAATATCATATTCAACCCCATCTGTTCTGAATTTTTCAAAATAACAGGGGTAGGTATCCCACATCTCCTGACTTAAACATTCCAGATAGCTGTTTATAGAGGTATTAATGGTTTGCAATGATAATTCTAAAGACCTTCTGTTGGCAAAAGCTTCTCCTGTTAAGGCATCCGTAGCCTGGTCATATAAGGCTATTATTTCACGCGTCTTTACATTGGATTGTCTGAAATGCTGTAAAAACGAATCCACTTCTATTTCAAGGAAATCTTTCATCCTGACTTGTAAATCGTCAATGAGTTCAGTTTCCAGGGATGCTAGCATATTTTGGCACTTAAATATGATGCCGTTTACTAATGTTAGGTGAACGGTACTTCCTAAACTTTCAAGGGTTTGAATAAGCAATCCAAACTGAACTTTTAAGTCATCTGATAATGCTCTGTTTCGCTCTAGTGTTGAATTGCGAATATCAATAGCACCATAAAGTGGATTAACATTCTCAAACCGGATTACACCAATTTCAGGCTTGGGTTCATTTGCACGACTATTCCGTAGATATTCCCACGCTACTTCATTAAATTTCCATTGTACAGAAGGCTGCAAGGGAGTAAACTTATCTTTGATGATACTTTCTATTTTGCTGTTAACGGTATCGCTGAAATTCTTCAGAAACTGAGCGATTAAAGGGGACGCAGTCTCCAGTCTGGCCAATACATTTTCATTAATCATGTTTTCCAAAGGGGAAGACATTTCAATGATGCCGACAGTTTGTTTATTAAAGGTAATTGGTAGAATAGCGTAGGATAGGGTTCCTGTTTCCTTTATATCTGTAATCAGCTTAAACTTTTCTGGATTAAAGCTTTCTTCCGCACCTGAGAATAGCAACATGGGTTTATCCAGGTACATCTGGGCAAGCTCCAGGATTTTTTCATTACCCAATTGCTTTTTCATCATCAGGTCAACTATAATACTTCCATGGATATTCTGAAAATCAAATACCAACTTGTTATTCACCTTCATTAATGGAAGCAGTGTCAATGAGATATTAGGATTACCGATCAGGTTTTTTAAAGATTGTTTCAGTAACAGGTGATAGCTCTCATCTTCATAAGAAGTATGATTGATGATGATAGTTTTAATATCTTCTAAAGATTGTTCAATGGTTACATCAGTGATCGTGATAATCGAAAATCCTTCAAAGATAAAATTCTTAAGCGGAAGGACATCATATAGGAGCTCCCATGTGGTATCCGCTGTAAGGTTTTCCCTGATTCGCTCGAAATTTAAGGTAGGTAACTCAACCTTATGCGTTAGTTTAACAAAGCGGTTATCTATATGAACCCGGTAGTATTTGGGAAGTCCTGTTTTTTTATCCGTTAGCGGACGCACAAAGCTGTTCTTTCCCAGTGGATCAAATCCATAAAGTCTTTCCATGATCAGCGAATAGGCGATCTCTGGTTTTTTGTGCTTATTCTCCTCTGTAGAAAAGGCATCACGAACGGTTCTACATTGCTCTTGTTGCATTAAATCAAACAGCGCATCCGTTCCGTAGAATAATATGGGCGACATGGGAAGTGCCAATGACCAGTACGTCAGGCGTTCATCTGCTAATGGTGACACGAGCAGCGTATAAAGCAAAGTCAGCTCCTCTTTGAATTGATCTAAGGTATGTGGATCTATCTGACCATGTAAGGCTGCATTGGATTCAAACTTCTCTAATACAAATAAAAAAAAGCTTTTTTTACCTGAGCTTTCCTGAGCAATTCTTTCTTTTAAAAAGGTGATGAAATGGTCGAAAGATAAAATCGACTTAAACTCATCTTTAAGTAACTCATCGATATTTAAAACTCTTGCTTGCATAATTTTAATTTAAAGCGGGTTTTCTTTTGTTTTAAAAACGGAATCCCAATGTAAAATAGGGGAGCCAACCCTCTTTAGAATGTCCGGCTACCACCTGAAATACCGTAAGCTGTGCTGGCATATAAAATAAACCACCACCATAACCCTGATGTATAGTGGAGGTGTTATTTTCTTTCGTCCACACTTTGCCTGCGTCATAAAAGCCAATCAGTCCAAACTGGCCTGGAAGGATATAACTCCCTACCTGCGCCAATTTAATCCGGGCTTCCAGATTATTAAATAGAACGTGCTGTCCAGCAAAACGGTATTGGCGAAAACCGCGTAAGTTTTCATGACCTCCAAGGAAAGCGGACTGGTAAAATGCAGGTTTGCCAAATGTAGTTACTCCTCCTAATCTTTCGGCTATAACAAGCTTAGATTGTTTACCTATACTTTGGTAAATAGCCATCTCCGGCGACAGTTGAATGTAATTTTTAGAATCGCTATTCAATCCGGCATAACCTGTTGCTCTTAGCTGAATGTACCCGCCTGATGTAGGGAATAATTTATTATCACGATTGTCTTTTAGAAACGCTGCAGTGATGCCAGCGAATAACTTGTCCTTATCAACGGTCAGACTATCATAGGAGCCTATTTGTGAAGGGTTCATGATCAATCTTCCTTCATTTTCGTTAGGGGAGAAATGGTAGTATTGCAAAGAAGGGCCTATAGCGATATAGGATTGTTTATCAAAGCGCCACCTCAGCGCAGGGTCAAGCTGGTAGACGCTGAAACGGGAATGGTAAAACTTTTCCAATGGGCCTTTATGATCGAACAGGGTGTTGTTTCCAAGTCCGAAGAAGTTCTGCGTATTAGGAGAAAAGGCCTTTGCTTCAAGTGTAAAGTCTGCTTTATCGAGCGCCTGAATCCATTCTCCTTTATATTTTACCCGAAATGCTCCGGTCTTGAACGAGGCCATACCCTGCAGCTGATGGGAGGAAGTATATGGCGATTTTCGGAACCCTTCCTGTCGGATATACCGAAAGCCGCCACCTAAGAGTACGCCGTCATCGTCATTAAAGCCCATGGTAATGATAGGCACGGTCACATTGTACAAGTTTACAGGGACAAAAGCCGTATTGGTGCTGTCGTTGGATACCTGTTTTTTCAGCTGCTCTGTTTTCCCGTAAAATGAGTTATGATCTGTTTTTGTATAGAGCTTGATTTTTTGTTTGGATTCTTCTACATGAAAGGATTTAGTACCATTACCTGCAATCAGCCTGATTTTAATAGCCTTGTTTTTGGTATTAATCAGCACACTATCATTGCCCTCTCCGGTATAGATCCTGATCTCTTTAGTCAATCGCGAATCGTACACTTTATCCATCAGCGTATCCCGCAGTTCTCCTTCTTTATTGATTTTTAAAACCTGTACCCTAAGGGAATGCATAGGAGCATCGGTTACCTCGATCAATTCATTTTTATCGCTGGTATGAAGATCTACTATTTTATTGATGAATGTATAATAGGCATCCATTGCCTCTGGGATTTGATCACGCCGTTTTTGGAATGATTTCAAGAGCTCATCGTGTCTTAATTTATAGGATGCTTCAGGAAGTTTGCTCAGTGCATCCTCTAGTACACGATCTGTTATTTTCGAAGTAAAATCAATTACCTGGATCATCCATTCTTTATGACTAAATTGAGAGGCGGGGTGGGCATTCAGAAACCTGGATTTGAATAACGTATACTGCGGTTTTTTAAGATCCGATTCAAAGCCCTGCAAAGCAGGTAAAGCCCATTCTCGGGAAGCAAGATAAGGGAAAAATCCTTTTGTTAACCGTAATACCTGATCCCGATCTCTCGGGATAGCCACATAAAACTTATTGTTATCCTTACTTGTGTTCTTCCATCGCCACTGATCTTCATGGCGGTCCCAATCATTCATCAGCAAATCAAGCATTCTTGCTCTTAAAAATTCCTTAGCGTCATAACTGTTGTCATTGTCGCGTTGCAGATTTTTTATCATTTTGATGGAATTGTCTGACTTGCCAAGGGGTTCTCTTTCTTCCAGGAGGACTAGCGTATGCTCAAAAGCATGGCTATAAACGTTGAGAGCAGGATCAGGAACGATGACGCCGATAAAGGGATTGGCATGAGGCACTTGTACCGCATCAGCGAGAGGAGGGACTATCAAGGCCGAGTAGGGATGCTGCGAACTGGTGGCATCATCTAACCAGTCACGGGCAAAGATTTGCTGCAATTCAGGCGGCAGGAGAGCATCTGGGTTTTTATTGACACTTCTGATCACCCATTCCTTTTCGCTTGGATCAGCAAGTCTTAAAGAGGTCGATTGCATGCCTCCTCCCCGTTGTAATGGTTTAAGTCCACCTGCTATTTCAGAGATTCGGATGAGCGGAAGGGTTTCCTGAGCTGCCCATTCTTTCCTGAATCCTTCTCCAAATAAGTTAAGGTGCAGGGAGCTGACTTGATTATAGGCCGGATTGGCTGCTATGGAAATACTGTCTCCTTTGGTAATCGAAGTGCTCACAGGTAAAGTCTCCGTATATGGGTTTGTATAAGTATAAGCCTCCTTAATTACTTTGTTGGAATAGGTGTAAAAGGTAAACTTTACACTTTTATCGAGAAGCAGATCGGCAGTTACAAAGCCTTGCGTCGCATCTGCGTATCGGGAATATTTTCCTTTTTTTGCAAAGGAATGTTTAGCTCCCGCACCGCTTACTACCTGCAGTCTTTGCGGGTTTTTAATGAGCTGGAGACCATGTTCATGTCCTGCTACATAGGTCAGGTTAGGGAATCCCTCAAATACATGGTCTACTTCCCTAATCATATGCTGATATAGGGGATGATGCATATCCTCGGGATTGAGGAAAATGCTGCTTCTTAAAAGGGGATAGAGCGAACCGATTACAGGTAAAGGGATATAGAGGTTTTTATTAATTGCGGTCAGTGGAAACAGATGGTCTTTCCAATTATAATAACCGCCATGCGTACCATAAGATGCGAAAGGATGATGCCCTGCCAGTAAGATCACCTTATCCCTGTTTTTATAAAATAAGGAATCCAGCTGTTCAATGATTTCCGCTTCATTGTCGCAGTTACAATCGGCATTTGTCTTATCGTGTGTAAATAACCACCATTCACTGTCGTAGGCAATAATGACCATGTTACTGGAGATCGGTATTTCTACAGGATCTGGACAGCCATTTGCTGGTACAAGCTTCAATAAAGGATCATTTTGGGAATCAAGGAATTGCCATTGCGCTTTAATTTTAGCTAATCCCAATTCAGCCATCCTGTCCCAGTCATGGTTTCCTGGTACAAAATAAACGGGAGCACCTTTTGCCCGCATGGGCTCATACTGGGAACGGAGGATCTGTCGGGTGCTTTCCTGTTCCGGGCTACCTTCAAGTCCAATACCTCGCGGATAGATATTATCCCCCAGGTATATCACCGTAGTTTTTCCGCTTAGGATGTGATTAGCCGCATAAGGAATCACTGTTTCCTGTTCGTAGTTGATTTCCCCGGCGTCCCCTATAAAAATCACACGCTGAACGATGCTGTCCTGGGCAGCTGCAGATTTAAAAAAACAACTGCAAATGAAGAAGAAAACAAGGTAGCGCTTTTTATATCTTTTCATCGGTTTTGCTGTGTTTAAATGAACCCTTAACCTTTCTATTCTTTATGATATACAAACCTTAACACGTTCCCATTTTGTATTTTATCGCCCTCGTTACTAATATACAAATTGCCTTTCTGGTCAAAAGCAATTCCTTCGGGTTGATTAAATGTATCCGCATCCAGGGGATATACTTCTTTCACCTTCCAATTTTTGTCGGCTATAATCAAAAGCTTATTGACGGATGACAAGATATACCATTCATTAGTCAATGGATTTAGAGCTAAAGCTGATGGTCTGAAATTGATTTTCATATGTCCAGCTAATGTGGCGATCTTATCTGTTTCTATACTGAAGTGCTCCTTTACTTTAATTTGTCCATTTTTATTCATATCAAGAACATATCCACTTAAGTTACTGTTCCCTTTACCTGATTTGCAGGTTTTACATAACAAGAATAACTGACCAGAGCTTTGATCGGCAAATAGACCTTCATATTCTCCTTTAGGTACCAATCCTGCCCATTCCTGGAGCTGCTGGATTTCATTATGTCTTATTTCATTCAACGGAAAGCTGAACAAGGTTCCGTCACTACGTAACACGATGACCCTTTCATCAGTAATGGCAAGATCTTCATAGTCCCCTTTTTTACCGAACTTGAATTTCTGTGCCTTTTTATCATTAGGGCGAAGGTAAAACAATGCTCCCTCTTCATCTTGAATCGCATAGATCCGTTCAGTATCTCCCGGATGGAACGTAATTCCTGAAATTTCCAATAGGGCATCGGGCATCGGATAGCGCACCGGATGTTGAAGATCAAAACCTATGGGGCTTTTATCTTTCACAGAATTGGTATTGGCACAAGATTGTATTGATCCGACAAAGAACAGGAGGCAGATATATTTTAATGTCCTCATTATAAATTTCAATTAAACGATGTAAAGTTTAGCTATACATCAACTGTCGCGTTAATTTTGTTAGACAGATAGTCGTAAATTGCTTCTTGCGAACGGATGCCCAGGGCATTCACTAAGGGAATATTCACTGAATTTTCATCCACAGATACTGCCGAAACATCATCCCTAAACTGTAGCAGGGTGATATCCTTAATCTGCCTTTTTAGTTGCTCATCATAGATAGGGAAACACACTTCGATGCGGTGATAAATGTTCCTGTTCATCCAGTCAGAAGAGCCCAAAAAGATCTTTTCTGCTCCATTGTTATGAAAAATGAACACACGGCCATGTTCGAGATAGCGGTCAACTATACGTCGGATGCTGATATGCTCACTTAAGTTTTGGATGCCAGGAACAAGGCGACATACACTGCGCACAATCAGGTGGATCTTCACGCCGGCATTGCTTGCTTCATACAATTTAGCTATTAAAGTTTCTTCCTCCAGGTTATTGATTTTAATGATGATCGCAGCAGGTAAGCCCGCTAGAGCATGGGAGATTTCCGTATCGATCAAGGAGATAAACTGCTGATATAAATTAAACTGAGCAATAAGCAGATGTTTCAATTCAAATTGATCCTCCTGACTGCTTTTTCTTCTTTTCGCCAGAAACATGAACAGCTGCTCAAGTTCTTGCAGCATCTCCTGATGAGCCGTGAGAAGAAAGTGATCGGTGTAGATTGCCGCTGTCTTTTCATTCAGATTGCCGGTGCCTAAGAGCCCAAGAAGAGTCTTTTTGTTACTACTCTTTAATTTGACCAGTGCAACTTTAGAGTGGACTTTGAGATCGGGAATGCTATAGATGATTTTGACACCTGCCGCTTTCATGACCTTTGACCACTTAATGTTATTTGCTTCATCAAAGCGTGCTTTCAATTCAATGAACACGGTTACCTTTTTGCCATTTCTTGCTGCACTCATTAGTGCATGACCGATACGGGAATCATTTGCTACCCGATACATGGTGGTGAATATTTCTTCCACCTCCGGGTTTATGACTGCTTCATTAAAAAAACGAAGAACAGTATCAAAAGACTGATAGGGGGTATGTACCAGAATATCCTCAAGTTGGATTTCCTCAAATAAGGATTGCAGATTATGGGGAAAGGGATAATGTAAAGAAGGATGTTGCTCGTAAAGCAACGAAGCATTCTGAATGGGGAATGCGAAAAAGTCTTTTAAATTATGATAATAACCCCCGGAAACCTTGTTCGCTTTTTGCAGTTTAAGTTTCCTTGAAATGCTTTTTAGAAGATGTTTGGGCAGATCAGGAGCGTACAGGAAGCGGGTGGCCAGGCCTAAGTCTCTTTTAGTGAGTTGCGCCTCGATTTTGGTAGCAAGATTCCCTTCATATTCGTCTTGAAGATTTAAATCGGCATCACGGGTTACTTTGAAACTGTAGATTCCCTTGATTTGATAATCAGGGAAAAGATTAATCAATTGTTCCTTGATGATATCGTCAATAAAGACTACGAAATGAGTATGCTTTACGGTTGTACAAAAAAAACGAGGAACAGAGTCGGATGGAATATTAACTATGGCTATTTTCTTATCTTCATCTTTCTTTAATTCTACCGCAAAATAAAGCAGACTGTTTTGAGGGAAGAAATCGCTGGTTTCAGTTAAAAAAACGATCTGTAGATAAGCCGCCAGCGTACTGAAAAAGTAATTCTTTACTTCTGCTTGAATACTTTCGGGAATGGGTTGATTGTAAAGGAGGGAAATGTTTTTTTCTTTCAGAGCCGGGATCAGCTTTTTAGTCAGGATACTCCCGAAATACCGCTGCTGATTACTGATTAATTCTTTCGCATTAGCATAATTGCTAATTTCAGTTAGTCTGTTTGTCGTAAATTTTTTATTGGCAATTTTTTTCAAAGCCATTAGAACCGGCATACGGACCCGATAAAACTCGTCAAGATTGGATGAGAAAATACTAAGAAACTTGAGTCGCTCCAGCAAGGGTACATTCTTTTTTTCGGCTTGCATTAAGACCCTTTCGTTGAAGAATAACCAGCTTAAATCCCTATTAAAGAATAAATTATTTGCCATGATAATTTTTTATGCATAAATGATAATAGCGATAATAAAGGCCAGGACCGAGGTGACAAGGCCAAACATGAAAATATTATACGCTAGTCTGAGCAACAGGTATTTTCGGCCAAGTACAACACCCTGTGAATACACATCTCTAATCAGGGTGCCATATAAAAACTCCCGGTCATTCATCACCTGATTCATGCCATCGGTATAACTCTCCAGACTCATTTTGTAAAAGTTGCCAAAGAACAGCAGGTTTACTTTCTTTTTCTGCAGATCTTCCGGTTTAAAAATGCCTGAAGGTACAGCAGGACGGGTAGCTAATATGGCTATGACCATGGTACTCAAACTTATGGACAACAGGATAAAAGTGGGAACAATCAGATTTACATTATTTTCTAACTTACGTAATAGCAGGGTAATCACTGCTGAAAGGATAATAGAGTTGACCGTTATCAGGATCTGTGCCTTATTATCAGCCATATCACTCAGTCGTTGGTTATTTCCTGAAGTAATGCGGAACATGGTTTCAATTCCCTTATCAGGTCGTTTTTCATGATCTTTTTTATCCACCGGATTATCTGTATCTAAAGGATATTTGGAAGTAGACTTACCTATCTCTACAGGTATTTTAGCAATAGGATTTCCACTGTCTTCAGTTGTTTTATCGATAGGAAGAGGCAGATTGCTTATAACCGGCTCTTCTTGCAGGTCCTGTTCTTTTTTAGCGTCTTTCTTCAAGCCCTCTTTCTCTTTTTGAATTAATTTATTCAGGTTTTCCTGTTTTTTTTCATTTAATAAAAGTCTGCTATAATCCGTTTGGTAGGTATGATGTTCCATTAGGGAGATCGTTTTGCGTCGCCATTCGCCTTTCGTTTTACCCTTTCCCATCAATTCGGCTTCTTTTCGCATTAAGCGGTTGCGTTCGGAAAAATCATCCGTTCCCAGATGAAACAAATCGGCATCGCATAGAATTTTCTCCAGCAGATTTGTTGGGTTTTGTGGCATCCTGGTGGCCAGGATGCACTGTTTTACAAAACGAATCGTTTCTTCATCTACTCCTTTGTCAGACAAAAAGGTTTCAGCCATTTCAGCACTTCGTTCCTCGTGGTCTTTTGCAGCACCATTGTAGTAGCCGATATCGTGAAAACTAGCAGCTGTAATGACAATAAAATAATCTTTATCGTTTAACTTATAATGCTGAGCGATTTTTTTCGCTGCCTCTATAACATCTTTATTGTGTGCATTATTATGAAATAAAAGTTCTGGAATGTGATGTTGTCTCACATAATGAGAAACATAATCGCTTGCATCTTTTTGAAGGGCTGTGTATTCCATAGTTAAGTTATTTTCACGTGGAAAGATACTGTTTTTTGGTTAAGGTAAGTAGTATTTGCACCAAATCCTATGAGCATAACTAATCGATGAAGATAAGTAACGGTTTAACCATAAGCCAATCTCTTTTTATGAAGTATAAATCTGTAATGGTGTAAAAATTGCTTTTTTGTATGTAGATTTAAAAATCAAAAATAAATTAAGATGGGAATCTATAAAGAAAAAGTACTCGACCAGTTAAACTTATTATCTGACAATCTACATCAGGAAGGAAAAGATGTATTCGAGGTATATGACCGCGGTACTGAAGTAATTATTCAACTCAAAGAAGGTGTTGACCTTAAAACTTTTACTGCTAAATTTCCGGAGACCATATCAAGTTACTTGCCAGAAATTGATGCGGAAAAAGAACGGATCAAGTTTATTATCGGCAACCAATTGGAAAGTTCATTGTATATTTTAGAAACGGAATAAGTCAATAGGTACAACCATTTGATTGATGGTAATTTATATATTTAAATAATAAATTTATTTTTTCTTATTCTGACAATTTGCATACATTCAGATAACCTAATTTTATCTAAATGAAAGTGTTTCTTTCCTTATTATTCGTTTATTTATTATCGCAACTAGTTCAAGAACAGGGTGTTGTTTAGTCATATGGAAAAGTCGATCAGGCTTCTATAGATCTGAAAGAATGTCCATTTGAAAAGGACGCCAATGTGATGGTTCTTTTTAATAAAGGGCAAGTCTATTTTGATGACAAAATTTGATATCATACTGGATAGTCACAGACGTATTAAGATTTTTAATGAAAAGGCAAAAGATAAAGGAAATATCCGGATCGAATATTATTCTCTCAGGGGATATGAAAAATTAATTTTTCAAAGAATTTTGAGGTTGAATCTATACCAGCTGCTGATTCTCTTCAATTTGCTTATGGAAGTTTCAATGCCAGTTATTCGCTGGGCAAGACAAAGAACAGGATTACGTGTATTAGTGTTTTTAAGCTGAATAAACATGTTATACCTGTGGGAAAGTACAAATAGATGCAGGAGTTTATGGATCTGGTGGCGAAGTCAGTAAATAAAAAGATTATCGTAAACAGGACTTAAGGGTAGGTTTGAGAAAAGTATAAAGAATTATGATGTAAGTAGCTGAAATAATAGTTTTTTTTAAATCTAAAATAAAAAGTTGGTGTTAACTGTGGAGAATTACCTCTAATACATTACCAGGTATTCCTAATTAACGACATCTTGCATTTACTTATGATTAATTATTTTATAATATGGATAGCATCAATCAACAACAGCCTGAAGACAACTTTGAGAACTTAGCAGGTACTGAAGCAGCAAAAAAAATGAAAACACTGGCTGAAAATGCAAACAGTTGTTTTTTTTGTTCAAATATTAAAACCGGAATTCCTTTTTCAACCCGTCCTATGTCGGTGCAAAAAGTTGATGATGATGGTAACTTTTGGTTCTTAAGCTCTAATGACAGTAAAAAAAATGAAGAAATTAGTCGCGACCCGTTTGTTCACTTATTATTTCAGGGCTCGTCCTATTCAGATTTTTTGAATGTTTATGGGATAGCTGAAATAAGTACAGATAAAGAAAAGATTAAAGAACTTTGGAATCCTATTTTAAAAACCTGGTTTACTGGAGGAGTGGACGATGAGCGTATCACGGTAATCAAAGTAGATCCGACAGATGGTTATTATTGGGACAACAAACATGGAAATGCTGTTGCATTTGTTAAACAGGCGTTTGGTGCTGTGGTAGGTAAAACGCTTGATGATTCAATTGAAGGAAAGCTTGAGATTGAATAGTAGATTAGGGAGTATAATTATGAAGCCCTGTTGTGCGTGGTACAACAGGGCTTCATAATGATTTAATTCTGCATGATAGGGCATTACTGAATGAACTGTGCTGCTTCCTGCAATAAACCTAATAAGCGATTCACATTTTAACGGCTCTGAGATGTAATTATTCATACCAACATTAAAGCAGGCTTCACGGTCTTCAATCATTGCATTGGAAGTAAGGGCAATAATTATAGGGTTGTAGGGTATAATGTTTTCTGATATAGATGGAAGCCTCCAGTCCGTCCATGTCAGGCATTTGAACATCCATCAATATAAGATCTTCTTTGTCTAACATTCTGATCACTTCAATACCCGTATTTGCTAGTGCGGAGATGTAGCCCAACCGGTCTAAGATCTTAATGAGCATCATCTGGTTGGTCTTATTGTCTTCGGCAATTAATATTTTTAGTGGGTGTTTTTAGGGTTGGTCCTGTAAATCGTAAAATGGTAGCCATCGTATCTGTTAAGACCGTCTTCGGTACCAAACCACATAAATCCATACTTGTCTTTTAGAGCGTAATTAACAAAAATAGTAAATGGTCCTTAACGCTTCTGTGAAATATATTTATACTGAAAATAGTGGCACAAAGTTGTCTATTAATCAAATTTGAACATTTTAATTGATAAGATGATCATTCTATTTTTAAGAATTGGCTGTTTGATAGTGTTTTAACTTTTTGTTAATAGTAAAATGTGAATTTAATTGAAGTGCTTGAATCGATATTGGTGTTGCCAGTCATAATTTGAGCATAAATTAAAATGAGAAAAAGTGTAACAAAAGGGCTACCCATGAGTTGTATAAATAATGGACAGTTACAAAAAAATTGCCATTATAGTCGCTCATCCAGATGATGAGATACTATGGGCAGGCGGGACCATCCTTAACCATCCGGAATGGCGCTGTTTTATTGTTAGTCTTTGCAGGAAAAGCGATCCTGATCGTGCGCCAAAGTTTAGCAGGGTACTAAAGGATCTAAATGCAGAAGGTATAATGGGCGATCTTAACGATGGTCCGGAACAGTTCCCACTCAATGGGAACGATGTGGAAGATACCATCATGAGTTTATTGCCTGCAATGAATTATGACCTTATTATCTCACACCATCCTAAAGGTGAATATACGAGTCATCTTCGTCATACGGAGGTGAGCAGGGCAGTAATTAATCTATGGAATGCAGGTCAAATTAAAGCTCATGAACTTTGGCTTTTCGCCTATGAAGATGGTAAGCGGCAGTATTTTCCTATACCTATCAAAAGAGCTGATCTTTATTTCCCTTTAGCTGTGGATATCTGGCAGCATAAGTATGATATCATGACCAAGATATATGGGTATGGCAAGGATACATGGGAGTCTCAGTCTACACCAAAAGATGAAGCATTCTGGCAATTTACCGATTCAGGTAAGGCGCTTAACTGGCTCAAAAGCCAAGAAAACAATGAAAGTATTAGTGTTATATGATTATCCACCAACCCCTGGGGGGCTGGCAACACAGGGTGACTTATTATACAAAGGATTACTAGCACTGGGTGTAGATGCCCATGCGTGTAATGTGGCATCTGAAATAGAAAAAGAATGGTACTATTTGTGGTTTAAGCCAGATGTAGTAGTAGGAGTGGGGTACTGGGGACATACTCCTGATTTGGTACTTCATCCTCAGAAGTTTGGTATGCTGGCCGTTCCATGGTTAGTGGCCGATGGTTATATCGCAAATTATCAGGATGTGCTGAATGAGCTTCCCCTGATATTGGTCACTTCAAACTGGGTAAAAGAAATGTATGTGCGCGATGGAATAAGTCCGGATAACATTGTAGTGCTTCCGGTTGGTTGCGATACCGACACCTTTATCCCATACGATAAAAACGACCCTAAGGTATTTGATATCAGAGAAGAGTTGGGTATTACCCCAGACCAATTGATGATTCTTACCATTGGTGGTGATGCTGCTTCAAAAGGTGGCCGTGAGGTGATGCAGGCACTGGCTCAATTGGGTGACTCTGTACCAGATTGGCGTTATGTTTGCAAGGTATGGCCTCAACCCCGTACAGAAAGTCAGAATCGTGAAGACATGGAGCTTGCTCAGGAATTAGGTATTGCCGATAAGGTAATTTATGCCACCAATATTGTTTCCAGAGCGTTTACCCCTTACCTTTTATCAGCCTGCGATATCTATGCGGCACCGTCACGCCTGGAAGGGTTTGGTATGCCACAGGTAGAGGCGGGTGCATGTGGGAAGCCGGTGATCAGCATCAATGCAATGGGTATGCTGGATACCTTAATTCATGGCGAAACGGCTTTATTGGCTGGAGTAGCAGAATTGATCCGAATTGGAGAGGTTACTATTTGTGATAAAGCAAGTGGTTTAGAAGGTAAAAGAGTAGTATTTGAAGAACCCCGGACAGTGGATTACCGTGCAGATGTAAACGACATCAGGGATGATTTATTGATTTTAATGAACGATCCGAACCTACGTAAGCGTATGGGTGCGGCAGGAAGGGAACGTGTGACTGCTAATTTTGATTACCGCTTAGTAGCCCAAAGATTTGTCAAGTTGGTAAGTGAAAAATTAGGAATCAGTTAATTCAATTGAAATGAAAACACAAGATTGGGCACAAATAGAAAAAGCAAGAAAGGCGGCTATTGAGGTATTATTACA
>NZ_AQPN01000013.1 GCF_000403135.1 Arcticibacter svalbardensis MN12-7
CTAAGAAGAACAATCAGCTCTATTTCGGCTATAAAAACCATGTGAAGGTTGATATTGGTTCTAAACTGATCACCGGATTTCAAACCAGTTCTGCAAGTGTCCATGACAGTGAAATACTGCCGGATCTGCTAAATGAAGAAGATTGTGGCAAACCTTTATATGCAGACAGTGCTTACCGGAGCGACAAACAGGAAGCTGCCCTAAAGACACTGGGAATTAAAAGTGAGATCCATGAACGGGCTTACCGCAATACACCCTTGAGCCAGGAACAAAAGCTGCAGAATAGGGAGAAGTCAAAAGTAAGGGCCAGAGTGGAACATGTATTTGCCTGGATGCACAGACAAGGTCATGAGTTAAAGGTGATGACAATTGGTATAGAGCGCGCAACAGCAAAGATTACATTGATGAATATGGTCTACAATATGACCCGTGCAATTCACATTATTCAATCCGGTAGGAGAAGTGTGTCCATACTATAAAAAACAAGAAAAAAGGAAGGCTATAATGCCTTTTTTAACCTCTTTATTTTGCGATTTAGTCTAATTTTTAGCTCATGATTTATTTTAAGAAATTAATTATGAGCTAAATGGAAAATATTTTAAAAAACAGGGGTTATTAGTACCTCCC
>NZ_AQPN01000014.1 GCF_000403135.1 Arcticibacter svalbardensis MN12-7
CGTATTGTTTAGGTTGAAGTGGATTCATACTGTTTTTTTTATGTTCTAACTGATCAAAATTTCCGGAGCAAAAAACATACTGAACATACGCATATAAGTTGAATACTGCAATTGAGAAGTAGATCCTTCCTTCACAATAGTGAGTATATGAGCCGAATTGAATCACTAATCAGCTCATTAAATAGGCGGTGCGGTAAGCTAGTAAGATCAATTTCATAACATGAAATAAACATACAGTTTAAGCTGACCTGATACTTTTGGACGAAAGAATTCTCAAGGTCATGCAAAGGTTTATTTGTGATAAAGAAGCGAATGATGCTTTAATCCAAGGCGATATAAATGGGCTCGAATATATGTACAATCGCTATTATAGCGAGATCAGAACTTTTTTGATTCCCTACTGTCGATACGATGAAGATGCAGAAGAGCTTACCCAGGATACTTTTTTAAAGCTTTGGGAATTCAGAAACAAAATAAACGGAGATCAAAATACCAGGAATCTTCTTTTTACCATTGCAAAGAACAAAGCGCTGGATGAAATCAGAAAATTCAAAACCGTTGAAGCTAAACTTAACCAGATTCGCTTAGAAAAAGAACAGCACTTTAGCACCATGGACGAGGTAGTATTAGCCGACTACCAGAGAATCCTCCAAAGTGCCCTCAGTAAACTTCCTAAACGCAATTTGGAAATCTTCCACCTCAGCCGAAGCGAGTACTTAAGTAATAAAGACATTTCTTTGGAGCTTAATATTTCCGTAAAAGCAGTAGAAAAACAGATCACCAAAACATTAGCCATCTTGCGCGTCTTCCTTAGAAACCATCAGATCTCCGCCTTTTTACTTATTTCAAGTATATATTTTTTTCAGAGGTAGGGTAAGACTATTGCTTATTCGTATAAGCAGTATACCCGATGAAAGAACAACCCCTTAAAGCAGAATTACTAAGCAGGCTTACCAAAAATCAGCTCTCTGATTCAGAACGCGAAGAATTTTTACAATGGCTTTCCGGCCAAACACCAGACTATCAAAAAGCCTTTTTGAATGCACACCTTACAACCCTTGGCAAGCTCCATTCTTCGGCAGATTTGCCTATTCCCGCCTTCCAAATCCTAAAGGATAGAATTCAAAAGAAAGCAAATTCAACTAAACAGATTAGGTTATGGATTGGAAGAGTCGCAGCTGTACTGATCCCCTTTGCAATCTATTTTTTAGCATTAAGACAAGAAATCAAAGACCCGATTCCCTTAAACAAACAACCAGCTCAACTAACTTCAATCAAAATATTGAATGTAAAAAATACTGGATCAATTAACTATTCCCTATTACTGGGGGATAAAAGCGAGGTTATTCTTGAACCAGGTGCAACTTTAAGCTATCCGGAGAAATTCAATTCGACAAAGAGAGAAATGGCCCTTACAGGGAAAGCTTTCTTTAAAGTAAGGCACGAAAAACTCAGAGCATTTATAGTAAAGAGCACTGATCTTTCTATTGTCGTACTTGGGACATCCTTTTGGGTAGATGCTTCATCTAAATCCATGAAAACAACCGTAAAAGTCAAAACAGGAAAGGTAGGTGTTCAACACCGGACACAAGGTACACTCTATTTATTACCGGGAGAGACAGCTATTTACAGCAAAAAATCGGGCAAATTAAACAAGATCTCTCCTAAGCATACAGATCCACTAACAATTGATTTTCATCCGACCACTGCACTTTCTTTTAATGGAACACCGATCAAAAACGTTTTTGAAGAGCTTTCCATTAATTATAAAGTTAACATCAAGCTCGACCCAGGAATAGATACTACGCTAAAAGTAAGCTTGAATACACGAGGAAAATCCATCAGCACCATACTGAAAGAAATCACGAATCAACATCCTATCACCTATAAAATGACTACGAAAAGCATTTATATCAAACCCAATAAATAAAAACCATGAGTGCTGGAACACTCATGGAATTAATCACCAACAAAGGTCAGAGCGACCCCTATTATTCAGAAACTAAAACTATGAAAAAAACAAGTACGTTTTTCCGTAACCATGTCCGAATATGCGCATCGTTACTCATTCTATCCCTAATGTCTTTTTGCTACCTGAAATCTTATTCCCAGGGAACTACATCGTCAGGGATTAAGGGCTACATATATGATAATCAAAATCATGCCCTCCCAGGTGCAATTATTACCGTTATTAATGGCCCTTCCAATATCAGGTTCGATGCAACATCTAATGAAAAAGGCGTATTTGTATTGCAGAACCTACCTGTTGGCGGACCCTATAGTATTGAGATTAAATACATCGGGACCAAAAAATACACAGAGCAAAACGTATCGCTTCCCTTAGGGCAGGTATATTCCCTGAAGGTATTCCTGGAATCTGAAGATGTTAACCTCAACACAGTTGAAATTAAATCCGCACGAGCAGGTTCAGCCAGAAACCTATCCAAAACAGGCGCCTCAAAAAATATCAGCCGTACAGATTTAGAACGCTATCCCTCTTTAAACCGGTCATTATCAGACTTTACACGTTTTACACCACAGTCGTCCGGTCTTTCTTTCGGTGGAAGAAATAACCGCTACAACAACATCCAGATAGATGGCTCTCAAAATAACGACATCATGGGCTATGGTGTAGGTGGTGGAACCACTACTGGTGCGCCAGGCGGACAAGCAGGTACACAGCCAATCAGCTTAGATGCCATTGATGAAATACAGGTAGTACTCGCTCCCTTTGATGTCAAACAAGGTAGTTTTACAGGGGCAGGAATCAATGCAGTTACACGACGGGGAACGAACACCTTTAGTGGTTCCGTTTATACCTATGGCAAAAATGAAGGTCTTGTTGGTAAAAGTCCTGACGCCAACAGGAACAAGTTTAACGAGTTTAGTGATGCCCAATATGGCTTCCGTTTAGGTGGTCCCATTATTAAAAACAAGCTTTTCTTCTTTGCAAATGCTGAAATCAGCAGAAGAAATGAGCCGCTATTATATAAGGCGAACAGAGGAACAGGTGCATCAGACGAATCTCTGGTTCCAGCAGAAACGGCACAACAGATTTCCGATTACCTGAAAAGCCAGTATAACTACGATGCCGGCAAATTTGACGATATTAGTAAGCAAACAAATAGCGAAAAAATGTTTGCCCGTCTGGATTACATCATTAACTCGAAAAACAGATTGACATTAAGGCACAACTATGTGCATGGAGAGCGCGATGATATTGCAAATGGGATCAATGCACTTCGTTTTGAAAACAACAAATACATCCAAACCAATTCGACCAACATTACCGTCGCTGAACTAAACACTTACTTCTCTAATGATATTGTCAATAATTTAATCATAGGTTACTCTAACATAAGGGATAACCGGGAGATTCCAGGAAGTCCTTTCCCACAAGTGTTAATCCAATTGGGTGCTGCCGGTACGATTACCGCAGGCACAGAGGGTTATTCCCCATCTGCCAAACAAACGCAAAATCTATTTCAGTTAACGGACAACCTCGACATGATCCGTAATAATCATCATTTTACCTTTGGTACCCAGAATGAGTTCTTCCGCTTTGATAATCTATTTATTCAGAATATCTGGGGAAATTATACCTACAGCAGCCTGGCGTCTTTTTTAAACAACCAGGCACCTTCAGTATATCAGCTCACATACTCAAAAATACCAGATGTAACTATACCAACATCCATTTTCAGAGCGATGCAGTTAGGCTTTTATGCGCAGGATGAATATACAGTACAGGATGGATTAAAGGTGACCGGCGGATTAAGAGTAGATATTCCAATTTTCCTTGACAAACCATTACAGAATACCGCATTTGCAGAATCATTTGTTGGCATGGGATTAAAGACGGATAGCAAGCCAGAATCTAGATTGTTATTTTCTCCACGATTAGGATTCAACTGGGATATCAATAATGACTCCCAAACTATTTTAAGAGGTGGAAGTGGAATCTTCACAGGACGCCTTCCTTATGTTTGGTTGGGCAATGCATACAATAACTCAGGTGTAGACCTTGGCCGTATAAATGCTACAGGTACAGCAACCGCCCCTATCCGTTTTTCAGGGGATGTAAATAATCAGCCAAAAACACCTACTGTTGCCACCTCCGAAATTGATCTGACTGATGAGAACTTCAAAATGCCACAGGTATGGCGCTCTAACCTGGCTATTGACCAGAAACTACCCTTTGGTTTTGTCGCAACTCTTGAAGGTATTTATGGAAAGGAACTTAATGCCCCTTTCATAAAAGATCTGAACCTGGTTGAACCAACTGCAAAACTTGATGGTGATGGTCGGGATCTATACCCATCCGGTACTGCTAGGTTGAACTTCCCCCAATACACCAATGTATTTTTACTTACCAATACGAATAAAGGCTACCAATACAGTCTTACCGCACAGTTGCAGCGCAACGTAACTCAGGGAGTATCAGGATCTATCGCTTACACCTATGCGCATTCGAAAGATATATCCAGTATGAACTCCACTATTGCCTCAACCAACTTTCGTAATAATACCATTATCAATAATCCCAATAACCCTGGTTTAACATTCTCTGACTGGAACCTGGAGCACCGCATCATCGGCAATGTATCTTACCGCATCGAGTACTTAAAAAGTATGGCTACAACAATCGGTTTGGTCTATAATGGACAATCAGGTCTACCTTACACCTACCGGTTAAACTCAGATATCAATAATGATGGACAGACTCAGAACGATGCCATGTACATCCCTAAATCTCAGGATGACATTGTTTTATTGCCTACCAATGCACAGGACTTACGTACACCGGCGGAAATCTATCAGCAACTGAATACTTTCATTGAACAAGATCCGTATTTGAGTAAACACCGGGGAGAATATGCAGAAAGAAATGGAGCCCGGACACCATGGTCACACATTTTCGACATGCATCTTGCACAAGATTTCTTCATTAGTTCAGGTAAGACCAGACACAATATTCAGTTTACATTTGATGTATTCAACGTAGGAAATATGTTAAACAAAGACTGGGGATTGGTTAAACTTCCTTCAATTACTACTGCGCAACTACCCGCAACGCTGAGTGGTGCCATATTAACTTTTAGAGGATTTGAAAACCCAGCAACAGCTAATGGCAGATCCAGGGCAACCTACAGTTACAACCCAGTAAACAGTTCATTTGTGAATGCACCGTTTGAATCCAGATGGAGAGGACAAATCGGAGCAAGATATAGTTTCTAAAACCTAAAAGGGGCTGTTATCCATCGGCAGCCCCTATCTACTACTAAACATATATTATGTCAAACAGAAGATCATTTATCAAAAGCAGCGTAGCCGGATTATTTCTAACACAAATTAATCCTGTAACCGAATTATTTGCTGGAGTCGATCAAAAATCATTACCTGATGCACAACAAAAAAGCAAATTAAGGTTTGCAATTGCTTCAGATGGACATTATGGGCAGCCTAACACCCCATATAAAGAAGACCATCAAAACATGATTGGATGGCTAAATGAAGCGCATAAAAAAAGCCCTCTTGATTTTGTCATTATAAATGGAGATCTCGTACATGACCGACCGGATCTTTTAACTGAGATCAAACGAGATTATTACGATAAGTTGCACGTCCCATTTTACGCAATCCCCGGAAATCACGATCATGCAGATGCGGCGCTATGGAAATCTATCTTTGGACGTGAGTATAACTTTTCGATTGAAAAGAACGGTGTTGGCTTTATACTTGCCAATACTTCAGATACAAAAGGCACCTATCTCCCTCCGAACAATGATTTTATAAAAAGTGAATTAGAGAAGTTCAAGACACTTCAAACCGTTTTTGTAGTATTACATATTCCTCCTCATATCTGGGTTCCCCAGAATCCTTTCGTAGATGGTCCGGAAACAATAGAATTACTACACCGGTACACCAATGTCAAAGCAGTCTTCCACGGTCATGATCATAGTCTTGACAGTGTTTTTTATACCAATAAGCTGCCCCATTTCTTCGACTCACACATCGGAGGCAGTTGGGGAACCACCTACAGAGGCTACCGAATCGTTGAAGTAAATGAAGAAGGTAAAATCACAACCTACCAGGTAAATGCAAGTAAAAATCCGGTTTTAAATGACACTAAATTCTGAATAGCTCAAGCTAATCACAATAACTTCATACAAACTTAACATTCCAGGGGGCAACTGATGGTCTTTTCCCAAAATGAATTTATATTCTTTTTCAAGTATGATTAATGTGTGATAACAGAGTTTTTAATCTGTCACCACACATTATTTTTACACTTTGTAAGAAGTAGATTAGTGATTATTGCAATATTACTCGTATAATATCTGTAATAGCAGGTAAAGTAGTAAATGCATTTGGGTTTGGAACAGCTGCAATGACCTTACTTTCTTTAAGCGGAGTACCGGCCAAGTTAAATTGCGTAATTCCTGCACCTGGAAATTGGTTTATTGCTGTTCCGTTATCAAACAGACTCATGCTCATTGAAATATCGCCTTTTTGAGTTGCATCAATATCATCACCTGAAGTAGCGAAAAACCAATCGTTTGAAAATCCATACATCGTTGCAATTGCTAATTTATCATTCTTAGAAACGCTTATTTCCTGGGATACTTTACCACCTGCCTGATTACCAATTATTGGTAGTAATACTTTAGTAGCGGGATCAGGAAGGACGTACACCGCTTTAATACCTGGTTTGCCTTTTAAGTAATTGGCAAGTGTATCTGCATTTCCCATTTGAGCCAATGCCTTAAGCCCCTGGCCACGATCTACTTCTCCAACTTTATAGATAGGGTTTTCAATTCCATTATAAACAACCACAAGTATGGGTGAAAGAGGTGTAAATATCCCTGTAATGGTTTTCAAATAATCACATAAACGTGTGTTACTACCCATTTCTGCTATATCAGTCAGGCCATTAGCTGTAGGCTTGCCACTTGAATAAAGTGGGGTTGCATTTTGCAGATTCTCACCTACAACATAAGACACTGCCCAAACACCCGGACTTAAGGGAGTCTGGTTGGCCGTTCCTCCTGATGTATTTTCAAGGGTTAAATTAAATACAGAGTTACCTATATATTTCAGCGTTGCTTTAATTAGATTTGACGCAGGCAAATAGGTATTCCCCTGTGCGTCAGTTCCTTTTACCTCGGTAATAATTTTGCTATCGGCAACTCCCGGATGGTTTACGTTTGCACCTGGTGCCTGATTAATTCTTGTTCCGTTATCCCAAAGTTTTACTTGTTCAGAGACATCTCCTTGAATCGGATTTCCATTTGTATCATATACCAGTATGCCTGGATTTAAAGGGGCAAAAAACAGATCGTTAGACCAGCCATACATTGTAGCAAAGCTTATTGCTTCTTTTCTGGCAGCAGAAAATTCAATTGTAACAGACTGTCCGGGTAAAATAAGGTTAGATGGACTGCTCCCCTTAAATTCTCCTGACTCGACAAGTGGTTTTGATACTAATACATTTTCTACAGTGATGGTTGTCTTAGTCTCTGAAGAATCATCTAAACCCATCTCGTTTTTTTGACAGGCTGCAACTGTAAATAGTATCATTGTTACTGCAGCCCATTTTGGAGTTTTTTGAATAAGTTTCATATGTTGTTTTTTACTCTTTGTCGCATCTTTTAGCTTTTCCTTACTACAATTTTAAAAAGGTTTCAAACGACATTTCAGAAAGCAACCATTAAACATAAAAAATCAATTCACTCCTACTTACATTTATAGTCCAGAATAATAATCATATCCCCTTTCAGCCCAATAGTCTTTAGGGCGTTTGTCACTAAATGAGATCGTACCAATACGTTTCAAATTTTTGATCCCATATTTTACCGGAATGATAAGTCGCAGGGGAGCACCGTGAACATTGCTTATAGGCTTGTCATTCATTTCATAAGCGAGGATAGTTTGTGGATGTAAAGCACTTTCAGTGTCCAGACCCACATAATATTCACCGTTCGGAGTCTCCATGCCAACGTAAGGCATCGTTATCTGATCCTCGAGTTTAAAATGCCCAATTAAGTCGATAAACTTAACACCAGCCCAATGCTGAATCTGATCCCAGCCTTCCACACATTTAAAATCAAAAATCAACTCTGTTTTAGGAAGCGCTTTAATGTCATCAATAGTCAATCTAACTACCTGACCATTATTTTTTTTGATCTCTAAACGCCAGGTTTCAACGTTAAAACCTTCATCGTCAATGCCAATATCACTATTTACCCTTATATTTTTAGCTGCACGGTCTTTTGAATAAGTCTTTACCAGGTGGTTATTACTGTAGAAGTTTCTAAAAAACAGCTCTGTTTTGTTTAAAGCACGACGTAATGGTTTGTGGGCACCTGCAGTAACTCCGGTTGATTCTTGAGGAGAATTATATAACCATTTCCAGCCTACCGCTGCAGCACTGCTCAATGCAAAAAACGCACTAAAAGAGATGAAATTTCGTCTATTAATTTTTTGATTAATAGTTAGTTCTTTTTTTTGTTTTTTGAATTTTAAGTTCTTCATTGAATTTGTATTATCCCTTTTGAAACTAATTTTCTTCAATTTTACCATCAGCAGGCGAATTAGAACCAGGTTGTTTTTCCGGAGTGATTAGTGGCTGTTGTTCCACTAACTCGAAGCCTGATATCACTGATCTGAAATTATTCCATCCAGCCATAAGCACCTGAAAAATATGGATCATGAAGAAGAATACATAGCCCATTGTTAACGTAAAATGAAGTATTCTTGCAAAATTATAACCACCACATAACCAGCATAACCAGTAAAACTGTACCGGTTTGTAAATAGCCAATCCTGTAACAACAGAACCAAACCCCATAAAAATTATAGCAGTATATGCAATGCGTTGAGCTGCATTATATTTGTTCTGCGGAGGTAAAGTTCTTCGAATGTGTAGATCATGCAATAGTACCAACCATGCTTCTTTAAATGAATTTTTTTTTGGCATTAATTCTTTCCATTGCCCCGAAAAAAGTGTGTAAAACACATAAAGAATTCCGTTGATCGTAAAAAACCACATGAATAAGAAATGGAAGGCCATTCCTTCAGCTAAGTGGTGAGGAATATTCAAGAACTTATAAAACCACTCCGGAAAAAAAGCAATGAAAGTGAATCCAAAAATTGTGATGTTGTAAGCGTCATTAGCCCAATAAATCAGCATTCCACTCCAGATCATAATTGTTAGGATAGGGAAATTAACCCAATGCGTCCAACGCATTAGAAAGGAATGTTTTTCTTTAATTACTTTCATTTATAATTGAATTAATCATTTCGCTGCAACAAAAACGCAATTAATTTAGTTAATAAACAGGTAGGAATTTCATAAGCCTATGCTATACTAATTTACCAATTTGTCGCCTACTTTATAAAACCCTTACAAAAAATATGAAATAAATTGTAAGGTGACTGAGTGAATTCCGACAAAGAAAATAAAGATCAGCTCTATTCAACTAACAAAATTCCTTTATGCCAAGCGATAATAATGAAACTTTAGCAATAGAAAATACCATTAATCCTCATTTGTGGGTTATTAAGTATGCCGATTATTTATATAATTATGCCATCACTCGTGTAAACGATGAAGAGCAGGCAAGGGATTTGATTCAGGACACATTCCTGGCAGCACTGAACAGCATGAATAAATTTGAAGGCAAATGTTCTGAGAGAACATGGCTTACATCAATCTTAAAGAATAAAGTGATTGACGTATATAGGAAAAATTCAGTAGCATTTATAAAGAATAAAGTGATAGATCAGGAGGAGGAAGAACATGATTACTTTAATCATGAATATGGGAACTGGAATATCGAATACAGACCAAAAGAGTTTGGGATCGAACAATCAGATGCCCTTGAAAACAAAGAGTTTCAGCATATTCTCAAACTATGTATGAAAAAACTGCCTTCACTATGGCTTGCTGTTTTTACCATGAAGCATATGGATGATGAAACAACAGAAAAAATCTGCAAGGAGCTAAAAGTATCATCATCTAATTTTTGGGTAGTCATTCACCGGGCTAAGGTTAATCTCAGAGCCTGCCTTCAAAAGAACTGGATTCAAACTTAAGTACATGAACGAATTAAAGAAAATAGCATACAATTGCCGCAAGGCTACCTTTTTGATAGAAAAAAAGCAAATAGGAACGATAACACTAAGAGAAAAACTCGAGTTAAAAATACATCTGGCTGGTTGTTCAATATGCAAAACATTCCAAAAACAAAGTATCATTATTAACTCAATGGTTAAAAATCTTTTTAATTCTTCCGATAATAGTGTACTAAAATTGGATGAACAGTTTAAAAAAACGTTACATGAGCGCATAGAAAAATACTTTAAAAACAATTAAGATTATTTGTAAGGTCTTTAGTTTTTATACGACCAATAAGCAAAACAATAAACTCTAATTAACTCCAAAGATCAAGACTGTTTCCGCATACTTTGCTTCACTTTTTCCCTGTGCTGTCCGCCCCAGGCACTTAGTTCACCTATCACACTTTTTAATGTCTGGCTATACCCCGTCGCTTCATAAATAATACTTACAGGGGTGGTTGGATATACATTACGGGTGATAAAGTCGTTCAATTCCAGATCTTTCAGTTCTTTCGCTAATACCTTGGCGGAAATACCACTTACTTCCTTCTGTATCTCATTGAAACGCTTTGATGATTGCACCAGAGAGAGAATCAAAGCCAGCTTCCATTTGCCATTTAGAACATAAAGTGCGTCAATGACGTTTCTTAGCGAGCCTGCACACTCCTGACGGTTAGGAAGTACCTCATTTCTAATCATTTTCATACCTCAAAGGTAATCACTTACCTCAACGTTACCGCTTACCTTTGGGTAAGTACTATCATTTCATCACCTGGTAACCATACTTTTGCTTTCAATAATTAAGCAAATAATTTTATGAAACACATCCTTCATTTAAAGTCAAGCCTTCAAGGTGCAGCATCGTACAGCATCAAGTTGGGTCACACGATCGTAGAAAAAATTCAAGATAAGTATCCAGGCAGCTCGCTTGAGGAGTTAAACCTCGTTGACATGGAAATCCCCCACCTTACCCCGAACAACCTTCGTACATTCTTTATTCCTTTGGAGCAGCAAACTGAGGAAGATAAAAAAGCAAATCGTCTATCCGATTTACTAGTGAAGCAACTACTGGCAGCTGATATTATCGTCATTGGTGCACCGCTAATCAATTTTACCGTTCATACGTCACTTAAAGCATGGATTGACCATGTTACCAGGCCAAAAGTTACATTTGGTTACGGAGAAGATGGTCGTCCTATCGGAATGGTAACCGGTAAAAAGGTCTATATTGCCATGTCTTCAGGTGGTATTTATTCAGAAGGACCAGGAAAAGCAAACGACTTTGTTGCACCTTACCTAACGGCTTTCCTCGGCTTTTTGGGCATGACTAACATAACAGTATTCCGTGCAGAAGGACTAAAAGTACCCGGAGTAAAGGAGTATGCTATGGGAAAAGCAATTGATAGTATACAAATCGATTAAATCGCCAAAATGAAATTAGGGTGCTCTGTTAACAAAGACATCTACGATGCATAAGCTGTTACACTTTATACTATTTCTTTGGATGCATAACCAAACTTTTTCTTGAAGGCATAAGAAAAGTGCGACAGAGAACCGATTAAATATAGTGAAGGATTCCACTATAACTCTGCTATATTTGTTAACCACCTAAAACCATTATATGGATTTTTTAAAAGTTAATTACGAATCGCAGAAAACAATTCTAGCAAGCTTCGATACAATAGCAGATAAGTTTTCCAAGGACATCCAATTAAAAGTCAATGATGAATATTACCGGATAGTCGATTTTGAATTTTACACCTATTCCGAGAAGTTACCAGACCCTCACACCTACAAGAATGATCTTCAACTGCAATCGAACAAGCTCTACTTGCACGGATCAGGAATAGATATCACATTTGGTGATGGGAAAAACTATGGAGGCATTTTAATACGCAGCGTCGTAAAACTCTATGGTGGTTCAGACCCTAAAAGCGGTTTTATGAAAAAGCAATACGATGGACCACAAAAGGTAGCGACTGAACTGTTTTCAAACTTTAACTTATTGAACGGCAAAGGTGTGAATACCATACAATTCCTAGACATTGAAGGTCATAATCAGGATTGTTCGTTCGTTCCCGGAATGAGCATGTTGAAAACAAGTCGTTTTGGTCTTACACCAAAGGCAAATGATCCATTAGGTTTTTATCTCAACCTTAAATTAAGATATGTTATACTTCTGAAAGCATTTCCCAATTTTAGCCAAACGATAAAAGACAAAGAGACTGTTGTGAAAAGGATGCTAAAAAATGGAGAATTAGATATAGAACAAGCAAATCTTATTCTAGGTTACACCATGAAATTAGTATGATCCAAGATAAAGAAAGCAATCTGCTGTACCTGGCAGATTGCTTACCTAAGAAAAATCCAATTTTCTTTAAAGCATTTGAACAGTTACTACAAGATAACCATACTCCATTTAACCTGATTCCAGATACCAAAGACATCTGGGCAGTTGATTATATGCCTATTCAGCTTGAGGTTAATAAGTTTATTCGTTTCATCTATAACCCTGATTATCTTCAATCATAAAAGTGGCTTAAAACAATTTCAGATGTTCCTCTAATACTGAACAAAATGGGTATTGCTGCAGAGACCTCTAAAATTGTCTTAGATGGCGGTAACGTAGTAAAAGGGAAAGACAAAGTTATTTTGTGCAACAAGGTCTTCAAAGAGAACCCCAACTATAGTGAAAGAGCCCTAATTAAGGAGCTAGAAGAAACTTTTGAGGTAAGTAAGATCATATTCCTTCCCTGGGACAAACATGACTTCACAGGCCATGCTGATGGCATGGTTCGGTTCATTAATGATGATACCGTTCTCATTAATAAGTATACCAATGAAAGTCCAGATTTTCAATTAGGAGTACGCCTGGCATTGCATAATGCGGGACTTAAAATTATTGAACTACCTTACAACCCTTACTCAAATCTTTCAAATAAAGATGCAAGTGGTATACATCAATTATCTGCAAATGAGCGGACTTGTAATCGTTCCTACATTTAATATCGTTGAGGATGATGAAGCAATTAATCAGTTAAAGGAAGTATTTCCCAATGATAAGATCTTAAGTACAGATTCTTCAGAAATTGCTAAAGAAGGAGGAATTCTAAATTGCATTTCTTGGAATATTAAAACAGATGGCTGAATACTAGTAGTAGCCGTGGAAAAATTGGGATTCAAGAATTAAATAGTTTGTAAACGCGCTCATATGCTTTGTTCTTCAACATAAATATGAGTTTCACATCAGAGTAATCAGACATCATTTTCCGCAATCTACATTCTTGTTCTATCAACGAAAAACTTTCACTAGGATTTCTTTAAGATTCCGTGACAAAGAAGTAACGGCAATTGAGCAAGTTCATATTCTAAAATCACTGAACAATTAAGAACTTACCGAATAAAAGATTTGCATTAAAAATCCTTTCTGCTATTAGTATAGGCTTTTTTCAAACGCTTACTCAAAGATATCCTAACTATAGTCATTGAGCACCCTTAACGCTTTATAATTGGATCTATTTTAATAAACTATTGAAAAATAAATAGTTAAGTTTTAATTTTACATGAAACTAGCGATCATGAATTTTCTAACAGACCTTCCATTAACCTCTATACCAAAGGAGCTTGGTTATGTTATTATTGCTTTAATTTTACTATCTACTATTACAGACATTCCACTATTTATTTACAATTTTTTTGTTCCGTTTTTTAAATTAATTGGATTAAAAGCCGATTCAACAACTGAGAATTTAAAAACACCTAGCAACAGGAGAAAAATTCCGATCACTGCATTATTAGAGAAAAAGCTAATTTGCACTCATCAAAAAATCTGCGACACTTACCTTCAACCATTACTTTCTTATAAACAAAAAAACGTATCTTGGTTTATTAACAGACAAAGCGACAACGATGAGACCGAAGAATACATACCTCACTTCGAAAAATTCGACTCTAGGGAAATAGAACATCTTTTTGATAAAACAACTTTTACAGTCATTTGTGGTTTGCCAGGTACAGGTAAGTCGTCGGTTGTGTTCGATTTTCTCAATAAGGAATTAAAAGGTGATAGCATAGATTTCCTGGTTTACTTTAATATAACAGAGATAAAAACCACTGCTCCTGCACTTCTTGAGGGGATATCTGACAATTCATTTGAATTATTATGGAAAAACGTATTATACGCTGTCAATAGATTTTCATCAAACGTAAAGCATCGCCCTTCGCCTAATCTAATCAGTTATTTTATTAATTATGGGAAGTGCTATTTCATTCTGGATGATTGTGATGATCGTCAACACATTCATAACTTAATGGAACTTTTTAACAATTATCTGGACATTTATCATAAACATAACAAAAATTTTAAAATTATAATCACTACGCGAGCGCAGCAGGTGAAAACAGAGCAACGAATTATAACTTTAAAGCCATTAAACATATCAGAAGCAGAGGCATTTTTTTATAACCTCGCAAACCGATTGCATATAAAACTCAATACGCAAGATTTTTTTGATATTGTAGAAGGCGGAAAATCACTTTTAAGTTTTCGAAACAAATACACTCAAAACCCTCTATTTATTGAAATTGTCATTTACATCATTAAGGAAAGAGGTTTCAGAAACTTAAAAGATATATTTCAAAAATCTGTCGCAACTGTTTATAGAGAATTCATAAAAACATTAAGTACCAAAGGCAATCAAATCTCATATGACAAATTTTATCCTAAATTCTGTTTATTGGGATATCTTGCCGCAGCCAGAAATTTAATTGAATTTGAATTTAACTTGATTGAAGAATCATTTGCCGGATATAATGAAGTAGATATAGAGTTCTTGCATACAAATGGATTATTAATAAGGCGCAATATAGGTGGCAAAAACTGGTATTCTTTTATACATCTTACTATACGCGATGTTCTATATATTGATTATATTGTATCACAAAGTAAGTTTGACATCTTTGCAAATGTTAATTATTTAGGTGAAGAATTTATTTATTATCTACGCGAGGAAATACGTCACACTAATCAATACTGGGAACTGGCTAAACACAATATCAGATTAGCAATTAATGTCCAGAATGCTGATTTCATAAAGAAGATAAGTAACAACTCACTATTATCATTTCAAATACAAATAATTGGCAATGCCCTTCAACACTTTGTATTTGATAAAGATGATAAAACAGAACCAAAAGAAATAGTACAGTTTATTAAATCTGTTCCAGGATGGGAGAAGTACCTTGATCAATGTTTATTAGAGATAGTTCAAAAACAAAGTTTCATAATACATCATGCAGCAAGCATTCTATTACAATTGAAACCCACTCTTATTAGTGCATTCCTTTTTGAGCAAGTTAAAGAGGGGAAATATCATAAAAATGTTGCGGGTTTAATTAATGAACAAAACCTAGTAATTACCCGGATGTTTTCACAAATAATGGAAACGCCAACATTTACACCTGATATGCTAACATTATGGAGTTTTTTATTATCTTCGAAAATAAGCCCAAATAGTACTTATGCAAAATGGTTTTTAAAAAACCTACATATTATTCCTGACAGTTTTTTAAACTCATTATTAATTGACAGTCACATTGTTAATAATATAGTTCTTCCAAATTATGAAAATACCAGTGTCGAAAAAAGTATAGCTCTTAACCATGCCTTAAGAAATCATATTTGGGGATGGGTCTTTGTTCCAAAGGGGTCTTACAGCCGCTCAAATGCAAGTTTATATAATCACTGGTCATTTCTTGTTAAAATCCAACCGAATATATTGTTAATTACAGCAAAAGACCATTATGCCGCTGAGATGAAATCGCTACAATCAATTGCTAAACAATTGATGTCATTTGAGCAGCTTGATATTGCTTACCGATTTTTCAGCAAATCAGACACGGATTTTTTTAATCCACATGCAATTATTGGCTTAGGTAGCTCTCTAACGAGAGGAATTTCGTATGAGGCTTACAAAGAAAATAATAAGGGAAAATTATTTTTTGCACATATACCTAGTAAAAATACTTCTATATCAAAACAAATTGATACAGGAAACTTCAAACAAAATGTTATATACCATGAATTTAAACATTTATAGCAATTTCATTATATGCTTCTCATATAAATATAAGGGGGCTTCCAATAACCTACCTTAATTTATGAGTACAAAAAATCGAATAAGCGCGCATAAATGATTAAATTTAGATATGAAAAAACGGGAAAAAACTCTCTTTGATTTTATGG
>NZ_AQPN01000015.1 GCF_000403135.1 Arcticibacter svalbardensis MN12-7
GCTTAAAAGAGAATGTGCAAGAATAATTTGAGAAACAGCATGATAATACCATTGTTCTTTAATATCTAGTTGCCAATCATTCCAAGTTCCATTTCTACTTGGCCCTGGATTAGGAGAGGAGTAATATTTACCACTAGAATCTTTAATAGGGTAATGCCCTTCTAAATCCATAGAAATTGCTGCATATCCATGTTGATTCAAAGACTTTACCCAGCTACTTGAAGCGGTGCCACCACCGCCGTGTACATAAACTACTGCTGGCCAACCACCAACGGGCATGGTGCCGCTTGGTGCACTATAATAAGCAAAAACCTTTACAGGATTTCCTAGATAATCAATAGATTTATATAAGATACTTGTCATCCCAGATATGGGTGCCAAAGTAGTTTCTTCCCAACTTGGAACAGCATATAATTTATCGAGATTCCAAGGGCCAATAGTTTGAGAAAATCCTTTTGAACTTAAAGTGATTGCTACAACCAATAAAAGTCTTTTAAATATTTTATTTTGTGACATGAGAATTGAGATTAAAAAAAAGAGTCCATAGGTTTAGAAGACTCTTTTCTTTGTTAATTATTTTTTTATAAATTTCTTCATCTAAGTTATTGATTTACTAGAGAGTCTAATTGTGGAAATTCCTGAAGCAAATTGACTGAGATTAATTTTATTAACACCATTATATATAGTTCCAGAAAGGACTACTTGTCCAACTGTGTTTATACCTTTATATTCAGCAGACTCAGTAGTTTTAAGGTCAATCGATACCATGTCTTTTACTGGATTAGGATAGACATTAAATATCCTGTTATTCTCAGGTTGCAAAGAATTTATTCCTAGAATATTGTTTTGATTCCATATAATAGACGAGGTAACATTTTCAAGATCAAGAGTAACGGTACAATGATAAAATATCCTAGTGTAAACATATCCGTTTTTTACAGCCCATGATGGTAGTACCCCAAAGTAAAACTGTTCGGGATATCTATCTATTTCTAAAATAAAAAAGCCTGCAATCATTTGATTTGCAGGCTTTTTATAATTTTGATACGAGTATCTGCGGAGAGTGGGGGATTCGAACCCGCGGACCCTTTAACAAGTCAACAGTTTTCAAGACTGCCGCAATCGACCACTCTGCCAACTCTCCGCGACAAAAGTACAAATCTTACCCTCTTCTCCAAATTTTAAACGCGAAATAAATTCAATTATAAATTACTAGTCTGTATCTCAAGACAATAATTTTTACTTAGGAAGGTTTTTCTTGTTAATTTGCTGGGAAGGCTCCTCCCTGAAGTTATTAAACTGTGGTCTGATAATCTTAATACTGCGTTTTGAAAGATCTATGCTCGCATTCAACTCAAATCCAATCAAAATTATTAATGAGTTAAGAAATAACCAGATCATAATTATAATTAATGTCCCTATAGAACCATAAAGCTTATTATAGTTGCTAAAATGATTGATATAAAATGTAAAGCCCCATGAGGTTAAGATCGTTAGCAAAGTAGCCAACCAGGCACCCGGACTGAACAATTTCCACTTTTTAGGATGAGCTGGACCGTATCGGTAAATCATACTAATGGTAAGAAAATAAACCACCGCTAAAATGAACCACCGCACTACAGCAATTAAATACACATAAAACCAATCACCTCCTTTAAACGCAAGTTCCTTTTGTATTTTACCAATCGTAAACTCCCCAATCGTAATGACCGAAAGGCCCAAAATTAAACCAAGCACAATAACAAAAGTTAAATTGATGGCAACAAAACGTTGTTTCACCCAACCTCGTGTTTCCGTTTGTAAAGACGACTTATTAAAAGCAACCATTAAATTAGTCACCCCATTCGTAGAGAAAAATAATGCAGCAACGAAACCAAAAGACAGTAACCCTCCATTCTGCTTATTGATAATATCGAGCAGAGTAGACTGGACAGCTAGAAAAGCATTGGAGGGGAGTAGCATTGCAATTAAATCCAGAAGCTTCTGCTGGAACCCCCGAACAGGAATATATGGGATCAATGTAAATAAAAAGATGATACCCGGAAAAATAGCCAGCATAAAATTATAAGCCAATGCAGATGCCTTCGTAATAAGCGAATCCCGACCTATCTCCTGAAAGAAGAAGGTTCCGATGGTATAAACCGGGAGTGGACTAAAAAAAGGAAACACAGCTATTTTGGTCCACTCAATAAACCGGCTATATGGTTTAATTTTTAGCAGATAATGTTGAACACTTGGCATACTTAACTAATCAAAAAATGGCTTAAGTCTATTCTGAAAAATCTCCGGAGGCAAACAAGGCCTCATTCGCTTCATATCTACAAACACAAGCGTAGTTTCACCAACATGGATAAACTCGCCCGCTTCATTATAAAATTCATATTTAAAATGAATCCGCACACCCGGCATCTTAGCCAAAGTCGTTTTTATAGTAAGCTCTTCATCATAATGCGCAGGCTTAAAAAACTTACACTGCATGTCTAAAACCGGCATCATAATCCCGGACTCTTCCAGATAGCGGTACGTCATACCTACTGTGCGCAACATATCTACGCGGGCAACTTCATAAAATTCCGCATAGTTTCCGTAGTACATATAACCCATTTGATCCACTTCTCCATATCTAACTCGTATCTTCGTTTCGCTTGTGATCATTATTTTTTAATATTATGTGCATCTAATGCCTGCTGAAAGCGTCGTGCATTAGCTTGATGTTCAGCTACCGTAGTTGAAAAGTTATGGTAGCCTGAAAAGTCCTCCTTCGCACACATATAAATAAAATTGTGCTTCTGGTAATTCAACACCGCATCTATCGCATGGATGCTCGGCATCATGATAGGCCCCGGTGGCAGTCCGGCATACATATACGTGTTGTAAGGCGACTGTTTGGTAAGATGACGATTTAACACCCTACGGATGGTAAAATCGTTATTTGCATAGATCACCGTTGGATCTGCCTGCAGTTTAATCCCCCGGCGGTATCGGTTTAAATAAAGCCCCGCAATAGTAGGCATTTCCTGATCATGCAGCGCTTCGGCATCCACAATCGCGGCAAGCGTACTCACCTGAGTAGGAGTAAGCCCCACTTCCTTCGCTTTGTTCAAACGTTCGGGAGTCCAGAATTTCTGATACTCACTATACATCCGCTTAAAGAAAGTATCTGCCGAAATATTCCAATACATCTTATAGGTATTAGGAATGAACATTCCATAGACATTATTTTTATCGAAGCCGTATTTACTCACAAAGGCAGTAGAATCAAGTAAACTCAGCAGGGATGCAGAATCGGCCTCCAATTGTGTTCCAATATAGGCAGCAAAATCTTGTTGTAAACGATATCCCCTGAAACTCAGGCTCACTTCTTCCTGGTTGCCCGATTTAAGCATATTGATTAAAACCCGGTTACTCATTCCATCTGTTAGCCTGTATTTCCCAGGTTTCACTGCGAGTGGATAATCCATATTCTGCGCTACCCAAAGAAACACGATGGAATCCCGCACCATATCTTTTTCACGGATCGTAGCATACACATCATCAAACGTAGAGCCCGTTTTAATATACAGGTACTTTTCATTATCGGTTACGCTCTTGCCCATATAGCGCAAGTAATAATTTAGTCCTGTTATGCCCAGCGCAATAATGATGATTAGTGCGAATGCAATTATAAACTTAATTGTGGGAGATAGTCTCTTATTCTTTTCTTCAGTCATTGTATAAAATGATTAACTTAAGGAGCAACTTTCTTTATATCTACCGATGGTACAGGAGGAAGGTCATTGGAAAGGATCAGGTCTACCGGTGTACCAATTGCTACTTTATACAAAGAATCACTTACGGCTGGATATTGTTTGAATACTTTAGCATTAATCGTATCGGTAACCGATCCTTGGTAAGAGACACTTCCCATAGTGAGGGACGATCCTTTGAGAGAAAATATAGCTTCCGGCAGTGATAATCCCACTACATTTGGTAAATCTACTTCGCTGGCACCTTTACCATCGCCAAGCACTAACGAAATTGATGATCCCTTCGGAATTGCATCGCCCTTCATGATATTTTGTCCACGGTACATCACCGATAGTACACGGTCACGCATAATATCAGAGGTATAACTGGTATCCGCTATTTTTATTCCATAGTTACTCAGTACTGCCCGCGCTTCCAGGTAGCTGGTTTCAAAAATATCAGGGAAGCCTACATTTGGGGCGTTCCTGGTAATGATAGTCAGGTATATAGTACGGTTAAACTTGACGTTTGTTCCCTGATCGGGATCCTGCTCTGTCACCATTCCTGGTTCCTTATCGATCTGATATACAGAGTCTACCTGGTATCGTAAACCTTGCGATTCCAACAGTGCTATCGCTTGCTCAACGGGTAAACCTTTGAGTTTTGGCACCGCAACTCCTTCCCCGTGACGGGTATAAAACCGTAAACAAAAGAATATAAGCAGCAGAAATACGGCTACTGATACGATCGCAATTATTAGGTTTTTACGAAATGTACTCGTTTTAAGATATGCTAAAAATTTACTCATGGATCAAAATCTTTGGCAAAGATGCCCAAACTTAAGTAAAAAAGCGGATTTTAAAATATATTTGCCCTATGAAGAATACTATAGCCCTGGTAACCGGTGGTTTTACCGGCGAATCAGCCATTTCTTTTAAAAGCGCTGAAGTTATTGAAAGGAATATTGACCGCGAAAAATTTGAGGTGTACACCATAATTATTACCCGCGAACGCTGGTATTACGTGGATGAGAACGCTCTGCTCCATAATGTAGACAAAAACGATTTCTCTCTTACGATTCAGGATAAAGTGATTCGTTTTGATGCTGTTTTTATCGGTCTGCACGGCTCTCCAGGTGAGGATGGTAAACTGCAAGGCTATTTTGATATGCTCGGCATCCCTTATAATACTTGTGATGCGGCCACATCGGCAATTACGATGAATAAAGGCTATACTAAAGCTGTTGTTGATGGGGTAAAGGATTTGTATGCAGCCCGTTCGGTTCAACTATTTTCTCATACCCCGGTTAGTCCGGAAGACCTGCTAAAACAATTAAACCTGCCTCTTTTCATTAAGCCTAACAGTGGTGGAAGTAGTATCGGCATGAGCAAGGTTAAACTGGCAAGTGAATTACCTGAGGCTTTAGAAAGAGCTTTTAAAGAAGATTCACAGGTATTAGTAGAGGAATTTATTGCTGGACGCGAATTTACAGTTGGCGTATATAAAGGAAAAGAAGGCATCCAAGTGCTGCCTTGCACTGAAATCATCAGCTCCAAAGAGTTTTTTGATTTCGAAGCGAAATATACCAAAGGCATGACGGAAGAAATTACTCCGGGAAGAATGTCAGAGGAAGAGGTTAAAAGGGTAGGGGTAGTTGCGGCTGAAACCTATAGTAAGCTAAACTGCAACGGAATTGTACGCATTGATTATATTCTGGAAGAGGGCACCGATAAATTCTTTTTTATTGAAGTAAACACAGTACCCGGACAAACAGAAACAAGTTTGATTCCACAACAGGTGATTGCTTCGGGAAGGACTATTCAGGATTTTTATACTGAACTGATTGAAATGTCTTTGGAAAGTGTAAAGAAGTTGGTGGTCTAATACTGAATTGAAACCAGTTCTTCGGTTAACCTAGCTAATGCTCAATGTCAGATTAAAGAAAGCTGTGTCATGGCTGGACTGTAGCTTCGATGCTTCTTCGAGGGTACTTCGTTGGTGCTTGCTTGCTCGTTCGACTGGAGAGGAGCAACGAAGCTCCATCAAAGCCGGGAGCAACTAATAAGCACAAGCCAAGTATCCATTCTGACTCCTACATGGGATGAATCTATTGTACATCTTAATTTCATAGCATTTAAATTGAGTAACGGCTGATCATTTCAGCGGTTACTTTTGCACTTCGCCCGGTTTTAGTATCGATCAGGACATAATCAAACCATCCGTCACAACAGATTTTAGTCGTTTTTTTATTGGTGATCTTAAATTCTACTTTACATCCCCGTTCTGAAAGTATGGTTATTCCTGTCTCTACTATAAAAGTGTCGCCGAGGGCAAGTGGCCGTTTATAATCCACATAAGCAGTTTTTACTACCCAGCCATATCCCTGGGACAGGAATTCTTCCATCGACATATGGTAAAACTCCTGCATCTGTTCGTAACGGGCCGCTAACACATAATCGAAATAGGTACTGTTATGCACATGATTGAACATGTCGATATCGTCGGGACGAACTTTAAATTCGGTTTGAAATTTACTGAATGCGGGATTTGTTTCCATAGCTGGTTGAAGCAAAAGTGTGGTATTATTTTTAGATTTCAAATTATAACCGCAAATAGCCTATTTTAATAACGAATTAACTATTGCATTTACAATGATTTAAACCTACCTTTGCACCTCAATTAACAAAAAGTGTAACGCTTTAATATTATTCAGGTAATGTATTTAAGTAAAGAAAACAAGGCAGAGATTTTTGCCACACATGGAAAGTCAGCAACTGACACTGGTTCAACAGAAGGTCAGGTTGCATTATTTACTACTCGTATTGCTCATTTAACCGGGCATTTGAAGAAGAACAGAAAAGATTTCTCGACTCAGTTAGCGCTTCAAAAACTTGTAGGCAAGCGTCGTGGTCTATTGGCTTACTTATTTAAGAAAGACATCAACCGCTACCGTGCTATCATTAAAGCCTTGGCATTAAGAGATATAATTAAATAATCTACACCAAAAATTAAAAAGCCATTCGCTAACGTGAATGGCTTTTTTTGTTTTATTTTTGCACTAAATTAAAGTAAAAAACATCAAGATGTACTTCAAAGAGGAAAGGTACATTGTAATGGCTACAAAATGAGTTACAATCTAATCAAAAAATCATTCGATTTAGGCGATGGTCGCATAATCGAAATCGAAACGGGCAAACTTGCCAAACAAGCCGACGGTTCTGTAGTAGTAAAAATGGGTAATACCATGCTATTAGCTACTGTAGTGTCTTCAAAAACGGCTAAAGAAGGAGTTGATTTCCTTCCTTTATCTGTTGATTATCAAGAAAAATACGCTGCAACCGGGCGTATTCCAGGTGGTTTCTTACGTCGTGAGGCCCGTCTGTCTGATTATGAAGTTTTAATTTCCCGCCTTGTTGATCGTGCATTACGCCCAATGTTTCCTGAAGATTATCATGCTGATACACAGGTGATGATTTCATTGATCTCTGGTGATAAGAATATAATGCCGGATTGTCTTGCTGGTCTTGCTGCTTCAGCTGCTCTTTGTGTGTCTGATATCCCTTTTAACGGTCCGATTTCTGAAGTGCGCGTGGCTAAGATTGATGGTAAGTTGGTTATTAACCCTTACCTGAGTGATCTTGCTAAAGCATCTCTTGAGTTTATCGTGGCTGGTAATGAAAATGATATCACGATGGTAGAAGGTGAGTCTAATGAAATTTCTGAAGAGGAAATGATTGAGGCTATCGAATTTGCTCATCAGGCAATCAAAGTTCAGGTATTGGTTCAAAAAGAACTGAGCATTGCAGTAGGTAAAACTGAAAAAAGAGTATACTCTCACGAAAACAGTAACCTTGAATTAAGAGCACAAGTTTTTGCTGCTACTTATGATAAGGTTTATGCGGTTGCTAAATCTGGCGTTTCTAAACATGAGCGTTCTGATAGTTTCTCCGAAATCCAGGATGCCTTTATCGTTAGTTTAGGTACTGAAGTGGATGATGTTACCAAGTCTCTTTCTAAGAAATACTTCCATGATGTACAGTATGATGCTGTACGTAATTTAGTATTGGACGAAGGAATTCGTTTAGATGGTCGTAATGTAACTACTGTTCGCCCTATATGGAGTGAAGTTGGTTACCTTCCTGCTGCGCATGGATCTGCTGTTTTCACCCGTGGTGAAACTCAATCGTTGACTTCAGTTACTTTGGGTACAAAAATGGATGAGCAGATCATTGATGGTGCTTTCTTTAATGGCTACCAGAAATTCATCCTTCATTATAACTTCCCTGGATTTTCTACCGGTGAGGTAAAACCTAACCGTGGTGTTGGTCGTCGTGAAATTGGTCACGGGAACCTGGCTCAACGTTCATTGAAAAAGGTGATGCCTCCTGATGAAGAAAATCCTTATACCATCCGTGTGGTTTCTGATATTCTGGAATCAAACGGTTCTTCTTCTATGGCTACTGTTTGTGCGGCTACGCTTGCACTAATGGATGCTGGTGTGAAACTTAAATCTCCTGTTTCAGGGATTGCAATGGGTTTAATCACTGATGAGAAAACTGGTAAATATGCCATCCTTTCTGATATCCTGGGTGATGAAGATCATTTAGGTGATATGGATTTCAAGGTTACGGGTACTGCTAATGGTATCGTGGCTTGTCAGATGGACTTAAAAATTAATGGTTTGAAATGGGAAGTGTTACGTGCAGCTTTAGCGCAATCTAAAGAAGGCCGTCTTCATATCCTGAACGAGATCAAGAAAACGCTTGCTGAACCTAATGCTGAAATCAAACCTCACGCTCCTCGTATTGAAGTTGTGAAGATTGATAAGGAATTTATCGGTGCGATCATTGGCCCCGGAGGAAAGATTATTCAGGAAATGCAACGTGAAACTGGTACTACCATTACGATTGAAGAAAAAGACAATCAAGGTGTGATCAGCATTTTTGGTCCTGATAAGGAAACTATCGAACTGGCACTTAAACGTGTTCGTAATATAGTAGCAAGACCTGAGGTTGGCGAAATTTACGAAGGTAAAGTGAAATCAATTATGCCTTTTGGTGCATTTGTTGAAATCATGCCTGGTAAAGATGGCTTGCTTCATATTTCTGAAATTGACTGGAAACGTTACGAGTCTATGGACGGTATCTTCCAGGTTGGTGATGAAGTTCGTGTGAAACTACTTGAAGTGGATAAACAAGGTAAATTTAAGCTTTCAAGAAAGGCTTTACTTCCTCGTCCTCCACGTGATGAGAAGAAGCCTGAAGCTTCTGCAAACCCACAATAATAAAAGAAGCCGCTGCAAAGCGGCTTTTTTTTATGTTTTTATTTATTGGGAACTAGAAATTGGAGTACTCCTGGAAGTAGTTCAATTTTAATGATCGTATCTTCTTCCAGCATAATTAGCTGGTCGTCTACATGGAGCATATGTCCCCCCCAACGCATAACTACACTTTTTGCCTTGATCGGGGGAAAGGATAATTTACTATCCATTCCATTAAGTTTGTGTTTTATATATTTATCTAAGTCATTTTTCTGACTCTCTGCAATTAACACTACTTCTAAAAAACCATCTCCTGGATCCGCATCAGGAGCTAACACTAGATTGGGACCAATTGATGTCATGTTTAGCACTTCAACGAGTAGATATTTTCCTGAATATGAGTCTCCATCAATTATAATATGGCAGTATTTGGCCTCGTATGTGGAAGTAATCTGCTTCAGTTTATGTAGCGCATATTTAATTTCTTTTTCGGGTGTATCTATTAAAACTTCATCTACATTGATCATTTCTTTAATTAAACGAGGGAAGACGCCAAACCCAAGTCCTTCAATAAAGAAATTTGCGGCAGCAAAGTTATAGATCTTGCCAATGTCGATCTTTTTAACTTCCCGGTTTATCCATGATTTGATAATATCAATATGAGAAGCTGTTATGCCCAGGGTTTTGGATATATTATTGGCTGTACCCATTGGCAGAAGTGCTATTGGAAAGTTTTTATCTAACACTCTACGTTCTAAAAGCTTCTTTACAACTTTTCGAACGGTGCCATCGCCACCTGCTACAATGATGAAATCCACTTCATCTTCGATTACCCGCAAAAAGTCTTTTTCTTTTAAGGAATGATAAATGGTATTAAATCCTCTTGATTTGATCTGTTGGATAAGTTCTTCCCGGGTATGATTCTCATCACCTGCAGCTGGATTATGTAACAGTTTAGCTATTTTCATACCTGACATTTAGTGTAAAACACGCTTTATTCAAACATCATTCCTAGTTATTGGTTGGCATAAGTAAGAAATAAATTTTACATCATGAGAATATTAATCACGAATGACGATGGGATTTATAGTCCCGGCATTGCCGCTTTAGCTCGCATTGCCTTGAAATTTGGAGAAGTAAGGGTGGTAGCACCCGATGTAGAACAGTCCTCTATGGGACATGCCGTTACTCATTCCAGACCGCTTAGTTATAAAAGATCGCCGATTGCTTTTGAAGGTGTAGAGGCTTACCGCGTAAATGGAACACCTGCTGATTGTGTAGCATTGGGTAGACATTTATGGTCGAAGACCGATGTGGTGCTTTCAGGAATTAACATGGGTCCTAATCTCGGAAATGGGATGTGGCATTCGGGAACACTGGCTGCGGCTAAACAAGCCGTGCTGTTTGGAATTAAGGGAATTGCATTGAGTACCCCGGTAGGTAAAACGGAACCTGACTTTAAAAAGCTGGAGCCTTTTATTGAAAAAACGTTGGAGATTTTGTTGGAGAACCCTAAACTTGCTTTATATAATGTTAATTTCCCGGAGAATCCTCTTGGGATGAGGTATACCCGACAGTCTGTTCGTTTGTATGATGGAACAATTATTCCGGGTACTGATCCTTTAGGAAGAAAACATTATTGGTTTACCGTTTCACCTTTAGGTCCTGCAGAAGAAGGTACAGATCGTTGGGCTGTGGAGAATGATTATATCTCTATTACACCCCTGCGTCTAGACTTAACGAATGAGGCTGAACTTGCTAAAGCTATCGAAAGTCATAATCTACCAGTATAAACACCTTTTTTTAGTACAATATTTACTACTATTACAATGATGTGACTTAACTAAAGGACAGTGAATTGTACAATTTTGATGGATTAGGTTAACTATTTATTATACACTATTATACTTATTTTTTATTTTTTTGTCATCAATCAGTCGGATTAATTTTAAGATTCATAGTAATGGCATACATCTTGGTAATTGAAAGTTATGATGAATAAGAAAATTTTAGCTGTAGATGATAATTTAGCGATTCTGGATGTTCTGGAAGAGCTTTTATCTTGGGAGGGGTATGAAGTGATAAAACTTGCTGATGGCCATCATATATTTGAAATGATTGAGATAATACATCCTGATTTGATACTTTTGGATGTGATGTTGGACACTTTAGACGGAAGAGATATTTGTATGGAGATTAAGAACAATAAATCCATTCAGCATATTCCAGTGATTATGATTTCTGCTACTCATGATTTAACCACTTTTTTAAATAATCCAGGAGCTCCGGATGACTTTGTTGAGAAGCCATTTGATCTTGATCACCTACTGATGAAAATAAATCACCAGTTAGCTGCATAAGATTAACAAGCAGTATAATATTCTTCTTTTTCGTTGGTATTAAGTTTGATTATACCCGATAAGATAAGATTCACTAATAGGCGTTGAGTCCTGCGGCGGGGAAGGTTGAGTAATTTACTTGAATCTTTAGCAGATATTCTTTGGTTAACATCGAGGTATTTCAATAACAGACTTTCTTTTTCTGAGTATTCAATCAATACTCCAGCATCATTAGCACCTGCCTTTAAAACATCTACAACTATTTTACTAGCTAGTTGACTTCTGTCTTTGACCCGGACATATACCCACCATTTATGATCATCACCTAAAGCATAGTGAGGTTTAACATCACTTTCCTTAATTTCGGCTACTAGCACAATCTTATTATCGATATAAACTTCCTCAAAGAAAAGATCAATTTGAGGGCGACAATACAAGGTTGCTGCTCGGTTTAACATGTATTTTTCTTCTTCTTCGGCACTGACACCTTTGATAGATCCATTGTCGTATACACCAATTAAGAGTCGGCCTCCTTTGTTATTAGCGAAGGCAACCAGTGTACGGGCTATTTTGGAACATGAAGTAATTGTCTTTTTAAAATCAACATGCATTCCTTCGCCCTCAAAGATCATTTGTTTGATATCATATGGTCTTAATCCGCTCATAATAGCAATTTTAATTGTCTGTTGTTTTAATCCAGTTTCCGAATATAAACGAGACTGATTACACGTGCACAAATTTCGCCCCGGACATCCTTTATTTCCAATGTACAATATTGTTCTGCCTTGCCTGTTTCATCAAGTGTTTCACTGAGCGTATTAATTTCTTCTTTGGTAATGGTAATGTTAAAATATAGGTTAGACATACCCGGTTTAAGATAAAAGATCTCTGCTGCCTTTTGCCAGACGATAACTTTATATCCTTTACGCCTCATGGCCTGATAGTATAAAACGGCATAAAAAGGATCGGCCGCAGCATAAATTGTTCCTCCGAATATTGATCTGTTATAATTTAAATTAAATAAGCTTTTAAATATCTTAACGTCAACACCAAGGAAATCAGTATCAAAGTGCCTAACCCATATGCGCTGAAATAAAAGTGGTGGATAAAAACGCATAACCCATTTTAGCGTATTTTCTGATATAAGCATTTCAACTAATATCTGAAAACTTTATGAAAAATAAAGCAAGTTTGCTTAAAGAAAAAAATCTCCTATCTTGCATATTATTATCAAACTTAAAAGCATCATAATGAAAAACCCTTTTGTATTAAAAGCATTCTCTTTTGTAGTTTGTGCTTTATTGTTTTCGAGCACATTGATTCAGGCTCAGGAAAAACCTGTAGCTAGTCCGGCTGACAGTGTAAGTGGTAAAGTAGGAAACGCAATGATTGAAATTAAATATGGCAGCCCATCTGTTAAAGGAAGAAAAATATGGGGTGGCCTTGAAGCTTATGGTAAAGTATGGCGTGCGGGTGCTAATAAAGCCACTACTTTTTCGACAGATAAGGATATTAAAGTAGAAGGAAAATCACTTCCAGCAGGTAGATATTCGTTTTTTGCTATTCCGACAGAAGGAAACTGGACTATTATTTTCAACAAAACTGCTGATCAATGGGGTGCATACAAATACGAGGAAAGTCAGGATGCATTACGTGTTACTGTAACTCCTAAAAAAGCATCCGCTTTAAAGGAAAGATTGGCTTATGTGATCAATAAAAAAGGAGTAGTACTGCAGTGGGAAAATATTGAAGTGCCTATTTCTATTAAATAGAGATATAAATATTTGATTATCACTTATTTAAAAAGGCTGTTTCAACTATGAAGCAGCCTTTTATATTTTATTGATAATTTTAGAAAGGGGATTTAGTCGGCTATATCTTGTTCAAGCCAGATCTACTTTAAGCTTTGCTGCAGAAAAAGATTTATTCAATATACAGTTTAGAAAGCCTAATTATTGATTGTGAAACAATTAGTGCATATAACCTATTTATAAAGCGAAACTTAATATTACTTTTAACATGCTAAAATTGATTAGCTGCTTTTATCAGCAAATGACCTATTTTTATTGTTAAAAACTACTAGTTAATCCGATTAACAAACATGACTAAAGAAGAAATTTCTGCGCAGTATCAACTTATTCAGGATGAAATATGTGAGGGACTAGAGCTACTTGATACATCCGGTAAATTTCAGGAAGAGATATGGGATCGAGATGGAGGAGGAGGAGGTAGGACCCGCATTATGCAGGATGGAAAGATCATTGAAAAAGGAGGAGTGAACTTCTCGTCGGTGTATGGAAAATTACCGGAGGCGATAAAAACCGCTTTTAAGGTAAATTCTGTAGATTTTTTCGCGACAGGCATATCGATCGTTATTCATCCAAGTCACCCTTTATTGCCTATCATTCATATGAATATCAGGTATTTTGAAATGAATGAATCGCTTAGGTGGTTTGGGGGGGGGATAGATCTGACTCCGCATTATGTGTACGAAGAGGATGCTCAGTACTTCCATGAAAGTATTAAAGCGGTTTGTGACCGGTTTAACGAAACCTTTTATGCGGAATTTAAAACATGGGCAGATAATTATTTTTTCATTAAACACAGGAATGAAACCAGGGGGATTGGGGGGATCTTTTATGATCGGCTTAATCCGGATAAGGCAGGTATAAGTTGGGAATCTATTTTTGAGTTCTCGAAAGCAATAGGCCGTTCATTTGTACCTGTTTACACAGAAATAGTGAATAGGCACCGGGATGAGCTCTATACTGAAAGTCAAAAAAACTGGCAGTATATACGAAGAGGAAGATATGCAGAATTTAACCTGGTTTATGATGGGGGAACTAAATTTGGTTTGGAGACTAACGGAAGGATTGAATCAATACTAATGAGTCTTCCACCTCAGGCGAACTGGATTTATAATGTACAACCGGAAGCGGGTTCAGATGAAGCGCGGACTTTGAGTTTACTAAAAAAAGACATTAACTGGATTATTTAATTTTCAAATAAGGGGGATATAATTTCATCATTTTGCTTCAATTCATGCTTAAAATAGAGCCAATCGTCTCCATCAGACGGTTATTCTCTAATAATTTCTTATCTTCGCAAGTCGTGTTTAACGACAATATTACATTTAATAAACCGACTATCAAACGATGGCTGAAGATACAGAAAACGAAAACTTAGAACCAACACACGATCGCATTATTCCCATAAACATCGAAGAAGAAATGAGAGCTGCTTACATTGATTATTCAATGTCTGTTATTGTCTCTCGTGCGCTTCCGGATGTAAGAGATGGTTTAAAGCCAGTGCATCGTCGTGTTCTTTATGGCATGCTGGACCTTGGCGTGACCAGCGGAAAACCTCATAAAAAATCAGCGCGTATTGTCGGTGATGTATTAGGAAAGTACCATCCACATGGTGATTCCTCCGTATACGGAACCATGGTGCGTATGGCACAGGACTGGAGCCTGCGCTACCCACTTGTAGATGGACAGGGTAACTTTGGATCTATTGATGGAGACAGTCCTGCAGCAATGCGGTATACTGAAGCAAGACTGAAGAAGATTGCTGAAGAAATGCTGGCTGATATTAATAAAGATACCGTTGATTATCAGAACAATTTTGATGATTCGCTGCAAGAGCCTACGGTTCTGCCATCGAAAATACCTAATCTGCTTATAAATGGTGCTTCGGGTATTGCTGTAGGTATGGCCACAAATATGGCTCCTCATAATATCAGGGAAGTTATTGATGCAACTGTTGCTTTTATAGATAACAGGGATATTGAAATTTCTGAGCTGATGCAGCATATTAAAGCACCAGATTTTCCTACCGGTGGGATCATTTATGGTCACTCAGGAGTGAAGGATGCTTACGAAACAGGTAGAGGCCGTGTGGTGATTAGAGCAAAAGCTTTAATTGAAACTTATGGTCACGATAGGGAACGTATCGTTGTAAACGAGATTCCTTATCAGATTAATAAGGCCAACATGATTGAGCGTACAGCTGAATTGGTCAATGAGAAGAAACTGGAAGGTATATCGGAAATCAGGGATGAGTCTGACCGTGACGGTATGCGTATTGTATACGAAGTTAAAAGGGATGCTAATTCATCAGTAGTTTTAAATAACCTCTACAAATATACAGCCTTACAAACTCCGTTCAGTATTAACAACATTGCGCTTGTTAACGGACGTCCAATGATGCTGAACCTGAAAGACCTGATCAAATATTTCGTTGATCACCGTCATGAGGTAGTAATTCGCCGTACTCGCTTTGAACTATCAGAAGCAGAAAAGCGTGCTCATATTTTAGAAGGCTTATTAATTGCTTTAGATCATATAGAAGAGGTTATTCGTTTAATACGTGCCTCTAATACACCTGAAGAAGCGCGAGTTGGTTTGATGGAAACCTTTGGGTTATCTGACATTCAGGCAAGAGCTATTCTGGATATGACCTTACGTCGTTTGACTGGTCTGGAAAGAGGCAAGATTAAGGATGAATTTGATGAATTGATGAAGACCATTGACTATTTGAAATCTATTCTTAATGATGAAAACCTGAGAATGCAGATCATCAAGGACGAATTACAAGAGATCAAGGAAAAATATGGTGATGAACGTAAGACATCAATCATTCATTCTGCGGAAGATATGTCGATGGAAGATTTCATTGACGATGAGGAAGTAGTGATCACGATTTCGCACGAAGGGTATATTAAACGTACTCCTTTGACTGATTACCGCACGCAGGGTCGTGGTGGTAAAGGTTCAATAGGCTCTAATTCGAGAGATCAGGATTTCATAGAACAGATTATTATTGCGTCAAACCATAATTACATGCTGTTCTTTACTGAAGCAGGACGTTGTTTCTGGCTTAGGGTTTATGAGATACCTGAAGGTTCCCGGACAAGTAAGGGTAGGGCGATACAAAATATTATTAATATTCCGAAGGAAGAAAACATCAAAGCGTATATCAAGGTTAAAAACCTGAAGGATCAGGATTACCTGGAGAACAACTTTATAATTATGTGTACCGCTAAGGGAACGATTAAAAAGACTTCCTTAATGGCTTATTCCCGTCCGCGTTCTAATGGTATTAACGCCATAAATATTAATGAAGGTGATCAGCTTCTTGAAGCAAACTTAACAGATGGTAAGAGTGAAATTGTGATGGCGCTCCGTTCTGGAAGAGCAATTCGTTTCAATGAATCTACTGTCCGTCCGATGGGTCGTACTGCAACTGGTGTTCGCGGTGTAACGCTTGCTCATGATAAAGATGAAGTAATCGGTATGTTGAGCATTAATAATCCGGAAGCTACTGTATTAGTCGTATCTGAAAAAGGATATGGAAAACGTACAAATCTGGAAGATTACCGTGTGACAAACCGTGGCGGAAAGGGTGTTAAAACGCTTAACGTAACGGATAAAACAGGAGATCTGATTGCTATTAAAGACGTAACTGATACCGATGATTTGATGATTATTAACAAATCGGGTATTGTAATCAGAATAGCTATAAGTGCACTTCGTGTTATGGGTCGCGCTACTCAAGGTGTGCGACTAATCTCTTTAAAGGGAGATGATGCCATTGCATCAATTGCAAAAGTGGAACATGAAGAAGAGGCTGAAAAGGCTGAAGTGCTGAATGAACCAATGGAACCTGGTTCTGATGAGGACCTGGAAGCGGATGCTCTTGATGAAGAAACGGATGAAGAAGTAAAAGACGAGGAAGCAACAGATGATGAGGATACGAATTCAGAAGATGATTCGTTAGAAGATTAATGTCAATAATGAAAAGGCAAATAATAATAATGATGGTATTGTGTTGTGCGGGAAGTTCACTTCCTGCGCAAACCCTTACTAAGGAAGCAATGAATAATTTTGCCCAGTATACAGCAAAAGCTGACTTTTCTTTTCTTGAAAAGGCTAAGACTTCAGTGGACGGAATCTTTAAAACTAGAAAAGATTCCTTTAGCTATAAAAATAACCTGATCAAAAGTTTGGTTTATTCCTCTTTGGCTTTTGCGGATTCTACACGTAAACTAAAATATGTAAAGGATCCCATAGATGAAACTTTATTCTCATTGAGTAGATTAAGAAGTCGTAAGCTAAATGATGATCATAAACCTGAGCTTGACTTTGTCAGAACTCAATTAATAAAAGCATGGTTAGTGATTGCCAATAGGGCTTCAGTAAATGAAAACTATACAGCTGCTTACAGGGCTTATCTATCAGTTGATTCTGCGGATAATCAGAACTATTTTGTCAAGCATAATCTGGCTATTTTAAGTGAAAAGCTTGGTTATACCAATAAAGCGATTTACTACTATGAGCAACTCATTAAAGATAGAAAGCGCTCATTACCTGATTATTATCTAGCTCTATCTAATCTTTATGATTTCAAAGATAGCAATCGGTCATTAGAGGTTGTTGAAGAGGGCAGAAGCTTATTTCTAGGAAATAAGGATCTGCTTTTTAAAGAGATCAACATTTATGTAGATAATGGCACTTATAATATGGTTGAAAATATAATTGGGGATGCTTTAAGGCTTGATCCAGAAAATTTACACTTGAATTATTTGGCCGGTTTTTCTTATGAAACCATTGGTAAAAAAGAAAAAGCTGAGGAGTATTACAAAAAAGTAGTCATGTTAGAACCCAATAACTATGAAGGTAATTATGCACTTGGGCTTTTCTATCTAAATTCTTACATCAGACCAAACAACAAAAAAGAAACTTTTCTCAGTCTGGCAAGCAAATACCTAAACCTGGCAGGAGAAATTAATCCTAATTCAGTAAATGTTCTAAGATCTCTTGCTGTTCTATACAATAATACCGGGAATATGGTAGAGCTTGAAAGAGTGAACGAGAAATTAAAACAATTTATTCTTACAAATTGAAATATATGAAAACCAAATCTCTTTTATTGGCAATTGCTGTATCGGGTATCACAGTATCTGCATTTGCACAAAAATCAGCAGTGAATACTGCAAAAACTGACTATGATAGCTACTCTGCATTAAAATCTGCAAGTCCTGCATTAGCGGGTCCAAAAATCATTACTGCAAAAGAAGCTGTAGATAAAGCAGTACTTCATGAAAAAACCGCTAGTGATCCTACAGCCTGGACTTATAAGGCATTAATTTATGCAGACCTTGCTACAAATGATACCACTGCTAAATCTGCAACCTTAGCAGGAGAAGCTGTAACTGCACTTGCAAAAGCCAAAGAACTTGATAAAGAAGGAAAAAATAAGGAAAACATTGCTAAAGTAAATAACCTGCTTTACATCAATCAATTTAATGCAGGAAAGCGTTTTTTAGACAAAAGCAATTTTGAAGGCGCTTATACAGAATTTACAAAAGGGTTAGATTTTGCGCCAGGAGATACTTTACTAAATTATGCGGCAGGTATTTCTGCTATGAATGGAAAAGATTATCCAAATGCAATTAAGCGTTTTACTGAATTATTACCTACTAATTATTCTTCTTTGGAAAATGTATATTCTAATTTGTCTGTATTATATGCAGCAGTTAAGGATACTGCATCTGCCATCCGTCTTGCCGGAGAGGGTGCTGCAAAGTTCCCTAAGAGTTCTGATTTAGCAACCAGAGAAATTGAATTTAGTTTAATGACTGGAAAACAAAAGGAAGTGATTGAAAAAATTACTGCTCAGCAAGCTAAGGAACCAACAAATAAATTGTATCCTTTCTATTTAGGTATTGCTTATAACTCTTTGGAGGACAACGTTAAAGCGGAAGAAGCTTACAAAAAAGCAATAGAACTTGATCCATCTTATAGTGATGCTTACATCAATATTGGTGGTTTAATTATGAATAATGGTATTATTATTTTCAACAAGGCTAATAAACTTGCCACAAGTAAACAAACTGAATATACGGCAACGATGAAAAAAGCTCAAGCTGAATTTGACCGTGCATTACCTTATTTAACTAAAGCTGTTGAATTAAATCCTAAGTCAGAATTGGCTTTAAAAAACTTAAAAACTTATTATTCTATTAAAAATAATAAAGCTAAGGTTGACGAAATGGATGCCAAAATTAAAGCACTATAATAAACAGACTCATAAAAAAGCCTGGGATAATATCCCGGGCTTTTTTATGAGTCTGTTTTACGGTTTATACTAGGCGCCATTTTTTCTTGAAGAACCATCTAAACTTTGCATGAGTTGGTCATAAAGGTCATCTCCCGTAGCTTTAATAGGCTTTAATTTTTTGATCGTTGGCCGTTTCCCTTTAGCTTTAGCTTCAATTATTTTAAGGAGCTCACTATGATATTCGTCCTTAAACTGCTCTATTTGAAATTTATCGCTGTATTGGTTAATGAGAGCAAGACCCATATCAAGTTCCTTTTTACTTATATTAATTGATTCAGGACTTAAAATATCCTCTACATCTCTAATTTCTTCTGCAAACCTGATCTTAGTGATGACGATAACTTCGTTTACAGGATGAATAATACAAAGATTCTCATTGTTACGAAGCACAAACCTGCCTAAGCCAGCCCTATTTGATTTCTGTAAAGATTTTAATAGTAGGGAATAGGCCTTAAGTCCTTGTTTCTCAGCCTGAGCATAATAAGAAGTTTCAAAATACATTGGATTGACTTCACTGAGCTCTACAAAGTTTTCAATCTCAATAATCTTTGTCTTTTCAGGACTTGCATCTTCAAAATCCTTATCTTCAATAATAATATATTCATCATTATACTTGTAGCCTTTAACTATCTTGTCAAAGGGAACTTCCTTATTCGTCTTTTCATTTACACGCTGAAAGTGAATCTTTGAATGGTCTTTTGAATCCAGCATATCTAAATCAAGATTACTGGATTGAACCGCAGAAAATAACTTTATTGGGATGTTAACCAATCCAAATCCGATTGAGCCTTTCCATATAGATCTCATAATCAGCTTTTATAAGGATGGATTTTTTTTAAAAAGACTAAAATACCTTCTGTCCAACTCGGTATAATTTTCATTTATATTTAATCTTTGTTCCATAAGAAACGTTTTCAACTCAAAATCATTCAAAATCTCTCCCTGTAATGCATCATCATACGCATCAAGTGCTACCTGATCCGCATTCCTACAGCTTTCAAGAATATTCTGAGCAGTGTTTGCTGTTAATGAAGTTTTTAAACTTAACCATCCACGGTGAAGCAATCCTACAGCATCATCATGGTCTAAATCTGCATTACCACCGTAATGAGCAATTTTATCTCTCATTTGTTGCGTTAAAAGCTCTCGGTCGATAGCATATTTTTCAAACAAATCTTTGAGTTCCGAAGATTCAGTATGATTTTTAGCTTCTAGATAGCCTTTATGACTTGCTTGCAGGATCTTATACAAGCGATGTAGCTGTTTATTATAATTTTCTGAATAACTCATGATGTTTGTTTTATAAATAGAATTATAAAACGCACTATCATTAAAATAGTTTTTAAAACAGGTTAAAGCAAATAAAATAGGAGATTAAAATTTCTATTTAACATAATACTAATTATAAAACAATATATGTTACCAGTCAAACAAATTTGGTTTTGAAATTCTCGCATCACAAGTTTCCCATTAACGATGTTTAAAACCAGTAACTTATAAAGTTAATTACATTGTGTATAAAAACATATTTTAAAATCCTGTTCCAATCCGATACTTATGAATAGCAAAAGTAAACACATTACAACTTTTGTACTAATTCAAGATACTTATCTATAGAAGTACGTTTAGAATCAGTCAGATTAAAATCGAGTTTATGAAACAAATAATCATGTAAATCAAAATCACAGCGTTGAGGTAAAGTTAATAATACCTGATCCCGGCTATCTAAACCTAACTTAAGTGCTGCATCAAATTCAGTAATAAAAGATTGATCTATTGGCTTATTCGAAGCCCAAACAGCAAAAGCAAAAGGCAATCCTGTAAACTTGAACCATTCTTCTCCTAAATCATAGGCAAAAGAATAATTCTGTTTTTTCCCAAAAGTACGATCACCAATTTCTACAAATGCATCCGCTTCACCATTTAGAATATAATCCGGCGTTTGCTTCCAATAATTCTTTATCAGCACTTTAGCCAAATTATTTGAAGTACGTGACTGAGGATCTAATCGAACTGTTTTAACCTCTTCAATTGGCTTAGTACTAAAAATAAACACAGAATTAACTGCACCAACTGAACCAATACAATAGTTACCCAATATCTGATAATTGGGAATATTTAACAAAGCAGCTACAGGAACAAGTCCTATATCTACCTGATTATTAATTAGTTTTGATGCGCAATCTGAAGGAATGTCATATACTAAATCAATCTTATTTAGTATATCTGAATGCTCAATTCCATATGCAAAAGGCTTGGTATTCGTATAGGAAACAGCTGAAACTTTAATCTTCTTCACGATGAGCTAAATGGTCTGTGTTATTAAATTCAAGGATAGAAAACTGAGTTCCATCATATTCAAGTTTGTATAAAGTAGTATTGGTATGAGGAAATTCCTCCATGTCTGACAAAGGCTTATCCAATAAGACACATAGTAAAACACGCATTGCGCGTCCATGCATACATATCAAAATATTCTCTGCATCTTCTTCTTTTAAGATAACTTCGAATGCTTCAAGTTGCCGTACTTTTACTTCTTCAGGGCTTTCTCCATTTTCAAACTTAGCAGTTAAGTTACCCGCTGTCCAGCTACCCAGCATTTCTGTAAAAGCAGAGCGAACAGTTTCCGAACTTTCAACACCTTCATAAATACCCCAGCCTATTTCATCCAGACCAGATAACTGTGTCCATGGAATATTAGCTTCAATAAATTTTCTAACGGTTTGATGGGTTCTCTTTAAAGTAGACGTATACACATGATCAAATGGAACCGATTTATAATACTGATAAAATGCTTCAGCCTGTGATCTTCCCAGATTGTTTAAATCTGCATCCACACCTTTACCTTGAACAACACCTCTAAAATTCAGTTCTGTTTGTCCATGACGAATAATATATATGATTTTATTCATTCTCTTTACGTTCAACCTCCATTGCATTAATTACTGGAAGTTTATAAAATTGAGGCTTTGGTACCTCTTCAAATACATAATCATTGTAGTCTGTCACTACATGATATAAAGTGTCTCTTTCTATCGGATGCCGGCCTGCCTGTTTAATCAGATGTACCAGTTCCTTTGTAGACATAGCGGGATTTTGCTCTTCTGCACCTGCCATAGAATAAATTTTAGTGGTATCATCAAGTGTACCATCAATATCATCTACACCAAAGTTTAAAGATAGCTGGGCAGTATTGCGACTGATCATTGCCCAATAAGCCTTTATATGATCAAAATTATCCAGGTAGATCCGTGATATCGCATAATTACGAAGATCCTCAATTACAGAAACCTCCTCAATATTTGACATTTGATTACCTTGATTACGGAATTTCAAGGGAATAAAAGCCTGAAATCCTTTAGTTTTATCTTGTAGCTGACGAAGTTGTTCCATATGATCAACCCGATGCCAATACTTTTCTATATGACCATAAAGAATAGTGGCGTTAGATCGTTGTCCCAATTTATGCCATTCTTCATGAATCTGGAGCCACTGTTCAGCAGTACACTTATCCTTACATATAACTTCTCTAATTTCTGGATTAAAGATTTCAGCACCACCACCAGGCATAGATTCCAATCCAGCTTCCTTCATTAAACGCATCCCTGTAGCATAATCCACCTTCGCCTTTTTGAAGATATAATGATATTCTACAGGAGTTAACGCTTTAACATGTAATTCAGGACGATGCGCCTTGATACTGCTGAATAATTCCGAATAGAACTTCATATCATACTGTGGTAATACCCCTCCTACAATATGAACCTCAGTAACCGGCTCATTATCATACTTTTTAACCATATCAAGCATTTCATTCATGCTCAACTCCCACCCTTCTTCCTTCTGCTTAATTAGCCGGGAATAAGAACAGAACTTACAATCATATACACATAGATTTGTTGGTTCTATATGGAAATTACGGTTGAAATATGTTTTATGTCCATGAAGTTTTTCCCTAACAAAGTTTGATAAAACTCCCAGGTACCCAAGTTCGGCTTTCTCGTAAAGGATAACTCCCTCAGCAAAAGAAATCCGTTCTCCTGCTTCCACCTTTTCAGCGATCCTTCTCAGGTCAGGATCTAATGAAGAATCATTAACTATTAAGCTCAATACACGTTGACTTGTATCTGTCATGCACAAAAATACAATAAAGCCACAATTTAGTATATCATTTTGTTGTAACATTGAATAAGTAGCTCAAATGTTTTTTCATATTGCATTTATATAGTCCAAATTGGATGAATAAGCCCCAAAAAGTACCTGTACAGTCACAGGCAACTGAATCAAAATCTGATTAGAAAAACATAAAAACCTGCCACTCATAATTTTTATATACAGCTATATTAATGAATAAGCACCAAAAGGTACCTGGACAGTCACAGGCAACTGAATCAAAATCTGAATAGAAAAACATCAAAAACCTGCCACTCATAATTTTTATATACAGCTATATTAATGAATAAGCACCAAAAGATACCTGGACAGTCACAGGCAACTGAATCAAAATCTGATTAGAAAACATCAAAACCTGCCACTCATATGTTTTAATATACAGTAATACTAAATTGAAATATTTTCATTAATCCTATAATTACCTATAATAGAAGCATAATTATTGTTTCCAGATATAAAAACAGCAAAGGTTCAAGTCTTCCGAATTTGATTCACTAAGAAGTTATAACATATAAGGTCTGGCACATAAAACAACTAATACCCCTATTAATAAAAATCATAACACCTGTTTCCACTACTGCGGGGTCCCCTATCAGTCTGCCCCCTTGATGGAAATGTAGTTTCATAACTCAATGCACCCTCTGTAGTACCAGCAGTATTCCCATACTGAATCTTGGATAATGTAGCATCATGACTTACCCCTACACGCACTTTATCATACATATCTTTCCGCAGGAATACATCGAAGATGAGCGATACCACCACTGCATCACTCTGCCCACCCGAATCACTCCTATACCATAAACCCACATTTGCAGACTTATATTTATACTGAAAGCCAGCACTAACAGAACTTACCTTTGCCTGATTATAATACAACACAGATGGTATCAATGCAGGTCCGTTCTCCTCATCATACGGGTCTAATGAAATCCGATAGCTTGCATGTCCGTTAACCCGCAGCGGCAAAGTAGATTTGGTACCAGTGAAAGATTCATTCGGCCTGTTAATATGTTGCGCCGAAACACCTGTCATCAACTTTCCTACCACCAAATTAATCCCTGCTCCTGCATCAAAGAAATATTTATTATTTAATTCCGGATAGCTTGCACCCGATACAGCACCTGGAATAATTCCGGTAAGCGGATCAATCTGATCACCAAATACAATCTTGCTAAAATCAATTCTACGCTGCGTAAATCCACCTTGAAGTCCAAAGGACAACACCGCATTATCAAAGTCAACACTATACGAATAGATTCCGGATATATTTAATTTCCTTAAATAGGCTGAACCCTCGTTCGAACTGGTAATCATCAGCCCAATTCCACCATTTAAAAGTGGCACATTGTAATCTGCTGAAAAAGTAAAATAGTTTAAAGCCCCCGGAATTGAAGTCCATTGA
>NZ_AQPN01000016.1 GCF_000403135.1 Arcticibacter svalbardensis MN12-7
ATTAAGTGACAGTCATGAAATTAGTGTGGAAACTAAGAAACGCGTTTTAGCTTATGCTGAATCTGTTAATTTCTAGCAAAATCCAATGGCAGTTTCTCTTAAAAATGGGAAAAGTAAGTGTATTGGACTCATTGTTTGTGACGTAGCTAATTACTTCTTTTCACAGGTTATTGACGGCGTGGATTCTATAGCCTATTCAAATGGCTACCATTTAATCATCACACAAAGCCACGATAATTACCAAAGAGAAATTGAGAATTTAAACCATCTGGCAAAAAGACACATCGACGGATTACTGGTTGCTGTTGCTTCATCCACTTTCGATTACAATCATTTTAGTCAATTGATTGATAGAAGAATTCCGATGGTGTTCTTTGATAGAGATAATCCTTTGAAAGGTGTTCCAAGTATGACGATAAAGACTTATCAAAGTAGCTTTAATGCAACTGAATACCTCATCAAAAAAGGATATAAAAAAATAGGTTTCTTAGGTCATGCCGAACATCTTTCGACAACCCGAGAAAGACGACAGGCCTATCTGGATGCATTAAAGAAATACAATTTAACTCCTGACTCATCATTGATAAAATATTTCAATTATGGGAATAGTACAGCGAAGGATTTAGAGGGTTTAATTGCCAATTTATTTTTATCTAAAAATAAACCTGACGCTGTTTTTGTATCTAGTGATAGGCTGAATAACGCATGCCTTTTATTTTTAAAAAAAAATCAGGAAAGCATCAATATCATGCTTTCTGGATTTAACAACTCGGATATGGCTGAGTTGTTTTTACCTTCCTTCTCGTTTATCAGACAACCTGCTTTTGAATTGGGACAAGATATCACTAAGAAACTAATTAATTTGATTTCGAGGAATGAAAAATTTAATGAAAATATTTTCAAAAAGCTCGAGAGTACTTTCCATTGTTAGAGCTCATACTATTTTACTTATGAAGGTGCCTATATTCAATCGTCATGTAAAGGCAATAAATAGGTGGAAGGCGAGTCATTAAAAGACAAAGGAAGCCTTTACCCGTTTCCATTAAAAAGGAGCTTTTAAGTATTGATGGTAAATGCATTAGAGGATCAAAAGATGGTTTTCATGAGCGGAGTCTTATCCACATGGTAAGCGCCTGGGCATCAGTCAATCAGTTAGTGCTTGGGCAGCTTAAGGTGGACGATAAGAGCAACGAGATAACCGCTATCCCACAGCTTTTGAAACTGTTGGATATTTGAAGATAGTATTATTAGTATCGATGCTATGGTTACACAGACCGATATAGCAGAGACAATTATAGGGAATAAA
>NZ_AQPN01000017.1 GCF_000403135.1 Arcticibacter svalbardensis MN12-7
TAACCCTTAATGAGTTCTTTAATTTCCTTATCGGTAAGGTTATCAACTTCGCCTTTATTGTAAATGGAGAAAAGAAGAACATTAGTTTGTGTAACTTTTACAAAAGATAGAACTCTTGCACCTCCTGACTTGCCTTTATTTTTAGAAGCAATAGCTTATCGGATTTTATAAATATCGTTGCCAAGCGGGGTTCCTAGAGTGGGATTTTCCTCCAGGTCGGTAAAAAGTTCTGCAAGTTCCGATTTAAGTGAAGGATATTTTTTAATAAGCCTTTTGGCTTCTTTCTTAAAGTTTTCAGAGAGTTCAATACTATAACTCATTCAAAAAATCTCTAGCAGATGTGGTTTTAAGTTTTCCTTCTTTAAAAAGTTGCACCTCTTCTAATCCAGCCTTAATATTATCTAAAACAGCTTCTTTCTCAGAGTTTTCATCTGTTTCAATTTTTTTAACGTAATGCAAATTTTCAGCTAGTTCTAAGAAGTGATCGTATTCCTTATCCGTCGTATAAATGGTTATGCGTCTCATATTACCCCTAGTCGTTTAAATGTTCAATGGTTAAGAAATTGAAATTATAAGTTAATTTACTTTAAAAATTGAGCAATGACAAGGGAATACAGATAGAGAGCAGAATTTAAAACCTTCCCCTTCTTTCTTGAACGTTTAGCACCCTATTACTCTAATACATATTTTATATCTTTGCCCTTTATTTTTTAGAATGAAGGCGACAACTGATTATCACTTTCTTGGACTCCAGGATCTCTCTTTACATGCGTATGAAAGCAGCAAAGTAGTCATTCAACAAATCCCCTATGAGCACACTTCTTCCTACATTACAGGATCTGAAGACGGACCAGCAGCTATTGTAAAGGCCTCAGAGTTCGTTGAATGTTACGATGAGGAGATTGATACTGAAATCTCTGAACGGATTGGTATCAATACAGTGGCACCTTTAGTGTTTGGATCGCTGGTTAATGCGGACGCACTTTCCCTTATCGAAGAGGCAACAGCTGAGTTATTAAAAGATGGCAAATTTGTCGTTTCCTTTGGAGCAGAACACACTGCAACGTATGGGATAGTGAAGGCATTCGCTAAAAAGTATAAGAATTTAAGCATCCTTCAGCTGGATGCGCACTCTGATTTAAGACAAAGTTACATGGGGAACAAACTTTCGCACGCCTGTGTGATGGCGAGGATTCATGATATGGGACTTACGATTTGCCAGGCAGGTGTTCGTGCACTGTCTCGTGAGGAAGCAGACCTGATTAAAAAGTCAGAAGACATCAATACTTTTTATGCCCATCAGATCAGAAGAAATCCATTGTGGATGGAAGAAATTATTGCACCGTTAAGCAATGACGTATATATCACGATAGATGCGGACGGATTTGATCCTTCGATCATGCCGGGAGTGGGAACAGCAGAACCTAATGGTTTGTTGTGGACGGAAACACTTCAGCTGCTTCGACGGGTTTGTAAAGAAAGGAATGTGGTTGGCTTCGACATTGTGGAATGTGTCCCTATTAAAGGAAGTATCATATCAGAATATACACTGGCCAAACTGGCATACAAATTACTGGGTTATCGATTTATCTCTTAATTATTATCATATTTAATATTTTCAACTTATTATATAAATGGCTTTACAATGCGGAATTGTTGGTTTACCCAACGTCGGAAAATCAACTCTATTTAACTGTTTATCAAATGCAAAAGCACAGGCAGCAAACTTCCCATTCTGTACTATAGAACCGAATGTGGGTGTTATAACTGTTCCAGACGAGCGCTTAACTAAACTTGCAGAGCTGGTATTACCTAATCGGATCGTGCCGAATACAATAGAAATTGTAGATATAGCAGGACTGGTTAAGGGTGCAAGCAAGGGTGAGGGTTTAGGAAATCAATTTTTAGGAAATATCAGAGCAACTGATGCTATTATTCATGTGCTGCGTTGTTTCGACGATGGCAATGTGATCCATGTAGATGGTTCGGTAGATCCTATTCGTGATAAAGAAATTATAGATACAGAACTTCAGTTGAAGGATCTTGAAGCCGTGGGTAAAAAGATCCAGAAAGTGGAGAAGATGGCAAAAACTGGTGGGGACAAGGACGCTAAAAAAGCCTATGAGGTTTGTAATATCGTTAAGGCGCACCTTGAATCGGGCAAATCTGTTCGTACTGCTTTGCTTTCCGACGAAGATAAGGAGTACATTGATGATCTGTTTTTGCTTACCGCAAAACCGGTTGTTTATGTGTGTAATGTGGATGAAAATTCGGTTACTGCAGGCAATCACTATGTAGATCTGGTACGTGCATCTGTGAAAGAAGAAGATGCGGAAGTTTTGATCATCTCGGCTAAAATTGAGTCAGAGATTGCTGAACTCGAAAGTTACGAAGAAAGACAGGAGTTTTTGAATGACCTTGGTTTGAAAGAATCAGGAGTGAGTCAGCTTATTCAGGCTGCTTATAAACTTTTAAAGCTGGGTACGTATTTCACTGCCGGTGTACAGGAAGTGCGTGCATGGACCATTACAATGGGTTACACTGCTCCACAGGCTGCCGGAGTGATCCATACTGACTTTGAAAAAGGTTTTATCCGTGCAGAGGTGATCAAGTATGATGACTTTATCAAATATGGTTCTGAAGCGGCATGTAAAGAAGCTGGTAAACTAAGTGTGGAAGGCAAACAATATGTAGTTTCGGATGGTGATATTATGCATTTCCGTTTTAATGTATAAAGTGATTAACTTCAATTAACTCGTTGAATTCTGAGCTGTTATTTATAATTTGCCTAGACAGATAATCAATAAAGGCATTCTGTTTATAATAAAAAACGCAA
>NZ_AQPN01000018.1 GCF_000403135.1 Arcticibacter svalbardensis MN12-7
AATTACCCTTTTCTAGGTATTTTACCTCCCGTTTGGATCGCTTCTTTACATGAACTTGCCATGCATTTTAGATCCGCCACCTCTTTAACGGTGTTTTATAGTGTACTGGCGCTCGTAGCACCTATTGTATCTTTAATTTTCGTGGTAAAAGTACTGGCGCCAGGGTTCAATCAAAAGCTTTCAGCGATCAGTAGCAGTGGGGAGGAAGGCACCGCTATTTCGTCGGAAGGACAAGGGGCATCCAAAGGTTTAATGAACGCTATTGCTAAAAGAATTGCACCAGATCCTATCGAAAATGCAGGTTTTAAAATCACCTGGTTATTATCCTCCCGTTACAGGGACTTTAAGGTGAAAGTATATCCTTCTTTTGCCTTTGTACCGGTGTATTTTGTGTATTTCGGTTTTATCAATGTGAAAGGAAGCTTATCTGAACGCTGGGATCAACTCATGGCGGGTGACAAGTATATTTTAGCACTTTATTTAACGAGTCTGATATTGACTACCGTGATGCAACATGTAAGCATGACAGAGAAGTATAAGGCATCGTGGATCTATTTTACCACTCCACAGCAGCAGCCGGGAAAAATATTGGCTGGTATGTTCAAAGCAGTGATCATTAAATTTTATCTGCCTTACTTTGCTGTGGTTTCGGTTTTAAGTGGGGTACTCTGGGGACCTAAGGTGATCAATGATTTGCTCCTGGCATTTATGGTAGGGATTGTTTTTGGAATTTTGGTTGCCCTTTTTCAAGTAAAGGGATTGCCTTTTTCGCAACCTGTCAATATTAAAAAGGGTGGGAAGATCTTTAAAACCTTTGGTGTAATGCTTGTGCCTATGCTATTTGGTTTTTTGCATTATTATACTGCCAGATGGGAATGGGCTATTTGGATTGCTGTGGTAATCATGACTTTCATGGCCTGGCTATCTTTTTCTTTCTACCGCAAAGAAACATGGGAAAGCTTGGAACTGGCTGATTAAAAGAATTTCTACTAATACTTTGTATTGCTGAATGACTGAGCGGTTTATGGAAGATATTCCAGGGAAATTGTAGAAGGACTAACCTGAAATATATTTTCCACCAGGTATCTTATTGATCACATAAATAATCAGTGCTGAAATCAACAGGCAGCTTATAACCGTCAATGGAATTCCCAATAGGGGATGAATAGTGCGCCAACTGAATTTAAGATGTGTTAATACCAGTACATGAACAAGATAGATTCCATAACTATAACGGTTAATGAAAGTGCTAATGTGGCTTTTTTTATCAGGGTTGAATTTAAGAGATTTAAAATATAGAAAAACTCCTGAGGCAAAAAGGACTATATTGGGAGTGGTATTTCCATAAAAAAAAGGGTTGAATTTCCCTTGATAAACTGTTATTAGATAAGTACCTAAAATTGTTACTAAGATGCCTGTAACAATCAGTATAAGAGCAACCCGGGATGTTTTAAAGCGAAATTCTTTTTTAGATAAGTAATATCCTAATACGAGGTATCCACTATATCTTATGAAATTATAAATCTCGACTCCATTTCCTAGGTTTTCCAGGAGTAATAATCCTACAAACCAGATACCAAGAATATATAACAGTGCTGATTCACTGGCTTTTCGGATCCATATTCCCATAATGGGTATAATCAGATACAATCCGATTATCATGTAGATATACCAAAAATGATAAGATATTTCTTGATTTTTTATCTGATGAACCAGTTGGGTGTAAAGTTCATTTGCAGATAAAGTTTGAATGTTTTTTGTATGAAATAGAAAATAATTTACGATATAAACAGTACACCAGAATAAGAAAGGGTAGATTAATCGGGAAAGTCTTTTCTTAAAAAAATCGGGTAGGGCGGTATCTTTGGGTAGGAGTAGAGCACCGGATAACATGACGAATATAGGAACACAAAACCGGGAGATACTATCAAACAAATTCCCGATCCACCAGGTGAGATCGGGAATTTGTTTGTATAAAGGTAGTATGGAGGCAGAAACATGAACGGTAATAACTGCTATAGTAGCTGCTACGCGTAGGTGATCTGCCCAGATAAATTTTGTTTGTTGATTCATTGGGATTTTAAATGTAGACATTTCAAATCCTGATGATGAATTGGGAACCTAAACAAACTCCTGTAAAGAATTCAGGTTAAGCTGTTGCAAGCTTAGTTATGTTACGGTATACAAACTCGGTAAAGATATGTCTGCGGGCAAAACGACCCGGAGAATCAGAGTTTACTAATTTTGTATACGTGTTCTTTGGAACATCAAAATATTCGTATGCACTTCCGTCTGTGAAAGTGATTTTTAAAGTCTGTGCTTTGTATTCAAAATCAGTGATACCACTAGCACTGGTAGTCAGATTATATCCTTCCAGATTTGCTTCTTTTGTTTCAGGAGCGATACTTACTAAAAAGTGGTAAGCTTCGATAATTTCTTTGCTCTTTGCTTCTGCTTCAATTTTAGCCTCAGGATTATCAAGAATTTTATCAGGATGACAATCTTTCATCACGTTCCTGTAAATGGTCTTTAACTCCTTTAACTCAGTATTTTCATTAACGCTTAACAGCTTTCTAAAATCTACAATTTTCTTCATGAATTCGTTTTTGGTAATTATTGCCTATGAAGGAAAAAAGGCAAACGTCATGCGATATGCTTAACTCTCTAGGAATAAAGTGCAAAGGTATGAAAATTAATTATATGTGCTACCTCTGAAAAAAGAAATATTTTTAAATTGATACCTGGTTACTTTGTTTTATGAGTTGAAAATTTATGCCTATAGCGATCAGTCCGGACCACAAAACCCTCTATGCCTCTTTACGTTCAAACCCTTATGCTGTAAGTAGTTTTGCCATTGATCCCCATACGGGTAAGCTGGAATTGATCAACACCGTTCCATTAGCTGATAACATGGCCAATATCTTAACGGATCTTACCGGGCATTATTTATTTGGAGCTTCTTATTTCGGCAACAAAATTTCAGTGAACGCCATTCGTTCCTGTGGACTGATTGATTCCACTCCTCTGGAGGTTATTCCTACAGGCAAAAATGCCCATGCCATATTAACCGACCTTCTAATCGGTATCTGTTTGTTCCAAATTTGGGTGATGATGTGATTCTACAATATCGCTTCAATGAAAAAACGGGAACGGTGACGCCTAAACAGCCTTCTGCTGTTCACGTTAAAAAAGATGCAGGTCCGCGGCAATTAGTATTTGATCCAAATGGTCATGATGTATTTGGTGTAAACGAATTAGACGGTACAGTAAATCGGTATCAGTTGAATGATTCTGGTCTGTTAAAATTAGTATTTTCCTATTCCGTAGTGCAGGCAGTGAGAATGACTCTGTTGGAAGTCCTGCATTTTCAGAGATCAATAACCTGAGTGGAGTGGCGCAAACAGATTGGAGCTGGACACCCCACACGGTAGCCTTATAGAACACTACATTAAACCTGGCTTTTGTCAATAACGTCCCTTACAATTTCATCCAGTTCATGAACTGAAATGTTGAGGTAGTTAAATAAATCAGCATTATTTTCATCATTATCATGGTCGTTTAGTAGATTCATCAGGCCCATAATTCTTGCCAGCGGAGCCCTCACCAGATGAGCTTGTGTCCATGCTATTTCCCGAAGACGAATATTTTTCTTTTCAATGGTTTGAATATAATTGACTCTTTCTGTAATATCCAGCATGGCTCCGATCATTCTTGTTGCCTGTCCTGAATCATTGAACATCATAAAACCACGATCCAGAACAAACTTATACGTTCCATCCGCACATCGAAAACGGTACTCATTGGTCCATCGGGAAGTCAAATGTTTCTTATTATGAGCAACAGTATCAAGAATCCGTTGTAAGTCATCAGGATGAACATGATCTTCCCACCATTGATGACCAGATACCTCTTTGTATCCAAAAATAGCATCAATACCCTGGTTCCATCTCACCTCACCTGTTAATAAATTTGTATCCCATATCGTGTCGCTTGTTGCCTTTGATACAATATTATAACGTTCCAGGTGTTCCTTGATTTTTAATTCCTGTTGCATCCGTTGAGTGACATCCCTGGCATTGACTACAATTCCTTCAATAGCCGGATCATCACGCATATCGGTAACTATAGTTTGCAGCCAACGAACCTCCCGCTCTCCGTTTGTAAAGCGAAAAGGGGAAAGTTCAATTCGTTTTTGATTACCTAACAACGCAAATTCCTGCATTACCAGAGCCCTGTCTTCTTCGAATATAAAATCAAAAGCATTATTTCCGGTAAGCGTATAAGCGAAATCCATTATGCGCTCCGCATTAGGACTCACATACAAATAATTACCATCAGTATCCAGGATGGAAATTAAATCAGAACCATCCTGAATCAAGGTTTTAAAGCGGCGTTCACTGGCGATCAAGTCTTGTTCGGCTTTCAATTTATCCGTAGTATCCACTGCAATCACTATTCTGGCCGCTTTACCGTCATAGTTAATTGAATTTCCCTTTGTGAGGACATAAATGAGCTCTCCGGACTTCTTCATATGTCGCGATAAACTGGTATGAGAAAAGCCTGGCTTTACTTCATTAAGTAAGATCTTGTTTAGTGTTTCAACATCTTCAAGAGTACGCAACTTTCTGATGGTCATAGCAAGAAGCTCTTCACGACTATAACCATAATGTTCAATAAAGGCACTATTCACATCAAGAATCATTAATGAACCTAATTCGTAAACGAACATGGGTTGCGGACTCAAATGAAAAATATCCCTGTATCTGTTTTTAGCAGCCTCAAGGTCACATTTAGCCATTTTGCTTTCGGTAATATCTCTCAGTACACCAATCATCCTTACTGCCTTACCTTCAGCATTCCTCAAGATATAACCGTTTTCTTCTACATGTGCAAAATCTCCATTTTCTTTTTTAATCCGATATTCCAAATTCCAATTGGTTAGAGTTGAATCGTTTAGAGTGTCATTTAAACTTTTGTTCGTAATTTCAACATCTTCTTCATGAACCAAAGCTGCCCATTTTTCTATAGAAAATAATTCTTCAGAAGCTGGATATCCAAATACCCTATAAAATGCATCGCCCCATTGGATATGATTCTTTTCCAGATCCCAGTCATATATAGCATCTTGGGTAGCCATATTCACATAGGTATGCCGTTCATTATTTATCCTTAAAGCATTCTCAGCCTGCTTCAAATCTGTATTATCTATCCCGATACATTGAAATTCTACCGGTACATCATTTGAATCAGTTAAAGCAATTAAATGCCAAATTGACGATTTAATACCACCGTCTTTAGCAGGTTTATTTATTTCAACCTGAAATACTTTATTTGGTTGATCCAGGCATTTTTTTGAAGCTTCCGTAATTCGGTCCAGGTCATTTGAAGAGACCGAAGACGTACTATAAGCGCCTAAGAAGTTTACGCTTGGGTAAATCCAGCCAAAATCTTCTTTATATTTATTGTTATAATAGGTATATCGACCATCTAAAGTGAGGCGAACCACATAATTAGTTTGAGTATCTAATAAACTTCTTAATCGCGATTCACTGGCTAATAAATCTTTCTGTATTTTTTTACTATCTGTGACATCAAGGGAGGCACCAAATAATTTAATTGGGGTTCCATGCTCATCACATTGAATTGATTTCCATGATTTAAAATATCTAACTTCCCCATCAGGACGAATGATCCGTTCTTCCAATTCTATACTAACTTTTGTTTCGAAAAGCCGTCCAAGAGCGATATTTACCCTTTCTTTATCATCAGGATGCAAGATGTCCTGATAACTCTCAGAGGTTAATTCAACATCTTCTTTTCGTAATCCGCATATCGCATATAAAGCATCCGACCAGCTGACTACATTACTTTGAACATCCCAGGACCAGTTACCAAATTGCGCTAGTTCCTGACCTTGGCTCATTAAAAGAGTCGTTTCCTTTAATGCTTGGGCATATTGCTTATTTTCAAGAATCACTTTGAGTAACGAAGTTGCCCGCTCAATTATATTTAATTCATGTACATCTGGCGTTTTAACTTTCTGGTAATACATGGCAAAAGTAGCCATTACCTCACCCTCCGATGAGATGATCGGGTGAGACCAGCATGCTTTAAATCCATATTCTAAAGCGATATCACGATAATTTGCCCAAATAGGATCATTAGCAATATCACTTACGATTACCTGCTTTTTTGTAAAAGCCGCTGTACCGCAGGAGCCAGCATGATCTCCAATTTCCAAACCTTCAATTGCCTGGATATAAAGCTTAGGTAATGAGGGCGATGCCCAATTGTACACCCGATGATTTTTAATCTGCAAAATGGAGCATTGCATTTCTGGGTAAAGCGCTTCAATGCCGCGGATGTATAGAAGTAATACCTCAGTACTCGAAGCATCTTTTTCTGAGTTTAATTGAAGCACTTCCTTTTCAAGCCGCTCCAGGTCATTTGACAACAGGGAGGCATGTTTGGCTTTTAATTTCTCTTCAACTTCTACATAAAAGGATGTAATATCAGTAGAACTTTGAATAATATAAAGGATTTCTCCAGCATTATTTAATAAAGGATAAGTATCTATTTTCCAATAATGAACCTCCAATTGGTCCGATCCCATAATAGGTAAGTCATACTGATGTTTTTTTATTTGGTGTGCTTTTTTAAATTGCAGTACATATTCTATCGCTTCCAGAATATCTTTTCTCCCTAAATCCCTATGTTCAGGATTTACCGGAAAAGCTTCAAAAAGACCCCTTCCTACGATATCCTGCCTTTCCAATTGCAATGTTTCCAGAAAAGACGTATTAGCTGATGCAATAGTAAAATATGGAAAATCTGTATTCAGAATTATGCTTGGTGTTGGCTGGTTATTGTAAATTATTTCAATATTACTTAATGTCATGTGTGTGCAAATCGTTATGAAGGTAACACTAATTAACTGTTTAATAGCATAAAGAGGTAATTAGCAATTGATTCTCAATCAAATAACGATTAAAACCAGGTTAATTAACATGTTTTTTTTTGATATAATCAGAATGAAATCATATAATTACACCATCTATTCAGAATCATGATAAAAGCCTCCAAACACACATTACCATTACTTTTTATTTTATTTCTGGCGCTACTTTCCTGTAAAGATCAAACCAAAAACTACGAGCAACACGATCAGGTTTATAAGAATATAGATTCAACCGTCAGTCCGGGCGCAAACTTTTTTAAATACGCCAATGGCACCTGGATCAAAAACAACCCGATCCCTGCTGCATATTCATCCTGGGGAATAGGAAACCAGATTGTAGAGGAAATTCGCGATAAACTCAAAAAAATCAGTACCGATGCCATGAACGCACAGGCAGCAGTAGGAAGCGACCAGCAAAAGATTGGCGATTTTTACTTCTCGGGAATGGATACGCTCAATATCGAAAAACAAGGTCTGGAACCACTTAAACAACAACTTGCCCGGATAGATCAGATCAAAAGTATCAATGATGTCATCAGCACATCCGCTTATTTTAATAAGATAGGGGCAAGTAGTCTATTCGGCATGTATGTGGCACAAGATGATAAGAACAGTGAAAAAATGGTTCTTCAGTTCTATCAAACCGGATTAGGATTACCCGAACGCGATTATTATTTCAAAACAGATAAACGAACCACAACTATTCGCAAAGACTACCAGGGAAAACACCTGCCCGCTATGCTTAGACATTCAGGGTTGAACATACAGCAAGCCGGTATTGCAGCCAAAAAAGTGTTCGCCATTGAAGCCTATCTTGCGGCAAACTCCCGAAAGCTGGAAGCACTGCGCGATCCCTATAAAAACTACAACAAAATAGCTACCGTAAATTTAAATAAACTAACTCCAGGTCTTGATTGGGCATTAGTCCTAAAAAATCTTGAGATTAAAAATGCAGATTCAGTAATCATTGGGCAACCAGAATATTATAAGGCCGTAAATACAGCCCTTAAAAAGTTTCCTTTGGAAGATTGGAAAGCTTACCTGCACTGGCATCTGATCTCTTCCTTTGCACCCTATCTGAATAAATCGGCCGAAAAAGAAGATTTCCGGTTCTATCAAACCGTGCTGAGGGGAGTACCCGAACAATTGCCACGCTGGAAGAGTGTGTTAACTACTGAAAATGACCTATTGGATGAACTTTTAGGTCAGCTATTTGTGAAGGACTACTTCCCCGAAAAAACCAGGAAACGATATGAAGACCTGGTTGAAGCGATCCGCGATACCTATAAAGAGCATATTGAAAAACTTGACTGGATGAGTCCCGAAACAAAGAAAAAGGCCTTGGCTAAGTTGTCCAGCATGCGATCTAAAGTAGGCTATCCAGAGAAGTGGAAGGACTACAGTAAATTAACGATCGATCGCAAGAGTTATGCCGGCAATGTAATGCGGGCTAATATCTGGGCTTATGCACACCAAATTAAAAAGATAGGTAAACCAGTGGATCATACAGAATGGAATATGGCACCACAAACCTATAATGCTAATTATAGTCCCTCCAATAATGAAATCACCCTTCCAGCAGCTATCTTCTTGATTCCAACGGTAAAAGACGAAAATGTGGACGATGCTGTAATATATGGTTATGCTGCTGCTTCTACTATCGGACATGAAATTACACATGGCTTTGATGATCAGGGGAGACAATATGACGATAAGGGAAATCTTAAATCATGGTGGACCGCTCAGGATTCAGTAAAATTTACGAAGAAGGCCAAGATGCTTTCGCAGCAGTTCAGCAGTTATAAAGTACTGGACAGTCTGCATGTAAATGGAGAAGCTACACTAGGGGAAAACATAGCAGACTTGGGAGGAATAGTGCTGGGATTAGATGCTTTTAAGAAAACTGATCAGTATAAAGAGAATAAAAAGATCAATGGTCTGAGTCCTACACAGCGGTTTTTCCTTGGCTATTCATTGGGTTGGCTGTACCATACCAGGGATGAAAACCTGGCTAACCAAATCATGACAGATGTGCATTCACCTGCATTTTTAAGAGTAAACGGACCTTTCTCTGATGTGCCGGAATTTTATGAGGCTTTCCATATTAAAAAAGGGGATTCGTTGTGGTTGGCACCGAATAAGAGAGTAAAGATCTGGTAGAAAGAACTTTTGGGTCAGTAAGCGTTAATACTGACCCATTTTAAATTTGAGCGATTTTTTAACCACAAGCCATTCTTCCCGCAGAATAGAAAATACCACTGTATCACGGATGGCGCCGTCGGCATCTATCTGGTGGTTTCGCAATACGCCGTCCTGCTTTGCCCCTAAACGAGCAATTGCATTTCGTGATGCGCGGTTATGCCAATGTGTTCTTAATTCTACAGCGATACATTTTAGATTTTCAAAGGCATGGCTGAGCAATAAATACTTGCATTCTGTATTTACCCCTGTCCTTTGAACTCTTTTAGCGTACCATGTAAACCCCACTTCCAATCTTTTGTCATGTGAATTAGCATTACAAAATCGGGTGGTACCAATTACTTGATTGGTAGTCTTGTCTACAACGACAAAGGGTAATGCTCTGTCATTTTTATATTCAGTTAAGGCATAATCCAGGTAAGCATCAATTGTCTTTTCAGAAGGTATTGAAGTAAACCAGAGTTTCCAGAGCTCCCCATCAGCCGCAGCTTTTACAAGTTCATCTCTATGTTTTCTTTGAAGGGGAATTAGTTTAACTAAGTCACCCTCCAATTCTGTTTCAATTAACCAGTTACTCATTTAGTTTTTGAATGATAGTTTAGATTGGAAATTTACATAAATTAATAAGGAATACATTAGCGTCTTTGGGATTCAAAAACAAATTTTTAAATTTAAGTAGTTGACACTTCGATTTGAAAAATCTAAACTGAAATTTATGAAACGTAATTCATTTCTTCGGCTCTTTATTTCCGCTGCTGCATTTTTGACTGTTCCATTTTCTAGTACGGCTAAACGTTCTTATCTAACAAGAAACAATAAAGGATTTAAAGTCGATAAAGGGAATGACCGGTTTGTCAAACCAATAACTTTATTAGAAGGGGATACTTTTTACACGAAGATCTCCTCAAAAGACACCGATGGTGATCTGTATATGTTTGAATCAACCCGGGAAAAGAAAGGCGGACCATCTTTGCATTATCATTATACTCAGGACGAATGGTGGTATATTCTGGAAGGTGAATTTTTAATTAAAGTTGGCGACCAAATGTATACAGCCAAGGCGGGGGATAGTGTATTTGGGCCCAGGGGAGTGCCTCATGCTTTTTCTAAAATGAATGAAGGTAGTGCTAAGATGATTATGACGTTTCAGCCAGCTGGTAAAATGGAAGAGTTTTTTATAGCGGTAAGTGAAGGTAAGTTGGCGAAAATGTCGGAAAAGGAGCAGGATGAAATGCGGAAAGCACATGGCTTTGAACGGGTAGGGCCGGCGATTGGGCATTTTAAGAAGTTATAAAAATTTGATGCTATCTGTAAATTGAGCTATCGTTACTTAAACGGTGGTTTTATTTCTTATTGGTAGTAAATGGTTCTAATAAAATTCGGAAATGCATCCCATATACGTCCGATTGCAGCTAGTTTAAGTCGGACTTAAACCGGTTTTTTATTAGTGGAATTTTGCTAAGAATAACATATACAGGTAATTTATGTCGTATTATGGAAGATTTGAGAAGATTTACTCTTTTTTTCGTTCTTAATAATCTTTAGCGGTTACTTTATGAAAATAACATAACCGTATGGCAACTATAGATAAAAAAGGAATGGTACATGGAACCGCAGGTTCGGTGATTTACCGGGAGTACCGGGGAAAGAACATCATCCAGGGTAAAGCAAAGGCGTTTAAACAAACCGAAAAAACTAAAAGGAGTGCTACTGAGTTTGGCCTTTCGAGTTCTTCCGCCGCAGTTATCCGGACGGCATTTAAACCGGCATATTTTTTTAAGGACGGGACTGCAGCCTATAGGAGTACTCAACTTGTTTACCGGTCGATCTTGAACAATGTGACAGGAGAGAAGGGAAAGAGGGATTTGCATGATGGGGACCTTTCTTTTTTAAAGGGATTGGATTTTAATGCCAACAGTAAACTGGCTAAAGTACTGCAGATGAGCCATTCGGTAAGTCAAAGTGAAGCGGGTTTGATGAGTGTTACTTTGGGATCTTTGGACACCAAAACAGGGATTAAAAGGCCTAAAAACGCAAGCGGAGCCTATATGAAACATCGCATAAGGCTAATGCTGGTTGCCTTTAACTTCAGGGAAGAGTATTATGAAAACTTGGGCTTTCAGGATCTCGACATTGACGGATATCAAACTATCGAAGAACAAGTAATCACATTTACAGAAAAGGTTCCAGAAGATTGTTTAGCACTAGTTAGTATGTCGTTAATGCTCTATTCCTCAGTTAGCCAAACCAATGAAAGCATCCTGCTAAATAGTGTAGCATTCAGTCCCTGTGCGATAATCGGTGCATTTCAATCCGAAAAGCCGTCAGATTACCCTTTAAAAGAAGTTGATATGCAACCATCCGATTATTCAGGCAGAGAAGAGAAAATCAAAGAGATGTTTTACAAAGGCAATCTGCTGATGCTCGGACTGAATAATCAGGTAACTAAGCAGGTTATTAAAGCTGTTAAAAACGGAAACTTAAAAGAGAAGATTGATGATTTTTCTATAAGAAAAAAAGTTTTCTATAAAAAATCTTAAAGTATAATGAGTAACATTGAGTGTGAAAATAACATATGGCAAAATCGCCTAAAAAAAACCTTTACACCAATGAAAAATTAGCACATGGAAAAAACGTTTTATACCATTAAAATTACCAGGGAAAACTTCCTAAAACTTATTTCAGATTTAAGTATTGAATCACTTAATGAGATTCCTGCAGGATTTAAAAATAATATTATCTGGAATTTAGGCCATATTATTGCAAGTCAACAAATTATCTGTTATGAATTCACGGGTAATACACCTCTTATTGAGAGTCAGCAGATCTCCAATTATAGAAATGGAACTAAGCCTGAAAATTTCATAAACAGCGATGAGCTTGAGGTTATGAAGAGCAATCTCCTAAGCACAATTGATCGTACAGAGATTGATTTACGCAATGACCTATTTGAAGCCTTTAAACCTAAATTGCTTCAATTTGGCTTGAAGTTGGAAAATGTTAAGGATGCTATTAATTATGTTCCTATACATGATGCAATTCATTTAGGCTATTCGCTTGCTCTTAAAAGAATGATCAATCATTAATTACAATTAGATAGATAAAAATCGTGAACCACCTTGATGGGTTGCTCATAAGTGCGTTACCTCTTTACTTTGCATAATTGAAATTGATGATAATGGCTGGATTACTTCATTCCCTTTTTTATGGCGAGATATCAAGCAAATAATGGAGTTCTTGTTTCAGAATCAAAATGTTTAAGTATAAGATATGTTACACAACAATCTTTTAGGTATTAAGGTAGAAATTTTTGATATTGTATCTTTATGCTTGTTTTTAAATTATCCATTTAATTGATAGCCTAACCTTAAATAGCTATGAGAAGAATAATTATTTTAGTTTTCGTTTCTTGCCTGACGTTATTAGCTTGTAAAAAGAAGGAAGATGTAGTGTTAGCGATAGACGAACTTGATTATAATGAAGAGTCAATAAAGCTAATGGATAGCATCAGACCTAATTTTTTAGGCACATGGAATATGAAAGAGATTAAGGTGAAGGCTTTTGCTCCATTTACAACGGAAATAGGGATTTATAAAGACACCATTTTAAATGATTTGGCAGTTTTAGAACTTACAGGTGTAGATAATTATTCGCAGCAGTATTACAATGAAAACAATGATATAACAGGAGTGCTAAAATTCAGAAATAAAATATTTCCTGTTGGATTTACAATGAGGTCAAGCGGAGAACGTATTTTAAAAAAAATAGGACCACAAGCGTTTGCCCTTTTTGAATATAGATTTCCAGTTGGTTCTCATCCCTCTACAATTGAAGAAGATTATCTTGGTAACTTAAGCCTGTTAGCGGAAGTTTATAGTATGGAGATGAGTCCTGATGGTAAAACGATGGTGTGGAAGGGGCTGAATAGGGCTATTAAGGAAATTCAATTTGTTAAAAATAATTCAATATGAAGAGCGCGTGAGAAAGATATATTTTCATGCAATTGCGCTAATACAAGATAGGACGTTAGCTCTATTTACAAGTGATATAACTATCCGCTAATTTCAAAATCAATTATATTTATATTTGTAAAATGGGAACTGAAATAAATGTTAATCCAACGATGCTTACTTGGGCAATTGCTCGGGCAGGTTATGTTGTGGGAGATTATTTAGATAAGTTCCCAAATGTTAAAAAGTGGATTGAAAAGGATAAGAATCCAACGGTTAAGCAATTAGAGGATTTTGCAAAGCGTGTTCATATTCCATTTGGTTATTTATTTCTTCAGGAACCTCCTAAAGAACAAATTGCTTTTCCATTTTTCAGAACAGGCAATAACCAAACTAACCAGGTTAGTTTAAATGTTTACGATACCATTTTGATATTACAACGCAGGCAAGACTGGCTTTCTGACTATTTACTTGAGAACAATGAAGACCCGCTTTCTTTTGTAAGTAAGTATGATTATAAGGCGAAATTTGAGGTTATTGTAGATGATATCAGAAAAACCTTAAATGTAGATGCTGAATGGGCTAGCGCTTTTTCAACTTATGAAGAAACTCTAAGTTTCATCATTAAGAAAATTGAAGATCTAGGTATCATGATTAATTTCAATGGTGTAGTTGAGAATAATACACAGCGAGTAATTCCAGTTGAAGAATGTAGAGGTTTTGTATTGGTTAATGAAATGGTTCCCTTCATGTTTGTGAATGCTGCCGATGCTAAAGCGGCTCAATTGTTTACCATTATTCATGAACTTGCTCATATCTGGCTAGGTAAAAGTGCTGGATTTGATAATCAAAATCTATTACCGGCTAATGATCCAATTGAGAAATTATGTGATCATATCGCTGCTGAGTTTTTAGTACCAGCAAGTTCTTTTAATAGATTGTGGGTTGAAAAACCTGATATTGTAAAAGTTGCAAGATATTTTAAAGTTAGTCCAATTGTAATTGCGAGAAGGGCCTTAGATTTAAATAAGATTACTAAAGCAGAATTCTTTCAGTTTTATAACCAATACATTGAAGGCCTGCGACTTAAAAAAGAAAGTCAAGGAAGTGGAGGTGATTTTTATGCAACTGCTAGAAAACGAATAAGTGTGAGTTTTGCTACATACGTTGATCAAGCTGTTAAGCAGAATAAGCTTTTATACCGTGATGCTTACAAGATTACGGGGTTGAAGGGTGATACCTATCAAAAATTTGTTACTAACCATCTTTTCTAGCTTAATGGCAAATCCTTTCGTTGTAGACAGCAACTTCTTTATTCAGGCTTATAGAATGCACTACCCAATGGATGTTGTCCCGGGTTTTTGGCTAAAAGTTAAGGAATTGGCTGAAAAAGGAAAAATCGTTTCTATTGATAAAGTAAAAGATGAGATACATTTAAATAAAGATGTTTTGACTTTATGGTGTGAAGCAAATTTGCCAAATAACTTCTTCAAAGATACAGACCATATCATTAAGGAATATATTGTTGTTTCAAATTGGGCTCATTCACAATCAACTCGTTATAATTTAGTGGCTTTAAATGAATTTTTAGATGCAAATGAAGCTGACGCCTGGCTTATTGCTTACGCATTAGCTAATGGAGGGAAGATAGTAACCCATGAAATAAGTGAACCTAATAGAAAAAACAAAGTGAAAATTCCAGATGTTTGCTTACAATTTGGTATACAGTGTGTTAATACTATTGAAATGTTTAGATTATTAGGTGAGTATTTCTAATCTTATTTTATTCTAATCATTTTATTGCATCAATTGATGCCGTTTCGAAAACCTGATCTTTTTGTTGTTTAATGCCTTCAGTTTTTCGTTTCACTTTTATATCAGTTGAAATTCCAATTAGATGGTGTTTGCTTCCATCATTATTAGTCACTAATGACCCTGAAAAAGACATCGAATATCTGCCTGGTAAATAGATAGAGGTTGGAGTGTTATGTTAGTCTTGGATGAACTAAGTGTTAATGAAGGTGCTAAAGTGACAAAAAGATATTTTAAGGTCTTAATTAACTCCTGATCGTTTCTAGCGGTTAATACTTCTTTCGTGCCATAAATAGCAAATTGTTCCAGTCTACTTGCTGCGCTTCATCTGAAGGATGGAAGAACCTAACGTAGAAACTGATTCATATCTTGTGCACTTGCCGTGACTCTAAATATCGTTGCTAAAAGAAAGGAAATAAATGCTAGATTCTTCATATTACTTAAGCTTGGTATTTATCTAATTTAAGTCTTAATGGTTTGCATTACAATAGTTTAACAATTTTTAACCTCTGTGACAAGATAAATTCTCTTACTAAGTCTTGGAATGCTACCATCTTTTTTGAAGATTACGATTTAGTAAAAAAAATATTTACTTTTATCTAGACCTAAATATCACTAATGAAAAGGATCTTATTAGTTGCCTTGATTACAGTATCATCTGCAGATTTATTTGCAGATCAGCCAAATGGAGGAGCACACTAAAGAAGGATGGGAAAGCAAGAAAAAGGCGTTGCGATGGAAGCTTTATGGATTAGATGAAAGAAATATAAGTTTGTAACAACCAGGCAATGTCGGTACAATTATCATTTGAATACTTTGTGATATATTTAGTATTTTTAAACCAACAGGATCTATTAGATTAAGAATAAGTTAATACTACTTAAATGTTAACAAAAGAATTCATTATTAATAAGCTAAAGAAAATTAAACCTGAGCTTTTAAATAAATATCCAATAAGTGAATTGGCTCTTTTTGGCTCCTATGCGCGTGGTGATAATCACGCCGATAGTGATATTGATATTCTTATAGACTTTAATGGAAGCATAGGAATGAAATTTTTTACGTTGTATCATGAATTAGAAGATGCTTTCAATGTAAAGGTAGATCTTGTTCCGAGAAAAGGTATTAAGCCTCATTATTTACCATATATTGAAAAGAATTTAATCCATGTATGAAAGAAATGTTTCTTTATTGCTAATGGATATATTTGACGCTATCAATAATATTCTCTTGTTTACAAAAGAGATAGACTTTGAAACATTCTCATTAAATTTACAGGTTAAACATGCCGTAAATTACAATTTTACTATTATTGGAGAAGCCTCCTCTAAATTTCCGAAAGATTATCGCGATCTGCATCCTGAAGTAGAATGGAAAAATTTAAAAGATTTTAGAAATTTTCTTGTTCATGAATATTTTGGTTTGGACGATCAGATTATCTGGGATATTATCAAAAGTGATCTTAATCGTCTTTTAATCGAGATTACTGAATTGCTTGATACAACGAAATAGTTACCTGAGTATCGATTTTGGGTAATATCAATAAGAAGGAGATCTTTCATTTGATTTACTTCTATTAATAAATAATGTTAACTATTGATTTAAATATTTGATTACCTTAACCAAATGAAATAACTATTAACCAGTATAATTAATTGTGCTAATACCTTATCAATCTTTAAGCTCAATGGATAAAAATTTAGGGAGTATAGTCGATTCTGTAGATGAATCAGTGAAATTATTCTAAGCTATGTAATATGTCCATTTTGAAGTATTTCTTTCAATTCGCTAATCCTTTGTCATCAGGTATCTTTTTTAGTAAACAGCTTTCCGGTCTGAATATTTATTTTTACGCTTGGACATTTTTTAGTTTTGCTGGTTGTACCAACCTGTTTGCAGGAATAGCTCTGCATGATGGATCTATATCCGGGAGGATAGTGAATCAACAAGGGGCACCAATTGATTATGGCACCATTGTTTTGAAAAATGCTGCAGATTCCTCTGTAGTAAAAATTATGTTGAGCAGTGTTGATGGTGCATTTACTTTTAAACCTGTGCAAAATGGCAGTTATTTGATATCAGCACAGGTTTTAGGGTATCATCAATTAATAACAAATACAATTATTGTATCAGAGTCTAAGCATGAGGTAAATATTCCAGATCTGGTATTAGTAGCTTCTAAAGCAACAGAACTACAGCAGGTCAGTATAACCGCTCAGACACCATTTATTGAGCGTACTGCTGACCGGACTACAATTAATATTCAGAATAGTATTTTAAGTGAGGGTGCTTCGATGCTGGAAGTCATGGAAAAGCTTCCTGGAATAATAATAGGTCCGGACGGTCAAATTATTTTAAACGGGAACCCACAAGTAAATGTGTATATAGATGGGCGTTCAACCAGACTATCAGGACAGGAATTGACTAACTTCTTAACGGGTTTGGCATCATCGAATATCCAAAAAGTTGAACTTATTCCTAAACCTTCAGCTAAGTATGAAGCTGCGGGCAGTGGTGGTATCATTAATATTGTCAGAAAGAAAGGAAAGAAAAATGGACTTAACGGAACTATAAACGGTGGGTTCAGTCAAGGGAGGTATAGTAAAAGTAGTGGGGGTGGAGCAGTTAATTTTAAAAATGATGTCATCAATCTATCTGTTTCTGAAAACTATATGTATAACAAAGGTTTCAGGAGCTCTCTTGCCACGACTAACTTTATAAGCGCTGGAAGTCTACAGTCAAGCCTGGCTTCTCAGAATAATCATATCAGAACTTATAAAACGCACACACCATCAATAGGCGTTGATATTTACCTGACGCCTAAAACTACCCTTACAATCTCAGGGAATGGGGAATTGCAGACCTTTAATAATAAATCAAATTCAAATTCACAGCTTAATTCTCAAAACCTGAATAACACTGCCTTTACTTTTTTAAATATCTCAGAGGACGTACTCGCTAATTACTCTTCGAATGCTCATCTGGTACAACAGGTGGACACTACGGGACAAGAACTTTCTCTGGATATTGATCTTTTAAGTTATAATACAGATGCAGACCAGAACATCTTTAATAATCAAATTCAATCTGGGTTGCCGGATGTGAATACAAATATTTTACTTAATCAGGATAGGGAACTTTCGTTATTTTCAATAAAAGGTGACTACGTTCTTCCAATTAAGAACAAATTTATTTTTGAGACAGGTTTTAAATCAAGCCGCGTTTCCTCGAAAACTGATAGCAGATATTTTGAGATGCTTACACAAGGTGCTGTTAAAGACGATGCCTTGAGCAATAACTTCAATTATACGGAGATTATTAATGCGGGATATGTGAATATAAAGAAAACCATAAGTAAAATGGATGTTCAATTGGGGATACGTGCAGAGAATACCAATGGCAAAGGGGAAGAAATAATTAGTAATGAAATTTTAAAAAGGAATTACTTTCAATTATTTCCCTCAGCTTTAGTTACTTATAAAGTAAATAAAAACCACCAATTTACTTTAAATCTTTCTCGTCGTATTGACAGGCCTGCTTATTCAAGCTTAAATCCACTACGTAGATTTATCAATACAACGACCTATCTACAGGGTAATAGTTTTCTACGTCCTCAAGATTCCTATAATATGGAGATAGGTTATTCCTATTTGAATGCCCTCTTTATGACTGTTAGTTACCGTCATATCAGTAATTTTATGACGAATTGGGTATTTGCAGACCCAGGGGAATTTGTCACAGTTTCTCAGCCAATCAACATTAAGAGTTCTACTACGCTCAACTTTGATCTTTCGTATTCAAAAAAAATAAACTCTTTTTGGTTTACCAATAATAATCTAATTGTTTTCTATCCAACATTCAAAGGTAAGACGGATGGCCTTGTCATAGCTAACCCCAAAGGCCCGTCGACTTATATGAATAGCAGTCATACTTTAACGCTTAGTTCCAGGTATTCTGCAGACCTTGGATTCTTATACATCCCTAATTATCAAGATGGGGCATATAATTATGAACCTACGTATAACCTGAGTTTTGGATTAAAACGGTCAATTTTAAATAATAAAGGTTCGATAAGTGTTAACGTTAACGATGCGCTCAGATCTCAAGGTTATGCCTCAACTATTACTACCTCAACTATTAATGATACATGGAAGGTTAAAAATGACACTAGAATTGTTAGATTAAATTTAAGTTATCGATTCGGGAAGAGTCAGTCAAAGCCGGTAAAGAAAGTTTCAGGTGCAGAAGAAGAGAAGAAAAGAAGCACATCTAATTGAAATTTTAAAGCGAAGCAATCGTCAGTATGACCCTTTAGTTCCTATTCCCATCATCTTTATATACCTTTACTTTAATATAACCCCTGTCCATGAATAAAAGTATATACTTTTTACTCCTCATTTTATTTCTTTTTTCGGGTTGTTACGATAAAAAGAAAGAGCAGCTTTTACGTAAAAAGGAGATAGAACTCGCTCAAAAAGAGCAGCAGCTGATTCTGAAAGAAAAAACATTGCAGATCAAGGAGCAGGAATTAACTGATCGTGTGAAACGATTGGATAGTACGCAAATTAATCCTGCGGATACTGCGATTCATATTGAAGCGTTAGTAGGCACTTGGTATGCCAGAATGACCTGTATAGAAGCAAGTTGTCCTGGTTCTGCTATTGGTGACACGAAGAATGAGCAATGGGAAATTGCTTATCAAAACAATGTTTTATTAGTTAAGGCAACGGTAAGGGGAAAGTTGGTGCGTGTATATTCTGGCATCTCTACATCAAGAGCGATTGAGCTTGCCGCCCGCCCCAGTGTGGATCAAGCTGATGCGTCAACAAGAATGCTGGTCAGGCTTCAACAAAATACAAGCGGGAAACTAATGGGTAGCCGCGAGATAATCCGTGCAAGTGATTGTAAGATCATTTATGCACTGGAATTGTCAAAATAATTTAAGCCTTTTTGATAGCGAAATATGTATATGTTACTATTGTCTAATCTTGAATTTTCATTGCCATTAAAAAATCCTGTTATGATTTTTTCTTTGGTACTGTTTATTATACTTTTTGCCCCTATACTCTTTAATAAAATCAAGGTTCCGCATATCATCGGACTAATTATTGCCGGGGTGATTGTTGGCCCTTATGGGCTTAATTTATTAACCAGAGATAGCAGTATTGTTCTTTTTGGTACTGTGGGGTTGCTTTATATTATGTTTCTTGCTGGTTTGGAAATTGACATGACCGAGTTTATGAAAAACCGGAGTAAGATTGTTGTATTTGGATTAACCACATTTCTGCTGCCTTTATGTGTAGGGTCCCTTGCCAGCTATTATGTGCTTGGGTATGGGTTGTTGTCATCCATTTTGCTTGCTAGTATGTTTTCTACTCATACCTTGATCTCTTATCCAATAGCCAGTCGGTATGGGGTTGCAAAAAATCTATCTGTGACCTTAGCCATTGGAGGAACCATGATTACGGATATTCTTGCCCTGTTAATTCTTGCTGCCATAGCTGGAGTGACTAAGGGTGATGTTTCGTCCTCCTTTTGGGTTCAGCTAGGCGGCTCCTGCATTGCTTTCGTTTGCGTCGTTTTTTTTGTTTTTCCTCCTATTATACGTTGGTTTTTTAAACGGTTTGAGGATAATATTTCGCAATATATTTTTGTTCTGGCTATTGTATTCTTGTCTTCTTTTCTGGCTGAAGCGGCTGGTATCGAAGCTATTATAGGTGCCTTTTTCTCTGGATTAGTATTGAATCAGTTTGTGCCACGTTCGTCTCCTTTAATGAATAGGATCGATTTTGTAGGAAATGCCTTATTTATTCCTTTCTTTTTAATTGGTGTAGGGATGCTGGTGGATGTAACCGTGTTGTTTAATGGCACTGGTGCTTTAAAAGTTGCTGGTGTAATTGTATTAGTTGCGGTATGTACTAAATATTTTGCTGCATGGATCTCTCAGAAGCTATTTAACCTGTCGGCCACTGAAGGTAGAATGCTTTTTGGTTTGAGTACTTCTCATGCTGCGGCTACTTTGGCAATTATTCTGGTGGGTTACAATATTATTATTGGGGAAACTGCTAATGGTGAACCCATTCGTCTCTTGAATGAGGATGTGTTGAATGGCACAATCCTGCTGATCCTGATTAGTTGCGCGATTAGTTCTTTTGTAGTGGAAAAGGCCTCTCAAACACTTGCGCTGGAAGAAGAGAGTGTGATAGACAAAGAGGTGGATTCGCATCAGAAAATCCTTATTTCTATGGCTTATCCGGAAACGGTTAAGGATCTGATTGATTTGGGACTGATTCTAAAACCTCGAAAAAGTGCTATTCCTGTTTATGCTCTTCATATTGTGAGTGATGAAAATAGTTCGGATAGTGTACAGGTGGCCGGTAAAAAAATGATGGATACTGCTATCCGTCATGCTTCTGCATCTGAAAATACATTGATACCCTTAACCCGCTTTGATGTAAATATAAGTAATGCGATTACGTATACGATAAAGGAACATGGCATCACTGATTTATTGATAGGCTTGCATCGGAATAGTTCACAGCTTCAATTTTTTGGTCCTGTAGCTGGCAATATTCTGCAAAGAACGAATGAAACGATTTATATCTACAGACCTTTGCAGCCTATTAATACCTTGAAAAGAATTGTGGCGGTTGTTCCTGCAAAGGCAGAACTAGAACCTGGCTTTATGCATTGGATCGAGAAAATAGATACTATTGCTAGGGAGGCTGCTTTGCCATTGGTGTTTTATGCAAATCAAACAACTATTGACACTTTAAAAAGTGTTGATCAACCTAACAAGATTTCTGTTAATAAATCGTATCAGCTTTTTGAAAATTGGGATGACTTTCTTATCCTGAGTCGTGAGTTGAAGCAGAATGATTTATTCCTCATTATATCGTCCAGAAAGGGACATGTATCTTATATTAAACAACTGGATAAACTTCCTTATTATCTGCATCAATACTTTAATAACTACAGTTTAATTATGTTGTTTCCTAAACAGTTAGAACTGGGTATTGACAGAACGGATATTGACAAAACGGATGGGAATTTGATCGAGGCTTTAGCAGGTAGAATGAGTACAGTGAGCAAGGCTGGATCTTTTATTAAGGGACTCATCAAAGGCAAGTAAATATTAATTGTAAGAGCCGCGTCAAATATATCCTAGTTATCCACAGCATGTCTATAACTAATCTTAATAATTAACTGATCATATTGCAGATTTGTGGTCCGGATGTGAAATTGTGTGTATTACATCGATGCAAATATTCATCCTCCGAATTTACATTAAATAAGAGATCAGTATGACTAGGAGAAGAATTATTAAATTTGAGAAGGATGACTGCGCCCCATGCAATATGGTATCCGAGTATCTTGATTTAAAAGGGGTTGAATATGAAAAGGTAAATGCTTTTGATAAGCCCGAAATTGCAATGAAATATAAGGTGCGGTCTGTGCCTACAGTTATCGTTACTTACCAGGATGAGGTTTTGCATCGGATCATTGGCTTTAAACCTGATGAGTTGCAAAAAGCGCTTGCGGTATAAGACCAATGTGGATTTATTATGATTCTAAGACCGGTAATGTGGAACGGTTTATGGAAAAGCTGAGGGGACTAAGGGATTGGAATCTTAAAAAAATAGGTCCTGATCTGCAAGTCAATCATCCGGGTCACCTGGTTACTTTTACTACACGGATAGGGGAAGTTCCGGAAACTACAAGTCAATTTTTAAATGCTCATGCGAAAAGCATCAGGACCGTTTCCTCGAGTGGAAACAGGAACTGGGGACAGAACTTTGCGCGTGCTGCGGATCTGGTATCCCTTAAATATCAGATTCCGGTGTCACTGAAGTTTGAACTTTCGGGCACTAAGAGAGACGTCAACAATTTTATAGAACTTTTAGAACAACTACATGATTGCTAAAAAATGGATCCTGCTCAATAATGAGATTATGAGGAAGCAGGATGATGAATACAGTTTGCACAAAGACAAAGAGGCTGTAAGATCCTATTTTCTGGATTATGTAAATAAGAATACGGTATTCTTTTATACGCTGAAAGAGAAGCTCGATTACCTGATTGAGAACGACTACTACATCAACTTTTATGAGTCGTATACTTTTGAGGAAATGAAACAGGTATATGACCTGGTATATGCGCGTAAGTTCAGGTTTCCGTCCTTTATGAGTGCATTTAAGTTTTTTCAGAGTTATGCTTTGCGGGATGATTCGGGTGAAAAGTTTTTGGAACGTTATGAGGATCGGGTAGTGGCTGTTGCTTTGTTTTTATCCCGTGGAGATCTTAAGGAGGCTTTAGCGCAGGCTACTATGTTGATTAACCAGGAGTATCAGCCTGCTACGCCTACTTTCTTGAACTCGGGTAAAAAGCGCTCGGGTGAATTGGTGTCTTGCTTTCTGGATGAGGTAGGGGATAATTTGAACGGAATTGGTTATGCGATAGACTCTGCTATGAAGTTATCTTCCATTGGTGGCGGGGTTTCTTTTAATATGTCAAAGGTGCGCAGTCGTGGGGAATCGATTAAAGGCATGGAGAACCGTTCAGGTGGAGTGCTTCCAATAATGAAGATTCTGGAGGACACTTTTTCGTATGCTAATCAGCTTGGTCAGCGTCCCGGTGCTGGTGCCGTATATCTGAATATTTTCCATACGGATATTGAGGAATTCCTGGATTGTAAAAAGATTAATGTGGATGAGAAGGTGCGGATTAAGTCACTGTCTATCGGGGTGATCATTCCGGATAAGTTCATGGAGCTTGCAGAGCAGGATGAAGCGTGTTATTTGTTTTATCCGCATACGGTTTATCTGGAGTACGGCAAATATCTGGATGAGATGGATATGGATGCGATGTATGAGGAGCTGATTACCAATCCGAAAGTGAAGAAGAAAAAGGTGAATGCCCGTCACTTATTGGTGAAGATTGCGCATACGCAAAAGGAAAGCGGATATCCGTATATTTTCTTTAAAGGGAATGCGAATAAAAACCATCCACTAAAAGGATTGGGAAGTGTCAAGTTTTCTAATCTGTGTACCGAGATCATGCAGATCTCTGAGGTATCAGATATTGCTGGTTATGGCAAAGAGGATACCATCCGTTATGGGATTTCCTGTAACCTGGGATCGCTGAATATTGTTACTGTGATGGAAAACAAACGCATTAAGGAGGCGGTAAAAACGGCTATGACTTCCCTTACTGTGGTTTCGGATATTACAAATATTGAGATGGTTCCTTCGATCCGCAAGGCGAATGAGGAATTGCATAGTGTGGGTTTGGGTGCGATGAACTTACATGCTTTCCTGGCTAAAAACTTTATCATGTATGAAAGTGATGAAGCGCTTGAGTTTAGCAATGTGTTTTTCATGATGGTCAATTATTATTCGATTGAGCGCTCGATGGAAATTGCAAGGGAAAGGAAGCAGACTTTTAAAGGGTTTGAACGTTCTGATTATGCTTCAGGTGTTTATTTTGATGCTTATATCGCTGATGATATTAAACCTGTTGGTGCCAAGGTATTGGATTTATTTGAAGGGATCTTTATTCCGGGGAAAGAAGAATGGGCCTCACTAAAGGCATTGGTTGCGGAATTTGGTTTGTATCATGCTTATCGCATGGCAATTGCACCTAACCAGTCTACTTCCTATATCATGAATTCTACGGCTTCGGTAATGCCTGTGGTCGATATTATTGAGGTGCGTGAGTATGGGGATAGTACGACGTATTACCCAATGCCTTACCTGACTAATGATAATTTCTTCTTTTATAAGTCGGCATACGATATGGATCAAAAGAAGGTGTTGCGACTCATCTCTGTGATTCAACGTCATGTAGATCAGGGGATCTCTACCATCTTACATACCAATACAAAGGATAATACACGGGATTTGGCTGTGTATTATATCTATGCACATAAGTTGGGGCTGAAGTCGTTGTACTATACCCGTACACGTAAGGTAGGGGTTGATGAGTGTGTGGCTTGTGGGGTTTAATTTGGGTTTAAAAAAAAATAGTATGAAACAATATACAGCAGTAAACTGGAATACACCTGATAATGATTATGCGAATCTGTTTTGGGAACAGAATATCCGTCAGTTTTGGGTAGATACAGAGTATATTCCTTCTAAAGATATAGATAGCTGGAAGAGTTTGGAGCCGGCTGTACAGGAGGTTTACAAAAAGGCCTTGGGTGGTTTAACCTTGCTGGATACGCTGCAAAGTCATACCGGGATGCCTAAGATTCTGGATCACATTGATTCTCTGCAGAATAAGGCGGTACTTTCTTTTATGTGCATGATGGAAGCGATCCATGCCAAGTCATATTCCACCATCTTTACCACGGTAACGAGTACGCCTGAAATTAATGAGCTTTTTAAATGGGTGCAGGAGAATAAGAAATTGCAACTGAAAGCTTCGACTATTGACGGGTACTATAGGGCGCTGGATAAGGAAACGGTAACGGACAGGGAATTGTTTATGGCGCTTGTTGCTTCGGTTTTCCTGGAGTCTTTTCTGTTTTATAGTGGGTTCTTCATGCCGTTGTGGTTATGCGGACAAGGACAAATGGTAGCCAGTGCGGATATTATCAAGAAGATCGTGGCGGATGAATCGATCCATGGGGTGTTTGTAGGCCTGCTAGCTCAGGATGTATACAAGCGAATCACTGATAAAGAAGCAGTTAAGCAGGAAATGGATGAGCTTCTTGCTCTGTTATATGAAAATGAACTTAAATATACAGATGAGATCTATACAGATCTTGGTTTGACAGCAGAAGTGAAAGAATATGTTCGTTACAATGCCAATAAAGCTTTAATGAATCTGGGTTTTGAGGAGCAGTTTGAAGTAAAGGAGATTAATCCAATCGTGCTAAACGGTTTGAATGGGGATACGACTCAGCATGACTTTTTCTCTAAGAAATCGACAAACTATGAAAAGGCTACGGAGATAGTTCATCTGCGTGATGAGGATTTTCAAATGGTTGCAGAGCGATATAACTAGATCGGATATTATTTCCTGAATAAAAGAAAACCCTTATTGAAATCTTTAACTTAGGATTTCAATAAGGGTTTT
>NZ_AQPN01000019.1 GCF_000403135.1 Arcticibacter svalbardensis MN12-7
CTGTTTAATCATTATTTTATAGAATCATACCTTTTCATGACCACAACAAAACCGGATCAGTCTTAAACAGCTGAATGACCAAGATGACTTTAGATTTTCAATACATCCACTATTATTTTTTCCTGATATAGATATGCTTAATATTATTTTTACCAGTATCTCGTTCATCAATTTCAAACCTATTCATACTTTTAATCAACGGTAGCATCTTCGTGTAACCATAATTCCGGGGATCAAAATCGGGCTTCTTTTTCAATAGCAAATTACCCAGTTCTCCCAAAAATGTCCAGCCATTTTCATCAGCAAGGTCTGTAATGCTATCCCCAAATAACTTAATTATTTTAGGGTCTATTTTACTTAATGGTGTATTTGACGAGGCCTTTGATTTTTCAGATGGTTTCTTACTCTCATCTTCGTCATGACTTGTGCTATAAGATTTTAATATTTCAATATATATAAACTTATCGCAAGCTGATATAAAGGGGATTAGCGTTTTCTTCTCACCTATCCCGATGACTTTCATTCCTGCTTCGCGAAGTCTTGTAGCCAGTCTCGTGAAATCACTATCACTGGATACGATACAGAATCCGTCAACTTTGCCGGTGTATAATATATCCATGGCATCTATGATGAGTGCACTATCTGTTGCATTCTTTCCTGTGGAATAGCTATACTGCTGAATGGGAGTAATGGCATTTTCCAAAAGGACATTTTTCCAACCGGAAACAGTAGGTTTTGTCCAATCGGCATATATTCTCTTGAAAGTTGGGGTTCCGTATTTAGCAATTTCTTCAAACATCTCCTTTACATTTGCATAAGGCACATTATCGGCATCAATTAATACAGCAAGCTTGAGGTCCTTTTTTGTTTCCATCTCTATTAATGTCTAATCTTTATGCGTATTTTCACCTTGATTTAATGCTTGAATCGCCTTATCGAAATCACTGATAAAAAGCCGGTCCTGCTTTATTCTAAATATTTCATATTCACTTTCTGCTTTAACTTTGGCAGCAGTTGCTGCTTCAGCATCAAAACTTAATATGTCTGAGTTAACTAGAATTTCGTAATCATTGATCTGCAGAAATACTTCCAGCTTTTTAACCCAATCAGTCATCTTCATAGGTATTTGTTGTATAGCCTGATTTTCTGCGTAATCAAGATATAAATTGACCGCTTGTTCGAAGTCTTTCATCTCTTTTTCATCGAGATAATTGTCGGCTACGCTAACATCAGATTTTAGTACTTTTCCTTCAGGGGAGTTTTTCCAGGATTGCAAACCCATATTAGGGTCTTCTGCTTTTGCTCTTTCCGCAATTAATTCCGGTGCAGTTTTGCCTGTAATCACACTATGCAACGTATTCTGAACGGTATTAAAAAAGTTTTTTGTCACCACAGAACTGGAATCATAATCTACACTGCACTGCTCATAAAGGTCAGTCAACTTCAAATAAAATCTTCTTTCACTCGCTCTTATTTCCTGAATCCGCTCTTGTAATTCTTTAAAATAATCATGACCGAAAGGTTCACCTTGTTTTAAACGTTCCGCATTCAGAACAAAGCCTTTGGCAATGTATTGTCCAAGAGTTTGTGTTGCCCAGATCCTAAACTGTGTAGCGTGATAACTAGTTACACGATAGCCCACAGCAATTACAGCATCCAGGTTATAGTAACTTGTGTTATAAGATTTTCCGTCATTATCAATTTGCGATATAATTAAACAAGCTGATGCAGAAATAAGCTCCTTCTCCTTAAATATGCTTTCGAGGTGTTTGGCAATAACGGAACGGTGTACTCTAAATAAATCAGCCAGTTTCTTCTGACTCATCCAAAAGGATCCATCCTGATACATGACTTCAACTTTTACATGACCATCGTTAGAGGTATAGATTATAATATCGGAATTTTGAGGTGCTGTATTTTCAGTCATACTATTTTGAGAATTTAATTAAGCGCAATAATGTGGGCAAATATACGCTTATCTTGACTGGGGATGAGATATCTGCATTTTACTGTCTGATGAAGGCTTCCTGCTCCAAGCCTTTCTTATATTGATGCATCAATTTTATGAGTTTCAGAATCTCCTCTTCTTGCACTTGCTCTGCTTCAAAGTTCATCTTTTGATTATCATATAATCCTCTTTTGCCATACTTAGAAAGCATGGTTTCGATAGTATCAGGAACAAAGAAATGGGCTTTAGATCCCAGATATCGCTTATATTCGTGTAAGTATATTCCTATTCCAGCGAAATCGAAATCGCCAAAATGCAGGTAATTATTAGGAATGGTTTGAAGCCATTTAATTAAATCTTTACTTTGGTTCTGAGGATAACGGCTCACAAACAGGGGATGTAGGTCTTCAAAAAGATGTCGCTGTCGGTTAATTTGACTAAAGTTTTCTGAGTTCTCTACCCCCACAATGGTTATATCAGGATGGGGGATAAACTTTTCAAATTCATGGATAAATTGAAAGGTTCCAGATGGCGGCTGAACAAGGAAGGCTGTCCCGTTCAAAGTCGTTGCTACAGGTTCAAAGCTGTTTACTAAGAAACCTTTAAACGTTCTAACAGTACTAATTTTAGAATTTGAAGCAACCTGAACCAAGATAGAGCGGGAAAGATCTTCTGTATTTAAGGTTTCTATATATTGATTCAAATTGGCAATGGAAAACCTGTTAAGTAAAAATGCCTGCAATGATTTAGAGCTTTGAATAGACAGCACACTTTTGGTTCTTCCTGATCTGCTATCCACAAGGATACCCTCCTCCAAAAGCTCAGCAATGAGGGGATATTTCAGTTTACTTGCAGGGATTTTTTCGCCATTGCTTAACTGCATTAATTTAATAGCTAATGACTTACTCAGTTTCATTTACAGGATTATTTTGAATCAATTTTTTAACAGTGGTAACGTTCTTGCTATCTTTTAGCAGCAGATAGGTATAACGATAATCCATTGCATTATAAGAAATTGGAGAGCTATTGATTAGTAAAATGTTTCTATCGTTAGCAAACTTCAAGATCCCCTTTACGTTAGTAGGGTGCAATTTCCCAATTTCATCCATCATGCAATGCAGACGAAAATCTTTAAATCGTTTGGAAGCACTTTCTTTAAATACGTTTAAGAGCATGATATTAATCATTGCTTTAACCAATATATCCGTGCCTTCAGATCCTACATTCGCAAGCTTTTCAACCCAACCACTATCATTTTCATTCTCCACTATGCGAAACTGCAATTCAAAGGTGTCAGAAAGGTTTATTTCATGTTGCTTTGAACTGGTGATTTCTTCTGCAAAGCTCTCCAAAAGTCCTACTGCTTTTTTATTAGTCACTTCTGAATCATCGGTGCTGAATAAATCAGCGACCCCAAGACTTAAGTCATGAATAGCATTGAAAGCACGTATTTCTTGTAAAAGCATGACCGTTTTATTGGCACTGGGGGATAGGCGTAGGTTGATACTTTTAATAACACCTGCAAAGTTACGCTTCTCAAAATCTGTGTTAATATCGGTGATTACCTTTTGTATAATCGCCTCTTTGGATATCAGCTCTGTGGTTTCTTTGCCTACCTGACGAATCAAACTAGAAAAATGTTCATTCGTACGTTTCTCAAATTCTTTAATTTTATCCTCCTCAAGAAACTCTTTCAGGTTTTCTGCAAAATTTAGATAATCTTCATTTTCCACCAGGTTTGTTTTAAAACCAAAGACGTTTGTAGTAGAGAAATTACTTAAGAACTTACTTACCTCCGAATGAATTTCTGTCATTCGGTTAATGAGCGTATAACTTTTATCTCTAAACTCCTCCATGATTAGAGTAAGTCTTTTTGACAACTTAATCGCTTCTTTTACGACCAACTGGTCGGCATGCTGATTTAGAAAGATATCGGTTTGGATGAAACGGCTGAATTCATTGAGATCCTCTTCCATTTCACGATGAATAAGCATTAAATCTTGAATTAACAAAATCTGCTTATCAACGGTTTCCTGAAGTTTTACTTTCGTCAATTCATGTTTCTGCAGTTCGGCAACCAAACGCGTTTCATTGAGTTTTTTGTCCGCTTTAAAGGTATCAACCAGATCAAAAAGCTCTCTTTTGTCTTTATTATAATCGGATACATGGTCCCTGTTATCGTCTATAAAAAGCAGTTCCGCCTGTATGGCCTGAAGATCCTTTTCAATAGAAGAAAGCCGAATAGTATCAGCTCCTTCATCTTTTAGCTCTTTATTGTTTTGAGCTTTAATCTCATGAATTCTTAAATTGATTTCGTTTGTTTTATCATTAATGTCCTGATCCAGCTTATTAAATGCAATATTTAATTTTTCCTGCTCCGCAGTTACTTTGTTTCGCTTTTCCTTCTTTTTATTGTCGATCTGGTTACTAATGCTCTTTTCCAGCTTTTCTAAACTTTCTTTAGCGGATAGTTTCTCCTCTTCCATCTGATCGATTTCTTTTTTGACCAGTAATAAATCGGTATTTTTTGTTTGCTGTGCATTTTTCCGCAAGTCTTCCAATGCTACTAAAGCTTGATCTTTCTCACTTAGCGCTTTTTCTGCTTCATATTCTTTAACTGAAATGCCATCTTTGTATTCACGGATTAAAGATTGATATTTCTTTCTTGTTTTTTCCAGATCTTGTACATTCTTTGCACTTAACTGTTCGTTTTCGGTTTCTGCTTTTTTAATTTTATCGTGGAGATGTTCCCTTTCTGCGATGTAATCTGCTACCGTTTTTACGGTTCTGGATATTTCCCTCAGATCTAAATCAACTCCAAATAACAAGTCATTGCCTTCTCCTATTAGTTTAGGAGTTAAACCAGTGTGGAACAATACCTGCTCCTGATCGATAACTTTACCTATATTACTTTCCCAACCAGGCTTATTCTCCTGTAGCCAGGAATATAGCGAGTTTGTACTGTTGGCCAATATTTTATCAATATCCTGAATCTTTATCTTTGAGAATTTAATCAATTCATGAAGCTTCGCAATTTGGTTGTTATGATTAGCCTCCAATTTTGAATTATCGAGATCCCATTGTTTCTGTATGGTTTCAATATTCCGTTTACTCCCTGCAATTTCAACCCCTGCTTGATGAATGATTCCTTTATTCTCATTTATTTTAGTTTGAGCTTCGGCAATGTCCTCTTCAAAGTAGCGCTTTAATTCTATCTCCTTTTTTCGCACTTGCAAGGAATGGATATGCTCTACTTTATTAGCGATATCTTCCAAGGCACTTTTAACGATTTCTCCGTTCTCTCGATCAATGTTCTCAATGATCTGTTCATACTGGAGGTTCAGACCTTCCTTAAATTTATTAAATGAATCATGAAGTAGATTGCGCTCCTTATTTTTTGAATTAATAAAATCATGCAGTTGATTATTCAGCTGAGTAATTAATGCATCATATTTTGTTGTAATCTCTTTAAAACGAGCAGATAAAAGTTCTTGTTCGTCTTGTAAATTAGTTCTTCGTTGATTCCAATAGGCTTTTTTACTTACTCTTTCTATGATACCAGAAATATTCAATCCTTCATAATACTCTGATTTTACTCTAGCATCTTTTAGCCGGGCATCTAATAAGGTGATCGCTGAAGAAATCTTGTCTTTTTTCAGCTGAAACTTATCATCAGCTTCTGCCACTCTTTTATTTGCTGTGGTTAATTTGTCACGTTCCGAATGGAGATGCTTAACTACGGTGGGAAAAGTCTTTTCTACATGCTGATGTGCAGCAACCAACGTCATTGCTATGTGCGTTTTTTCTTTTTCAAGGTAACAGATTTCGGTGTATAATCTAGCAATGTTATCTGCTAACAGACGTACAATCACAACGCCACCACGATTTCTTGTACTCCATTTACTGATGTCAGCAAGCTGTACCTCAAAATCGCGAAGATGAAAGGCATACTGATCCAGATTGATCTTCACATCCTCCTCATTAAGAGACATGATAATCGTTTGCTTAATAAATTCAGCTTCCAGTTTAGAATTGAGGAATACATTTTGAATAGTGCGCGGAAGGTTTTGATACTGACGACTTTCTATTAAGGCAAACTTCCTAAATTCAGCAGATAGCCCCTTATTATTCCCGTATAAAATATCACGGTATTCTTCGTAATATTCAATTTTTCTTGAATAATGACCATGACCAGGAAATGTATTCCTGACCTGTTCCCATGACATCGACTTGTTATCAGGACTGATAAAATTGGAGCGATTGTATGCCCCGTCTATAAATCGAAATGCAGTCCTTCCTTGAGATTTAAAGGCAAGCACACAGAAAGAACCTGTTTCCCTAACCACTTCATAAATAATATACGAATTGGGGAAAGGAAAATAATACTCATCAAAAGAACGCTTTCCCTTTTCTATTCCAAGTTTCAGTTTATCAGCGTTATAAAAGAATAGAATGGCCCGAAGCATGGTACTTTTACCTACTCCTTGTGTACCGATGAAATGCACATTACCATCGATAGTAATGTCCGCATAACTTACATTCGCACTATTTATGAAAATTATCTTATTCAGGTATCTCATTCTTAATATCTTCAGGAATATTTATAGTTAATATCAGTTGCTCCAGATAAGAGAAGGATGCAAGGGTTTTATATTCATGCATAATCTCATTTTCTATTTCTATAAAATTATCTTTTTCCAGGTGATCTAGGATCTTTTCTAAAATCTCTGCATGCTTTTCCTTTCCACTGGCATACTTTTTTAAATCTTCAAGCTTATTTTTCAAATCTGCATCAACTGATAGTCTAACCAGAATATCTGATGGTTTAAAACGAAACCCAGAGCTAAAACCGGCTTCAAAGGTTTTAAGAAAGTCTATGATGTCTATCCATTTTAATGCAGATTCAAGTTTACGCTCAATGTCTGCCTTGCTGTCCTTTCGCGTAAAATAATAGTACTCATCGCCCTCTTCCAGAAACAAATTAATTCCCATAAAATAAGTGTAGAACGCTTCGTATTCCTGATTAATCACTCCATATAGTTTACGGATCTCATCTTTACTACTATTGGAGCAAATAAATTGCCCTTTATTCAGTATTTCAAATATATCGGCTGACTGTTTAGGTATTTCCATATTATTTACTGGGGATAAATTAACATATATTCTGTACCCTGCTTCAATGAGTACTGATCTGTCAGGTTAAAAAGCACATCATATTGTGAAATTAACTGGCAGTACACCGTGATACATTCTTCAAAGGGCACCGTTCTTCCGAAATCATACGTTTGAAGAAAATCAAACAGATTATTACTTCCTGCGAGAAAGCTACTTTTCACTTCTTCCAGATTGATTTGCACAACGACAAGGCTATCTGATTTCAAATACTCCTCCAGACTATTGTCTGCCAGGTTTTGAACGATATGATTACCTGTTTGGTTCCGACTGACAACCTTCCTGATAATATCAAGCACTTTGCTGTCGTTTTGTAATTGCTCAATAGAAAGTTTAATTGAATAAGCGGGATTAGGTTCATATACCAACGCGTTATCAGCTTGTAGTACCTGAACAATATTGGTTTTACTTTTGATTTCAAATTGATCTCTCAGGTATTTCAATTGCCTGATTTTCTCCATTAACCCACTCTGATATTTAAGGCGATTAATATATTCGATAATTTGCTTTTGGATATCAATTAGATTATGTCTGCATTCATTAAGCTGAAGCTTTAACCTGATGATTACTTTATGAAGCTCCTCATCAGAAGCTGTTTTAAAAAAAGTCTGTTCTTCGTCTCCTGAAATTAGGTTATCTGTTAAAGTGATCAAAACTGAAATATCATTCCGTTTAATATCTAGATGTTCAAGCTTAGCTTTTTTAATTTTATAGTTCGGTTCGTTTTTAAACGTATTATCAATGTTTCTTTTTAAATCCACTACATTACGTAAAGCAATAAGTCCGGTTTTACGTAACGCGCTTTTGATCAGGCGTAAATAGCCATATTTCCTGATTTCACTATTTTCTTTCAGGTAATAAACTATATTTTGCTGGATACTTTGAAGATTTACATTGATGTAGGATACATTGATTTCCTCATTAACTTCAAGGATCTGTTCAAAGAATTGAAGATACTGATCGTCAAGTTCCAGAAATCCCCCATTTTCTCTTAATACACCATAGTCAATAAGAGCCAGGATCTTATCTTCATTATAATCCACTACTTCCAAAGCATACTCATATTTGTAGGAAAGCATTTTTCGCTTTTCAAAGATCTCGGTAAGCAGTTTTTGCTCGCGACTAAGTATAGATAGTAATTCTTTAATAGAAGAGAATGATCTCATAATTGCTATAACATTTGCCCTTTTAATTAGTAACTGATATACGTCAAATATAACATCATCTGATAAAGCATGGTAGAATTTGAATATTATTTTTCAATTAATTGACACCAAGAATTAGAGCCTAATTGATATTCAATTATGTAACGCAAGATCAATTTGCTTATTAAAAATAGGTGGTATCATTAACTATATTATTAATGGAATCAGTTATACTTATTAAAATCACAGCTTTCTTTTCTGCTCCATCGTTTTCCAGCGTTGCTTTATTAAAACGACTGTAGTGTCTACAATTTTTGTATAAACGATATTAAGCAATAGAATGCTTCTAAAGAATTGATGACTATTTTAACTCAATCACTTTAATATTACATAAAACCTATTCAGATGCATATTATTTAAAATATCAATCATAAGAAGTTGACTTTTTGTCAAATTTAACAATTGTCAATTATTAAGTTTAGCTCTTAAAGTATATTTGCCATTCAAGAATTAGCTCTCGGAACCAGTAGCATTCCTTTGTTCTATTGCTTCTATTTCGAGCTTATTCTTTCCGTAAGTACATAATACTATGAAAAAAAGTTTAATACCACTTACTTTAGGTGGTCTGGGGATAGGAACAACTGAATTTGTAATGATGGGTTTACTACCCGATATTGCAAAAGATTTCCAAATCAGTATACCAGTTGCGGGACATTTAATTTCCGCTTATGCGCTTGGGGTAGTTATAGGTGCACCATTACTGGTAGCTTTGAGCAGTAACATTGCACCCAAAAAGATTTTGCTCTCTTTAATGGCTATGTTTACTATTTTCAATGCCCTTTCTGCATTTGCGCCTAACAACACCTTTTTATTAATTGCCCGTTTATTGTCTGGCTTACCTCATGGTGCATTCTTTGGAGTAGGTTCAGTTGTTGCCAGTAGGTTAGCTGACAACGGGAAAAAAGCACAGGCAATCTCAGTTATGTTTGCAGGACTAACTATAGCCAACTTACTTACCGTTCCATTGGGTACTTTTATCGGTCATACTTATTCATGGCGCTTCACTTTCGGTATTGTCGCCATTATTGGTTTAACTACATTAGTCTTCATTCAGCTGTGGTTACCCAAAATGCCTGTTAATCGCGCAGGAAACATTAAAACAGAACTTCAATTCTTTAAAAAGACAGAAGCTTGGTTAATTATTTTAATTACGGCCATAGGTACAGGAGGTCTTTTTGCCTGGATTAGTTATATCGCACCGCTGATGACTGAAGTGTCCCTTTTTGGCGCCAATCAAGTACCTTATATTTTAATATTAGCAGGTGCAGGAATGGTAGTTGGAAATATTATTGGAGGTAAACTGGCTGATAAAATCAATCCGGTTAAAGCTTGTGTTGCTTTATTAACTGCCATGACTATTTCATTGATTATTACTTTCTTCATATCAGAAAACCAGATTCTTTCCCTGTTATTAACCTTTATTATTGGAGCCCTTTCTATGGCTATAGCTGCTCCAATTCAAATATTAATGATCAGCACTGCTAAAGATGCGGAGATGCTTGGTGCTTCGGTCACACAAGCAGCATTTAATATAGGCAATGCATTAGGTGCTTTTTTCGGTGGATTACCAATAGCCGCAGGTCTGGGGTATACCTCTCCTGCAATCGTTGGGGCAATCATGGCCTTCCTCGGTGTTATTTTCGCATGGTTGCTAATTAAAAAGCAAAACGCTGCAACTTCTGAACAATCCATACCAATCGAAGGATCTTTATTACCAAACTAAAATAGAGCAGTTTTTTGATAATAAACAAGTATATAAGTCCTTCAAGCAATATGTGGTATAAAAGCAGGATTAATACAAGCACAATTTATAAATCATTCAGGTGGTACCATTAGATCCACAACTCCCATTTACGTGTGCTTAACCGGCATACCTTAACTCGTGTATGTAATAAAGACGCAGAAACTCTTCCTTTATGTAAGCAACGTACCATAAAAGTCTATTCACAGATCATGTAATTTTATGTTGTCACATAAGCAGCTTTTATACTATATATGATTATATAGAAGCAACCCTCTTTTTTAATGAAGCTGAGCTTTTAACTGTTTTACAACAAGCATATTATAAACCCTGATTTTAATTTGATAGAAATAAATAAATCCCTACTGCTATTGTCTGAAATGCCCCTTAATTTTGACCTCAGTCGCCACCATATAGTTAACTATAACCGGTATATTAGCTAATCAATCAGCCATCTTTACTATATGTCGTTAGTTAAATTACCAGGGGAAACTAATCTATCCAAATTTATTTCCATCATAAAGCGCTCCATCAGAGGCGAAGAAATTGACCTGACGACAGGTAGCCTTAAAACTACTGTGCTATTATTAGCCATCCCCATGATGCTTGAAATGGCTATGGAATCTGTCTTTGCTTTAGTTGATCTGTATTTTGTAGGACATCTGGAACATAGCAGTTTTGCTATCCAAACAGTGGGTTTAACCGAATCTGTTTTAACCGTAATTTATTCATTAGCCATCGGTTTCAGTATGGCTGCAACAGCAGTAGTAGCAAGGCGCATTGGAGAGAAAAACCCGGAAGCAGCAGCAAAGGCAGGGGTTCAAGCTATAATAATTGCCTTGGGTCTTAATGTAGTGATCAGTTCTTTAGGGTTTTCCTATGCTGAAGATATTTTACTGTTGATGGGAGCTTCAGCCGAATCGGCAGAACATGGTAAAACATTCACTCAAATCATGATGGGAAGCAGCTCTTTCATCATGCTGCTTTTTTTAATTAATGGAATATTTCGTGGTGCTGGAAATGCAGCAATTGCAATGAAAAGTCTTTGGGTAGCCAACATAGCTAATATTATATTGTGCCCCATATTTATCAATGGACTAGGACCAGTTCCTGCATTTGGTTTAACCGGTGCTGCTATTGCCACCACGATTGGAAGGGGAACTGGTGTATGTTATCAGCTTTATCATTTATTAAATGGCAAAAACACGATAAAAGTACACCTGAGTTATATTAAGCCACATTTTCAAGAAATGATAGCACTAACTAAAATAGCGGCTCCTGCTGTGCTTCAATTTGTAATTGCTTCCTGTAGCTGGATCTTCCTGGCCAAACTGGTAGCAAATACTGGTGGCGATCACGGTTCTGCGGGTTATCAAACTGCCCTGCGTTTAATGATGTTTTTCATGCTTCCTGCATGGGGCTTAAGTGGTGCCGCAGCTACTTTGGTTGGTCAAAACTTAGGTGCCGGTAAGCCGGACAGAGCAGAACAAGCTGTTATTCAAACCGCAAAATACAACTTTATGTATATGCTTTTCATAACGGTCATATCCTTTGCGGCAGCCGGGGTCTTTGTGTCGTTCTTTACGAATGATGAGCAGGTGAAAATTGTCGCTAAACAAGCCATTTATATCCTGAGTTCAGGTTATGTATTATATGGAATCGGGATGGTATTGGTTAATACCTTCAATGGTGCAGGTGACACCTGGACGCCAACCTGGATCAATTTGTTCTGCTTTTGGTTATTTCAGATTCCACTGGCTTATTTTTTATCAAAATATCTGGGATTGGGACCTAAAGGCGTATTCATAGCTATTCCAATTTCCGAAATTGCAATTACAACTACTGGTTATATACTTTTCAAAAAAGGGAATTGGAAAAAGGTAAAGGTCTAATCACCGAAAAAATACATCATTAATTTTGATTTAATAAACTCGAACAAAGGCAAAGGTATATCATATTGACGGATTGTAAAGCAAGGTAAGAAATTGCATTAAAAGATTAAAGAGCATCTATTCAATACTAACCTTTCCATTAAGACGAATATCGCTGGAAGATGCTCCAACAATTACACTGAACTCACCTGATTCCACTACCCATTCCATATTCAAATTTAAAATTGCCAAATCCTTTTTATTCAGATTTAATTCAATCGTTTTTTGCTCCCCAGCATTAAAACTAACTCGCTTAAATTTCTTAAGCTGTTTAACGGGACTCACCATTGAACTTACTTTGTCCGTTACATATAGTTGAATCACTTCGTCACCTTTACGTTGACTCTTATTTTTTACGTCAAATCGAACAGACACTAACGAGCTGTCGTTTGCCGAATTCTTCATAATAACCAGATTACTATATTCGAACTTAGAATAACTTAACCCATATCCAAATTTGTACAAGGGATCAGCACCTATTTCCACATAATCATGCGATAACGGTTTTTTAACATTATAATATACAGGAAGTTGACCTACTGACCGAGGAATAGATATAGGCAAACGTCCAGCTGGATTATAATCGCCAAAAAGAACATCTGCAATGGCATCACCACCCTCCTGTCCCGGATACCAGGCATTTATAATAGCAGGAACATTTTCTGACGGCCAGTTTAAGTTCAATGGACGTCCTTCAATTAAAACCAAGACAACCGGAGTTCCAGTTTTAACAATAGCCTGGAGCATCTCCAGCTGTTTCCCCATCAGGTCTAGGGTTGATCGATCATAGCCTTCCCCACTTTCCATATCACTTACCGCACTTGCACCTGCAGCTGCATTTGCAGCACCCGTATTCAGATATTCCGTATTGAAGTCCCGGGCACTAGATCCACCTAATACCACCACTGCTACCTCAGCATGACGAGCCGCATTTACAGCTTCTGCTATTTCATTAAATCCGGTATCCCGTATGGCACAGCCTTTTACATATGTAACTTTTGATGCAGCACCTAATTTTGACTTAATTCCTTTTAATACTGTTACCACGTTCTCCTGATCTTGCGGAGCAGTATAATCACCTAGTTGATTGTATATATTATCTGCATTGGGACCAATAACAGCTATACTTTTAATGCTTTTATTTAATGGGAGCAGGTTATTTTCATTTTTCAATAAAATGATAGATTGCTGAGCCAATCTTCTTGCTAATTCTTTATTCTTTGCACTTCCTACTTCCATTTTAGCTCTTATAGGATCAACGTAAGGATGTTCAAACAATCCCATCATAAATTTAAGTCTCAATACATGTGCAACAGCAGAATCCAGTGCACCCGCATCAACAATTCCTTTATTTACAGCATTTATTAATGCCTTTCCGTATCCATATCCACTCAGATCGACATCTAATCCCGCATTTATAGAAAGAGCAGCAGCCTGATCAGCAGTGGCAACTACCTAACCCCTTTGTGAAATTATAAACTTGTTGAGCGGATAACAGGTAAGGAATAAAACAGATCACAAATGTGATCCATCTGATGGCAGAACTCTTTTTATATATTTCAATCATAATAATACCTAACATTTATAGCTATTTTCTCCATATCAATATTACATACCAGCATCAATTGCTCCGTAATGCACTTTCCATAAATCATACCGTTTCATTTGATTCCTTAAGCGGGGTTCAAACTCTTCCCACTGTCTGGATTCTTTAGAACTCCATAATACCTCACTTAAAGCACTGATCCGGGGAAAGATCTGGTATTCAATAGTAGTAGTATAAGGCAGATACTCGGTCCATAGATTTGCCTGGGCACCTAATACATATTTACCTTCTTCGGCACTAAGTTCTTTGGGTATAGGCTCATAAGAATACACTTTCCGTACAGTAGTATATCCGCCAATAGTTAAAGAGTCATCCGGTTTAACTTGCGAATGATCAAAATAAACATGACTTCCTGGCGTCATAATTACCTGATGTTTCAATTTTGCAGCAGCAATACCGCCTTCTTCTCCTCTCCAGCTCATCACAATCGCATTAGGTGCCAATCCACCTTCCAGTATTTCATCCCAACCAATAATGGTTCTGCCTTTACTGTTTACATATTTTTCCATGCGCTGAACAAAATAGCTCTGCAGACCATGTTCATCTTTTAACCCTTTTTCTTTAATTAGTTGCTGACAAAAAGCAGAACGCTTCCAATTATGTTTAGGCGATTCGTCACCGCCAATATGAATGTATTGGGATGGAAAAAGAGAAATGACTTCATCGAGCACATCCTGCAAAAAGGTAAATGTGTTTTCAGTGGGTGCGAATACATCTTCAAATACCCCCCAGGTTTGTTGTACCTGTTTGCCTGTAGCAGGACCTGACCAAACTGTCTTTTCAGGTGCTTTAGTAGATTCTTCAGGAAAACAGCTCAATTCAGGATATGCAGCAATGGCTGCTGAAGCATGTCCGGGCATCTCAATTTCGGGAACAACCGTAATATATCTTTTAGTCGCATATGCTACTACTTCCTTAATCTGTTCCTGGGTATAAAAGCCACCATAATGTTTGTTATCATTTCCTGTACCAGGAAAATGACCTATAATAGTTCCATTGCGATACCCACCAATCTGAGTTAATCGGGGATATTTTTTGATCTCTATCCTCCATCCCTGGTCATCAGTTAAATGCCAGTGAAAATAGTTCATCTTATGAAGAGCCAGAAAATCAATGTATTTCTTTACGAAGGCAACAGGAAAAAAATGGCGTGTCACATCCAGATGCATCCCTCTGTAAGCAAAATGAGGAGCATCATTTATTGTCACATAAGGTATGGAGAGAACAGCTTCTTTAACAACCGGCAGCAATTGAATTAGTGATTGCACGCCATAAAACACACCTGTAGCATCATTCCCCAGTATATTTATTCCGTTCTTATTAACTACTAAGGAATAAGATCCACTGGATTTACTTGCCTCATTTTTAATACTTAAATAAACCACCGCCTGATTACTAACTGACATTTTACTCTTCAACATAAAGCCGTAAAATTGCACTAAGTAGTCATTAAGGAAATCAGCTGAATTTTGAAGTGCGGGACTTTGAACGCTGATTTGAGTGGATGCATCTACCCTTACCGTTCCACCATTCGCTGGTGAAATCATGCTTGAAGGTTTAGGAATTATAGAGATCTGAGCGTAACTACTGCAAGTAAAAGCATATAGAAGAATAAGGATGAATGTTCTTTTAAACATATTTTATTTTTTAATAATATCAGCACAAATTATCTTTTAAGCTCAACAGACAGTCGAACAACTCCAGAGGTAGTACTACTTGTATTGAAAATGATTTATTTAATAATTCCTATTTCCGCAATTCTTGCCTTAGTACCAGCAAGGACATGTAGTGCTAAAAATTTAATATAACGTCCACTGACAGCAGAGGCAGCTGCACCCGCTGTTTAATACGGTTTGCGGCAATATTGGCAAAGGTTCCTTTTGATACCAGCTTCCAATTTTTGTTATCATCACTCACATAAAATGCGTATTGGTCAACAATGCCATCGAGCATATTATCCTGTGGCGGGAAAAAAGGAAAGGATCTGAACGTAACTATACTGGCTAAGTCAATGACCCATTCCGGAGAGGCACCATTTACAGAACCTGCTTCGGCTACCGTTTGATTTTGATCATCAATGACTAACAGATTATAGTCCCCAACAGGAGACAGTACCTTCCATTTATCTTTAGCTAATCCAAATTCTTTAATTTGCTGTTCACCTGATATGTTCCCATTTATTACGTTAGCTCTAATAGTACCACCTTCAGGTAAAGGAAAAGGACTTTGGTAAGTCAGCATTTCCCACCATTGACCGTATACTGGATCGCGCTAACTGGAGAAGTAGAGGATATTTCAATCTCTCCTGACTTATTTCTTTTAATTTAGGGGTCCGCTAACCGAACAGGTTCTTCATGTTCCTCATTGTAATTAGCACCGGAAGTAAAACCGAAGTTTGTTCCCCCATGGGCCATATAAAAGTTAAAACTTACACCGTTCTTCAGAAAGACTACGGTTTGTCTGGCAATATCTTCCGCCGGAATTTTATTAAAAGGCTCGCCCCAATGGTCTAACTATCCGGGATAAAATTCGGCCACCATATAAGGGCCTGTACCTCCGTGATATTAGTTCACTGCCTACTTCAGGTTATCGATGTTGCTTTCTCCATTTGCAGTAGGCAACACCCTGATAATCTCCTCATTTTTGTTCACTTTGGAATTTACCCGTAAAATGCGGTCACAGTCAAACAGATCGATGGTCTTTTTCAGATCGGCCATCAAAGCATTTAAATAAGGTTTAATTTTGATATCATTATATACAGGTATTATTATTTAAATCCATTCACATAGCTGAATAGCATTTTATCCTGATATAAGCCTATAAATTTTTATATATTAATGCAGGAAAAACAATAAACATTAGCTATTAATTGTTAACAGGTAAAGATAATCGTTATGCAGATTAAAAATATTAACATGACAAAGTCCTTAAAAATCGTACTTATTGGCTTCTTTTTATTCGGATGTAATACGATAAAACCAACAGAAAAGCAAAAAAAGTATAAATCTAATACTTTGGCAATTGAAAAAATAGCAGACCATGTATATCAACACATCTCTTATATGGATACAAAAAGCTTTGGCAAAGTTTCGTGTAATGGGATGATTGTTTTTAATCAGCAAGAGGCTGTAATATTCGATACCCCAGCAGACAACCAAACCTCCCTAGAGTTAATCAATTGGGTACAAAACACACTCCACTGCAAAATTAAAGCTATTGTGCCTACACATTTTCACGAAGATTGCCTGGGTGGTTTAGAGGAGTTCCAAAAACACAACATTCCCTCTTATGCCAACAATTTAACGATAACGCTAGCCAAAGCACATCATTTCAGTATTCCTCAAAACGGATTCGACAAACACATGGAACTTAAAGTGGGGAATGAGAAAGTAATAATTGCCTATTTGGGAGAAGGCCATACTAAAGATAATGTGATTGGCTATTTCCCTAAAGAAAATGTTATGTTTGGAGGATGCCTCATCAAAGAAATAGGTGCAAGCAAGGGTAACTTGAATGATGCCAATACAAATGTCTGGTCGGCAACCGTATTGAAGCTGAAAGAAAAATATCCCCATACAAAAATAGTAATTCCAGGCCATGGACAACAAGGAGGCACCGCATTGCTGGATTACACACAAAATCTGTTTAAGCAGTAATACGATTAGTAATAGCTAATTTGTAGCTGATTATCAAAATTACTCATTCATTTTAATGCTGAATTCTAACAATCGGTTTTGGGTTTCAAAAGCAGTCGCTTTACCTTTGTCATCCATGCGAATAGGCTTGCTCCTGCTGTCCATATCTTCTGCTTCCATGGCTTCAACAGGCAATTGGGCCAGCAAAGTAACAGGGCATAACATCGTTTATAAATGAACTGAAGCGAAATTCCCCATGAAGGATTTTGCAGGCAATTACCTAACTGTTGTTTATCTGGAGAAGTTGGGTTTTAATAAAATAGGGAGAAACCGCAATACCACAGATTTGGCCTGGTTACTATCACAAGGTTATCGTGTCATCGGGCTCAATTATACCCATAATCGAAAAGCCATATCACCTGCAATCAACCAGGATATTATTGCCATCAATGATTCCCTCGCTGCAGGATCATTCTGTGGATCGAGCAACAGTTCACATTACCAGGGTATATAATTTTTTAAAACAGTATCTGTATACTTCCAAACTTTAAAAAAGGCAATAAATGACTGCATTATATTTCAGCACTTATGTATTTTTTACCGCCTTTAAAAATTATTCCGGCATGAAAAATAGCTACAACTAGCTATTTTTATGGAGTCAAATATGGTCTATCTTGCGCCTTAGATATACACATTAAACCTAAATTTAACACCTATGCCTGGAACAGAAGAAGAAGTAGAATACGGACAGTGGATTAGTCAACCAGATGCTGAAAAATGCAGAGCCCAATATACCGAAGTTTTAAAATGTGTCAAGAACAGAGCCTTTCCAAAGGGTGAAATTGAAGCTGAATTGCCTGATGATGATGACGAAATCAAGAAATTAAAGAAATTTTACAAAAATGGCTATAATGGTTTCATCTTTAGCCGGGATAACATCTTGAAACTATTTACTGATGCTAAAACACCGGAATATCTGGTTATCATGCTAGGATCACAAATTAAAACAGATAGCCGTTTTGTTGAAGGTGAGCCAACTGTTGTATTGATCGGATGTGAAAAGTTACCTAATAAAAAAGAAGAAGAAACAACAGAATTCAAATCTTTGACAAATATTCGATATGAACATCCTCCCGTTAGAGTTCTCAATGCAAGCTATTTTATAGATCCAGACGAAAATCCAGACGGTCTTTTAATTATAGAGTAAATCCTTGAACTTTCAACATACATTGAGCTTAATATCT
>NZ_AQPN01000020.1 GCF_000403135.1 Arcticibacter svalbardensis MN12-7
ATACTGCCATATTTACTTCACCGGTTGAATGAGACTGGATAAATTGTTTCATCTTCCGTTCTTCTGCAGGATCCGTCTCATTTATTTGGAATGGATCATTTTCAATATCTTCCAGCACGTTTTCTATCGTCCTGGATCGATGTTCTGCTTCTGGAATCAATTCAAAATATTTATCCAGATGAAGGTCATTTCCCCAGTGTTGGACAATTTCATATTCTTCTCCTGGAGCTTTATCTTTACGGTATTCCAAATATTCTTCATACATCTTTTTAGCCTGGTCTTCCTCCAACTTTGTGGGCTTATGGTCAGCTATTAAGTCCACCTTATACAGGTTTTTAAAGTGAAGCGCATTAATAAGATTGAAAATCTTAGACTTGGACAAAATGCCTGGATGCATATTTTTGACAATCTCGGACTTAGTTGTCGCTTCAATACCTTCCTGAATCAATGCCAGCAAGGAAAGAAATTGGAAAGGCCGCAAATTTGGATACCGGTTATAAATGATATCTTCGATAAAAAGATCAATCGGCGCGTTAAAATTCTGCCGGTTAATACCTTCAAATAATGCGGTTAAAAACGAAGCAATATTTGTTTCTGAAATTCCTTGTTTTTTCAAACGAATAGCTTCTTTTTCCAGGGCAAAGAAAAAACTATTTTTATGATGCTGCTTTGTAATGTATAGCATATTGACATCTTCAGCCCTTGCATCTTCAGCTAATTCCAAGTGGATCAGTTCATGCATCATCAGGTGTTCGACTGCAGGATAGGTAGATTTGAATTTTACCAGATGATAATTGCGCTTATGGTTTTCTGCAATTTCTAATTTGGCTGCCGTCGGAATGTCATTGTCCTCAATGATTTCAATGGGTTTTCCATATTTTCCATATAGTTCCTTTGCATACTTATCTACGATTTCTTTCGCATCAATATCTTTTGTCAGTTGAGTTCCGGCATCAATAGCAAGGTGCAGGCTATTACTATAAAGCCCATCTCTCTTATTATTCTTTTCTATAGCAATCAGAGAGCGTTCGAAAGCGATTTTGTAGTTTCCCTGCATATCTGCAGTTAATGCTAAGGCGTACTGAGTATTTGGATAATCGCCGTTTATTTTGATGGCTCGTTCGAAATAATTAGCCGCTTCTTTGGCCTGTCCGTTTTGCAAAAGGTTTGCACCGATATTATTTAGCGTAATATGATCGTCAGGTTTAATTCTCAGCACTTCTTCATAATATTTAAGTGCTGTTTCAAGATCTTTTTTGTACTTGGCAAAAATATTACCCATCATTAACAGGCCCCATTCATTTTTCGGATTCCATCGAAGCGCATCGATCAAGGCATCTATTGCACCTTCCTGGTCACCTTCTTCAGATAAGATCTGACCCAAAATCCGATGATATTCAGATATTTGAGGAGAGTCCTTAATCAGTTCAGTCACGTCTCGCTTAGCCTGGGTAAAATGTCCACGTTCACAAAGGGCAGTTAGTTTATCATACCGGCCTTTTTGCTGAATTATGGTATCATCATCAATTTCAACTACAAGATTGCCGTTTAAAATTGTCACTTTGGGGTTGTACGGTCCTACTGAATAATAGCGTTGAGCCGCATCTTTCAACTTTTGGTCATCACCAAAGGTGTCAGGAAAAAGATCGTAAAGAAGACTTTCAAGCGGGTGTATTATAGTCATAATGGAAGCGTAACGTTTTAGTTCAGGTAAATGATCGCATTTATCAAGTTACAAAGTTACAAATTATATCAATATGGATAAACAAGCCTAAGCCTGTCAGTGTTCAAAATCCGGTATCCTCCGATCATGGAGAAAATCCAGCGTCAATTCTTATTTATCAAAGCATGGATGTAAGAAAGATAGAAAGGATACCAATTATTTTGTCCAGATTTATCGCTTATAAGATCCATGAAGAATCTCTTTATATTTTAGTAAAAAGGATGGTGTGTCACTGCTTTTACGGATAAAGAGATCATTGTTTAATTTAAAATCACCATTATGAAAAAATATTTTGCCGTTGCTTTTATGTTTATTATAGCGATCACTTTAATCTCATGGGGCGCTGCTGGACACAAAACTATTGCAAAAATTGCGGAAAACCATTTGACTCCCAAAGCAAAAGACGCTATTAAAGTTTTACTGGGAGACGAAAACATGACGGAGGTGGCTCCTTGGGCCGACCAGTTACGTAACGATACTGATTACAAAAATACAGCTGCATGGCATTATTTAAATGTTCCACTTGGTTTAAGCTACGAACAGTTTAGTAAAACAGTTAAAGAACAGGGAGCTAATAACATCTATGGGGCCTTGATAAAGTTCGAAGCAGAACTTACAAGCAATACCTCCACTCCTGAGCAAAAGACGGATGCATTGAAATTTATCATCCATTTTGTTGGTGATATGCACCAGCCCATGCATATTAGCCGGTCAGAAGACAAGGGTGGAAACTCCATACAATTGCAATTTGACGGTAAGGGTACCAATCTGCATAAATTATGGGACAGCGGTCTGATCAATAAACAAGGAATGAACTTTACCCAGATGGCAATTACCTATGATAAGACTTCTCCCAGTGAAATTAGCCAATGGCAGAGTGATTCGCCAATGAAATGGATGTTTGAAAGTTATCTTATAACAGCCAGCCTATATAAAGATGCTGAAAAAAACAACAAGCCAGATGATCGCTATTATCAGGAAAACATAAAGCTTGTTCAAAAACGTATTGAGATGGGTGGAATACGCTTAGCGGGCACCTTAAATACGCTATTTAAATCCTTCACACCAGCTTTTAAGAAAGGTATTCCGATAAACACCGAAACAATAACTGTGCCTTCTAAGGACCTTGCCCTTCATTATGGGCAGACCATATTGACAGTTGGTAAGGTATATAGTGGCCGGTTTATTCAAAGCAATCAGATGACCTTGCTAAATATAGGAGGAGATAACCCTAATCAGGATTTAACAGTTATGATTCAAAGCGAAGACAGAGTTCAATTCGGACAGCCTGAAGTTACATTAAAGGGGAAGACAATCCAAATCATAGGAAAGGTGATTGATTACAGGGGTAAACCAGAAATTATTGTGACAGAATCAGCACAAATAAAAATTATTAAATAAACTTTAGATTAATTCAGTACTTGTGAACTTACCCTATCAGGAAAATTTACCCGTTAATTTATTAGCGGCTTGTTTCAATAACACATCGGCTACTTATAAATTTTATTGGTTTTTGTCCATTTTGGAACGCGTGGAATTAGGAGAGACTTCCATTGATAAGAATCATCTTTTTGCCGAAATGATCTCACATTCCTGGTATACGGTCAATTATTTTCATGTTAGCTTTGGTAAACAGGATAAGCTGCAGCAGGCAATCGAAAAAATAAAAAATGAAGAGGATCTAACCATAGATGCTGACTCAGGAAGTATCATTAAAAGGCTCTCCAATACAAAAAACAGAAGCACTATCAAAGAACTACGTTATTTTAATTCTGAGGTTCCCCACCGGTTTCTAAGTCCATGGTTCAAGGCAGACAATGCAAATCTATCCCTCCAGTACTCGCAAGCTTACACCAATAATTGCCTGTATGCTTTGTTCAAAAACCATATCGAGATCAACCCAGTTTGGGTAGACTATCTGAAAACAAATGCAAGAATGCTGAAAGACTTTTGTTATTGGAACCTGGCTATCTATCTGCAAACAAAAAATCCAAGCGTCCCTGATATCCCCAATAAACTGATAAAATCTCCTATTCGTAAGAATTTGAACGAACAGCGTAAATTTTGGAATATTGTCATAAGTGAAATGGATGGTGTCGATTGCATTTATACAAACAAAAGATTAGTTGTTGGTCAGTATGCTGTCGAGCATTTCATTCCATATGCCTTTGTTTCTCATGACCTGATTTGGAATCTGATACCTGCTGACCCTTCTTTTAATAGTTCTAAAAGTGATAAGCTTCCTGTTCTTGACAAATACTTTGAGCCATTTTATCTATTGCAGCAAAACGCCGTAGAAATTATTCAGCTGAAAGCACCAAAAAATAAGTTCCTCCAAGACTACCTGACCATATTCCCTTCATTAGAAAAGGAGCATCTCAATTATCAAAAATTCCGGGAGCAGTTTCAACCGATGGTTACCATTGCGAGTAATAACGGCTTTGAGTTTTTAAAGTCATATTAATTAAGTTACTAAGACTCAAACTATTTACTATTTACTTACCTATACTTAACCCATCATTGGACATAAAAATAAAGAAAGAGAGATTTGGATTTATACCATAATTTATGATGACAGGTACCGCTTAGTTTACTGCAATTCTTTGCCTGAAATGTACTGTTGACTAAATAAGTTCTATTGCCGAATTTCTATTTATTCCACATATGATTCATTGCACCTTATCAAGCAGATGCAGATTCTTTATACTCGTTGTACAAACTTGTCTGCATAAAACATTTAAATAATGGGGAAATAGATTCTAGTTAAAGATTCCATTTTAAAAAAAGGTATCGGTTGACTTTGGTCTATGTCTTTTTGATGCTGGTATTTCGGGATGACGAGTGCAAGCGTTCTGGATGAATAGATATTGAAATAACCAGCATTATCTAATCTCTAATTGCAGTTGCTGATGTATAATACCAGCTAATGTATGAAAGGCATACAAGAGAATTCCAATACTGTTGCGGCTAAAAACGGCAATCATAATGCTAATCGAAAAGTCTTAAGCTATAGCAAAGTCCCAGCCTAAGAATGCAAGAGCTGATCTTAAGGTTTCAAGCAAGTCGTACCAAGACAATTATACTTTTCTACCTTACATATTTATATTTAAAGAAAAGAGCCTGTGTTCATTATCTATGATACAGGCTCTTGAATCAGTTTAATTTAATTTAAGTGTATAAACTCAATACCTCGATAGTGGTCTTTTGCATGATCGAAGAACTCATTTAGTGAGTTGCTATAAGTCTTCACAAAGTCGGTCAAGTCAGCTTTCGGTTTGTGATACTCTTTATAAATATTCTTCACAATTGCTACTTGTGTCCCGTCATTGAGTAATCTAACTAAAGTCTTGTTGAGGGGATTCAAAATCTTTCCACTTAGAATATCTTTAGAAATATAATTACTTGCAATAAAGTAGTTATAATGATTTGCATAGCTTCTAGGAGAAGAGATCAGTTTAGCAGGCAAAAGTATTATTGATTTACCTTTATAACTTGGTAATTCAAATGTTGCCTTTTCCCATGAACCACTTTTAAAGTCGAAATATTGGTTATTGAATGCTGATGTAGGAATGCCATGTATAAGACATTGTTCCTTTGTGAACTCCGCAAAAACGTTCTTACAAACGTTTGCAATTGTATCAGACATTATATCCTGGCCTATACCGGTCACAAGTAAAAGCACATTGTGCGCTTCATTGGTTATAGTTAGTTCATCAGCCCTTGCAAACCTGTTATTTCTCAAAGCATCAAAAATTGTCTCTGCTCTGGTAGCCGAAATACCTGCCCCTGTATTTTTACCTGAATACCCTAAATGATATTGGTTTGGCTCATGCAGATGATCAAGAAATTCAAGTCCCTCATGCCTTTGATCAGGGACAATAAAATCATGATTTAACTTTACAAAAAAGGCTTTTAACTGATTATAAATTTCATCCACACGCTTATCATTTCGATTGTTGGCAATTAAAAAAGGATCAATAAATGCTTTTAAATCACTAATAAGTGGGATATCAATAAACTCAACCGATTGTTCCATCGGTATACCAAACTGTTCTTTAAATGTTTTTTTTTCTATCATTAAATAAATTGTTTTACTCCATAAGAGTAGATAAATACCTAAAATTCTGATGCTAACGGTATACATCCCGACAATTTATTTGACTGTGGCTTTCACTCAACAAAGCTTAATAAACACCCCAATAAAGGCGTTAAATTAAATCATATTTCCCTTGTTTAATTAAAAAATTAACGATTACTTTGCAGTTCCAAATACACACGTTAATTTAAGGAATAACAGTACTTTCAGGTATTGTAACCTGAGTTGAGATTGCAAGTCTCTAAAGATAAAATCTGTATTGTGCTAGAACACAATTCGGACTTCATCTTATTTTTTTGCGTTTTTATATAATTAAAAAACAAATTTACATATAAACATGTGGAATGTGTGTTACATTTATACACACAGTAGGAAAGTTATTCACAATCCCAGTTGAATGCCTTATAAGCGATGATAATCACAAAATTTATTTTTAGCTGGCATGGACTTATTAGACACTTTTCTTAGTATTAATGGTTTGTAAGACAAAATTCACTAAAATAATTAGCCGTTTTTATAGGCTAATTATCGAAATCTTAGTCTATTTAAACTTTTTTAATCTCTACCGTTATAATTTGTATATTTCCTCATATGGATATAAGATCTTGTAAAATCTTCATGCAGCGCTTTTGATTTCTCCAAACAACTGATATAAATCTGGGTGCATACTTATTAGTTTTAGGTTTAACATCTTCAGTTACATACCTGTCGTCATTCCCCATAAAGATCAGGTTCTATTCATGCAGCATTTTTCCTCATTCCCCTTACCAAACCATCTCTGTTTTTCTATAGTGAAATTTTACTAAATTTTATCTTTAAAATATGGAAGTCAGTATTGTGATTAGTATACTAACCCAAAAAAGTGAAAAACATAAAAAAAGGGCCTTACAGCAGCCCTTCATCAGCAAATGATATAAATCCTTCACTGGTAATAATCAAATGATCAAGTACGGACATATCTAAGAATCCTGCAGCCTGTATCAGCTTTCTTGTTAGATTCAGATCCGCCTGGCTTGGTCTAAAACTACCTGAAGGATGATTATGCGCCAGTATAACCGAACTTGCATTGGCTTTCAGCGCGGCTCCGAAGATTACTTTAGGATCTGCTACTGTTCCGGCTACACCTCCAGTGGATACATTGAAAATACCCAGTACTTTGTTGGCGCGATTTAAAAATAGCACTTTAAATTCTTCAATATATTCCATTTTTCCGGCATCCCAGTTCTGTACAAATATAGTGTAGGCGTCTTTTGAACTGCCTATCGCTGGTCTTTCAGATGCCTTGAATTTAGGTGTATAACTGATAGCAATTTCTGATACCTGGAACAATGAGAGCTGATTTTTGAGCTTTTCCATAACGTTTGATTTTAAATGATTAAAAAATTAATTATGGCGCTCTGGCCGGCTTCAGGAGGGACTAAGGCAAGGTGGAGGTGCACTAAAATGTGGAGGCTCCGCCCTTGCGGATACCCATTTTATTGCACACTACCTTGGCAAAGCGAACCGTGTCCTGACGGTGCCGAACTTGGTGCAGATAATTAATAATTAATTCATTCCTGATCCCATGGGGGTGTCAAACGGCTACTCAAAATACCGGATACAAAAAGAGCCGGATATTTCACCAGCTCTTTATTATTACACTCTACTCTACAGCAGCTTACAAAGATACTTTGCTCTTTTTGCCTTGCTTCTTCTCCGGATCATCACCTGAGATATCATTCTTCTGTCCCTGCTTTTTTTCGGCCTCCTGGCTGACCTCCTTTCCTATTGTTTCTCTTTTTACAACTGACATTTTTTCGTTAAAGACATTGATAGTCTTAAATTGGGGGCTTGCTTCAATAAAGTGACGGGATTCTTTACCGTTAACCGTTGCAGTAATTTGTTGCTGATTGCCTCGTTGGAGCGATTTCATTAGGGTTTCTTTCTTCTCCGGATCGCTGAGTTCCTTAATGGCATAACGGCTGAGCGTCTTTTCCAGATCAAAGCCATAACCCTGATGGAACTGTTTTACCTTGTGGTTATTGCGGTCATCCTTATTATCAAAGTCCAGCTGCAGCCAGGCTTTATATTTATCACCGTCCTTATTCACCAGTTCCTTCTCTACGGAACGGCCATGGAGCATGTTGTAAGCCTCTTTGGCACTTACTCCATTTCCACCGCCCAGGTAAAAAGTTTGCGATTTGTCCTTGTCCGGGTTCCCTGTTTTTAGTGAGGCGTCCATTTTGTTCAGGAAGTACATATCCGATTGATCCGATTTTCTGAAATGCAGTTTATAATCAGCCTGGTCCTTAAAATGAGGAAGGCTGATATCCAATTGAAAGGCCGGTTGCTGCTTTTTAATATTCTTTTCCAGGTCTGCATTCAGTTTGGTGTCAAAGCCCAGATATTTCAGGCTGTCCTGCAGGTAATCTAAATTTTTTGTGTTCATGACTTGATGATTTGGTAAGGGTAAATAATGATGCGTATCGATAAAAGGAGGTGTATTTTTCTGCAGCAGTACGGCCGTAACGGTATGAAACAGGGGTGCCAGTTTGAGCATGCGCAGGGAAACGGACAATCGTTGATTCTGCTGAATATACCTGTGAGCCTGTCCATAATAAGGGAAACACATAATTTCCCTGGGAAGGGTGAAGACCGGAAGTTGGTTATAAACAGCCCATTTGTTTCCCCGCGAAATCTGGCGGTTCAGATGCACATACATATCCAGCAGATCTACAGAAAGTATTCTCATATTTTACAGATCAATGCGGTTATTGGGAAAAGGTACTGGCTTTCAGAATATCTTTATTGCGCAGGCTTATGTACAGGTTACGTTCCCCGCCCTTTTCCAACAAACTAATATTTAGCTTTTTCTGTTCTGCAAGCGTAAATTGGGGTAAAGCAAATACAAATGCGCAACTACTTCCAGGTTGAACAACTTTACCGTCATTTGGGTAGATATAAAGCGGCGAAAGTTCCCGCTGCTGGATTGCGGTGCGCTTCCCTCTTCTAATGTCCGAGAGGGAAAATCGGACAGAGGCTGGCTCATAATTAAGAGGCGATCTGTTGCTCAGTTCTAAACGAAAAAAAAGCGTATTTTCGAATATAAAAATGCCATTAAGCACCGCTGTAACTAGCCCTGATTTATCCTTTATGCTGATATTTTTATCTGCACCGATCACTTTTTTTGATAGACTGCTTAGATCTGCATCATTTAATGGCGGCCCTTTTAAGGTAACCATGGGAGTTTTCGCCTGCCCGGATGAAAGCAGGAAAACCGTTTGAGTTGGTTCAGCCTGATAGCTGAGCTCAAATTCATAAAGTTCTCCACCACGGGTAATAACCGTTAGGTTTGTTGGTTTAAAGCTTTGCCTGGCCGCTTTAACACGCAGCACATTCGATGCTTCCGGTACAATCTGCGCCAGAACATCTGCAGATCCACGGTCTGCACTTTTAATGGGGTATGGAAAAACGAGCGTGGTTGTCCTTCCGGTTGTAAGGGCTAATGGCAGGATGCGCTGTGCCCATGATTGCATAGACTCCATGACCAGAATCATGGCAGAAAAAAAGATGATGAATCGGTTCATAAGTAAACTGTTTAATGATTTAAATTATACCTATTTCATTAAGGTTATCGTTGCTGGTTATTATTCACCAGCAATACGTGGTAACCGGCCCGGATATCCACTTTGACCTGCTTCATTTTTTTTCGAAAAAGCCCTTTCGCTGTTTGAATACCTGCATTTGCAACCTGAGCGGTGAGCGAAGGGTCCAGAGCACTCAACTCCAGGCCTTGCATCGCCTGCTCTGTTCCTTGTTTTGCAGCATCCATACCCATTACGCCAGGTACCCCTATTCCGGGCAATCCGTCCAGGTCGTATACCGAAAGAGAAACCGGCAGAATAGTCGTCCCGGTAAGCAGGCTGCTAATGCTGATCATAAGCCTGTCGCCAGTGAGACTGCAGATTCCGTAAAGAAATCCACCCGAAGGAACCTGTATTCCCTTCACATACATATCGGTAAGCAACTGAATTTTTACGCTGGCCCCTGTTGTCAGCTTTTGATCTTCGGCAATCATGGCTTCTACCGCCAATCCGGCACCAACACCTGCTGACGCTACATCTTCCAACCCATAAAAACCGGAATAAACGCCCAAAGAGGAGGCCGAATAAATCCCTGCACTATCCGGCTGTACCTCTTTTGCTTCCAGCAATGTAATTTCCGGTTGTTCAGAAAAAGCCTGTACAGGAAAAGCCTGGGTGCCGTTTTTGACTGACTTATCTCTGATCCGCTGCTGAACCCGCTCAGGGTGCTGAATATCCAGGATCTTTTCCATGACGTCATTGATCTGCTTCATTTCAGGATCCTGCCCATCCTCTTTGCCCATATTCTGCATGAGTGATTCAAGCCGGTCAACGTTGCGGGTAAAGTCAGGATCAGCAGCGGCAACCTTCTTTACTCCCTGATCAGAAGAAACGGTTTCAGGGCTTTTGCTAATTTCCTGATTGATCTGTTGAAGCTTCAGCCGGATCCGGCTTTCCTGTGCATCAGGCTGAGTGGCTAACGCCGGGCTCGCCTTCTCCCTGGGCATTTCGCTGTCCAGGGCATCATTGGTTTCAGAAAATGCGCTAAGCTGACCGAGCACTCCTCCTCCCGATACCTTGGATTTCATCGAATCCTTTTTGGCCTGTTCATACAAGGACATTTTATCGAGCTGTTTGTCTCCCAGCTGAGCAGGCGGCAGTTCGTGGTTAAATCCACTAACGGACTGTTGGCTTCCCATGATTTCGGGGTTCTTACCCCCGCCTAACGCCCAGAAAGCCAGCGTGAGAAAAGGAAGAATCAGCAGGGGCAGCATGAGGTAAAATTTACGCTGCCGCAGAAATTGTTCTGAATGTGTTGTTTCCATTTTTATATGATTAAATTATTTGAATCCCTTGATCAGGAGATAAAGGCAACAGGCAGCGAAAGCAAGACCTGTCGCCAGTAATAGAATAAGACGCAGCGACGGAGGTATCCGGAGTATCCCCTCATTCAGAAATGAGGCTATCCGCTGTTGAATCCTGATTATAAAGCTGGCAATAGTACCGGCAAGCCGCTCGTGTTCTATGGCATACTTTGTTTGTTGAGTCCGGTTAAATAATTTCATCCTTTATCTTTTTCTGTCTGGTAAATCTTTATTTTCCAAAGTTGACCAGCGCTCAATCAGGAAGCCATGCGGATTATGGTCGCTTCGGGAGATATGCCGCAAATAGCCCTGAGTCACTAAGGAACGGTAAAGCAGGGAGCTGGAACGGATCAGTTTCTGCGTGGCATAACAGGTGAAAAAAAACGGGTATTGATCCATATCCAGGCGGATACTGTCCACTGTTATTTCCTGACTGATGTTCCCGGAAATAAGGCTTGCATAATAACCGCTCTCCCTCAGATTATCGTATTGGGCTTTTGCTGATCCATCAGCCAGATACAAGGCTTTAGTCAGGTTGGAAAGGATCACTTTTTCATCCGGATCCAATGAGAAAAACCATTGATGAAACATACTGATATGATCCCTGGCCTCTACCGGTATATTGTCTTTCCGATCGGCAGAAAAGGCTTCGATGGCTTTACCGTTGGCCAGGATATAGATGCGTTGCTGAGCAGAAGCTACCATTTGGTAACTCTTAAATACAGCATACAAACTTAGTGTCATACAGACTAACAACAGTACGATGCTGAAAGCTTTGATGTGCTTAAAAGCAGAGTCGATATTTTTGAGATGTGAAAACATAAAACCTGACTTAGTTGAATTGACTTGTTTAATTACCTCTGAGTTTATCCTGCATATAACCGGATTTTCCTGAACCTCCTCCTGACTGGCCTGCTCCTGGAGGACTTGAGTGACCATTCTGGCCCTTGAAGCTGTTCATAATCTGACCCGCTCCGTTCATGACCGAATGTCCTGCAGAGATGGTTTTATTTCCACCATAAGCCATGATTGCGCTAACTTTCTGCAACAGGGCATTCCCTCCCCCGGCATGGACGATGTACCCAGCTACATTAGGTACGGTGAAGTAGCCTGCAGTTCCAATAATGAGGAAGATCAGGTATCCGGTGTCCGTGGCACTAAAAAAAGTATCCCCGGACTGACCAATCTGCGATAAATCCAGTTTGATCATATTTTCCTGTATTTTCCCGGCAATGCTACCGAATATATTGGCCACCGGAAGCCAAAGAAACACGTTGACGTAGCGGGCGATCCAGACCGTCAGCGTATGCTGAAAGCCATCAAAGACCGCGAAGCCAAGGACAAGCGGTCCCATAATTGCCAGCACAATCAGATAAAAGGTGCGGATGGTATTAATACAGAGCGCAGCCGCTGCATAGACCAGCTGGAGCACTTCGGACATCCATTGTTTGATGGAGTTGCGGAAGCTATAAGAGGCTTTGGCCATGGCGAACTTGACATCATTTCCAATACTCTCCAGCATTCCTTCTCCATCCTGATCATCCGGATGGCTGTATTTATACCACTTTTCCCGGTCACCTTCTCCATCCTGACCGGCATACATTTCCCAGACATCGGATTTCATAATGGCCTCTTCCTTCTTTTTTAATAATACCGCGATCGCTTTATCGGAATCCTTGACCATCGCCGCCGTTGCCGTCACGGTGGGTTGAAGGACAGCGTTCATCAGTGCCAGGACAGAAGGAAAAAGCAGGATGGCCAATCCCAAAGCAAATGGACGCAATAAGGGATAAAAATCAATGGCCTCAGCTGTTGCCATGCTGCGCCATACACGCGAGGCGATATACCAGAGCGCAGCAAAACCGGCAATCCCGCGCCCGACGCTGATCAGCCTGGAACAAAGCGGAATCATCTCTGTATAGACCTGATCCAACACGCTCTGCATGCTCCGGATCTCGCCTGATAGGCCCTCTGCTTTTACGAACTGGGGTAATAGAAGCCCGAATAGGGAAAACAGAAGAATTATTTTAAATGACTTTTTCATACCTGTTGATTAATAGTTCGTGATTTCTGTTTGGTACAGGTCCTGTAGCGTCCGGGTATCCCCTTTTTCTTTGGCCCGTTGTAAAGAAATGATCTTTGCCTGGTTATTGAAGTGGCGTAAAAACTGCAATTTATCTTCGGTGTCCTTAAATATCCGGTCAATGGCTTCCAGCCGCTCATCATCTGACATCCGAAGCGTTCCTGCTGTCAGGATAAGAGCTAGTTCATCCAGGCCTTTCATGCTCTGATCAAACAGCTTGTCGTACACCCGGGACAAATAGTCCAACTCGGTGCTGCTAAAATTCCCCGAAAGACGGAAGACTTTAAAAGCCTTTTTATATTCGGATACTATCCGGCCCTGATACGAGATGATATCAGCTACCCTCCTGTATTTCTTCACCTGTGGATTTACTGCCAGCAATCCATCCAGAAACACCTCATGCATACTGAAGTTTCCCTGAGAAACGTCGCGAACGGCGTTGTAGCCCTTACTTAAAATGGCATATCCGGACTTCATTTCGGAAAGTATATTTTTAAACTGAGTCAACTTTTCAAAATTCAGCAGAAGCTGCTGGGCTTCGGTAGATTGTGAGCGTACGGGAGAAGCCCAAAAACAGGGTAATGCTAAAAGGAATAAAAGGACGTTTTTATTGGGTCTCATAATCATTCGTGTTTAGTGGTATTCCATAAAGCGCAGCTGTACCTTGCAGCTCACTTTGCCCGTGTTGTCTTTGCTGGGAAAGGAGTGCTACTTCGTTGGCAAAACTTTTACTGAAACGAAATTTATCTGCAATAGACAGGTATGTCTTCTGCAAACGGTCCAATCGTTCGCCGTCACTCAAGTCCAGCTTAGATGTACTGATGAGCAGCAGATAGTCTTCCAGTTCCTGATCACATGCCCTGAGCAAATCAGTCCTGACCTTTTCGGTATATTCCCGTTCAGCAGGCTTCAGGTTCGTAACCTTCCTTACTGAATTCATATTCCGCATGATTCCCGCCTGCCAACCTAGCAGTTCTACAGCAGAAATACTATTGGCTACCATCGGATTAACCGTTTTTAAAGAGGCAAAAAACGTTTTGTGTAATACCTGTTCATCTCCGGTAATTGCCCCGAACAACCCCAATCCGCTTTCCGCTATTTCATATCCCTTTTTTAAATAGCCGGTATAGACATTTAAGGCGGCAATCTGGGCAAGCAGGTATTTTTTTTGTGTTTTCTTTTGTTTAAAAAATTCATCCCAGGTTTGGGCTGAGCCATGCAGAGAAATCCCAGAAAACAGAAGCAGTAGTACAAACATTTTCTTATTCATCGTTTTAACTAGTTTATGCCATAAAGCCTTTTTACTGAATTGATCTCGGCCGTTGATTTTGAACGCTGTAAGCTCAACATGACATTTTGATTATTGAACTGCTTCAAATCCGTGTAGTTGGTTTGAATTTCGTCTGCAGCCGCATTGATAATCTTCAGTCGCTGGGCATCATTCATACTGGTATTAAAGGCGTTCAGTACCAACATGATCTGATCCATATTTTTTAAACTGGCATCCAGAATTCCGGAATACACTTCTTCCATATAATTCAACTCTTTGAGGGTAAAATGTTCATCCTGTCGAATGAGGTTCCATGCCCTGTTGTATTCATTTACAAGTGCCAGTTGTAAGGAGGTCATTTCTTTGATGCGCTGATAGTAGGAAATGGCCGCTTTGACTTTCCAGAGTTCCTGGAAATAGTTCCCATACAATTCCTTTTGCCGTTCAGACCATCCGGCAATTTCTTGTAGTTTCAGTTTTGAAAGCTGATTTTCCAGCACTTTCTGGGCATTTTGCAGCCAGATTGTTTCATTTTGCATCCGCTGGATCTTTAGATCAACCGCCTTGATCACTTTTTTAACGCCGGCTTTGATCACCTCCAGCACAGCGATCTGGGCATTACTCTCCTGTGAGGGAAAAGAAACCAGAAGGAGCATCAGACTGATGGGCATGATAATTCTGTAGTGTCTCATATTCGTTTCAATTAATAAGTTCGTTATCCGGCAAGCCCTGCTTTTTCTTTCCTTATTTCAGCAGCAAGCCTGGCAATGCCCTTTTCCATACTGCCCTGTTCCAGGGCATACCGCATGACCTTTATTTTTTCCGTTTCTTCGGTGGTATAGGCAAAATATTCTTCGGTGGATACTTCAGTTCGGAATACCTTACTTTTCTGTCCTCCCAGGCTGATGAATACTTCCCGGTAATTCAGCCTAGGGTCGTTGGCTTTGTTAATGGAAAGAATTTGTGCTTTTTCCTTTTCGGTCAGCCCCAGTAGCTCCTGGATTTGCTCAAACTTGTTTTGGTATTTGCTCTGGTCCAGCAGTATCTTACAATCACTATTGTTGATAATAGCCTGTTTTACTATCGGGGAGCTGATGATATCTTCTACTTCCTGGGTCACAACGATGGCCTCACCGAAAAACTTACGCACCGTTTTAAAGAGATATTTAATATACTGAGCCATACCCTCTTTAGCTATCGCTTTCCAAGCTTCTTCGATTAGAATCATCTTGCGTACCCCTTTCAGCTTCCTCATTTTGGAAATAAACACTTCCATAATGATCAGGGTCACTACCGGAAAGAGCACTGGATGATCTTTCACATTGTCCAGCTCGAAGACAATGAAACGCTCTTTCAGCAGGTTTAGGTTCTCTCTGGAATTCAACAGGTAGTCAAACTCGCCTCCCTGAAAATAGGGGTTTAGTACATAAAGGAAATTAGCCAAATCGAATTCTTTCTCCTTCACTTGCCGCTCGAGCAGCCTGGCCGAATAGCCATCCCGAACGAAGGCGTAAAAGGAGTTGAAGCAGGGAAATACATCTGGATTTAAAGCCAGAAACTCAAAAAACAGCGTTACAGCATCCGAAACGGCTACGTATTCCGAACGGCTATACAGTTCATCATCTTTTTTCCATAGAGCCAGCAGCAATGTTTTAATACTTTCCTTCTTTTCTGTATCCAGCACATCTCCTTCCGAAAGGAAAAAGGGATTAAAGCAGATTGGCTTCTTTTCTTCATAAGTAAAGTAATAACCACCTACAAGATCACAAAGTCCTTTGTAACTGTGACCAACATCTACCAGCACAATATGAGTACCCATTTCGTAGTAACTGCGCACCATATGATTGGTAAAAAAGGATTTCCCGCTACCTGAAGGTCCCAGGATAAACTTATTGCGGTTGCTGATTAGGCCTAGTTTAACGGGTTCATCGGAGATATCTACCTGTACCGGTCTACCGTTAAGCCGCTCGCCCAGCCGAAAGGCTGAAGGACTTTTGGAAGAACGGTAGCCAGATTCCAGGTTAAGAAAACAGGTGGCCTGCTCCAAAAAAGTATCGAAGGTATCGTTCATCGGAAAGTCTGCTTCATTACCGGGCAATCCGGACCAGAAGATCTGCGCGGCCCCATCTGTTTCCAGTTTAGGACTGGCATCCATCTGTACCAGCGCAGAGCTAACGAGCGTTTTCAATTCCGGCAAGCTGGCCTTATCTTCGGTCCACACGAGCAGGTTTACATGGGCTTTAACAGGAAGCCGCTGACCAGAGATCGCTTCATTCAGAAAGTCATGTGTGGCGTCTCTTGCAATCGAATTTTCACGGGAATAGGCCGACAGTGATTGCAGGCGCAATCTTTTACTTTCCAGCGTTTTCATTGTTTTTGCCGCATCCTGAATAAAAATATACTGGTTCATGATATGATTGCAAGGCAGTAACAGCCCTATTGAAGAAGCAAATCCGGTGCTAAAACGAGTCTTATCTGTACTGTATTTATCGTAATTGACCCTTGATCCGCAAAATCCGGGAAGATCTTCTGCATCTGCCAATGTGTAAAGCAGGCAATTCTTGTCCCCCACCCGAATTTCTTGGTTGAGATGAATATCCTGAAGTACAGGCAGACCATCCTGCCCTTGCAGGAAACAATATTTTTCCAATATCCCTGCTTTCTCTTTTGATCCGCTAAGCTCATCATTACCGAGTCTTCGCAGCTGAACAAATCCGCTGTCAGTCAGAATGCGGCAAAATTGCCCGGCCTTGTCTGAAAAATCATCTAACAGGATTTGATCTATCCCCTGCCTGGGTACAATAGAGGAGCGCAGTATATTGGAAAATGAAGAACTTGAAAGCCGCCTTCCTGCAGGTTGTTTAGTCAGCATGATCGTACAGCTGTGATCCAGATATTTCCGCCCTAAAAAAAAGCGGTCACTTGACTGATTAAGAAAAGACTTCCTTCCCTGATCTTTTGGCTGAAATGAACGCTCGCTGAAAAAATCCTGTTTGTGAAATATCGAATGTTTAGGCAATACCTTGATCGCCTTAATTAGTATCTGGTGAAACTCTTCATATTCTTTATCTGAAAGTGAAAAGATTTCGGGTAATATAGCCTGATAAGCAAAAGTAATGTCTCCCTGCATACTGAGTATAGCATCATGTTCTAATTTGGAAATAGGGAGCATCTTTTCGATGGGGATACCTTTCCGGCCTGAGCCTGCTGAATAAAAAACGTTACTGCTCTGCATGGTTACTGAGTTTAAAAAATGTTTGACGGGAACGGAACTTCAGGAAAGCAGGGATCCTTCCTTTTGCCCTTTTCTTCATCAGACCATACTGCCCGTAAGTATGACTGAGATGAAAAACGGTCATAAATAAAGTGGCGCCGGATCCCAGCACCAGAAAAAGACAGAGATACATATTGACCCCAGCAATATACAGCAGGGCAAAAAGGATAAGAAGAGTCACCAATCCTACGGCCAGATATGCGATATACTGCCCTTTCAGTCCCTGGAATTCCATGGCTTTATTGATGCCTTTGTTGATCTGATAAACGGAACTCATAACAATAAAATAATAAAGAATGATCGAAATTGGATCCTTCCGCATGGGAAGGATCCGGGACTATATGCCAAAGAAGCTTTTCAATACGGTAGCTACCACCACCAAAAAGATACAGCTGCCAAACCAGGCGGCCGCTACCTGACTGGTATCGGGCTCTCCTCCGCTCCATTTTTGGTACACTTTTACTGCTCCGATCAGGCCGACAACAGCACCCACAGCATACATCAGACTGGTGCCGGTATCAAAATAACTCTTGACTTTGGTCGTGGCTTCCTGTATACCAGCATTTCCATCACCTCCATCCTGCGCGGAAGCAGTGCTTTCTACAAAAAATATAAAGGCAGCAGCTAAAAGGGATTTAACTTTTGAAGCATGGCCTGCATAAAAAAATTGATTTAGCTTTTTCATCGTTATGGGTTTAAACATGAAGATATTTTGAATTAAAAAGCGCGTGGTTAGGAAGACCAGCATTGTTCCAGATCCTCCCTGGTAAGCGTAAAGGATAGATTTGCTTTTGATTGATCCAGGATAAACAGGTTCACCACTTCAATCAGATGACTTTTTGCCACATTTTGATATTTAGAACTGAGCAGCATGAACAGGGATATGAATTCCTCCCTGACGGCCTCACCGGACATGCTGAACAACGTTTTCAGATCCTGAAGTAAATCAGCAATATTGCCCAGTAACAAATCATCTGTCGCGGGAAGCGGCTTCTGGCTTGTGGTTGTCAATTCAGACGCTAAACCATTGCTAAGTTCATCATCTTGTTCAGCATCCTCCAGCTGATCAACTTCCCTATCTTCATCCGCTGGAGCAAAATAAAGTTCTTCAGCTGTTGAAGTAAGCTGACCTTTTTGCTCCATGGCAGCGCCCATTACAGAGCGCTCTGCAGAACGGCCACCAGGGTCAATATGTTGATCGTCCATTTTCCGAATGAATCGTAGCTGTATATCCTTACGAAAGAAAAGAATTAAAATGATCAGATAATAAAGCAATCCTGCCGAAAGGATAAACAGGATAAAATGTTGCCAGGTGAATTGTGCCATCATTGTCTTGTATTTAGTTTACAAGAGCAAATTTGCAGGCTGATGACAAGGAGATTACTTAGGGGCCCCTTAGGCTAAGTATGATTTGTAGTTTGACAACGGTTGCGATAAGCTGATCAAAACCCTTTCTTTGTAATTCTGTTTAACAGCAATATCAATTTAGTTTCAATATCAATCTTCAAATATGAAAAAGCTTTTGATTCCCCTGATCTGTTTGCTTATTGCCGGTTGTTCCTCGAAAGAATTAACCCGTGAGCAGGCGCTGGAACTGATACGCCTGGAGCTAAAATACCCCAAAGTTCTTGATTATGACCTTTATGCTGGAGACCCCAAATACGGCAGAAATGTACTGGATGCAGGCCTTGAAAAAGAAGGATATGTTAAGGTTAACCGTACTGTAAAACTGGGCGAAATGGGAACAAAACCGATTGTTGAATTTACGCATAAGGCAGAACCATACTTCCTTCCCACATCTGCTAAAGATAAAAAGATACAGATTCAAAAAGTGAAAATTGCAGATGTAGAACTGACCGCTGTAACAGGATTAAAAATGGTGAATGATAATAAAAATGCAGTTGCCGAGTATACCACAACCTACAAGAATTTGACTCCCTTTTCAATATTGATCAATAAAAAACTAGAGCCCGTCAACACTCATAAAGCGTATTTATCACTATATGAAGACGGATGGAGAATAGAAAAAAATCCTGGTATGGAATTTCTAGGTAAATGAGGCTGTTAAACGGAGTGCTGCAAAGCACTCCGTTTAACAGCCTCTAGACTTTCTCACGAAAAGGAATTATTTAGCATCCAGTTCATCCAGCTTTTCCCTAACGTTTTCCATCATCTCTTTCAGAAGTCTTATGCTGCCGCTTTTTCGGTAACGTATGCTCTGCGAGAACAGCAGCGAATAATTACCCAATTTCACATCAAAGAGTTTTTCGAAGGTATCGGCAATTTCCTTGATATCGACTTTGCCGTAATTGAAGACTCCTGTTAGTTGCAGCCCATAGATCAGCTCCACCAGGTCTATCGCCTTGGCCGTCCAGCGAAGTGTCCTTTTACTCTTTGATGAAACCAGCAAGTCATTTGGCTGATTTTCAAGCAGCCGAATTGATTTTTCCAGGTACCCGGTCAGCATGCCGTTGGCCAGAATGCGTGAAACCGTATAATCCGCTTCTGTTGAAAGGCGTTCATCACGGTCTATCTTAGAGGTGCTGAAAGAATGTGGTAGATCAAAGCTTCCACGAACAAAAAGTTTTTCGTCCAGAAAAGAAAAGTTACCCCTGTAGTAATGATATAATGCACTATGGCAGTCATAGAAACGTTTGATAGAAGCCAGTTCTTTTTCATAATGAATGCGTATATCATGAGTGCTTCCCTGAGGTTTCTTTAATTCAATCAGGTCTATATAAGAATAGTAAAGTAACAGACTGACAAACCGGGGCTTGATCTCCTTGAAAAAATAGATTTCTTCCTGCTGGTCATCAAAACGATAGTCGATCAGCTTATTAGTGAGTTCGGTCAGGGATTCCCTTATCATGGTAACACATTCCCTCCTTTTTACAGGATCATATTGAAGCCCTGCATCATCTGCTAATTCGATCCTGCGCACCAGGTTTTTGTAAAGTTGTTCAGCGTAAGTTTTCATAGATGTAAATCTTTAATTTGTGAACATTGCTCCCTGCTTTCTTGTCAAGCCGGAAATAAGCCAATGAAAAACAAATTCAGTATCAGATCTTCGGCTAACTTTAATTCGGGTACACCTATGCTTATGCAGTGTAAACGAAATAGCATCATTTCTACCGCCAAATAGACAAATTGCAATTATGCCCATTGTATAACACTGATAATGAATCCGTAACAGGAATCTAAACTCTAAATAAAAACGAGAAATTAAAAGTGTCCAAGGTTGCTTTTCGGGATCAGTAGCCTATCATTAAATACATCCAGTTTGCATATTTCAGCCGTTTCAGGGTGTCTTTTATACAGTAAAATTAAATGTTACTGAGTAAAAATTCCACTGAAACGAAACACGAACAAGTCTATAATGGACATCATTTACCTGCTCATTTTATCTATTATCGATTTATTTTGCCTCCTCTAAGGACACCTAAAATAATGGACGAATACCTTTCCTGACCGTGAATTGGAGACAATATCTTACCTCATTTTGCAACCTTGGACACTTTTTAGAATCGCATATTGTCACTTCTTTTGCCGGAATAAATGATATGCGATGAAATTTTCCAATTTTCTAAAAAAGCTGAGTCGCTTCGGAACCCTAAGTGCTGAGCTAAGTGACATTCTGATTTCCGAATTGAGCGAATACCAGTTTGAGCGGGGAGATCTTTTAGTGAATCCCAGGGAAGTAAAAAAACATGAAATCTATTATATTGAAAAGGGAATGGTCAGAGGTTGTGACAACTATCGGGGAAAACGCATTTCCATTTGGATTGCAGGCAGGGACAGCCTCCTGACGGTGCAAAACTTAAAAGGAAGAAGCATTTTTATTGAGCAGATGCATTTTCTACTGGACACCACCCTGTATGTACTAGACCTGGAAAAAGTCTTAAAACACATTTCAGAATACCCCGAAATGACATCTTTACTGGCCAATATTTTGTATCAAAGCATACTAGAAGGAAAACAAAGAGAACATCTGTTGCGGCTCTATCCTGAGGACAAAGTACATTATATGGAAAAGAACGATGCCCTGGCGATCAACTCCACCAACCTTGAAGCCATCGCTTCTTATCTTAATCTTTCCAGAAGGCATTTCATCCGCATCAGAAGTAAGATTCCCAGACGAAAAGATTTCTAAGGCAACCATATACAGCAATTTCATCGTGCCATTTGTCACCCTGCAATGTGCCAACAAACAGCGAAATAAACGCCATTTGCCAGCTTAATTTTTGCAGGCCTCCCCTATCTTTATAACAAGGATATCAAACGGTAGATTAACGAAATAAGAGATTTCTAATCGCTGGCAGATTACAAATCATGAAAAGATGAATACTATAAGTATGCAAAAACGTCAATGGATATTAGAGATATGTGCTTTTCTTTTAGCTCTGCTGTTTGTCTACACCGGGATGAGTAAAGCGGTTAACCTGGAAAAATTTCATAACGAAATTAACAATCAACCTTTTAACAATGTATGGACTCCGTATCTGACCTTGGGAATACCTGCCTCAGAACTTCTGCTAACTGTGCTGGTTTTATGGCCAAAGACAAGGCTTATTGGTTTTTATGGTTCTTTTCTACTGATGGCAACTTTTACGATCTATGTTGCCTTAGTAACATTCAATTTTTACGAGCGTATTCCTTGCGGCTGCGCAACAGCATTTGAAAAACTGAGCTGGCCTCAGCATTTGATACTGAATTCTTTTTTTATGCTAATAGCCTTAACCGGAATATACATGGAAAGAAAACAAAGAAAAAATATTCATTTATTCGATGCAAAATCTGATGCCAAAGGCTTATAAAATATTCTATGCGCAACGAATCAGGGGAAACCGAAAACCTGAAAGAGAGTAGGTGATTTATCTAAAAATTAAAGTTATGAACAGAGATCACAGTAAGCTCTTAAAAAGAGTACGAATTTCTTTATTTGCATTAACAGCAATGTTAGGCGTAAGCACAGCAATGGCTATGAAGATGGAGCATAAACGGGCAATCCAGAGCTACAGGTTTATATCTGAGGAACCGAATCGTTATGTTGTTCAGCAAGCAGCATTAGCTGCTGATTCATACGATTGTAATACCAATCCTTCCAGTATTTGTACTATTGAATCAAGCACTGCTCCTGTGTTAATGGGCGGACAATACAAACTTGAAAAAACTTCTTCAAGTTTAACACCGGGCGTCTTTGAATAGCGTCAATCACCAATGTTAAGAGACTGCATCCATGAACAGATGCAGTCTCTTATTTTATATAATCTACATGGCAACGGCCGATTCAATGACATTCTTTAATCTTTCTATTCCACCTGTCCGAAGATCAGAATACCGGTTAGAGAATATCTTTCCATTTTTATCGATTAACAATGTCCAGGGACAGCTGCTTACCTTGTAATGAGCAATAACAGGATCCTTTGTACCTCTCCCTCCTGTATAGAGATTAATAGCATGGTCAGAGGTATACATTTTACTGTCAAGGCTTTTTAACCAGACAGCTTTGCTGCGATCAATAGAAACCGATATAAAGACCACATCCCTTCTATCTTTAAAGTGTTCTTCAACTGAGGATAGCATATTCGTAAAATATTTCTTACATGCCCCGCAACCTGAAAACCAGAAATCCATCATCACTACCTTTCCTTTAAAATCGCTTAACTTCACTGTCTTCCCTTCCATATCCTGAAGAGAAAAGTTATATGCAACGCTTCCCTTTGATAAAGCCCCGTATAACTCCTGTACTTCCCGGGCAAGATAAGGGGTTTGCACCCTCATTATTGCATCTTCCATTATTTCCGGACTCACTGATGAAGCATTGCGGAGAAGATAAAGTGTAATTAGTTTGTCACGTGCATTTCCGTCAGTATAGTCCGTCAGAATCTGCGAATAGATTTCAGATTTATCTTCCTTATTCAATACATTAAGTGACATATAACGCTCTATCAGAAACAGCGGGTAATACTTCGATATTGCAATAATTTCAGGACGAATGGAGTCTCTGGAGGCAGGTATTGCCGTTTCCTGAAAATCCTTTTCAATTATGCCTGTCCTGAGTTTCAATATTTCAATCTGCCCGATCAGGTCTGCCTTCAGCAATTCAGATGCATTAAAAGTCAACATGATTTTTAAGCTGCTTATGAGATCTAGTCCCAGCACTTTTTTCTGATCGGTTGTTAGTCTTTCATTCTGCACGATCCTGTCGAGCTCCTCACGAAACGCGAATTTAGCTGAGCCCCTACCTTCAAAGATATGTGTATACTGTTTGATGTATTTAGTTCCGAATACTTCCATTTCCGGCAAACGTCCCAGCGTATTACTATTGACCATATGATCGGAGGGGATATATGTGGTATCTTTTAGAATATGAACGGTTACACTGTCACCGGGTTCTATTAGGTATAAGGTAAGCATGTCCAGGTAACGGGTACCAGCCCCTATGCCTTCTTTCTTGCATAAAGAAAAATAGGCTGGTTTGTTGAAGGGATCAATCAAAAAATCAAATTCCCCATTTTTAAGGGTAGCGAACTGCTCCTCATGTTGTTTATTCGCATCCGTTATGTTACTCAGCACATTTGAATAAATCAGCACCCTTAGCGTATCTGAAGGCTTAGCATCGGGCATCACTACCCTGAGGTATGCAGGTCTCAACTTCGCTTCTAGAGACCGGGCAGTTATTACAAAAGGAAACAATAGCAGAAAAACTGCTAAAGGAAGCGTATATAAATAGTTCTTTTTTTTCATTAACGTAAATTTTGTTCCATTGTATTATATCGTAATTCATCATCCGGAATCGGAAATACATACCTCAGGTCTTCCGGCGGCAGTATATATTCTACGCCGTTCACGGTATGACTGATCGACTTTGCAAACCTGGGGTCACTATTCAACCGCCTGAGATCTTCCCACCTTAATTGCCCGGTATAAGGAAGTTCTTTTCGACGCTCAGTCAATACAATCTTCAAAGCCTCCTCAGCATCAGTAGTAGAATAGGGCTGAAAGAGCTCTGGCTTAAATCTGTTTTTAAGTAGCTTGTTTAAAATATCAAGTCCTTCGGCGATATGGTTAAGCCGGATATTGGCCTCGGCATTAATTAAATAAACCTCATTGGAGGCTAAACCCGCAAACTGCCGGGTACTGCCGGTCAGCGATCCTTTGAATGTCACTCTCCCTGTGCCATAATCCCTGTAGAAAATCCCTTTCCTGAGATCACCGGGAAGATACTGCTGATACAAATTGGGATTCACAGTATTGCGCGAATCACTCCTGAGGATTCCATATCCAAGGCTCTCGGCATAAAACAGCATGCCTGGGGGATTGGCAGCAACCGTTGCAAATTGCCTAGAAACAGATTCTGTCAGCGAATTAAAATCAACAAGGGTATTAAAGGATTGCAATACTTTAGATGAATATATAAGGGCCTGTTCATAGTTCCCCATTGCCAGATGAACCCTGGCGAGCAGCGCCTGCGCAGCCACACCTGATGGGTGCGTCAAGTGTGAAGGCAATAATGGCAACAAATTTTCAGCTGTGGAAAGATCCTGAATAATCTGCTCATAAACCGTCTTCACCTGCGATCGGGATATGTTGACATTTACATCCGAACTTAACAATATAGGAATTCCGGGGTCACTTGCGGCGGTTGAAGGAAGATAAGGCTTACTAAAAGTTTGAACCAATCCGTAAAACGCAAATGAACGAAAAAACAAGGCACTGCCTTTGATTTCGTTAAGACGGACAAGATCACCGGGCTCAACAGTAATTTTATCTAGTCCGTCCAGTACTATATTGGCATAACTTATTTTTTGATAGGAATTCAACCATTCGGCGTTAGAAGACCCTTCAAACACGTCCTTCTTCCAGATGTAGGCATTACGTTCAGTAACCGTACCTAAAAGCCAATTTGCATCCGTAACCTGAAAGTTATCTGCACCAATCAATCCTATAGAAGGGTAATCCAGATACATGAGTGGGTTGTCCAGCAAAGACTGGAAGTCCGCTAATTTAGTTGGTACCAAATCGTTTTTATTTTGTTTGGCATCTAACCAGTCATCTGTTTTGTCACAGCTGCATATCGTTAAAACAAGAAGCAGTGCAATATGTATTTTCGTTTTCATTTTCAAAAATTAAGGGTTAGAAATTTGCTTTGATTCCTATAGAAACCGTACGGGGGGCAGTATAATCGGACGATGGAAAATCCGGATCAATCCCAACACGGTTGGCCTTCCAAAGGACGCCCAGATTATTAGCATAGAGGTACAGAGAAAGACTTGAAAATGGCAATTGCTTCCATTGATAGCGATTCAGTGAGTAAGAAAACTGAACATCCTGAAGGCGGATGTGATCTCCTTTTTCAATAGTAGTTTCCGAAAACCTGTAGAAGTCACTCCTGTTGGCATTGGAAGGATAAATAAGGGAAGGAACATCTGTTAATAATTCATCACCGGGCTTCTGCCACCGTCGGTCATAATCTGCCCTGGGCATGGAAATGACGTCCGCATAATTTAAGGTAGTGCTCTGCCGTCTAAGGAAATAATCAAACTTGAATAAAATGTTAGCGGAAAGGGTAAACCCTTTAAGTGAAAAAGAGTTCATCATAGAACCGTAAACGGAAGGTTTAGCTGATCCACTGTAAACCAGGCTATCAACAGGCGTATCATTTATAATAGACTGCCAATTTGTGCTGACCGACCCATTTATTTCGCCCAAGGGATCTCCGTTTGCAGGATCAAGGCCCTTCCACTTGTAACTGTATAGACCGTATAAAGATTTCCCAACAACAGGAATCAGATAGGAGGCTGTAAGAACTGAATTCTTATAAGACAGATCATAACTGATTACGTTATCCCTGGAGTAACTCAGCAGCAAGGTGGTACTCCATTTAAAGCCTCCATCCAGGTTGCGGCTGTTCAAAGTGAGATCCAGACCATCTGTACGCGTACTGGCGTTATTCCCCCTGAAAGAAGCAAAACCCAAAGAAGGGGCTAGTGGAAAATCGCTGATCAGATCAAGTCCCTCTTTCCTGTAAATTTCCAGTGTACCGGAAATGCGGTTATGAGCCGTTGCAAAATCAACACCCAAATTGATGTTCTTCACCTTTTCCCACCTCAGGTTAGGATTTGGTGGCCTGGTGACAATGGAATAAGGAAGGCCTAATACATTTGTGCTAAAATATCGGGCGGTCAGGTAAGCCGAAGCATTATACACATTCCCATTGAAACCATATGTAGCCCTGAATTTCAGATATGGAATCAAATCAAACCGGTAAAATTTCTCACTACTCAGATTCCAACCAAGCCCGGCAGACCAAAGTGGCGTGATCTTATCATTGGTCCGTACACCAAAAATATTGGCCCCATCCCGGCGGGCACTCAATGTCGCCGTATACCGGTTATCATAGGTATAAGCGCCGTTTGCATAGTAAGAAATATACCGGTTAAGCGTGCCCGGAACAAGGCTGTTTAGTGCAGGAAGTGTCCCCGAACCAGAAGGGTTTGTTGGATAAGAATTCGCATAATCCAGATTGGTTATCGAAGTTCCGTATTCATCGTCATAACCATAGTAAACCCGGTCTTCTCCAGTCATTTTATTCTCCCTTAACTCAAAGCCGGCTAATCCTGTCAACACATGTTTCAGCCTTAAAATACTGTTATAGTTCAATTGGGCTCTAAGATTATTCGATGCCATCTCATTACGACCGAGGTTTAAAATAGCCCCAACTGGAAAATTATAAGTTATGTTCCCTGAAATATCGTCGATCCCGGCGAACTTATTTATATAATTGCGAACCTCAAACGACTGGGGATCCTGGTAATTTCTTGAACTGTTTACCTGCCGCTCATTCTGATAAAGCAGCTCCATATTCAAGCCTCCTCCTAAAATATATTTAAGACCTGTTCTGAGCAGAATATCTCGGGCTCCGGAGGTATTGTCCGCAAGGCGCAGCTCCTCTAATGGACGATATTCCCAATCCATCAAACCCTTAGCAGCCATGTCTTCTACATAGCTTTTTCTATAAAGCTTCACAGTAGAAAGGGGGGTTCCCTGTTCATCTGCCAAAGATGCATACGGATACAGGGTATTGTAATTACCACCAACTGTATTATAGCCCATAGAGACGTTATTGTTGATCTTTGAATCTGATTGGGTGTACAAAACGCCAGCAGTGATTTCTAATCTTTTTGACAGGGAATAGGTATTCAACGAATTAATGGTAAGCCTGTCACCCTCATTGCGAACCAGGTTACTTCGGTTCTTGTCATAACCGGCAGACAACGTGTAGGATAAATCCTTGCTTCCTCCTCGCAGGGAAAGTGAATACTGCTGAGCAATACTGGTTTGATACATATACCGGGTATAATCCTTTCTAAGATCCTGCTGGCGCAAAACATTCAGTTTAGACTCCCTGTCCGCTGCAGACAGCCGAGTGTCTGAGAGAATCTCCACAACAGGAGAGACGGGCGGAAAGTAAGATGTATCACTTAGATCATAACTAAAATATCCTTTATCATAGAGTATTGTTTCGCCATCGATATAATCGGATGAGCCCAGAAAAAACCTGCTGTAAAATAAATCAGGAACCTCTCCTATTGTCACATTTGAATTGAAGCTGACATCCATGGGACGGTTTACCCCCCCCTTTTTTGATGTAATTACCACTACCCCATTAGCAGATCGCGCTCCCCAGATGGATGCCGCCGCTGCGTCCTTCAAAATAGTTACACTTTCAATATCATTGGGGTTAATATTATTGATATCTCCATCGTAAGGAAAATTGTCCAGCACAATTAAAGGGTCTGCCGCGCCTTTTGATTCACTATTAGTCAATAATGTACTTCTTCCCCGGACATTGAAAGTCTCATTACCAGGGCTTTTATCTGTATTAAACAGCACTCCACTGGCAACTCCGTCCAGCCTATCTAGAACAGATGAGGAAACTCTTCGGTTAAACAGCGTATTATTAATCTGTACAAAGCTCCCTGTAGCACGTTCCCTTGGCAAGGTCTGGTACCCGGTAGAGATGGTCACTTCCTTCAGCGTTTCCGTATCTTCTTCCAATAGAATGGCAAAAGGTCCCGAATTAGAAGAACTGTAATCCAGCTTAACGGGCTTAAAACCGACATAAGAAATCACAATGGCGCCTTTAACTTGTTTGGAATTGACCATGAACCATCCCTCCTTGTCAGCGTACACGACATTGTTACCACCTTCAAGTTTCACTGTAGCTCCAGACAGTGGCTTGCCATCAGAGGATGAGGCTACAGTTCCCGTAATGGGATAACCTGTGGTTGGCTGAGCCAGTAAAACAGAATGGTAAAGTGCAAGTATTATTATGGCAACCCACAAAAGAATTTTTAAATTATGTTGCTTAAATTCAGGGCATAAGTATTCCCTTAAGCTGATTTTCACTTTCATGCTTTGATATATTATAAGGTCATTAGGTACTTAATGAATAAGAAGATGACTATCTGTTTGATTTAGGTTCAGAAAAGCTAAACAGGATTTTTAGGCTTTTTAGCAAAAAGAATTTTAGATTCGCTGCTGGTGTTAAAATAACAAGAATGCGGCATGTCAGCCCATACCCGAAGCTGCAATCCTAACTTAGGAAAACACCTGCCAGTAAAAAGAGAATAAAGGAAAGGTAGCAAATAGGCTATCATGTAAGGAGCTAGCTCGTCTTGAGCTTGATCACGATTAGAAATACCCTCTTTACCTAGATTCTTTTTTGCCCTGCAAGATCTACCACGACACATCCATTTACAAAAAAAAGAAAACATGAAAAGGAAAAGACTAAATACAGCAAAACCATTCCTTCTCTTTCTTGAGAAAGTAACCCAATTGTAATTAGAGATTTTGTTTTGTCTTTTCATCCTCGTATAGATTTATACGAGTCTCAGCTATATTTAGGGCACGTTACTATAGCAGGCCCCAAGATACCGCTATGTTAGGCTTCTGACGGCCGTTGGAACGATATACAATAGGGCCCACAATGCTATAGAACGTACAAAAGTACGCATTATATCATCATGGGCATTAATCCTATTGTCTCGTCCAATGTAATTGTCAGAATTTAACATACGAGACTCTTTAATTAACGCCAATATTCTATAAAAATAGAATAAGTAATTATTTGCAAATTTTTGACACTGTTTTCATCTACAACTATCTTATTTGCTTCATAATATACTCAAATATAATTATTAAAAATCAAAATATCAACAAATTATTTATCCTATTTTAATAGGATGCATGAAAATTCGTTTTTCATCAAATTTATTCATGGTATTTCAAGCAAAAGATAAAAAAAATAAAGACCTAAACAATGATAATGAATACTTTTTGGAGCAGATAGGCAGGTATCTGCGAACGTTAAGACTAAATGCTGGTTTTTCAAGCATTGAGTCTTTTGCTAATACAATTGAAATGTCTTCAACTCAATATGGAGAGTATGAAAAAGGCAAAAATTTGACGCTATTGACATTTAAACGACTACTTCTTGAATTTAATATTAAAGTTGAAGACTGGTTGAACACAGAGTTATTTACTTCAGATAACAACATTTCTACGCTTATGGAAAGAATGCAACAAACACGAATAGAACAAGTAATAGAACAAGTAAAGTTTACCGAAAACATTACCACTTCTCACAAGTTAACACCTAAAGAAATCCAACGATATATTGATATCCTGATCTACTGCCATCAAGCAAGGAGCCGAAATGAAATTATTGAAAAGCTGTTAAAAATGGATGACTCCACCAATACCTTTAAACGAGTGGCTGGCAAACTCCTTGATTATGGCTGGATTGAACCGACCGATAAAAAAAGCCGAAATAGTCCTGTGCAAAGATACGTCACTACAGAAATTGGAAAAAAGGTGTTAAGAATAAATTCATAATTTAAACATTAATACCATTAAGATGAGATTGAGGATATTACTCTCTGAAACAAGTTAAACAGCAAAAGCAAACTGTGACATGCATCAATTTTAAATTAATGATCATAAAAAGATTGTATACAACAGATAATACAAATTATCAATAATTGACATATCATAAAAATCAGAGATCGGAATGGAACTTAGTTCACCAAAGTTCATTCAGTAATAAAGCATACAATGACGTTATAGATAAAGTTGTTCATTCAAAAGCCTGCTTTTGGCACCCAATTAAGTCTCAAATCAATCCCGAAAATTATATTTTTCATGGATGAGACTGATCAACATTAAAAGAAAATCCTTTACCTTGTGGACCACTTCTTTCGAGGGCGTATATTGTTTGTTTTTTATGCTGTGCCCTGACAAATTATCCTTTCTTAATGTACCTATATGATTAGATATAAATTCATGCAGGTCAGCTTTCCGTTTTGTGATAATAAAACCTGATTCCACCAGCAGTCGGGTGAAAAACATCAGTTGTGCTGTTGTAAATTTTACATGAAAGTAAAAGGGATATGCATTTCGTCCTTTATTGTGATAAGGTCCTTCGTGCAAAGTTTCCGTCTTTTGTAAATACTCCATTTCTTCTTCAATGTATGTACAGACCATTTGTTTCAAAGAGGGAAGATCAGGATTAAATGCCAATTCAGGTAGTTCCACAAATTGCTTGACGTCCCTTAATATTAGGAGCAGCTCACGCCTTTGTTCTACGAATGTATCGTGGCGCTGAATCATTACATCAAGCCAGTTCCTTGAATAATCATAAAACTGAATAGCATTAAAATTCATGAAATATACCTGCCTGACCAACTTCAGGAAGACAGATTCACTGGACTTTAAGCCTTGAATTACTAGCAGCGAGTTTAGGAAATTTTCAAGATAATCAAAATCACGCCAACTACTGAGAATGTACTCCGGATCGCCTTCAATAGAGAAAAGATAATGGGTAATGATGTCAATCAGATCATCGTCAATTTGCCCTGCCTTTAGAAATTTCAATATAATTTCTCTTTTTTCAGCAATGTCCGTTTGCATATGATGCTTTAATCCTGCAGGTGCCTGAAGTTGAGTATTAAAACTTTCCGAAAAATTTGCTTTCAAGAACAGAAGCAGGGAAATAATTTCATGAGTAAGCTTTTTAAACACTTCTTTTGATACACTTTGGCTATCGAGGATCCATTCAGCCGCATTAAATCCATACAGGTGATCAGCTAGTTGAGTCAGTTCAATCTGAATGCTTTTTATGAATGCATTTGCGGCTGCCTGGTCGTAATCAAAATAGATCTGGCTAAGCTTGGATTTAAGCACCTGGCATTCTGAAATAAAAGCGATTGTTATGCTACCCTGCTTTCCTGCAGGCAGCTCAAGCAATGCCTGTTCGGTAATCAAATGAATAAATTGATGTAGATTATTTATTGTTTGTTTCATAAAAAGATGTCTAACTGAATAATGGAACAGATGACTTCCACATCTGATCAATCCTTAAATGATCACCCGCAATAAGGCTCAAACAGCCCTTATGCGCTTATCATGTTTTAAAAAATTCTTAATGAACTATCGGCAAGAGTTTGCTTACCTCCATATCTTTTGCTCCAATACTTCGCTGTTCAGCCGAGCTAAAACCGGGTATTGTTCTCATGACCTGTTGGCTTCTGTTCGCTGACTGAGCAACAAAAGAATTCCCTATCAGCATTAATGCTTTACTAATCAAAGGGTCCTTGGAATCCCCTAAAGGCGTTAGAGGGAGATTAGCTAGTTCTTCTACCATGTTATCCGGTATAATGCCACCGGAATAATCTCCTTTTCCTTTTGCATTATAGAGCTTAAAGATAAGCGGATGTAACACATTGCTAAATATTGCGGGAATCCGCTGATCCGTTATTGCAAAACTGGCCATATCCTTTCCAATTGTTGTCTCCCCTATTTGCGTAACAGAAATATAAGGCTTTAAGACATTGATCAGTAATTCGGATGCAGAAGCCGTGGCTGCAGTTGTAAGGAAAATCACCCGTTCCAATTTTAGCCTTCTGCTTGATATAACATCAAAAGACTGTGGTAGGTATATATTTTCATTAATCACATTAAGAAAACTCTTTACCAATCTTCCTCCATTGGCATTGGCCTGATATATAGCAAAAACCTGTTCTGCTGATACCGGTGCCAACAAAGCGGCAATTTTTGCCGCAGAGGAAACATCCCCGCCCGGATTATAGCGCAGATCAATAATCAATTCCGAAACCCCTTCTTCTTTAAGCTTGGCCAGCGAATCTAAAACGGCATAATCCTGTCCTCCGTCAAATTTATTGTAAAAGATGTAGCCTACTTTTTTTGAGCCATTGTTGAATACACGGGTCATATAAACCGGCATTTCATTGAACCTTGAAAAAGCGATAGTAACCACAGCTCCTTCTTTGAAAAGACTATTTTCAAGCTTGACAGTCTGAAGCTGCACTCCCTTACCCTGTTTAAGGACAAGTTTTACCGAACTTTCCGTAGAAGCATTGATTTGTATTCCGTTTACAGTTGTGAAAACATCTCCCCTCTTAAGTCCCTGTTTATCCGAAGGGCCACCAGGAGCCACAAGTGTGACTACACCAACCCAACCCCTGACATCCGTCAGTAATAATGCGTACTCGAAGCCATACCATGCGAAGGAAGAATATTCTGATTTCACTTCATTCGGATTTTCCATATAGGAAAAGCGGTCCGATGCATACAAAAGTGATTTAAAAAAAGTATTCCCGTTAACATTGACATCCGGACTGGTTGGTATCTGATTTGCATAGTAATAATACACCTTCATACTATCCAGTATCCACTGCTGTTCTTCGGTAAGTATTCCTGAGTTTTCGGATTCTTTCTTACACGCACTGAATGTAAATAGTATACCTGTTAATGTATATGCGAAATATAATTTAATTCTCCAGCTCGGCTTCATCCTGTTTTGTCCCTCCTATTATAAATCCTTAAACAGGCAGGATTCCCTATTGACCCTTATATTTTTATGATTTAAGTACTGGCAGGGGCATTTTAGGTATAAAAAACAAACTTTTAATGGCCCAATTTTTCTTGAAACTTTATTAACCGGTTTTGCTAAAGCTTTTGAGGTTATCAGTAAAAAAATAAAATTCATATTGCAATAGGGAGTTTGACGTGAATATTGATTAACCCTATACAGGAGCATATTAAACAAGAGGTCAAAAAGCGATTTCAGAAAATGAATAAGGATCTGTTAAAAAAGTATTTTGAAGGAAAAGCCAGTTTAACTGAAAAGCAGCAGGTATACCAGTATTTTAAGGGAGAGGATATGACCCTTTTTGATGAATATATCAATGACCAGGAATCTGATCCTTCTATTTTTCCTATAGATCCCGAATATAAAGAGGAATTTTATCAAAAGATTCGAAGGCTTATCCCGAAAAAAGCGCCTTCCAAACAAGTCATCACGAGAATAACCCCAATTTTAAAACTGGCGGCAAGTGTTTTACTAATTTCCGGTATCGGAAGTCTAATCTGGCTTGGCGCTAGGGCCCCAAACAATGCGCAAAAGCAATTTTTGCTTAAAGCTTTTTACAACAACAGCAGCGTAATGAGAAAAATGACATTAAGTGACGGGACTTTTGTATGGCTAAATCCCGGAACGACAATAACGTATAATAAAACGAATTATGCTGATACATCAAGAGAAGTTCAACTTTCCGGGGAAGCTTTTTTTGATGTTGCTCATGACAGCGCCAAGCCCTTTAGAGTTCATACTGGCAATCTTACGACGACTGTTCGGGGAACCGCATTTAATGTAGAGGCTTATCAAAGGGAAAATACCATGCGAATTATCCTGGTCCGCGGGAATGTAGAAATACAGGCCGGAAACACAAATAGCAAACTTACTGCTGGCCAGATGTTACTTTTTGATCAAAGCAAAAAGCATTCTTTTATCAGTCCCATAGATGTAACAAAAAAAGAAGCCCTGTTTACCACTGGCAAAATTACATTCGTAGACGTTCCGCTAAAGGATGTGATGGACAGGATGGAGATTGCTTTTAACATTAAAATTATTTGTTCGAGCAAACGCATGCTGATGGATAAAACCATAACGGGATCCTATGAGCGGAAGAATGCAGAAGAAACGTTAAAAAGAATTCTATTTATCCATGGTTTAAAATATCACAAAAAAGGCAATAATACTTACCTGGTTTATGATTAAACCGAGTTTCAGCTCCACTGAAATGCCACTTCAGTAGCTCATGCGAACATACAGTTTAACCCTATCATTATCTATGCTCCTTATTAAAAAAAAGTATACTTATTTACTTTCTATACGACTCCATCTTCCCCTAATTTCCGCCGGATTACTACTCTCTCCTTATTTTTTAAGCGCGCAAATAGTGCAGCAGCAATCGGAAAAATTCAGTATCAACTTAAAAAACACCTCTCTTTTTACTGTTCTTGAAACCCTCCAGAAACGTACTGATTACCGCTTTTTTTATGATAGAAAAGCAGCGAAAAAGTTTAGGATAGAGCAACTAAAATTAGCCAATATTACATTAAATGAGATATTGGACTATCTTAAAGATAATTACCCTATTGCTTTCCAGCTTCAGCAGCATGAGGTAACGGTACAAATAGAACACCCTGAAATTGCATCCATTAAACAAGAACTACTGGGTAAAACTAAAGAAAAAGTGAAGGATCTTAATTCAGGAAACCGTTCTTCAACCTTAGATGAAGTATCCATTCATTCAACTGTTTTAAATGGTTCAATTGAGGGATTCTATAAAAATCAGAAATTACGAACAGCCATGAGCAATGGAATATCCGCAGCCCAAACTCAGGGATCTCCATATCATGATGCGGCGCTTTTATTAAAGAGAATAAGTGGATTGCAGCTCCTTAATAACAAATTTGCAATCATCAGGGGCCTGGGTGATCGCTATAATAACTTTGAGTTAAATGGGGCAACTTTGCCCAGCAGTGAGCCTAATCAAAGAAATTTTTCCTTTGACCTGATTCCAAGTTTTCTGATCGATTATATTATCGTCATCAAAACAGGGCAAGCTGATCAAACAAGCGAATTTACTGGGGGTCTGGTACAAATTATGACTAAGGATATACCAGGTGAGAATTTCACTAGCCTTGGCATAGAAACGGGTATGAACAGCCGTACGACAGGTAAGTCCTTTATCAGTCTGGGTAGAAGCGCTAAGAATTATTTAGGTTTCGGAGACACCCGGGTTGAAAAACCGTATGGGATGAGCTTCAGTGAATACGATATACTCCAGCCTCAATTAGATAATCCCCAAAACATAAAGCAGCGACAACAAGCAGCCTCATTTCTTTCTACAATCCCCAATAATTGGATGATGCACCGTTACATTGCTGAACCTATAAGAAACTACCAGCTCCAGTTTGGCAGGACTATTCCTTTGGGAACAAAGCGGATGGGCCTGATCGCTTCTGTCAACTACCGGAATGAGCAGGACGCAGATCAGCACGACCAGTATTATCCCACCATTCAGGATTACAAAGGAACAGATTATTCTTTCACCAGTACCTGGGGCTCTTCATTGAACCTGGCTTATGTAGCTAGCCAGAACAAAGTAAGTTTTAAAAACACCTATAAGAGGTCATTTAATGACCTCCTTTATGGCTTTAATGGAAGAGATATACTGAATAATGCTGAAGTTAATAATTACACCAATACAGTTATCATTAGTCAATTGTATCAGTCCACTCTTTCGGGAGAACACACCTTTGGCCTGAATGGATTAGAATTCAAGTGGCAGGGCAGCCTTTCCCATCTCGATCGCGAGCAACCCTTTAAGATAATGGACCGAAGAAAGACAGGAAACCCTAATCAGCCGGAGGAATATTATGATTATTACTTTAATGACCGTCAGGCCAGTCTTGGTTCGCTATATTATTCTGATCTGAAAGAAAGGTTATATAGCTGGTCGGCCAGTCTGCAAGTCCCGTTGCGGCTTTTTAATATGCAACAGAAAATTAAGGCAGGTTACCTGGGTACCTACCGTAAGGCTGTATTTGATGCCAATCTTTATAGAATCAAAACCTTGCCACAAGCCTCAGGCAATTTGGTTAATTTTTCGGGATTTGCCTATAATGAGGTATATAATCAGACAAATTTTGCTAATAGTATGCTTTACCTGTACCCCATTTCCGGCAGCGGAAAAGATGTGTCAGGTAATCTGTCCGGATTAGGATATAGCGGATTTCAACAGCTGAACACCTGGTATGGCATGATTGATTTACAGTTTCCAAATGGGTTTCGCTTAAACTCCGGGATGAGGTCAGAATTAAACAACCAGCAGGTCTCCAGCTACAATCCTGCCATGAAAACAGATGCCATGACCCGGCTTAATAAATGGGATTGGCTACCTTCCATGAACCTAGTATACGCCTTGAATAGTAAGGTGAATATTCGTGGTGCATGGTATAAAACGGTTGCAAGGCCAGACCTAAGAGAACTATCTTACTTTGATTATTTTGATCCGCTGCTGATGAGAAGTATTTCAGGAAGTCATCTTAAAGGGACAGCCGTGTACAACTACGATCTCCGATATGAATACTATCCTGGTGCTGGTGAAATACTATCTGCCTCCTTATTCTATAAGAAATTCCAAAATCCAATTGAACTTCAGCTGCTGGCTTCGACAGGAAAACCTGCTTACCGGTATCTGAATCTTAAAGAGGCGGAAGATGTCGGCCTGGAAATAGAATTCAGAAAATCGGCGACCTTTGTTGCCTCAAATTATATTTTTTTTAAACAACTGTACTTTTCAGGTAGCCTCACCTGGCTAAAAGGCAGAGTCCAGTTAGACCAGTCAATGGATTCAACAGGGACAAATCATAAAAGAGACCGGCCTTTATATGGCCAGTCGCCTTACATCATCAACTCAGGCCTGGAGTATACAGGAAAGAAATTCGGGCTCAATCTTTTTTATAATCGTTACGGGAAACGGATTATATACGCCGCTTCCAGTATGTCTGAGAATGAATACGAAAGTCCAAGAGATATGGCGGATCTTCAATTCAGTTGCAAATTATTTAAACAAAAACGAGCCGAATTGAAAGTAAATGTCATCAATCTACTTAATCAAACCCTGTTTACCTACAAAAACCAGTATGGCCCGGCCCAATCAGCTTATACAGAGAGATCACCCTCTATCCAGGATGCTCCGGGAGTGAGCTATCAGTTAACAGAGGGACAGGCGGATCCTAAAGGAAGTAACTATAACAGTGCCTATGATGTGGTTACCGGGAGAAAAAGATCAGGCACTACCTGTAGTATTCATTTAAGTTACCGGCTTTAATAAAAACAGGCATCTACTTGCAGCAAAATTACAACACCTAACATAATTTACACATGAAAAAAAACATCCTTCTAACCTTTCTATCCATTTTAATATTTGCTTCAGCATGTAAAAAAGATCGCACGAATGGCGCCAGCACCGGAAACTTTAACCGCTCAACTTCGGCCTCCCTGGAAGACAACCGCAATATTCCGGATATCACCCAAGTCCTGCCCAACATCATAAATACCTCTACCACATTGACCAATGACCGGGTGTGGATTTTAGATGGTCCTACCTTTGTTCTTGATAATGCCATCCTGACTATTGAACCGGGCACTTATATTAAAGGAAAGAAAAAGGTATTGTTTAGTAGCAAACCATCTTTTCTGGTCATTACCCGGGGCGCTAAAATTATAGCTAGCGGAACGGAAAGCAGTCCGATTGTCTTTACCAGCGATCAGGTAGCAGGACAGCGTGCAGCCTCCGATTGGGGTGGATTGGTGTTATTGGGAAATGGCCGAACGAACGTAACGATTACTTCGATTGTTGAAGGGATGCAACTGAGGTACACGTTAGATCTTGGTTTACCCGAAAGTGTGCTTCGTTATGGGGGATACAACGAGGCCGACAATTCGGGTTCACTGCAATACGTGCGTATTGAATTCGCTGGTGATGTCGTTGAGGATGGAGATGAACTCAATAGTCTTACCTTAGCCGGAGTAGGTTCAGGAACCATACTGGATCATATTCAGGTTTCATATGGAGCAGATGATGCTTTTGCTATGTTTGGGGGAGCTGTAAATGGAAAATACCTGATATCATTCGGTAACAATGATGATGATTTTGATTTCGATCAGGGTTATCAGGGATCGCTACAGTTTTGCCTGGCGGTAAAAGTTCCTTGTTTAGGTGAATCTATTAATTCAAATGGGATAGAAAGTGACAATATTTCTGCGCCTAGTACCCCGGTTGATGCCAACCGGATTACGCTGCCTGTTCTGTCTAACTTTACCGTGCTGGGTGGGCAAAACACACAAACCACTTTATATAGCAACAGTTTTGCCGGATGGTTCCGTGTCTATTCAGGTTACCGAATCAGTAATTCTATCCTGGCCGGACTAAATGTAGGCATTGACATTTCCGGAGCAACAACAACTAGTAGTTTCGTTGGAAACAGCTTAATACATGGTTTTACTGCCGCAACCTCGGGAAGCCCTTTTACTTCTGTTACGACAAGCACCGCTAGTAATGTGAATTCATTTATACGACTGGCCAATCCTTTTAATACAACTATTTGCAGTACAACGAAGCCAATCCCCGATTTTCGTTATCAAATCGTTCCTATCGCTTCACCCGCTGCAAGTGGTGCCGACTTTTCGGCCATCACTGTCACCCATCCAGGAGGATCCCTAGCTACTTTTGATACTACACCCGTATACAAGGGAGCTTTTGGGAGCACAGCAACAGCCAGATGGGATGATAATTGGGCGACCTATACACCGCAGCAAAATCCATACTTATGAGCTCAACTGATACCTGGGTATATGCATTCCGGTCTAGCCATAATAAGAGCAGAAACATACCGGCCTGTTATTTTTTATTTTTTATTTTTTCGGCCCTGTTATTTTCCTGTCAAAAGGAAGGCAGGGAAATATTAAGTCCTTCTTTTGGGCAATTATCCATACAAATTACGCTTCCTGGACCTACCCAATCGCTTTTGATCGAAGTGGACGGTGTAGTGCAGGATACGATAAAAGGACAAACTTTGAATCTTTTCCTTGAGACGGGAAAAAGGATACTTTCTATTACCGATCAGCATCATGTTTCCTTACTGGATACAGCTATTAATATAAAGGTTCTAAATCCTGTTAATCTTGTCGGTTTATATACAGGTTATGCAGTACTCTTTGATGATCTAAACCCTGAATTAAAACCTGATCGGGATAGTCTTTTAATACGTTTTGTTACAACTGATCAGCAATTACCCGATATGATAGATATCAACCTGTCCTTGTCGGACTTCGCTGGTACGTATATAGCATTAAAAAAGAAATGAAAGGCGTTCGTAAAGACCGGTTAAGCAATTATATTCAGTTGCCTGATCCCACTACTATTAGTCCTGATTACAGTTCTTTTTATTATGTAATTGAAGCATATGATGCAACTCCCGGACATGAATATAAAAAGGTGATGAGTATCGAAAATTCCTCTGTCAGTTTCATTGATTATTCAGGGGATTTCAGCTATTCCTGGGTACCGGGTAATATTATATCTTTTGGTATTGGTCCGCCGCCAACCGATAGCAGCACAACCATCAGGAATCCTCAGTTGTTATTCCAAAGAAAGGTTCAATAACAAACAAAATAATTATTATCAAATAATTGTAAAGTGGCTTAGCAAAATAAACAGCCATCTGGTAGATCCATAATTGGATTTCAGTTGTTTTTTAATTGTCTTATTGGCGTCGTTCAGATGATTATCTACCGTTTTAATGGAAATATTCAAAATCTTAGCAATAGTTTTATAACTTAATCCTTCTTCCTTAAACATCTGGTAAACCAGCTTGCGCTTTGCTGGCAATTTGTCAATGATTTCTTTCAAGACAGACTGAAATTCCTTTTTATCGAATTCAGCTGACAGGTCTGTATCGTCCTCTTTCATCATTAACGTCTGCCCTGCCAGATCCTGTTTCATTTTACGGTTAATTTCTTTACGGGCATGATTGCGGGCATGAAAATAAAGAAATGGAAAATGATCCTGTCTCCCATCCAGCTCATCCATTCTGTACCATAGTTTGAGATAGGCTTCCTGAAGAATATCCCGTGTCAATTCTTCACTCTTCAACGACTGAAGAAATATCCGGTATAATTTGTCAAAGGTTACCTCATATATCCTTCTAAACCTTTGCGCTCTATTTTCATTTTCAGCTGTATCCATGACATTAATAATACACCAATATAAAAAATCTATCCTGTTTTACCCCAAAAAAACTGTCTTTTTGATCTAAATTACAAATAGTTAACATGAAATGAACACCAATTTTGTCTCATTCCAATATAATTCTCCAGTTAGTCATATGTTTGCTTTCATTGGGGTCAAATTTTAGCTGAATAATAATACCTGATATCAAAAGCATAGAGAATTTGTCAAAATACATACATTTTAAAATCAATAGTCGTAAATTTTGGAAGACAATTTATTGTTACCAAAAAGTTTTCACTAAAAATAAATTGACTTGCTTCAGAAAAGCAGCACCTGATTCAGCAACCGGGTTGATGTTTATGTGAAATTTCTTCCCCATTTTCTAAAATATTATTAACCAATTACAGAAATATACAATTTCATGAAACCAGCAGTTAGAGCAGAAAAGTAATCATAACTCCGCCGCTATAACCAGGTCATTCTGAAATACCGGTATATACAATTCGCAGGTAAATTCTCGATTCCCCAAGGAAGAGACTTACAGGAACGACAAGAAAAAATTTATTAATTTGAAAAAAACACGATCTTCAAAGCTGAAGAAGTCAGCCACTCCTGGTAAGCCCTGAGTAAACAATTTTAAACCTTTTTCTTTAGTTGGAGGGAGATACCTGCATACTTAAATATAATATTTATCTAAGTTCAGACAATTCCTTAACACAATTGCTTTATTTTGCCCATATAATTTTGATAAACCCATAAAACCAGCAGACTTATTCCTAGATTTGTTATTAACATGGAAGTGAACTTGGACGACATGGAAGAAAAGAGATTAGTTTTGCTAAAAAGTGGCAACATATCAGCTTTTAGTGAAATTTATAAGACATATGTTGATCAATTGTATTTTTTTATTTTAAAAACTGCCAAATCGCCAAACTTAACTGATGATGTAGTTCAAGATACCTTTGTCAAAATTTGGGAATATCGTTCTTTGATTGATCCGACTAAACCCTTCAAACCGTTTTTATATACGGTTGCCCGAAGACATTTATTAAATGTTTTAAAACGAGCAAGCCATGAGTCTGTAATTGTTGAAGAAATAAAAAGACATACCATTTTTTCTGAAAACGTAACAGATCTTCAGACTGAATATTCTGAATGCAGAGGTTTACTCGATGAAGCTATTAATCAACTCGCGCCCCGGTCTAGGGAGGTCTTTGTCCGCTGTAAAATTGATGGGTTTTCTTATAAGGAGGTAGCTGAGGAATTAGGGATTAGCGAAGGAACTGTAAATAGTCAAATCGTTAAGGCCACGAAATCGATCAAAAGATTTTTTTCCTTACGTGAATTGCTCATCATTATTCTTTTAAACTCTTTATAAGCCTTCTTCTTTATTTAAAGTTCCATTATTAATAGATAATTCTTTAAAAGGTCCTATTTTTTCAAATATAATCTCCGTTTCAGATAGGAATTCCCGCTTTATTCTCGATTTATCATTTTTAAAATCCAATTATTGACAATAAATACACTTTATTTTAACATTGAGTATATGACATCTCTTTGTTAATTGTATTAGGTTGAAAAACAGATACAATTGTGAATAAGGAAATCATCAGCCTTTTTGAGAGGTTCATTAACGATAGTTGCAGTTCCGAAGAATTGATTCAGGTATTTAATTATTTGGAAAAGGGTGAATTTTTGAAAGAATGGGATACCGCCATTGAGGAAGATGCGAATAAATTTATAGTCACAGAAAATATTAAGGCGATAGATTCCCATAATAAAGACAGACTTGAAACCCGTATTTTCAATAAAATCCGTAAAGGCAGAATGCTTAACTGGGTTAAGTATTCTGCAGCAGCCCTCATTCTGTTTACACTTGGGGCTTCTTTACTAATTTATAATAAAGAAAGCTCTTCTGTAAAGATCAAAAAGGAAGTGGCCATAGTGGTAACTCCAGGAGGCAATGTAGCAACTCTAACATTGGCAGACGGATCCACCATTAAGCTTAATGAGGAACGAAGCGGAAAGCTTGGCGTTCAGGGAAATGCTGCCATTGTAAAAAAGGGAAGTGGCGAACTGGTTTATCAAACTATTGATAAACTCAACTCTACCCCGACTTATAATACATTATCAACTCCACGCGGAGGGCAATATAAAATCACACTTCCGGATGGCAGCAGGGCCTGGTTAAATGCCGCTTCGTCAATCGAATACCCAACCGCTTTTAATACGAATGAGAGAAGAGTTAAAATAAATGGTGAAGTATATTTTGAAGTAATGCCAAATAAGTCAAAGCCTTTTATTGTGTCAACGGAAGGTCAGGACATCCAAGTTCTGGGCACCCATTTTAATGTGAATGCCTACAAAGATGAAGAAGTAATCAGAACAACCTTAATAGAAGGTAGCGTAAAGATTACCCTGCCATCTAATCGCTTTTCCATACTTATTCCAGGACAACAAAGCGTTGTCGTACCAGGAACAGATCATATCACTTTAAACAAGGCAGATACAGAAGCAGCCTCAGGCTGGAAGGACGGGAATATTTATTTTAACAACACCGACCTGAAAGGCGTACTGAGGCAATTGGCTCGTTGGTATGATGTGGATATTGATCCATCCGGAATTCCTGAAAGAAAATTAAACGGAATAATCTCACGTGATGTAAATCTTTCGGTCGTGCTGCATGCCATAGAAAAAACAAGTGATCTCCGATTAAAAATTGAAAAAAAACCCAATGGAGCAGGAAGGAGAGTATCTATCGAATAGGATATTACACTGATAGAAAATTAAGAAAATTACAAGTCAACAAAAACCCCGATAGTGCAAATATCGGGGTACAGGCCAGAAAAGCTGAACACTTTCTGAACCTTGATAAGGATGTAATTTAAACAAATAGAATTTAACAATCCCTTTATTTTTCAAATGTATGAATTTAATAATACCTAAATGGCGGGCACCTCTTTTGGCTTTAAGAATCACAACTTTAATCTTATTTACCTGCATACAGGTTAGCGCCAAAGTCTTTTCACAGCCGATTAATATTACAGTCAAAAACGCATCGATAGAAGACGTATTTAAACAAATCAGAAAACAAAATGGCTACAGCTTTATCTATGAAGAAGGCTATCTGAAAAAAGCTAAACCGGTTACTGTAACATTGGTGAATTCTTCGATTGAAAATGCCATGCAGAAAATTTCATCTGGTCAGCCCTTTACCTTTGAAATTTCAGAAAATTTAATTTATTTGAAGCAATCAATTCAAATTCAACTAAAAAAAAATGCACCTCTAATAACAGTGACCGGTAAGGTAACCGATTCTCTGGGAAACACCTTACCAGGTGTTTCGATTTCTTTAAAGAACCCGTTAAAGTTTGCAAGAACAAATGAAAATGGAATTTTCGTACTGGCAGATGTTCCAGGCGATGGCGTATTTTCTGTTTCAATGATTGGTTTTAGAACTCAGGAAATCAGTATCAACAACCGAATGAACATTACTATTATCCTGAGAGCTGAAGCCTCTGTCCTGGATGACATTATTATCACTGGAATTTTTGAGCGAAAAGCAAGCAGCTTTACGGGTGCTGCCGTTACCATTTCCAGGGAGGAGCTTAAGAGAAACGGAAATGCCAATTTATTTCAGACCTTAAAAAATATTTCGCCCTCTATGGTATTGGATAATTTTGATCAAGGGTCAAACCCCAATGCATTGCCCAATATTCAAATTCGGGGCACATCCACTTTTCCTTCTCAGGAATCAACTTTGAATTCCAGTTTAAAGGGAAACTTCCTTAAAAATCCAAACGAACCTTTATTTATTCTGGATGGGTTTGAAACAAACATAGAACGGGTACTGGATCTGGATATAAACCGTATTGAAAGCGTAACGATCCTTAAAGATGCTGCCTCCAAAGCCCTTTATGGATCTAAAGCTGCTAACGGGGTGATCGTGATTGAAACTACTAAAATTTCCTCTAACAAACCCTTGATCACTTATAATTCCAGTTTGGATATCGAATTGCCTGATCTTTCAAGTTACAACCTGACCAATTCGATGGAAAAATTAGAGGCCGAGCGAATTGATGGTATGTATATCGCCAATCCGGTTACCTACGATCCCCCCTCATCTAATGCAGAATTACAACAACTGTATAACTTCAGGAGGAAACTGGCCCTTGAAGGCTTAGACACGTACTGGATGGCTAAACCACTGCAAAACGGAATCGGACAAAAACATGGTTTATCTATTGAACTTGGCGCTGATGCATTGAAGGTTATCGGTGATGTATCTTACAGGGACGTAACCGGAGCAATGATAGGTTCATCCCGTAAGAATTTAAGTGGTAGCATTAGCACATCTTACCGCTTAAATAATTTTTTATTCAGAAACATTGCCAGCTTAATAAGCAACAGTACTACAGAATCCCCTTATGGTTCCTTTAGTGACTATGTGAAGATGAACCCGTATTGGAGGGCAGTTAACGAAGACGGGTCTATTCCTTTTTATGCAGAAATAGGACCTAATGGAGAACGTTATACCAATCCCTTATATAACTCAACGGTGAACTCAAAAAACACATCGGGTTATTTAAATTTTGTTAACAATTTTTACCTGGAGTGGACCATGTTACCGGGTTTGAAAGCAACCACCCGTGTTGGCATAGATTTAAGGAATACTGATGCTGATGAGTTTTTCCCATCAGACCATACCATGTTTGACACATATACCGGAGATGATTTAATACGTAAAGGATCGTATCAGGTCAACAATGGAAAAAGCACCAATTTATCGGGAGATCTAAATGTTAATTATTCAAAACAGGTAAACAAGAACTTCTATTTTGCAAACGTCGGGTTTAATGTGAGCCAACGTGATTACAGCGAACTTATTCATCGTGTTGAAGGCTTTGCAAGCGACCAAATGGATGATATCACGTTTGGACGTGCTTATGCGTTAAATTCCAGACCTTCAGGTATAAACGGAATTACCAGGGATATTGGTTTTCTTGCTGTAGGTTCTTACATGTGGGATGAAAGGTTTATTTCAGACCTTACACTTCGCACCAATGCATCATCCCAATTTGGCGCAGATAAAAGATGGGCTAAATTTTGGAGTTTGGGACTTGGGTGGAATCTGCACAATGAAGACTTCCTGAAGAACACAGGTGTCTTTGATAAATTCAAGATCAGAGGCTCGGTAGGTTCAACCGGAAACCAAAACTTCAATTCAAATGCCTCTATTGCCACTTACGAATACTATCTGGAGTCACTTTATCAGGGCTATCCAGGTTCTCATCTGGTTAATATGTCAAATGAGGGCTTGCAGTGGGAATCAAAATTTGAATACAATGCGGGCTTGGATGCAAAAATCAAGAATTTAAATCTTCGCTTTGATTATTACATAGGCTATACGGAAAACCTGCTGACAGATGTTACACTGCCAAACTCCACAGGCTTCGATGTCGTGAAAGATAACCTGGGCAGAGTTCAGAATAAAGGCATTGAGCTATTTGCCTCCTACCCTGTTTGGTCTAAAGGCAGAAACTTTGTTAATCTGAATTTCGGATTGGAAACCAACAAAAATAAAATTGTAGAGCTTTCAAATGCCATGAAAACCTTTAATAACCGCATGGATGAACTGGCGGCTGATCAATCGAATAACCATCCGGTTAAAAAGTATGAAGATGGCATGTCCATGAATGCAATTTGGGCAGTTCCATCCTTGGGTATCGACCCAGCAACAGGAAATGAGATCTACGTTGACCGGGATGGAAATACAACCTATGAGTGGAATGCAAATGACATGATTGTAGCAGGTAATTCAATGCCTTCCTATCAGGGAGTATTCGGCTTCAATGCTGAATATAATCGTATCGGGATTAGCGCTACGGGTCGTTACCTGGGTGGTGGTCAATTATACAATCAAACATTAGTAGACCGGGTCGAAAATGTTGACATGAACTATAACGTGGATAAAAGAGTGCTTACCGGACGCTGGCAAAAGCCAGGAGATCAGTCTCAGTTTAAACGTTTAGGTCAGTTTTCCAGACCGATTGACGGCACCAACTCTACGGAATCAGTAGATGAGAAAACCCGTGCAACAACACGGTTTGTTCAGAATAGGAAAGAAATCAATATAGGAGCGATAAATGTTTATTATGATTTTGGCCCCAGAGTACTTACCAAGCTTGATTTTCAACGTTTGCGCTTGAGTGCAAATATGAATGAAGTAGCGCAGTTCTCAACTATTCAGATCGAAAGAGGGCTTTCTTATCCCTTTTCAAGGACAGTTTCCTTTTCCCTATCAGCTACATTTTAACTAATGAACATCATGAAAGAATTAAAATATTTACTAGTTAGCTTACTCCTGATCCTGGTAACATCCTCTTGTAAAAAAGGATGGCTTGATGTTACTGCAAGCAACCAGATCAAAGCAGAGGACCAGTTCAAACAAACTTCGGGATTCAGAGATGCATTAATGGGCGTTTATATTGGAATGACAAACCCGGAATTGTATTCAAGAGACATGACCTGGAACATGGTTGATCTTTTATCACAGCAATACAATCCTTTAACGGGTTTAGCTCGTTATGACCAGGTACAGCAATTTAATTATCGCTCCATTGAAGCAGTTGACAAAGTCGATGCACTATGGAATAGAGAATATAATGTAATTGCCAGCACAAATGCAGCTTTAGAGCATCTTGATAAGAGTGAAGGTGTACTGAACACTATTGATCATGCCATTATAAAGGGTGAATTACTTGGATTAAGGGCCTTTTTACACTTTGATTTAATTCGACTTTACGGCCACAGCGACTACGCTAAAAGGCCGGAACTTAAAAGTAAATTAACGATTCCTTATATTCTTAAATTTTCAAAAGATTTAACCCCTCAACTATCTTATGAAGAAACGTTCGCATTGATGGAAAAGGATATTCAGGAAGCACTAGATCTTTTAAAAGAAGATCCCATTTATAACAATCCTCAGCGTCCGGCAGATTATTATGCTGAGGTGAATCGTAATGGATTTTACAATGATCGCAGCTTTCGAATGAATTATTATGCAGTCAAAGCTCTTCAAGCCCGTGTTTTATCCTGGCAAGGAGGTGCAAAGACTGCAGCAGCGGCGATTGCTGCGGAAGAAGTCATCGCTGGTTCACCTGCCAAACTAATTACACCGGGAGACAATGTTAGCACGGACCGAATTCTATCAAAGGAGCATCTTTTCAGCTTAGATGTGAACGGCTTTGCAGACATTGTAAATCCGTTCCTGAATGCAGAATTGACCACGAATTATGATGCCCTATTTATTCCAAACAGTTCAGCCCAGGAAATGTATGAAGCAGGCAATCCGAATATCGGCCTGGCTGATGTGCGCTACACAACTTTATTGTCATCACAAGCCAGAGGCATGGTGTCCATTAAATTACTTCAGCCTGCACAGAATACAACATTTAACAACATCATGCCGCTGATGAAACTTCCGGAAATGTATTATATAGCTGCTGAAAGTTACCTGAGTACAAACCTTGAACAGGCAATTAATTATATCAACAAGGTTAGGGAAAGCCGCGGAATTGTCGAAAATATTCCTGCTGATGCAGATGTTGCTAAAGTTGAGGAAGAGTTATTTAATGAATACCGAAAAGAATATGTGAGTGAGGGGCAGTTATTCTTCTTTTATAAGAGGATAGGCAGGCAGCATATCCCAGGTTTATCTGCAGAAACTGCAGGAGATAATATCTACATGATTCCCTATCCAAATAGTGAAGTGGAGTTTGGAAACAGGGTTCAATAATTAAAAGCAAATAATATGAAAAAGATAAAATTTTTCTTAACTACTTTGGTCTTAATTACAGTCATTTTTGGAGGCTGTCAGAAAGACACTATACAAGAATTTAAGGCATTAAGTGCAGTAAATTTCACACAAGTAAGTAATCTGTATTCGATTACCTATTCGTTTTTAACGAATCCTTCGGGCGAATACATCCAAATAATTCCTGTAAGTATACTAGGTGATAGTACCGATTATGATCGCAGTTTCAATGTTGAAGTTGTAAACGATTCGGTGACTACAGCTCCTCCTGAACTTTACGGAATTATTGGTGGAACAGTCAAGGCTGGTCAATTTAATGGAACGTTGTCTGTTAAACTGTTGAATTCCGAATTATTAAACGATTCTATCGTCACATTAAAATTGAAGATTGTTGATTCCAAAGACTTTAACAAAGGAAATCTGGAATCAAGAGAATTTATTGTTAGCTGGACAAACCGAATAATTGTTCCAACGTGGAATGTCTATTTAAGGACCTTCATCACTCCCAAAAGGAGCACACTTGCCTTCCGCTTGTTTTTGCAAATCTCAGGTTTGACGCAGTTTGGAGCAACTGAGTATAGAAATCTTGGTGCAGCAGGTGTTGAAGCTTTAGGTACGAAATACGGAGACTACATCATGCAGTGGAACCAAGATCATCCTGATAATATTTTAAGACATGATGACGGGCCTAACGCGGGAGAACCAATAGTAGCCATTTATTATACACATTCTAAATTTGACTAATATGAAATATCATAAAATCACATATAGCATATATGCTTTTTTAGCCTTACTTATAGCACTATCCTCATGTAAGGACGACTTGAGTACCTTGGACATAAATAAGATTCCAGGAGTGACTATTGATACAGCAGGACAGAGCAATCTCAACATCTTTCAGTTCGAACATCTGGTCATAACTCCTAAAATAAATGCAGATGGCTTGCAATTAACCGATTTAAGTTACGAATGGAAAATTAATATTTCACCAGGAAGCTTAGAGTACGAGGTAATTGGGACAACCCGCGATCTGGATTACGAAGTTCGCTTAAAACCAACTGAAGCGAATGACTATCATCAGATCCTTTATACGATTACTGATAACAAAACCGGATTGCAATATATAATGGCATGGCCATTAGCGGTTAGAAATAGTATTTCAGAAGGTTTGGTAATTGCCGAAACCGCTGATGGGATCAATACAGATATAAGCCACATCATGTCTTCCCTTGTAACCCCTGATTATAATCAGGTCAGTGTAAAGCATAATGTATATTCTTCTATAAACAATGCAACAATTCCAGGAATCATAAAGCAAATGCGCTATACAAATTTAAAAGCCAATGGTGAGATCATGATGGGTATAACTGGTAATTCCCTGGTAACGATCAAAACGTTAGATTACACGCCTGGACCAAAGAATGAGGATATGTTTTTTACTGTTCCGGATGCGATTAAGCCGCAAACCCTTACCGGTGTGTCACAGGTAGATGTTTATGTTGGAAATAACCAGATGCATGGAGTTTGGCTGGCCATATCCTCAAAGTTTGGACTTCCATTTGCTTCCCCGTATGCAGTGCCAGGCCATATTGCTCTTGACCGAGGTAATAACTATCCTGCCGTAATGCTAAGCTTCTATGATGAGGTGAATGGCCGCTTTATTTATCAACCCTCAATAACCTCTTTTGGAGATAGAAATATGTATCCTGTACCATCCAAAAGCGGAGAACCGTTTAACCCGGGTAGCCTTCCAAATCAAGTAAATCTGGCGGCTGGAGTGACTACAGATGGTGATTATATGCATCTGCTGAAAGATAAAAGCACGGGCAAAGTAGGTCTTTACATTATTAACGCGGGCCGGAATGATGAAGATTATAACCTCATACCTCCTTATGCAAAAGCAATTTATGATTTATCGAATGCGCCGGATATCAATGAAGCTATCCACTTTGTTTTGTTGGATGATCAAAAAGTAATGTATTATGCTACCAAAACGAAAATTTATGCCATGTTATATGGAGCATCAACACCTTCTTTTGGGTTGCGATATACGGCAGCGAACGCAGAGGAGATTACAACCCTTCAAATTTATCAGCAAGCTGATTATCCTTTCCGAAGCGTTGATTTTGATCCACCCTATTTATCTACGAATAATAAACAATTAATTATGTCTACTTTCTCGGGAACCGAAGGAAAAGTGTATTTATTACCGATGACAAATCCTGGCGTAGGTAATATTGATATTTCAAAAATCACAACCTACGGTGGCTTTAAGAAAATAACTGCAATAGCTCCTCAACTTTAACCTTATAAACAATAAGAGTTGCCTGCTTTACAAAGAGTGAGGCAACTCTTTATATTATTCTAATGAAGAAAATAATCAAAATAGCCAAACTTGAATTAAGCTTGTTGTTTTATTCCCCAATTGCCTGGCTCATCCTTGTTATTTATATTATCCAATGCGGTGTAACTTTTACGGATCTGTTATACTCGAGGGAAACAAACCAACAGCTGGGAGCTACATTAGAAAGCTTAACCATCGACATTTTTGGTGGTAACAAAGGTTTTTTTGCAGCCGTTCAGGAAAAACTTTTCCTCTATATTCCCTTGTTGACAATGGGTTTGATGAGTCGGGAATTCAGTAGTGGCTCCATCAAGTTATTATTATCATCTCCCATTACTATTACTCAGATCATCTTGGGCAAATTTACAGCAATGATGGCTTACGGACTTCTTTTAGCCTCGGTACTTCTAGGCGTTATCCTTGCCGGTTCGATATCCATTGACCATATTGATTTTGGATTTGTTTTAGGCGGGGTTTTGGGGCTCTACTTACTGATATGTGCCTATTCAGCAATTGGTTTATTTATGTCTAGCCTGACATCTTACCAAGTCGTAGCTGCAATAAGCACTCTTGCAGTTTTTGCAGGATTGAAATTTGTTGGAAACATTGGGCAAAGCATCGCATATGTCCGCGACGTTACCTACTGGATATCCATTGACGGAAGAGCTGATAATTTTATAAATGGTCTAATCAGTAGTAAAGATGTAATCTATTTTATTTTAGTGATTGGTTTATTTTTAATGCTGACAATCATGCGATTGAACTCAGGCAGAAAGATCAGTACAACGGCAGAAAAAGCACTTCGTTATTGCCTATTGGTCGTCATGGTTTTACTGGCAGGTTACATGAGCTCAGTGCCGGTTTTCACTGACTACTATGATACAACGCGCTTTAAAGACAGAACACTAACCACTGAAAGCCAAAACATTATAAAGAAACTGGATGCTCCGGTTACCCTTACAAGTTACGTCAATATCCTGAATCAATATGCGCACCTTGGTTCTCCAAAATTCAGAAACTTCGAGCTTAGGCAATTTGATCAATATCTTAGATACTTGCCCGATTTAAAAATCAATTATATTACTTACTATGATTCAACCATGAACATAAACCTAAACGATCCAGGAAAAACACTTGAGGATCGGGCAAAACGTTCAGCAACTGCTTATGGTTATGAGTTTGAAACTATATTAAGCCCTGCCGAGATTAAGAAACAAATTAACCTCATACCGGAAGAGAACCGCTTTGTGCGAATGGTTGAATATAAAGGAAAAACCACACCCTTACGCATGTTTGCAGATACGTATGTTTATCCACATGAGGCTGAAATTACGGCGGCATTAAAACGCCTGATTAACAAGCCTGCTATTATCGGTATTTTATCCGGAAACGATGAACGAAGCATCGTAAAAACAGGAGATAAAGCCTATCAGAATATAACCACATCAATCAGCTCAAGGTCTGCCTTGATGAATCATGGTTTTGATATACTTGATATCGCAATTGATACCTGTCAAAAGATCCCTGACAGCTTATCCGTATTGGTAATTGCTGACCCTAAAAGCACCTTTTCACCTGAGCAAATAAAAAAAATAGATACCTATATCGCATCGGGAGGAAATATTCTAATTGCTGGGGAACCAGGTAAGCAGTCGTTGCTAAATCCACTTGTAAAACAGTTTGACGTTTCGTTTAATGATGGGACATTGCTTCAGAAAAGTGAAAAACTAGAACTAGATCTAATCCAGTCACATGCAGCAGAAAAAGCTACTAATAATGGCTTTATACTTCCTGAAAAGTGGATTATCACTTTGCCGGGTGCTGTGGCGATCAATTACGGAAACAACAATGGCTATAAAGCAAATCCTATTCTGCTCGCCAATAAACCTGATTCCTGGAATAAAATCGGTTCATTCAATTTAGAAACACAAAAAGTTGCTTTTGATCCAAAAACAGAGAAAAAAGCTGCATTTGTTGTTGCAGTTGCACTCACTAAAAAGTTTCCTAAAAAAGAACAAAAAGTGTTGATTGCCGGAGATGCTGACTTCATGAGTAACGCTGAACTCTCAAGATTCAATATCCGCAATGCCAACTTTGATTTTGTTGTGCAATTGTTTAAATGGTTCAGTAATGGAGAATACCCCATTAACACTACACGTCCCGATGCAATTGACAATAAAATAACTATCTCAAGACAAGGTATTAATTGGTTAAAAATACTTCTGCTCTGGGTCTTTCCCATTACAATTGGAATCACAGGCAGCATTACTTTAATCAGAAGAAAAAGAAAATAAAAAACACAACAATGAAGCAGATCATCGCACAGATTCAGAATCTATCACACCGCTATACTAAAGACTGGGCTGTAAAAAATATAAGTTTTGATATCACTGAAAAAGGAATTTTAGGTCTTTTAGGTTCAAATGGGGCTGGAAAGTCAACAACTATGAATATCCTTTGCGGGGTAATTAATCAGACAGAAGGAGAGGTATTTATTGATGGCATCAATGTCCGGAAAAACCCGGTCGAAGCGAAAAAGCTAATTGGTTTCCTGCCTCAGAAAGCTCCTTTGCATTTAGAACTTACGGTTGACGAATATTTAACGCATTGTGCTTATATGCGATCCATTCCAAAAGATAAAATCAAAGAAGCCTTAACACGTGCCAAGGAAAAATGTGGTATCAGTCATTTCAGCAAAAGGGTATTGAGTAATTTATCCGGAGGGTACCAGCAACGCGTAGGCTTAGCACAGGCGATTATTCATAATCCCAAACTAGTTGTTTTGGATGAACCGACAAATGGCCTCGATCCGAATCAGATCATTGAAGTTAGAAAGTTGATTAAGGAGATTGCTGAAGACCGTTCCGTAATCCTTTCTACACACATTTTATCAGAAGTGCAGGCAACCTGCCATGACATCATTATGATCGAACACGGTCATATTGTTTTTGCAGATACCATGCATGCTTTCGACAATTATATTGAACCAAATACCCTGATCATTGAACTTGAAGCTAAACCACCACTTGAAGATCTGAACCAAATAGAAGGAGTGACCAGGGTTGATTTCCTTTCTGATACAAAAATCAGGATACACTTCAATAGTGGTCCTGAAATCACGAAATCTATAATACAAATATGTGTGGAGAAGGCATGGCCGCTGACAGAAATATATCTTGAAAAAAGTTCCTTGGATGGAATATTCGCACAGTTGTCAAAAAAACAAACCCCTACCCTGTAATAAAAAAACACATGCAAAAAGTATTTAGGATAGCTCGGTTAGAATTGAGTTTGTTGTTTTATTCGCCAATCGCCTGGTTGGTTCTTATTATATTCACCATTCAAAGCGGGTTTACATTCACTGATATGTTGTACAGTCAGGAAACATCCCAGCAGTTGGAACGCCCATTGAATGTTTTAACAAGGGTTCTTTTTTCCGGAGATACAGGAATGTTCAAAGCAGTGCAAGATTCGCTGTATCTGTATATCCCTTTGCTGACGATGGGATTAATGAGCCGGGAAACCAGTAGTGGCTCGATAAAGCTATTGCTATCCTCCCCCGTCAGACTGCGCCAAATTGTATTTGGGAAATTCTTTGCCATGATGATCTATTCCCTGCTCCTGGTCGCAATCTTATTTTGCTATTTGATTGCAGCCTATATATCGGTAGAGAACTTAGATGTAAAATTTGTACTGGGTGGAATCTTGGGGTTGTATTTACTGGTGTGTGCTTATTCTGCTATTGGGCTGTTCATGTCAAGCCTGACATCTTACCAGGTAGTAGCGGCGATCAGTACACTTGCTGTGTTAGCAGCACTTAATTTCATCGGAGAAGTTGGCCAGGGCTACGACATTATCCGCGATATCACGTATTGGATTTCCATCTCCGGCAGAACAGAGACTATAATCAACGGATTAATAACAAGCAGGGATATTATCTATTTTATATTGATCATAGTACTGTTCCTTTTATTAACGGTTATGAAGTTGAATAACGGCAGGGAGCACCGAAGTTCGGCAGCAAAATCTCTTCGGTATTTCGTTTTGGCTTTTGCTATTATAGTTATAGGTTATGTTAGCTCATTACCGGCATTTATGGGCTATTACGATACCACGCGTATTAAAGACCAAACCTTTTCAACAAATAGCCAGGAGGTATTAAAAAGAATAAATAAGCCGGTCAGCATTACAACCTATGTAAATGTAATTGATTATAGAGCTCTATATGGAGCACCAAAAAACCGGATTGCAGACATTAGTCAGTTTGAAAATTTTCAACGCTTTCTTCCTGAGTTGAAAATGGATTACGTTTATTATTATGACACCCTTATGTATCGTGACGATACCACTAAGACACTGATTGAAAAGGCAAAAAATAAGGCTGAAGCGAATGGTTTCAATTTTCAAAAGGTATTAGATCCGGCTCAGATAAAAAGAAAGATTAATTTAATTCCCGAGGAGAATCATCTGGTCAGAATGCTCAGTTACAATGGAAAGCAAACACCGCTAAGAATGTATGATGATATGTTCGTTTATCCAAAAGAAGCAGAGATTATTGCTGCATTAAAACGTCTGCTGGATGGCCCAGGCCTAGTTGGCGTTTTAAAAGGCAATAATGAACGGAGTACAGACAAGAATGATGATAAGTCTTATAAAGCGATAACCAAAGGTTTAGGAACAAGAGGTTCTTTAACCAATAATGGATTTGAAATTCTTGATGTGTCGCTGCAAAACACGAATGATATTCCAACAGATCTTGTTGTACTGATTATAGCAGATCCCAAAAGTGAATATAGCCCTGATGAAATTCAGAAAATTCAAAAATACGTAGACTCCGGAGGAAACCTGATTATTGCTGGTGAGCCGGGAAGACAGGGAATTCTAAATCCCATCATTCAACCCCTGGGTATTTCGTTTATAAACGGAACCCTATTACAGGAAAGTGACAATTTTGATCTCGATCTGATCCAGGCTTCTTTTACCGAAGGCGCAAAACAATTAGGTCTAAGTTTCTATGATAAAGCTGTTGTTACTTTTCCAGGTGCTACGGGTTTAAGCTTAAGTGAAAAAAGCAATTTCAAAATGAGACCTCTTTTAATAGCCGGTAACAATAAAACATGGATTAAAAATGGAGATTTTGATCTGTCTACACAAAAAGTTGCCTTTAATCCGAAAATGGAGAAAAAGGAAAATGTTCCAGTAGCTGTGGCTTTAAGCAGAAAATTGAAAAACAAAGAACAGAAAATCCTGATCACCTCGGATGCAGACTTTATGAGTAATGTGGAGTTGAACCGCTTTAATCTCAATACAGTAAACTCATCTTTTGTTATCCGGATGTTCAAATGGTTTAGCAACGGAGAATATCCAGTCAGTATAAATAAAGAGCCGGCAATTGATAAAAAAATAGTGGTGTCCAGAGCTGAAATTAATTGGCTAAAGGTAATCTTCTTTGCTATTATCCCAGGGCTAATCGGTGTTTTTGGTGCTGTTACATTAATCATTAGAAAAGGAAAATAAATAAAAAAAATGCTCATAAGAAACGTATTATTATATAGCCTAATTGCTGGATTATTTTTCAGGTCGACCTTGGTTGCACAGGAAATCAAGCCTTCTACCCAATCCCTCCAGCTTAAAATCACTCCAGATCAGGCGGAATTGCTTCCCTTGGATCCTGCTGTTAAGACAGGAACCCTTGAAAATGGATTTCGTTATTTTATTCGCAAAAATATAGAGCCTCAAAAACGCGCTACCTTTTATCTAGCCATGAAAGCCGGGTCCATCTTAGAGAATGAAGAAGAATTGGGTTTGGCTCATTTTTTAGAACATATGGCCTTCAATGGAACGAAGAACTATCCTAAGAATGAATTAATCAATTATCTGCAGACGAATGGCGTTCGTTTCGGTGCTGATTTAAATGCCTACACTAGTTTTGACGAAACTGTATATCAGCTTCCAATCCCTACAGATAACCCTGAAATAGTCAAAAATGGAATACAGATATTGAGGGATTGGAGCCAGAATATCCTGTTGGCAACTGAGGAGATCAATAAAGAGCGAGGGGTAATTATGGAAGAAAAGCGTTTAGGAAAAGGCGCGGGAGAGCGGATGCAAAGCAAATATTTACCGGTATTGTTCAATCATTCCCGGTATGCTGAACGGCTACCTATTGGGAAGGAAAACATATTATTGAGCTTCAAACCTGAAACTATCCGCCAATTTTATTCTAAATGGTACCGCCCGGATCTGCAAGCCTTAATTGTTGTTGGCGATATCGATGTAGAAGAAATAGAAAAGTTAATCATCGCTAAGTTCTCCGACTTAAAAAATCCAAAAGATGCACCGGAAAGGAAGGAATATTCGATTCCTTTGAATGGAAGCAATCAATTTATTTCGGTAACTGATAAAGAAAACACATCAACTGTAATACAGGTACTAATGAAACATGACGCTCCTGATTTTAAGACAACTATTGATTTTAGGGAATCACTTAAAAAGGTCCTTTTTAATAACCTGATGTCGTCAAGAATAAGTGAAATAAGAAAACAAGCAGATCCCCCTTTTTTACAGGGAGGAAGCAGCATTGGCGATTTCATGGCAGGCCTTGAAGTTGCGTCCGTTGTAGCTTCTGTTAAGCCAGGACAGCTAGAGCGCGGATTTAAGGCTGTTTGGACAGAAACTGAACGAATAAAAAAGTTTGGTTTTACTCAAACTGAGTTAGACAGAATGAAAAATACGGTCTTAGTTTATCAGGAGTCTTCCTTCAAAGAAAGGGAAAAGACACATTCCAATAACTATGTAAACGAATATTTAGCACTTTTTTTAAAGGGAAACGCGAGTCCGGGTAAAGAATACGAATATAATTTTTATAAGAATGTTCTGCCTGGAATCATGCTGGAAGAGGTAAATGCACTTGCAAACAAGTACTTCACAGAATCGAACAGGGATATCCTTGTCATGGCTCCAGAAAGTCAAAAAGACAGCTTACCGGATGAACAAACCGTATTAACATGGATTAAAGAAGTAACGTCAACTAAAATACTTGCTTACGATGACGCTGTTTCAGACAAACCGTTAATGGCAAACGAACCCATTCCAGGCAAGGTCACTTCAGTAAAAGAAATCAAATCCTTAGGAATAAAGGAGCTTACTTTAAGCAATGGAATAAAAGTGGTTTTAAAACCGACCAATTTCAAAAATGATGAAATCCTTTTTGGCTCATTTAGTCCTGGAGGAAATTCTTTGTATAGCGATGCGAAATATCAATCGGCTGTTAATGCCGTACCTATTATCGCAAGTAGTGGCCTTGGTCAGTTTAATTCCAAAGAATTGCCTAAAGTTCTTTCTGGAAAGATGGTTAGTATTTCTCCTTATATCTCTGAACGATATGAAGGCATTAACGGGTCAGCTTCTCATGCTGATTTAGAAACTGCAATGAAACTTGTAAATCTATTTTTTACAGAACCACGTGTTGATAGGAATATTTTCGATGGATTAATAACGAATTATAAAAGCAGTTTAATAAACCGCAGCAACAGTCCTTCAAGTGTGTTTAGTGACACTGTAAGTGCTATACTTGGAAGTTATCATGTGCGTCGAACAGGTCCGAGTATTGAAAAGGCAAATCAGATCTCAATGCCGGAAGCGATGGATATCTATAAAGATCGCTTCGCCGATGCATCAGACTTTATATTCTTTTTCGTAGGAAGCTTTAAAGTTGATTCAATCCAGCCTTTTTTAGAGAAATATCTGGGTTCTTTACCCTCGATTAACAGACATGAACAATGGCAAGATCTGGGTATACGAATTCCCAAAGGACGATTCAAAAAAGTAGTCAAAAAGGGATCAGAAGATAAAGCTACTGTACAGCTTGTTTTTAGTGGTGATTATAAATACCGAGAAAAGGAAAACGTCCATATGGATGCCCTTGAAGAAATACTGAAGATCAGATTAACTGAACGTCTGCGAGAAGACGAAGGCGGCGTTTACACACCAAGCGCTTCAGTAAGTTATAGCAAAAATCCTTCAAAATACACCATCAGTATTTCCTTTGGATGTGCTCCAGACAATGTAGATAAACTGATTGCCGCTACTCTCGATGAAATAGAAAAATTGCAAAAGAATGGTGCTAAGAAGGAAGACCTGATAAAAGTAGTATCGGAATCCAAACGTACCAGAGAAACCAGATCCAAAACTAATGGATTTTGGTTAGGTTATTTAAGCGCACAATATCAACTACATGAAGATTTGGATGAATTATTTAGCTATGAAAAACTTTTGGAAAATATAAGTTCTGGTGATATCAAAAAGACCTCTATAAGCTACTTATCCATGAAAAACTTTATTCAGTTTATTTTGCTACCAGAATAAGTATAATAGATTAAAATATAAAAGAGGCTGTCAACGATAGCCTCTTTTATTATCTGGCTTATCTAAGTTAATTCAACTAGTATTGACGATGATCTCATGAAAAAGAGGTAACGATCGATTAAGGTTTGTATCATCTGGTTTACCGTAACTGCTGTAATATGTAATATCGCTAGCAAAGGTGTCGACTGAAGGGTGGCCTTTAATTTAATCTCCTTCTACTAAAATAAAAATTTCTTCAACTTTCTTTTCAAAGACGCGTGCAATTTTTAAAGCCAAAATCGTAGATGGAACATATTTATTACTTTCTATAGTATTAATTGTTTGCCTTGACACACCAATGCGATAAGCTAGCTCCGCCTGTGTAATGTTTTTTATAGCTCTTTCTACCCGCATGTTATTCTGCATCTTCTTCCATTCTAAAGTTCCTTTGTCTATATAGTATAAATCGGAATCTTACAATAAAGAACAGGAGGATTGTAAACATGTTGTAGATCATTACATTTAGAAAAGCCACGCCATAAATTAAAATAACACTTACTGCTAGCAAAATATAGTTAAAGTAGATACTCCATTGTAATGATTCCAGTCTTATCTGTGCAATTTGTTCATCTTCAATTATCTCTTTAGAGAATCCGATAAACAACAACCCGACTATCATGCCCAGCATTGCTACTTCATCCGTAAAGTTATTATTAAACAATTGTACATTTGAAGATGGGAGTAGTGGATTATCAAAACTAAGATAGGTAAATTGAAATTCATTCAACATTATTGCCAGTCCTAAAGCAATTGATGGTATTAAGATGATCCATCCGATGGATCTAAAACGATGAGGGAAAAGGTATTTATTTTTCATGTCAAGTTTATTTGACACAATTATAATTCAAATAATTAAAAAGTCAAACATTCTTTACGTTTAGTACTATTTGTTTGACAAATTTCAATTCCATTGCTAACAACAAAATTCGTATCTGAGAACAGGTTATATATTTCGAAAAAACTTCACCTAAAACCGATGATAGCTCAACTCAACATTTCATTTAATTTAAAAAGTCCTTGTCGCCAACAGCTCACCTTCTGGTATATTTTCCTGACTTTTTAGCTCCTGAAAAAACAGCCAGTCCAGCCTCCTTCAACTTCTGAAGGTCTTTCTTAACCAGAGCTAAATTCATATTCAAACCAGAGGCCATATCTTGAAGGCCTATTCCGTTATATATTTTCATTAATTCAAGCTCTTTAAGCAGCCGATCCTTAACCACGGGATCCATTGCTTCAGGAATAAGCTCTTCTATTGTTGCGGGCTTCTTTTGATCTGCTGGTTCCGGTTCAATGAGGACTTCTTCTACCAAGTTCAAAATATCCTGCTTAATCATCAGATAATTTTCCTGTATTGACGCACTAGTTACCTTTCTTATCTCTGGCATTTCCTTATATTGCTTTTCCTCCTTTGCTAAGACAGGATGGTCATTAATGATCTCTGAGTGAAACGCTTTAAGTTTAATTTTTTGTTCCGGATTATCGGCTACCATCCCAACGAATTCACCTGAAGACAAAGATGAGATGGTAGAAGGAGGTACAGCAGAATCCAGTTGGGATGAACGACTGACGGATGTATCCGAACTGTTCACAGAGATACTGTTCCGTTCTTGAATTATTTTACCGAAGCGCTCGGAAAGCTGCTTAGCCGTGTCCCCAGTAACCTGACCACTAATTACATTTCCTGCTATATTTAAAATGACTTCGGCTTGCTCTCTTCCGTAATCTTTCTTTAACTGGCTATAGTCCTGGATAGCAAGGGTCGCTGCTACCTTATTGGAGCGGGCAGTAGCAATCAGGCTGTCCATTCCATTAAAATAAATCGTTGGAAACTCATCAAAGAGAATGCTTGATTTCAATTTACCTTTCTGATTGACCAGCTTGATCATCCGGGAGATATAAAGCGAAAGCACTGCACCGTATACTTGCTGCTTTTGCGGGTTGTTTCCCATACAGATAATTTTCGGTTTGGCTGGATTATTCAGGTCTAATGAAAAGTCATTACCAGAAAGCACAAAATACAGTTGAGGGCTGGATAGTCTAGCCATGCTAATCTTGGCGCTTGCCACCTGCCCTTCCAGCTGATCCGTTGCCTGATTTTTCCATGCTGAGATGAAGGGGTTAATCAGCACCTCTATCTCGGGCTCTGTCTGCAGTACAGGAAAGAGCTTAATATACTCCAATTGCATCAGCTCAATCACATGTGGAAGCGTGCAATACTTCCCATCCTGATGTTTTCGTAGAAACCAAATTATGGCAGTAACGAAATTGATAGGCGATTCCACAAAGAAGTCACCCTGCTTTTTGATCCATTCCCTGTTGAGTCCCATCATAATGGTGCGTGAAGCTTCAGTTGCATCCGTGATATCCGACATCGTATCCGGGTCTAGAGGATTACAACGGTGTGTATGAGAAAGCCGATCAAAATTAATGACGTAGAATTCAGGCATTACTTCATACTGCTGGGTGTGCAGGTGCAGTGTATTGTAGGCGATACGCGAAAGATCATCATATTTAAAGTCATATATAAACATGCTGAAACCTTTCCTGATATGCTGGGTGATCACATGACGAATAACAAAATAAGATTTTCCTGCTCCCGGTGTACCCAAAACAAGTAAAGCCCGGAAGGGATTAATAATATTGATCCAGCTCTTCCTTTGCTTCCCTTTCAGGTTATACAGTGCAGGAAGATTGATCGAATATTCATTTTCCAAAAGCCGTTCTTCCTGGGGGAAGGACTCATTTTGGGTATTGAAAACATCGTTGCTGAGTTTTATTCTTATAAGCCTGCTAAGATGGGTTCCTCCCGTCAACACCAGAATGTAACCCAAGACAGTAATAGATATATAAATTCCAGCCTGCATATTCAGGCTATTGGATGATATAATCCTTAAAATCCAATGACTGCAAACAAACAAGACAATGCCAGTTCCTGCGATCCAGAATATACCCGTTATTTTCATCTTTTCATCCTTCTTTCCATTCGCCCCAATCAGAGAAACCAGTAAAAAAAGCAACACTACCAGCTTTGCTGAGATAACAGACTGAAATATCCCCATCTGGGCTACATGCATAAGCAGCCTATCAAATAGCACTTCCGTAAAACCAGCGGCTTGAAAGACATTGTAACAGTACAAATAAAAATGTATGGATAGAATCAACAAACTGAGCAGTCTGGTAAAGTCAATAATTTTACGAAGTCCTTGAGTATTTTCCCCGGTTTGCATAATTCAATTAGATCGTTAATGGTGCATCCTTTTTTTTCTTTTACGTTTGAGTTTTGGATCAGGCCCCTGTTTATCCTCCCATTGTGGTAAAAAAAGTTCATCGGGAAGTGATTCCCTGGTTTTGTTTAATGCCACTATACCTCTTAGAGGATTCTGATCTTTTTGATGGAAATCCGCACCTGATGGATCCAATTGTTTTTTGCCCGGTTCTGCTACATTATTGAGACTAGTACTTTCAATTCTCTGCCATCCAGTTAAGGATTTTTCCATCCTGTCATCTGTTATATCCTGTTTAGCAAACCGATCATGAATAGCGGCAGCACTAAATTCTTTTCCAATATCACTGCCTTTGAAAGCGGCCTTATGTTTTTGGTCAATATAGGTAACTCCATAAGTAAATCCTTTATCATTTGTATGAAATAGTACTTCGACATCGATCTTCCTACATTCTTTCATCCAGTCACCTCGTGTGAGGATAAGTGATGAATCCAGTATTTGGCTCAGCCGCTCCTTGAGCTCTTCCTTCATCGGTTTGCGTATTTCCTTGTTCTGCATAAACCGTTCTTCCAGACTAGCTAATGTTGGTTTGCCATAAATGATGCTTGCTTTGATGGGGACGCCAATCTTGTTTCCCTTTTCATCCATAAGACTATAGATCAATCCTTTTTTTTCAAACATCTGCGAATCTGCCTTTCCCCGATCGGCTATAACATTAAATTTTCTCAGGATAGCATTTAATTCGGTCAGACTAGTGTAGTTATAGCCAGATGTAACGGCTGCAACAATATCAGTAACCGCTCTTTTTGTCTCGGCCTTGCCGTAACTCACCTTATTCAGATCTAAGGGTTTGAGCCTGATGTTTTCTTCCTGCTTTTTACTTTCGGCTTTAATCAGTCCAAATTCAATCTCTAAGTCCTTTCTGGCTGTTTCTGACCTGGTCCTTCCGATGTTGTGCAAATCTATCCGGCTTCCATCGGAACGAATAATCGTACTGACCAGATGAATATGATCATGGGCGGCATCACGATGACGGTAAACCAGGAAAGGCTGATCGCCGAAGCCTATCTTTTCCATATAGGCAGAAGCAATCTGCTGCAATAATTCATCATCCGGTTTTTCTGATGGATCAAAGTTGAGTGAGATATGCAGCGTATTTGTTTTTACTTTTGGATTCAATTCCATCAGACCTTCGAAACGAGAAAGCTTTTCATAAAAGTTCAGCTCCTGTGCCTCCCTTCCATATCCGGAAGCACCAATACAGGCCGCCTTCCCCTGCCCGACTTTATGTTCATTATAATTCAACACACCCAATATCCGTTTACCGATCTTTATTTTTGCAACCATTTCTTTGATAATTGAGAAATCAGGGAAAGAAGCAGATTCATTTTCACATCGGCCAACTCATACTGTCGGGAGATTTTTGAAGCATAAAATAGTTTCTGCAATTCTTCAGGTGACTGGTGAAACTGCCGGGTAACCTGGTTTATATTTACGCCAATTGCTTTGATCTCCCGATGCAGTAATATGAGTTGCTCCATCGGGCCGTTCATGGAAGCGTCTTTATGAAATACAGTAATATTTTCCTGTGAAAGGATTTTCCGAACCAGCTCTCCGACTGAACGACAGTTGCTTTCCCTGCTCATCTTTTCCAGCCGTTTGAATACTTCTTCTCTTACCCTGGTGCGTACCGGAAAGCTTAATACCTGTTCCTGATCGGTTGCTTTTCTCCTTGCCATATTGTAAAATTTGATTCTCTTAATAGCAGAGACGAGTCCCGAGTCCCTGTCTCAACTGACTTGCACCCGGAAGGAAGTAGATCCATTTTCGTGGACGAAAATACATCTTGCTCATTTCGGGGGAAATGTAACTTTTCTTAGAATTTTTTATAATCCTATAAACTGACCTTTTTATCGCTGGTTGTGCCCGGCTATTGTTAATGAAATCATCAAAATATATCAATCTGAAAATCACTTCACTGATTAATCATTCCTAAATGGGAGTTATTTACAAGGATCCCCTCTGCCTAAACTCCTGCTAAAGATTTTCTTTTTTGCCTTAATTTTTCCTTTCCATTTCTTCCATGAAGTCTATTTCATGTCCAACAAGTCATGAATGATGGTTAGCTGATTATGAAAAAAAGGATTGCTAACTTTTAACGATGTGTTTCCATAGCTTATCAATTATTTGGTAGCAAAACTCTGCTATCAGTTAGCTAAAATCACTTAGTTAGGATTTAGGTTAAGAGAGATTTAAAAAATCCAACTACAAAAAAGAGTATGTATTGCCTTTAAAAGACCCAGAAAATGTTGACGTCCAGAGGCGAGATGTAGGTTTTGTGCCTTTAGCGGATTACGTCAACTATTGGAACATTGTCTGGAATGTGAAAAACTATGAAAAAGACCTACCAGGGTTGGATGAACTGAATGGAATAAAACAATAACATCTTGCTAGTCGAGTATTCGGGGAAGAGTAAAATAAACTGTTAGCATTACTTCATAATAGGTGTTGGCTTGGCTTTATGCTTTATTTTCAACTCTTCCCATTTATCTCACTAACCAGTTTAAAACTTAGTACGGGGGAATTAAAGAAAAAGGATAAATTCTGACGTTTTGTACTATTCTTTAATTTACTTCCAAAATTCATCTTATATATTCAAAAAAGTAATTAGGATGATGTTATAAGAAATTAATCACTTTGATTTAGTAGATAATAATACTGAATTAGCATAATTTGATATCTTTGGTAAAGGACATAAGCTACTAAATAAAAGGTATTGTTTAAGATATTTTATGAGACGATGTGGTTTTTCCCTTTTAGTTAATCAAGATTCAACACCAATTTATACAATAAATTTGAGATATTTGATTCTTGTTTTATAATTATCGTTATGTTAAATAGAATCAATTATCTTACCCTCTTGCGACTTTATAATATAAGCGCTTTAAAGAACCCTATCTTGTGTTTTAAACTGTCTACTGAATTTGGCACCAACAACGACCTACAACTCGCTAGCTTGATACGCTTTATGACTATGAAATACCTCGAGGAGAAAGTCTGTCGCCTGATTAGTCAAATCGTCTAATACAAATCCAAAGTTTCATAACCTGAATAGTTGATACCTAACTCACGAACAAATTTTCTCTCAGAGCTTTGAATTATTGATTCTCTTAATCTAATAAACTCGTCAATTTTATTAGCTCTGTACAAATAAACGAGTTCAGGTGTAATGAAAAACCTTTCTAGTGTAGTTGTATCCTCTAATTCAACAAAATTATGTAAATTCTTCTCAGAGGAATGCATCTCATAGTCGGAACTTGCACGTAAAATGATGTTTCCAGGCGTTCTTTCCTTTTGGCTAGCGACGAATACCTCTCTAAGTCTTTCTCCAACATCCATATCCATTTCATCATAAGCATGATTTATCATGAACAACTGTAATGTCTTCGTCCTAACACCAGTAAAATTGATTTTTTCAGGGAATTTTGCGGACTCAAAATTTTCGACAATTTTAAGTATCCCATCCTCATGTTTACCTTGAGCAAAGTTCAGAAACCTTTTATATGCAGCTCGTTGTTGTGAAAGAGAGTAAATTGTAAAATAGTTTGAATAGCTAGTTATCCAAAACCATTTCTTAAGATTTTCTACATTCTTAAAAGAAGGATTCTTATTAATTCTGAAAAAATCAGCTATAAAGATTAACTGTGTAGGATAGGGAAGCAATCTTACATCCCAAACTTTCAAATGTTTGTGCAGAAAATGAACAGCCATTTCTATATGCTCAAAGGAAGTAAAAGTGAGATATTCTAAATCGTGTTTTAAAAGATCTTCAACCTTAACGTCAAAATGCACTTTATTTCTGCTGGTTGATATACAATTTAGTACAGTGTCCCTTTTCAAATTTTCAAAATTATATATACTAAGCTTATTTAGAAACTCAGTAATCGCTTCGCTAAATAGAAAATTTGTATCAGGATTATAGCTCAAAGCAGACAACATAAAATCCTGAGATATCTCTGTACCAGTGGAATTTATGCGAGAAAATATTTCAACGGCACTTTTAATATCTCCACCTCTAATTTCTACAAAGGGTATTTCATAGTCATAAAATGTCTTGCTGATTTCTTTTGCATTCTCAATTAATCTAGTGCTTTCACTCTTATCAAGGATGTTACTCTCTAATTCTTTAACAAAATCCAAGAACTCAAAAGTATCGACAATCCGGTGTAGCGGCATGTAGTAATACCTTTTTTCATGATTATTCTTTATATAAGTGAACTCGCGATCACTTAGATTATAAAAAATATTAAACTCTTTAGCTCCTATTAACTTTTCATTTTCTGCATAATCATCCGGGTTAACCAAGCAACCAAAAAGCGTACTAAGTCGCTGAAAACCATCTAAGACATACTTTAAGTCCCGTGATGTTTTTTTTACATGATACGGGCCTATATATTCTCTAGTTTTGAATTCAGCATTAGGAGACCATAGTAAAAGACTTCCTATCGGATACCCTTTTAAGATACTGTCAAACAACTCCAGCATCTGTTGCGGTTTCCAAACGAAATCTCGTTGAAATACAGGTATTTTTATCGCACCTGCTTTCATGTTTGCAATAAGATTTATAAGCCTATCCTTATCGGGCTTTACATTTAAAGGTCTTTCTATCATATTAATTTTGCGACCATTTGCATGATACTTTCTAACTCTACTATATCTTCTAATATACCCGACGGAACTTCCGCTTTAACGGAATGATGTATGCACCTCTGTTCCAAAATTACTCTATTGGAGGTTATTAAGAACAATTCGGAGGTTCTGTTTTTATGATCTTCCAAATATTTATCAAAATTGAAAAAATCATACCCATCAGGGGTTAGTTGGTCGATCTCCTTTTTAGCTTCCTCCGTTAATTGTTCAATATTACTGAAAAGTAATTCCTTTGGTATATAATTTTCAATTTCCCTTTTATAAAGCATGTGCCAATTAATTCTATCCTCATTAGCATATGACCATTCTACTACATTAGTAATATCAAAAGCTCGGTCATTTTTCAAGTAGGTTAATGCATTATGCCACTTATTATTAATAGATACACTATTATCCCTATCGCTATCAAAAACCGTCATTAGTTTGTGTCGTTGAATGTCTACGTAGTTCCCACTAATATATGCTTTAATTACTTTTATCAGCTCTCCAGCACCTCCAAGGCCTACAGGTACCAATCGATTACTTAAGTATGCCTGCTGAACAGCTTTAAAAACAGTTTTCTTTGTGTTGTGATTAGCATAATTATCGATTATTCCCTTAATGAAATTCCAATCATTAGTCCCGTTTTCTAAAAAGATGAGAGATGGTAATTCTGAAATACGTAATGCATCATTAGGTGAAGTTTCATCGGCCTCTAGTCCGATGACAATAGTCGTAAAATAAAATTTTTGAGGTTGGGATATATAGGCTGATTGTTGAAGAATTATATCGATTCTATCCTCTAACTCTTGTAATATAGGTTCAGGTAAATACCTAGCAGTAATAGAATTATCAAAAAAGGCATTGTCGTCGTTATATATAATTTCGGTTAGATTTTCAAAATCCCACAGATACCTTCTATCTGTGAAATCCAATATCAATCGCAGCAAGGTTTTTTGCAATTCCGCATTATCCACATAAAATAACGCTGGATTAAATTTAAATATCATTAGATTGACTTCTTTTCCTTTTTAAAGCATTCTTTATTTCTAATATTTCATCTAAATTTTCATTAAACACGCCCTCTGGCCAGTTTGACAATCCTCCTTCTTTATCGATTGTGATTTCAAGAAGCTCCTGACCTTCATTCTCAGCATCATCAACCCAATATATAACAACATCGTCTTCTGTGAGACCAAAATCATTATCAATTATCAATTTTCGAATCCTTAATATAAAGTTTTCAGCATGTGTCTCGATAATAAAACTTTGTTGGTAGTTTTTCGCAGACCTTGCAAAAAGCTCAGCTAAATCAGCGTGAGCCGCAGGATGAAGGTGTAGTTCCGGTTGCTCAAGAACTATTATGGAGTTTGGATTAGAAATGTTCGCACGTACCACAAGTGGTAACGCCTGATTCATCCCTTGTCCAACATCAACTATGTTAATTTCAGCATCGTCTTTGGAGAGAAATACCTCAAGATATGGTCTATTCTTCGAGTTTATCTTTAGCTCCCAGCCATTAAAATGTTCTTTATACCAAGCTCCCACCTTATGATGTAAATCGTCATTCATATACTCACTTACACCTAAAATCGGGTAAGCATATTCACCTTTCACTCCTAATTTATCATAAACCATTTTTCCAATCAGGTGAAACTGACGATCCGGAAGAATTCTAAAAGGCCCAATGTAGTCTACATCGAGCCTGAGATCTGCACTTATATGGTGTAATAGATCTGTACCATCATCGGTTTTCAATTCCTGAGGTACAAAACCTTTAAAAGAACAGGTATACCTTATGCCTTTACTATCAGTATAACCTGTAGACGGTGAATAACTTAGTTTTAATGTAAATTTTGGTGAAATATATTCCCACTTAAGAATTTTTAGTTCGTATTCAGCTGTCGTCGATAATACACTTACATTCAAATAGTGCGCGTCATCAAATCCAAGTGAAAAGTTTACCGGTACGCTTGGTTGTCGATTATAAACCAGATCTCTAAATTCACCACCAAGGCTTACATCATTATTGCTTAGCATCAAGGGCTCTTCATAGATTCCCGAGAGAGAATTTTCCAGCAAAGTAAATAACTTCGCAATGGAACTTTTACCTGAGGAATTTTTACCTATTAAAAGGGTGATGGGCTTTATAACCACCGTTTGTTCGGTTAAAAATGCTTTATAGTTAGAAAACGAAAGCGTTTGAATTTTCATCATATAGATGCAAGTTTGGATCAAATCTACCAAATAAATGTCCACAAATAGCAATCGACTTAGAACCCTTAAAATTATAAATGTTGTAATAGCCGTTTAGAATTGTCTTAGTTACGCGTAACTTTATAGAATGGAAAGGAACGAATCAGAAATAATAATGAATCTTTACAATGAACTTATTCAATCCAAAATCCATCCTATTCCGCAGATCGGAAAGATAGACAGAACTACGAACCACGGCGTCTATATTATTTATGGCCCCAACGATGATGTTCTTCATGTTGGGATGGCTCGCTCAGGTATTGGGGGATTGAACCAACGACTTAATGATCACCTTTTGAATAAAAGCTCTTTTTACAGAGGCTATCTGGGAAAAAAGAATATTTCACTAAGACAAAATCACAAATTTCGTTATTTAGAGATAGAAGACCTACGAACCAGGGCTTTAGTAGAGTCTTTAACTGCTGGATTACTTTGCCCAGCACACTTTGGAATTGAAAAGTAGTTGTCCTCTACAAACTTTCAAAACCAATCTCCAATTGATTATATCTTACTATATATCAATTTTTTACCGACGATAGATAACATTTCAGGCTTAAAATCAATTTTTACACGAAGTAATTTCTTAGCTTTGGTATATAAATCCAGTTTCGCTATAGAATATGTACCAGGAAAACTTTTACTCAGTTGAAGATGCTGCAGAGGCACTAAACTTCTCACCTCAATACGTCCGCAAACTGTTAAGAGAAGATAAACTGATAGGCGTTATGGTGGGTAAAACATGGGTCATTCCATCAGAAAATGTTGATTCTTTTGATATAACAAGCCACCAATTAGCTAACACTGAATTAGATAGAAAAAGCACCTTACGGGTTAAAGTCGGTATTCCAAAAGTTTTATCTTTTTTTTCTGGAGCGATGGGTCTTGATTTGGGTCTCGAAAAAGCAGGATTTCAAACCCTGCTTACATGTGAAATTGACAAGGCTTCTAGAAAAACCATCATTTTCAATAAGCCCAATATTGGCCTAATAGGAGATATCAGAAATTATTCAGCAGATCAAGTTCTAGAATTTGCTGGATTAAAAAAAGGTGAACCAATAGAATTAATGGCTGGAGGTCCTCCATGTCAGGCATTCAGTACTGCTGGAAATAGAAAAGGGTTTGAGGACGAAAGAGGTAACGTTTTTTTGAAGTATCTAAGCTTAATCGAAGATCTGAAACCTCAATATATTGTGCTTGAAAATGTTAGAGGAATTCTTTCAACGAAGTTTTCATTAGAAGCAGACGACGATATTTCAAAACACTTCACGCAAGCATTTAAAGATACACCAGGATCGGCATTGTACTATATTAAGAAAAGACTTGAACGTGCAGGATATATAATTACATTCAACCTGTATAATTCAGCGAATTTTGGTGCTCCACAAATAAGGGAGAGAGTAATTATAACTGGAACTTTGAGTGGTGAACCTTTGCCATTTTTACATCCGACGCATAGCGAGAATGGAGAATTTGGACTTAAAAAATGGAAGACTTTCAGAAAGGCCATTCAAAATTTACCTGATCAATGTGACTTTGTCAAGTTCCCAGAAAAAAGACTGAAGTTCTATAGACTTTTATCTGAAGGACAAAACTGGAGGAATCTATCTCCGGAGCTTCAAAAAGAAGCATTAGGTAAATCATATTATTTAGGCGGTGGTAAGACGGGCTTTTTCAGACGAATAGCGTGGGATCGACCCGCGCCTACTGTGGTTACTCATCCCGCTATGCCAGCTACTGATCTGGCCCATCCGGTGGAAGATAGGCCATTATCAGTTCAAGAATATAAACGCGTCCAAGAATTTCCAGACGACTGGACAATTGAGGGTTCTACTTTAGATCGATATCGCCAAATTGGGAATGCTGTTCCAGTAAGCTTAGGAAAAGCTGTAGGTGAATTGATAATGTCTGCTATAAAAGGAGACAAGAAGAGCCCTATAAATGATTTTAAATTTTCCAGGTATAATAATACATCTAACAAGCAATGGCTTATAGAGATTGAAAAGCAGATTATTTAATTTGTTTACCCTTTTTTGGCGTTGGTACTTTTACCTCGGTCAATGAATTAAATTTAATCAACTTTGCCCAATCAATTGCCCCTGCTTCATCTGTAAACTGAAGCAAAAATTCTTTTTCAAGTCTATTTTTTAAATTTCCATAAGATACATTGAATTCTTGATTTTGCCTCTCAGCCTCATGTCCAATTGGGACAATTATATCAATAAAGAGATTAGGATCACCTGATATCAGTTCCCAAAATCTTTGTCCACACATTTTATAGTAATTACCTTTCGCCTTTAATTCAGACTTGTCTTGAGATCTACCATAACAGCAACCGTTCACACAAATTGTTTCGACCTTCCCTCCTGATGTACTTAGTCGTTTCCGAGCAGTATTGAACTGATCAATTAACTTCTTGTACTGACTATCGTTTCCCCAGTTAGGTCCGGATTTTATAGCAACTAAGTACCGTTTACCATCCTTTACAAAGTCTAAATCAATGCCATCAACTGCGGCCTTTTGTCCGCCGTACACTGCCTGGTTGATATAAATCGCTAATCTTTCAAGCCAGTTCCCGAATATTCCTTCTTCACTCGACGAGAGAAAAGCAGACAAAATACCATCTATAATTTCGCTTGCGGTAGTTACATTTTTGGCTTTAAATAAATATGGGTTTTTGGCTCGAATAACATCACTAAGTTTTATACTATTAACCTTAGCTAACCGTTTCTCGTGAAAATCTTTAATATTATTCTCAACGTATCTTGTAACATCGTTTAAATCTAGTTTTGTCATGTTCTCTACCATCTTTGAGACCAATATCAGAAAAAGAATTGAGTCTCAACCTGCAGTATATTATATATGTTTAAAGGATGATCATACGAGTAAGTAAATAATTCCTGCTTCAGTATTTTTTTAAATATTCAGATTCCAAAAATTCAAGTTTGGTATTTAAATACAGCATCATGTCGTATGCTTTACGGAGTGCATCTTCAAATAGTTTTGCATGGGTCGAATAGGCCCCGCTCTCGTATCCAACAAGTGCAAATTAACCTTTAATTTGGGAAAACCCTATGCTATAAGGATACTCACATGAAGACGTATAATCAACATTAACAGCAAACGTCTTTTCTAGATTTTCAAATATGTAATTATTACCATACATCTCGATCAGAGACCAATTGTAACAACAAGTATCTTTATGTCAGTATATTAGCTGTTTTTCTATTCTTCGAAAATAGAGTCGGTGTCGCCATTCCAAAGTAAAGTGTCTACATCTGAAATTATCATTCCTGTCGAACCATAATGACTTTCTAACCTTGTAAGGTCTAGTTTTGCTTTTTCATGAGCTTCTGAACCTGTTGAGGCTGAACGAATTGGTCCTCTTTTTTGATTAACAGAGAATATTCCTGTCGATAAAATTGCTCTTTTCTTTTTCATTTTATTTAGTCTTTTATGATTAACTAGCATCCAAAGCCTATGCACTGGCCCCCTATCCTCATTCTTGGACCAGAGTTGCCACCACCTCCGCCTCCGAATACCCTTCCGATTGCACCTATCACTTCGTTAGTGACATTTCCCGCACCTCTTAGAACGGCATTCGCTCCATCCTCCCCTACACCTAATACATTTTTTAATATCTGAGCTTGTTCGTCTACAGTTTTTCCTAGTCCCTTTAATAATTTAGCAGCATCTTGATTATCTAATTCAAGTTCTTTTAATACATCAACTATTTCGGTGCTTACTCCTTTTAGAGCTTTTCCAATTTCTTCAATTGGCTCATCTAGCTTTTTCAAAATTTTATATGCCTCAATAGGTGCTACTTTCATAACAGAAAGTAAGGCATGTGCAATTTGCTCAGTTGTATACTTAGCATTCTGTAATAAGGATGCAATTTCTTTTGCAGATTTTCCATATCCATCCCTGAAAATTTCGGTAGTTCGTATTAAACTATATCCAGCATTCTTAAGAAGTTTTGCAGAGTCTTCAAGCGATTGTCCAAATGCAGTTGTTAAATTCTCTGCAATACGTTTTGCTTCTTGCAAAGCATTGTCAGCAATCTTGATTATACCATTAAGAATGGCTTTTAACCATTCTTCTCCAGATTTAAGCAATAAAATAATTAAATCAATTATTGCCCTTCTAATTACCTCTTCTAATGAACGAATATCTTTTATATTAAACGACAGATTGATTTTTTGACTAGAACCATTGAAGCTAAATCCAATCATTAGGAATGCCTTTTCATCTGATGTTTGAGATTTGATAGTAAAAAATATTTCACATTTGGTAGCAAGATTTAAAGAGAGTTTACCTAATACTCCTAAATCGGCTTTTAGACTAAGCAATTGAGCATCAAATTTAGATTCCAATTTGAAATTATTAATTGAATTTAATAGACAGTCTATTTGGACTTTAACAAAACTGAGGTCTAAATCATAATAAAATTGCAACCCCTCCTCTTGAATAGTAGCACCAGTCTTAAACTTATAAATGTCGAAAAGGTTTACAGAGACATCCGTTCTAAAATATATTGGACCCTTACTTTCAAAATATAACTGAACACCTCCCTTTTTTATAACCGGCCCCTTGTAATTTGGTGGGCTACCAATACCATCACCTTCTATTTTAATTAAATTCGCAATGTTGATAGGTTCTATGATAATGTTTCCCTTTGTTTGTTGTTCAATCGCGGAAAAATCACAGTAGGCATCTAAACCAAGAATGTTTACACCTGAGCTTAAGGCAATACCCTTTTTTGCTTCTACTCCATTTAATAGAACTCTACTTTGGCTGGGTTCGCAGTAATAAAAGTATGTGGAGTAAAATTTTGCAATTTGGTTCAAAAATTCTGGAATTTTAATGATTTTACCAGCAAAAAGTTGAACAATTTTGCTTAATGTTATTTCTTTAGCAAACGCCTCTATTAATATTGGTATTAAGGTTGCTTGAGAGGTGCTGTTATAAATTATCCTTAGTTCTCCATCGTTTAATATGTTTCTGCTTGCAGAAACACTTCGGGGCTTTACCTCTTGACCAATTGCAAAGTCAGCAAACAGCCCATAATTATATTCAGGTTGGATAAACGAACCTTGGATATCCAATTCAACATTTCCAAGATAAATTCCATCTCCTGCCAAAAAGTATGGTAGATTTAACTTTATGCTTCTATTGATTTTTATCTTTGCCTGATATAAGTCTTTGTTAACTATAAATGAGGAAGGTACTAGAGTTGAAGTAAAAGGCAAAGTTAGAACACCAGATACTTCTATACTTTGTCTGTCTATAAATTGAATTTTATTGACTAATATCTTAAATACACTAGCGATTGAACTTTCAAAATTTAATTCTTTGATTACTTTATAAATGCCTTCTGGAGTTCGAGTAATATGAAATAATGTATTTGGAAGATTTATTTTTTTTAGTAAATCACTTTTTATATGCGTTATAATACCAACACCTTTTGTTATTCCTAATTCATAAATTTTGTTTTCGTCAAATACGATTGTAGCTTTTTCTAAATCCATAGAAGAGTGAATGAACATTGTCTCCTTAAAATCTACAGGCAATGCTCTCAATATTGTTCTAATCGAACCATCTACTTCATCTTCCCATTTACCATTAGGTTCAACAGTAATCATATAATCTAAGTCTGGGGTGTTAAAGAAAGCCAACCTTATTTCAAAATACGTTAATGAACCTTTTACATGTATTTCTCCTGTTAATGAAATAGTGTCAGCATCAACCAAGTCATATTTAGAATTCATAAGGTTTATGATGTTGTCAACAATTTTGACAAAATCGTCCAATTGCTCTGTAAGTCTTGAGTTTATCCATGATAAATCAAATTGGAATGCCTCACCACTTTTAATCGTTTGCAGTTCTGCTTGTAGTTCTTGATATGTCATATATGTTCGTTTTCACTGTTATGATGGATAATTAATTATGCACTGTCCTCAACATGGTTGGTAACTCAAAATACGAAACTTTATTGATACTAAGCAAACTCATTTATTTTTATAAACTATTGATATCAAGGTGTATATCTTGATATACAGAAATTATTCAACATTATCAAAAAACCGTGGAATTCTAAGACTCTGGCTCCCGTATCAAATAAAGAGGGTTTTGTGATATAAACTTGGGCTCAATAGGATTTTTTATTTTAGAGTATGCTTAAAAATATTGACTCCCAAGAACAAATGCTACAGCAAAGTCGTGGTAATTTTTGTACTTTCTTTTAATTTACCCCTATATTCGAATTCATTTAGGTGGAGAACTGCGCGAATAGGCTGCGCACAAGTATGCTAAATGGAGGAAAAACAAAGCAATGAAATGGTACAATATTGACGAAGGGCATCACCCGAGAACTGATGAGCCGGTATTTCTCGCGAAAGCGCCTACTGATGACCTGATGAACGAATGCCGTTTGGGAAGGTTGGTTTTTGAAGATAACACCGGTGAAAAAGGCTGGTTTGTTGACAATAATATCCATGTAATTAGCTTGAATTCTAGAAAATACTGGTCCAGGCTAATTGAGAAACCTATTGGCATTCCGGACTCGGAAAACGAGCAAAATCTTAAAGATTTCCTAGAAGATTCTATGGGCATACTCCGACTGTTCGAGATAAAAATGCAAAAGCTTGCGGCATGTATGATCAGCAGCGGCAACGGAACTTATTATTTAGATTATTATGTTTCCGGTATTCTGAACAGAAGCCTTTCCCTTATCTACGGATTTGATACGCTGATCGGAACCTCTAATTTTTTGTCCGCAGCCCACCTGATCCGACCTCACCTGGACAATTACCTACGGCTTTCAGCGGCTTGGCTGGTGAACGATCCGCATATTTTTGCGGGCAACGTTTGGAAGGGAGGTGTAATTCGAAAAATGAAGGACAGAAATGGCAAAGCAATGAGCGACCGCCACCTAAAAGAAAAAGCCTCTGAAGACTATCCGTGGATAACCGATGTGTATGAAGCAACATCAGGTTTTATACATTTCAGCGAAAAGCACATCCGGAATGCAACCAAGCTTTCTAGTGCGGAAGAAAATAGTCTGACTACCTTCATCGGAAAAGTAGACAATCAGGTTTCCTATCAATCAAAATTAGAAGCGACCATTGGGATGATAGAAATATCCAACTGCATTGCCAAACAAGTATATGGCTATATAGAGACCAAGCGGATAAAGGGATAGAAATATAATTAAGGAGGGGCTGATATGTCAGGGTCTATGAAAATAGAAAAAGTGTATGGCCGGATTTGCCTGATCCAGCTTGGCCAACGCCATATCCGAGATAAAAACTGGACACAACTTGCCTACATGTCCGTTTTGGAGCACAATAGACATGCATAAGTCTTCATTTACAATCGGCTATGCGTTCGTTTTGTCCTGTGGAGATTAAACGGCGTAAAAAATCTAACATATCTCAACTTGAATAGTAAAGTTCATTCTTAGCTGCCAAAAGAAAAATTGAGTTTTGGGTCCTTACGATAAAACTGAGTTTTAGCGCTAAATTAAGTGTTATGAATTTTTCGATTTTATAGTGCTTCGATAGAACAAGTTTGGAAGGCCAGTACACTGTCAGGATAGGCTTTCAAGAATTGTTTTAACCGTTATACTTTGTGTAAAATAACGATCGTTTTTGTGCACCTTCATTTCTCCCCCTCCCCAACTACTCCCAACTTTTCTTCCGATTTACCTGTCTTTCGAAAGGGTTTTTGCATACCTATAAATGGTATGATTTTCTTCAGGGTCAAAAAGTCATAACTTTTAACCTTATTTGAATGTTACTTCTTTAAAACAAATATCACCTAAAACAACGATCCTAAAATTAGGGTCAGAAATAAAATTTCTTTAGGATTTGTGACACCAAATTTTTGCCGATTTTTGAAGAAAACATTTGGTTATGCTTCATTTTCTTCACTAGAACAACATTTACCTACTCAAATTGACGCTTTGCATAAAGCGGCGTGTGATGTAATCTTAAATATAACCGTATAATTGTTAGTGCTTATAGACTATACGACTGGTTAATCTTCGAGCGATACTGCTGGCCACGATTACATAGGTATATACATTTTTAGCAATTAGTGGGTATATAAGTGAAAAATAAGTATTATTCTAATAAAATATAAGATGTAGCTTAATGGAACAAAAAATAATGTTTGATTATTTGACGAAAAAAATTTCTGTAATGGATAAGGAAATGTTGCCGTATAACACATCTTACGATTGTGTTATACGACAATTCCGAAATCTAGAAAAAACCGGAAATGAATGGCAACTTACGTTCGGTTATCTTTTCCGAGACTTGCAATTTTTTGAAGCTCCATTTTCTTTTTTTTATGTACGAGTGGATTACTTACGGCAGATTTCAATTTATTACGATTTTACTATCACAATTTTCGATAAAGACTTCATAAAATACACTAACTTTAGTGGAAAAGCAAACTCGATTCCTTTTTTTTTAAACGTGTTAAACTTTATTAATAATTTTATTGAACTACATAATTCTTTCGAGCGTCTCAACCTTGAGTTATTAAAGGAAAGATTAAACGTAGTTGGTAGAGTGAGCCTTTTGGAGATTCTGAAATCGATTCGATTTGAAATTTATGAGAGTGGTGCTACAAGAGTAGGAAAAGACAATGTCTTTTGGAATGAGGTAGTTTTTTGGAGTTATAACGACTTGGATTATTTTAAAAACCTGTTAAAAACATTTTTAACCGAAAGTTTCCATGAACCAAATGTTATAATTAATGATTCTATAGAAGAATATCATATTGCAATAGAGAACGAGAGTGCATCGGGTCGTTCCTTTAATCGTAGATTATTAGTAGATAAAGAACTAGAGACTGAAATAAATTTAAGATTAGCACTCTGGTTTGAAAAGAATTTTGATGCAAATCAATATGAGTGTGATTTGTTCATCTTAAAGTGATTTAAAAGTAAGGCTTACATTATATCTGAGTTAAGACAATTGGCCGTTTGCTAAAGGTCGTAACCTCATTGGGTGCGCTTCGCTCCTTTCTTATGGACAAAATATCTCGTAATTTTTTTTCTGGTCACTAATGCAAAAACCCATCTCACTTTGTGGCTTTTTGGGTTTGGCCAACTTTGCATTTAAGGAAAGATCGAATCAATGGTTATATTTACCTTATTGCTTATTAATTTCCAATTAATGGTTAACTTGCCGTATTAATCACTCGATCGATGGCTTTCTACAACTCTTTAACTTGTAAAAGAGCCTCCAGGTTTAATAGTTACTATTTCATGCGAGTTTATTAATAACCTGCGGCGATGGGTGTTAATGAAGCCAATTATATACATACCTATTGTGATACATCTTTTTCCTGTGCTTCGATATATTTCAGATACCGGTATAAAGTTGATTTGCCAATTTTAAGGATTTCAACTATTTCAGCAATAGAGTAATTCTCTTTTGTTTTCATTCGGTAAGCCCTCTTTGCGGTCTTTAGATTATCGGGAGTTAGTCCAGGTTTTCTTCCTGCCTTTATCCCTTTTTCTTTAGATGCTTTTAAACCGGCCATTGTACGTTCAACAATCATTTCACGTTCAAACTCAGCCAGGGCAGCAAAAAGGTTAAATGTAAATCTTCCAGTAGGTGTTGATGTATCTATTTGGTTATGTAGGCTTATAAAGTCAACTTCGTGTGCTTTGAATTGATCTACAATGTCGATCAGATTTTTTTTTGGATCGCCCTATTCTATCGAGTTTCCAAACTACAACCTGGTCTCCTTTTCTTATCTCTGACAAAAGCTTTTGCAGCTCGGGGCGCTCGTTATTTTTGCCTGATAACTTTTCTTTGTAGATTCTCTCGCAACCTGCTTTTTGAAGCTCACGAAGTTGCATGTCTAAATTTTGGTCTGTGGTACTAACCCTTGCGTAACCAATTTTCATATTTGGCGATATTTCTCTCAAATATACAATTTAAGAGAAAAGTTTGTGGCACCGTTTTAAGAGAATATCTAAACGTACCTTACAGCTTGGAAAGACATTTTTTATATCGTGGGATAAGGTTAAAAATTGAGTGCCATTAAACGTTCGTTTTGAGAGACTCTTTCAAAAAATAACGAATACAGCAGTTACTTAAATGGGTTTGGAGAGTTAATTTATAATATGGGTATAGCGCTGTTTGGTAACTCTTGACGTGGTTTTCTTTAATTAACCTCAATAGGTGGCCCAACTACTGGAGAATCCGGATCTATTTCTTTGTCTGGCATTTTACCATATGTACATAAATATTTGAAGAATTCTTCGTTTTTGCCAACAGGCTGGTGTATTGAAATAATACTTCCTGGATTGTTTTCTATTGGGTTAGCATAGGTATGCGGTGTGCCTTTTGGTATGAAGACTGTATCTCCAGTAAATACCTTATGCACCACATCCCCTAATTGAACGAGAAACTCGCCTTGCGCAACATAAAAAATTTCGTCCTGATGTTTATGGATGTGTAGTGGAGGACCTTCCTTAAAAACGAATGTCTTCGATGTCGGTGCAACAATTAGCAATTCTCCCTGGGTATCTGCTCCTGATACAACGCATCGACCAATTGCGTCTGGAGTTGTCGTTTGAATGCCATCAAAACGACTTTCATTAGACTTAACAATAAATGCTTTTTTTACCCGTTCAACTCTTATCAATTTCCCTAAGCTACTAAATGCTGTTGCTGGAACAGCGAGCATCGCGGCCAACATAAAATTCCTTCTTTTCATCATATATCTAATATAGAGAATAATCTGCATTTAGCTAATGCAGATCGATCTAACTATTTGCTTTTTATCTTTCATCGAAAAGTTCGTTTTGAGAGACAACCATTATGGTTGAGCCTTCTAAAATATTATCAAAAACTCATTATCAATAATACTAAAAAAGGCTTTGATTAATGGAATGAGTTTATGATAATCCGCAAAAAAGAAAAAGATCGATCAGGCTTAATAGGGAAACATTTGGTATGTTCAGTTGCGGTACCTCAGGGGCAACAATCAATTCTTAAAAAAGGAGGGAATAATGATAGACTATATTATAGGTTATATTTATAAGTTATATCAAGGTTTATTTATAATTTATTCCTATCTGATACCAAGTAGCTAGTGAACTTATCAAGAATTGGTTTTATTCTTTACCCAAAAAAAAGATATCAGTTTAAAGGACATGCTGCTAGTATATTTTACGGTCTATTAATTTGATATTGTTATCAAGACATCGTTATAAGGTGTTTAATAGTTATATTAGATTATGTCGAATAACGTAGTGAATCATAATGAGGAATTTTTAGAAATCCAGATTGCCTTGTCTGATGAAAGTCCAGCAGGATTAACTGAGCTGAAAAAACATATAACCAAGCAGGAAATAAAGGGCGTTATTTATGTTGAAGTGTTGCGGGATACCGTTAAGACAGGACAAATGGGTATAGGTGTTAATATGAATGCGCTAGGTGCAACTATAAAAGTTTTAGAAGGCTCCGTTGTTCAATTAGTAAATTGCTTACAGAAATATGTTGACAATTATATAACTAGTATAACTGTTACGACAAAGGAAGGGATAGTTATTGAGATTAGCCATGGTCGTAGTTTGAACCAGAACAGTTAAAGGGGATATAAAAAGCACTTAAATAATTTTCGCTGACTCAATTATCTGGATATGTAATCAATGATGTTAACAAGAATTCATTGTATTAATAGAATATTCAAATAGAATTTAGTAACCACCTACTACTGTAGCATTAATCATAATGCCGTTGAAAATATTATTTGTAACTAA
>NZ_AQPN01000021.1 GCF_000403135.1 Arcticibacter svalbardensis MN12-7
CTTTTTTTTTGATTTTTATTCTGCTTCAAGTAGGTCCAGCTCTGCCTTTATAAAGGTTGCGAGTTCGTGCACATATTCCGCACTAAAATTAAACTCTATTCCGGCTGTCTGATAAATTTCCTTTATCGTTTTGGTATAACCCAGTTTCAAGGCCTCTTTATATAAGCGCAAACCTTCTTCAGGATTCGTTTTGTAATTCTTCCATACGGCAATAGCGCCTAATTGTGCCATTCCATATTCAATATAATAAAAAGGTACTTCAAAAATATGCAACTGCTTTTGCCATAAGTTTTCTAACGCCTCTTCATGATCGCTCCAATCAGCGAAATTAAGTCCAAAAGGAGTAAAGATCTGTTTCCAGGCTGCTTCCCTTTGTTTGGTGGTATGATCGGGATTGGTATAGATCCAATGTTGAAATTGATCGACTACGGCTACCCATGGTAATGTTTTAAGCACATCCCGCAGCTGATCTTTTTTTGCTCTCTTCAAATCTTCTGCGTTATCGAAAAATACATCCCATTTGTCCATGGACATCAGCTCCATACTCATGGAAGCCAATTCAGCCACTTCCGAGGGAACATGTTTGAAATCATTCAGCTCCAGATCTGCAGATATGAAGGTATGAACGGCATGTCCGCCCTCATGGATCATCGTAGTCAGATCACGGAAGGTATTAGCCGAATTCATGAAAATAAACGGTGCGCCAGTTTCTGCTAAAGGGTAATTATAACCTCCGGGAGCTTTGCCTTTACGGCTTTCCACGTCAAAGAGGTGGTTCTCCTGCATGATACTTAATCGTTCCCCAATGTAAGGATCAAGTCCATTGAAACAACTTATTGCCTTTTCTATCAGCTCTGCACCGGTTTCGAAAGGTCTTAATGCCGGCTTACCGGATATATCGACATCCATATCCCAGGGTTTCAAAGCATCGATACCTAAGGCTTCCTGACGCTTGAGGGACTGTTCGCTCAGGATAGGCACAATTTCCCGTTCAATGGCTTCATGGAATTTATAACATTCATGTGGAGTGTAATCAAAGCGCCCTAATGCCCGGAACATATAATCCCTGAAGTTTTCAAATCCTGCATTAACAGCTACCTGATGACGTAATTTCAGCAGCTCATTAAAGAGCGTATCCAATTGTACTTTGTCCTGCAATCTTCTAGTGGTGATAGCTTCCCAGGCTTTCTTTCGGATTTCCCTGTTGGGATCCTTTAAAAATACAGATGCTTGTTCGAGGGTATATTCCTTACCGTCAAGCGTGACGCTCATGGCACCGGTGATCGACTGATAGGTTTGTTGTTTAATCTGAATCTCCGTAAACAAACGAATGTTTTCTTCTCTGAAAATTTCCAGATCATTTTTTACTGACCGTATAAAAATTCGGTATTTTTCTTCATCCAGTTCTACCATATAGGCACTTTCAACCAGCCTTTTGTTCAGGTTGTTTGATATAGGGGCAATTTTAGGTTCAATCTCTGTAGCAAAATATTGAAAATCCTGCAACAGCTGCTCGTTCAGGGTATCGCAGGTCATGCGGATATATTTCCATGCAAAGTCCTCTTCCACAACAGCTTCCAGTTCGCTTTTATCCTTGAGCCAGCTTTCTAGTTCTTGTACAGAATTTATCGGTCTTGTAAGTAGTTCGTTGAACAGAGGTTCCAGTTTCTCCCACTTTATATCCAGATTTTCAGGAACGTATGTTCTCGCTTTTTTCTCGATTATCATGTCGTATGATTAGATTTATTAAGACACGAAGTTAATTGAAATAAGGCGGAATCAAACGGAGAATTACGAATTCCTCAAATAAACGTCCAGTAAAAAGAATAGCGCAAAGGCAACAGATGCAATGCCATTTGTGGTAAAGAATGCACGATTAACCTTGCTCAGGTCATTCGGTTTAACGAGACTGTGCTGGTAGACCAGCATCGTGATAAAAAACAAAACCCCGGCGGCGTAAAACCAGCTTAAATCTGAATAAATCCAGGGTAACACCACAAATACCACACTTAACACATGAAGGATAGAAGAAACCCTTAAGGCTTGTTTCCTTCCCAGCCAGGCTGGTATAGAATAGAGTTTTTCGTTTTTATCGAACTCATCATCCTGAAGGGAATAAATAATATCAAAACCACTCACCCAGCAAACAACAGCCAGTGAAAAGAAGATGGGTAGCAAGGCAAACTCTCCTGCCACGATCAGGTAAGCACCAATTGGAGCAAGTCCTAAGCCAATCCCGAGGATCAAATGACAAAGAGGGGTAAATCGCTTGGTATAACTATAACCCATTACAACGGCTAATGCTACCGGTGAAAGGTAAAAGCAAAGGGTATTGATAAAGAAAGTGGTAAAAATGAACAGCACACAATTGGTTAAAGTAAACCAAAAGGCACTTTGGACATGAATTCGACCTGCAGGGATATCCCTTGAAGCAGTTCTTGGATTTTTAAGGTCATATTCCCAATCCAGATACCGGTTGAAAGCCATTGCCGCATTTCGGGCAAAGATCATGCACAGAATCATGAAAACTAATTTCAGGGGACTGAATGCATTATTAGTGGTGGAAATTGCCAGAAAAAAGCCAATGAAGGCAAAAGGCATAGCAAAAATAGTATGTGCAAATAATACTAATGATAAATACTTCTTCATTGAACCGGTAATCGAATAAATTAAACGTTTTTCTTTTTAAAATCGCTCTTGAAATTCTTATTTATATCGTCAATAGCAGTCAAAATTTCTTCTCTTCCATCTCTTTTTTCAGCAGAAGTAATAAAGATTTGAGGGAGCTCTTCAAAATAATCCAGCAGAGCAACTTTAAACTTTTCTACATTTTGCAAGGTCTTGAAGTTGGATTGTTTGTCAGCCTTGGTAAAAGCCAAAAGAAAAGGAATTCCCTGCTCCCCAAGCCATGAACAAAACTTAAGATCGGCCATTTGTGGTTCCAAACGACTATCTACCAATACAAAAACGCATTGCAGACTCTCCCGATTTTTTAAATAATAACGAATAAAGCGTTCCCATTCTTCCCTGCTGCTTCTGGAAACTTTAGCATATCCATATCCGGGAAGATCGACAATATACCAATCTTCATTGATCAGAAAATGATTGATCAACTGTGTTTTTCCAGGAGTTTGAGATGTTTTTGCCAATCCCTTTTTACTGGTCAGCATATTTATAAGGGATGACTTACCTACATTGGAACGACCAATGAAAGCATATTCGGGGAGCAAAGGGGGAGGTAATTTTTCCGTCCGGGTATTGCTGCACTTGAATTCGGCTGAGCGGATTTGCATTCTGGTAAAGGTAAGGAAAGGAAATGAATATTAGGATAGTACTGTTTTGACTGTACTAGATACCATGATCTTTTCTCTTGTTCAAATACTACAGACCTTAGACGCAGTTTAGTTTGTTCCGAGCGAACAAGGTGCGGAGAAGGTGCGACTGAGGTGCGTTTAATGTGCGAAAAAATTACGAGCAAGATTGCAGCAAGAGAATTTATTGTTAATTATAGAATTATGAGGTAACTCCTTTATCTTTGTTCCATGCCCGAACAAGTGACTCCCTATAAAGATAAAAATGCTACCAAGAAAGAACAGGTAGCGGACATGTTCAACAACATATCTTCAACATACGATTTCTTAAACCATTTTATGTCTCTTGGTATAGATATATTATGGCGTAAAAAAGCGATCAGGGAGTTGGAAAAGAGTAAACCGCAACTAATTTTGGATGTGGCTACCGGTACAGGCGACTTTGCTTTTGAGGCGTTGAACATGCTTAAACCTGAGAAGATCATTGGAGTTGATATATCTGCAGGGATGCTGGAAGTTGCGGAAAAGAAGATCCAGAAAAGGGGACTTTCCTCCAAATTTGAAGTGCGCCTTGGTGATTCAGAGAAATTGCTATTTGAAGATAATACGTTTGATGCGGTTACTGTAGCCTTTGGAGTGCGTAACTATGAGAACCTGGAAAAAGGTTTGAGCGATATGCTCCGTGTGCTGAAACCGGGCGGAAAGATTGTGATTCTTGAGTTTTCAAAACCTCAGAATTTCCCAATTAAACAGCTGTATCATTTCTATTTTAATTCGGTTACTCCGGCAATTGGGAAGATTTTTTCGAAGGATAATAGTGCCTATAAATATCTTCCTGAATCGGTTGCTGCTTTTCCGGATGGAAAAAACTTTTTGCAGCTTCTGCACAAGGTAGGTTTTAAAGAAACGAAGTATCAGCCCTTAACTTTTGGCATCAGTTCGATATATACCGGAGTTAAATGAAGAAAACCTTTTTTGTAATACTAATCGGTTTAATAGTTAGCATGAAAGCGCTTGCCCAGGATAACTGGGGTGGAGGGGTTGATGACGAAGTATTGCATTTTGGTTTTGCATTTCAATATGTTACTACTGAATTTAAAGTGTTGAAATCTGATGATTGGCAGAATGCAATAGATCCAGGTACTGGTCAGGCCAATTCATCTGGAGGGAGTCTGACTTCAATCGGTTCTCCTGCTAAGACTGGTTTTGGTTTGGGTTTAGTTACTGATCTGCGGTTAACTAATTTTAGTAATTTAAGGTTTACGCCGGCTCTGGTGTTTGCTGATAAGGAACTTCAATATGGGTATCATTCCTTGGTACTGGTTAAGAAAGTGCAGTCTACAACGGTAGATCTTCCTTTGGGGGTTAAGCTAAAGTCGGAGCGAAGAAAGAATTTCAGAGTTTATATGATAGCGGGAGGGAAGTATTCCCGGAATATTGTGTCGAAGAAGAAGCTGGATGATACGGACCTGATTGATCAGGAAAAGCTGGTGTGGATGAAGAGCGGGTACTTTTCTTATGAAGCTGGAGTGGGATTAGACTTTTATTTTGAGTATTTCAAAATGTCGCCTGAGATTAAGTTTTCTCAATCGTTTGCGAATGTGTTAGAGCGGAGGGGGAATGATTTCGATCGGCCGATTGACAGGTTATATCATAAAGGGATTCAGATCAGTTTGTTTTTTGAATAAGTTGAAGGGCTTTCTATTCTTGATCAATTAAATAAACATAATTAAGCAATATCACCTCCGTAATGCTTTTTATTTATAATTTTGGCTCTTAAACTTATGCATTCATGTCCAAAATTGCTCTAATTACAGGCGCAACCTCAGGAATAGGTGAGGCTTGTGCCTCTCTATTTGCATCATATCGATACAATTTAATATTAACAGGTAGAAGAACCGAGCGGCTTAACCAATTGGCTCAGGATTTAAAGTTACAGTTTGGTGTAGAAATAATAACGCTTACACTGGATGTACGGAATAAATCGGAAGTGGAAACTGCACTCCAAACTTTGGGTGATGATTGGAAAGCTGTAGATGTATTAATTAATAATGCAGGCTTAAGTCAGGGTCTTGATCCCATTCAGGACGGAAATACCGACGATTGGGATACCATGATCGATACGAATGTGAAGGGTCTTTTATATGTCACCAAGATCGTATCCAACTGGATGATCCTTCGCAAAGCAGGGCATATTGTTAACTTGGGTTCTATTGCTGGTAAAGAAGTTTACCAGAATGGAAATGTATATTGTGCAACTAAATTTGCCGTTGATGCTTTAAATAAAGCGATGCGCATAGACCTTTTGCCTTATGGGATTAAGGTTTCGGCTATTCATCCAGGTGCAGTGGAAACTGAATTTTCGGAAGTACGGTTTAAAGGTGATACCGAAAGGGCGAAACAAGTGTACGCCGGTTATTTACCATTGGTGGCGCAGGATATTGCGGAGACAATATGGTTTATGGTATCCAGACCAAAACATGTCAATATTAATGATCTGGTTATTACACCGCTGGCACAGGCTAGTGCCATATATTGGAATAAAGGATAAATTAATTTGATCTTCCTTTGGGCAGAGCAGATTTTAATATATAAATATGATGTTACAGGAAATTATTGATAAGGAAATAAAGACGGCAATGCTAGCACGGAATAATGTCCGTTTGCGAGGATTGCGTGCCATTAAGGCTGCTATATTATTAGCAAGAACAGAAAAAGGTGTTTCTGAAGATTTAACGAAAGAAGTAGAGGTAAAGGTATTGCAGCGACTTGCCAAACAAAGAAGAGAATCTGCAGATATTTTCAAGACTCAAAACCGGGAAGATCTTTACGCTATTGAAATAGAAGAACTAGAGGTTATAGAAGAATTTCTTCCAAAACAAATGGCCAGAGAAGAAGTGGCTGCTATTATTAAAAATGCGATTGCCAGCACTGGAGCTTCGAGTATCAAAGATATGGGAAAAGTAATGGGTATTGCCAATAAAGAGCTTGCCGGTAAAACAGATGGCAAAACTATTTCGGAGATAGTAAAAGAACTATTGTCTTAATTGGATTTGCAGGTAGCTGGATAAAGTGTACATTTATTTAAATAATTGTATATTAAATATAAATTTCATCAAAGACCCCCACTAAACAGTTTGTTTAGAATTTATGAGTATTATAAAAGAAGAAAACGGATTTAAATATATTGAAGAAGGAGAAGGTGATGTTTTATTGCTTCTTCATGGTCTTTTTGGGGCTTTAAGTAATTTTGAAGAAGTTACAAACGCTTTTAAATCGCAATATAAGGTGGTTATTCCCTTGCTGCCTATTTATGACTTGCCATTATTGACCACGGGAGTGACTACACTTGCCAAGTATCTGGTTAAATTTGTGATGTATAAAAAACTGAAGAATATTAACTTATTAGGTAACTCACTAGGTGGTCATGTTGCATTGATCTTTACATTGAGTCACCCTCAATATGTGAAAACTTTGGTGCTCACAGGTAGTTCAGGTTTATATGAAAACGCTTTTGGGGGTTCCTTTCCGAAAAGAGAAAATTATGAATTTATAAAGGAAAAGGTGGCCTATACTTTCTTTGATCCTAAGATGGCGACTAAGGAACTGGTTGATGATGTATATCAGACGGTTAATGATCGTTTTAAGGTTTTACGGATTCTTTCGATGGCAAAATCGGCAATTCGACACAATTTGTCTAAAGATTTGTATAAGATTACTATACCGGTTTGTTTAATATGGGGAAAAAATGATCATGTAACACCTCCTGAAGTGGCTACAGAATTTCATAATCTGCTGCCAAATTCAGAATTAAACTGGATCGATAACTGTGGCCATGCTCCAATGATGGAAGTGCCCAATGAGTTTATTTTGTACTTGAATCGATTTCTTGAACGTGTTTTATTGAAATAATTATGTTGGCAAATGGACTTATTTCTGAGGCAATTCCTCCTTTAAACTATCTTGACACTATTCAAAGAGTATTGGATAGAATGGATGAGTTTCGTGTAAGTCATCTGCCCGTATTAGATGACGGGGCATATCTTGGCATACTATCAGATGATGATCTGATAGAAATTGCAGACTATTCGATTAGCATTAAGGATGCAGATTTAAGGTTTAATCGTGTTTTTATTGATCAGTATCAGCATATCTACGATGTGATTCAGGTTTTTAGTGAGAGCCATTTGAGTGTTCTGGCTGTGCTGGACGAAAACCGGTCATACCTGGGTGTGATATCTATAAACACTATAATTGAACACTTGGGTAAGATAGCTGCAATTAAAGAGCCAGGGGGGATTATTGTGCTGGAAATGGATAGTAAAAACAGCTCCTTAGGACATATTGCTCAAATAATCGAATCTGAAAATGCACAAATATTAAGTTCCTATATCACTTCATATTTGGATTCTACACGCACCGAAATAACAATAAAGGTAAATCGTACTGATATATCAGGTATCCTGTCTTCATTAGGCAGGTATGGCTATAATATATTAGCTACATACAATAATATTAAAGAAGATTCAGGTGCTACCGACAGGTATGATCAGTTGATGAACTATTTAAGTATTTAATGAAAATAGCAATTTACGGTAGAGAGTTTAGTGATGCCACTTTACCTTATGTTCAACAGGTTTTTGATAACCTGGAAAAACATGATGCAGACTTGTTCATTTATGAAAAGTTTGCACATTTTATAAAGGGAAAAGTAAAACATCAGAAAAAGGAAAGTACTTTTAAGCATTATAAGGAGTTAAAAGGGGTTGTAGATGTGATGCTTAGTTTGGGTGGCGATGGTACGCTACTGGACACAGTGTCGCTGATCCGCGATTCTAATATTCCTATAATTGGTATTAACCTGGGTCGTCTGGGCTTTCTTGCCAGTATTAATAAGGATGACATTCCGGCTGCTATTGAAAGTCTGGTTCATAAAGAATATACGATTGATAGTCGCCATTTATTGAAAGTAGAATCTGATACACCTCTATTTGGGGATGAAAATTTTGCTCTTAATGATATTACCATACACCGGAGGGATAATTCTGCTATGATGATCATACATGCCTACCTGAACGGGGAATTTTTGAATTCGTACTGGGCAGATGGTTTAATCGTAGCTACTCCAACAGGATCCACTGCTTATTCGTTAAGTTGCGGGGGACCTATTGTTTTTCCTTTATCTGAAAACTTTGTGATCACTCCGATTTCCCCGCATAACCTGAATGTACGGCCTGTGGTGATTTCAGATACCTATAAACTGACCTTTGAACTGGAAGGCAGGAGTTCTAAGTTCCTTCTTTCCTGCGATTCGCGTACCGAGGTGATTGATAATCATTTGAAGTTTAGCGTGTCGAAGGCCGATTTCCAGATTAATTTAATCCGCCTTAAAAACGAGAGTTATCTATCTACATTGAGGAATAAAATGCTCTGGGGCATTGACCGTAGAAATTACTAGATGAATAGGGCGATTTTCACTTTAATTATAGGAATCCTTTTCCTTTCTCAGCAAGAGAGCAAGGCACAAAGCTGGGAGCTTGGTGTCTTTGGTGGTGGAATTGGCTATGTTGGAGACTTAAATCCGAAGAATCTATTTCAATTGAGCAATCCCGCTTATGGAATCCTGGTAAAAAGAAATATAGATCCGTATTGGTCCATCAAGCTGAGCATCTTGCATGGTAAAATAGAAGCTGCAGATAGCAATTCGAATAACTCAGCGCAAATACTTCGAAATTTAAGTTTTTTTAGTCCCTTAACGGAGATAAGCATGCAGGGGGAGTTTAACTTTTTTAACTATATCCCCAGTATGAGTAGGAAAAAATACAGTCCTTATCTTTTTGCCGGAGGAAGTTTAGCGCTGTTTAATCCTAAAACACGTTATCAGGGGGAGATAGTAGCGCTTAACGGCTTAAAAACAGAAGGTACTTTTTACAGAAAATATACGATTGCAATACCTTATGGAGCAGGAATAAAATATAATATAGCCGGAAATTGGACGCTTGGTGCAGAATTAGGTTACCGTACGGCCTTTACGGATCATCTGGACGATGTGAGTGGAAAGTATCCAAAGGAGAACGTAAATGGGCTCTCTGATCGCTCTGAAGAGCGAGTTGGGGTAATATCACCCTTTAGAGAAGGATATCAGCGGGGCGATTCAAAGAAGCGCGATACCTATTTCTTTAGTGGATTTACGCTTACCTACACCTTTATTAGTAGTAAATGTCCTCCGGCGTTTTAGTGCTGCTATTTTTTTTTACCTTTGCGGATTCAAATGCCTATGTTAGGCTTTTAATTATAAGATGAATTTACTGGATCAGATAGATAAAGACAAGTTGCCCCAACATATAGCAATCATTATGGATGGTAACGGGCGTTGGGCTACAGAAAAGGGCAAACTTCGTGTTTTTGGTCACCATACTGGAGTAGTTTCTGTTAAAGATATTGTAGAAGCTGCAGTGGAAGTGGGAATTCCCTATATCACTTTGTATACTTTTTCTACAGAAAACTGGAACAGACCATGGCTGGAAATAACCGCGCTCATGGAGCTTCTGGTATCTACGATCAGTAAAGAAACCAAAACATTGATGAAAAACAATGTCAGACTGAATGCGATAGGAGACTTGAATCAACTTCCTGCCAAATGTTTAAAACATTTGAATGAGTCGATGGAGAAGACTTCAGGGAATACAAAAAGTACGCTGACACTTGCTTTAAGTTATAGTTCACGCTGGGAAATTACAGAAGCAGCTAAAAAACTAGCCATTCAGGTGCAACAAGGTATTTTGAAACCTGAAGATATTACAGAAGACTTATTTGCTTCAAAATTGACTACAGCCGGGATGCCTGATCCTGAATTAATGATCAGGACAAGCGGAGAATACAGGATCAGCAATTATTTATTATGGCAATTGGCTTATGCTGAATTTTATTTTACAGACAAACTTTGGCCTGATTTTAGGCGGGATGACCTGTTTGAGGCCATTATTGATTACCAAAAGCGGGAACGTCGGTTTGGAATGACCAGTGATCAGGTATAAAATTTCCTTTTAACAAAATTTAACAACCATTAGCTTTATTTTAGCGACGTCATAAAATTCAATGAACAGATTTCTCATAATATTACTTTTTACTTTTGCAGCAAGTGTTGCAAATGCGCAAATAGGACGCCCTCAACAGGGTGGTGGTATGCAACTCCGTTCCCAATCGGGTGACGAACTTAGTTATCTTAGTCCTAAGGAATATGTTATAGGTGGAACAACTGTATCCGGAATAAAGTTTCTAGATAAGGACATTATTGTTCAGATATCTAAACTGACTACCGGTGACAGGATTACCGTACCTGGCGATGCAACGTCTAATGCACTGAAGTTCTTGTGGACTCAGGGTTTGTTTGATGATGTACAGCTTTCAGGTAATGTGAAAGGAGATTCAATTTTCTTCGTCATAACCGTAGTAGAGCGTCCACGGTTAACCCGGATGGAGTTTACAGGTTTAAAAAAGGGACAGATAACTGATATCAAAGAAAAGCTGGCCGATAAAACAGGAAAGATTGTCAACGAGAGTTTGATGAGCATGACCAGTGCGGTTATTAAAAAATATTTCAATGAAAAGGGCTATTTGTTTACTGAAGTAACTTATAATCAGAAAAAAGATACGGCTGAAACGAACAATGTAGTCTTGATTGTTAATGTAGATAAGAAAGTTAAAACGAAGGTTGAAAAGATTTCTTTCGAGGGTAACAAAGACTTTAAGGATAAACAATTAAAGAAATTTCTTAAAAAGACCAAGGAGCACTCCTCTATTAATATTTTCAGATCAGGTAAATTTCTGGAGGATAAATATGAAGAGGATAAGCGTACCATGATTGCCAAGATGCAGGATAAGGGTTATCGCGATGCCGAAATTATAAGTGATTCGGTTATTAAAAAGGCGAATCAGCGTGTAGATATTCAGATAAAGCTCCATGAAGGACCTAAATATTATTTTGGAAAGGTAACCTGGGCTGGAAATGCCATATATACCACTGCTGCTTTAAATGAGCTGCTTGCCATAAAGAAAGGTGACGAGTTTTCGGAAGAGAAATTGCAGAAGAGATTAAATGGAAACCCAAATGGGGAGGATATTTCAACCTTATATTTGAATAATGGGTATTTGACTTTTAATGTTGATCCGGTTCAGACCCGTGTTTACGGGGATACGATTGACTTGGAGCTACGTATTTATGAAGGTCCTCAATACACAGTGAATAAGATTTCGCTGAAAGGGAATGACATTACGAATGATAAAGTAGTGATGCGGGAAATCCGTACTAAACCGGGACAGAAGTTTTCTAAGGAAGCGGTAGTTCGTACAACACGAGAAATTGCACAGTTAGGTAACTTTGATGAAGCGAAAACAGATGTAAGGCCAATACCTAATCCTGCGGACGGTACGGTTGATATCGAATATACGGTAGCAGAAAAGCCATCAGACCAGATTGAATTATCAGGTGGTTTTGGTGGCGGAAGGATCATCGGTACATTAGGACTGACCTTTAATAACTTCTCAGCACGTAATCTGTTCAACTTAAAAGAATGGAAACCGTTGCCTAAAGGAGATGGTCAGAAGTTAAGTGTGAGGGGGCAAACGAATGGTAAATCATACCAGTCTTATAGTTTCTCCTTCTCTGAACCCTGGTTAGGTGGTAAAAAGCCGGTTTATTTTGGAATCAGTGCTTTTACATCATTGAGTTCAAATGATGATGTAGCGAAGTATTACAGTTATACCGATGATCAGAAATATCGGATTCGGTTAAATGGTGTTACCTTCAGTTTGGGTAAGAGATTAAAATGGCCGGATGATTATTTTAACTTGAATCACTCCATCAACTTACAACAGTATAAGCTGACTAATTACCCTGGATTCTTATTTTCTTCAGGTACAGCATATAACTTTAACTTAACAGAAGAATTAAGCAGGAATTCGGTTGATGCGCCAATCTATCCTACATCGGGATCGCATATTCGATTAACTATCCAGTTAACACCTCCATACTCTTTATTCAATAATATTAATTATTCTACTGCTACTGACAGGGATAAGTATAGATTTACTGAGTATCATAAATGGAAGTTTGAAGCACAGTGGTATCAGCGTATCGTAGGTAAACTGGTTGTTAAAACGCAAGGTCAGTTTGGATTTTTGGGTCAGTACAATTCAGCAACAGGCCAGTCTGCTTTTGAGCGTTTCAAATTAGGAGGAGATGGAATGCAGGGATTTGATTACTTACAGGGTTCGGAAGTGATAGCGATGCGTGGTTATGAAAATAATAATGTAACGCCTATTGGATATGATCCGAATATAGCACGTAACTCAGGTAGCCCGATATTCTCTAAATATATTGTTGAAACCAGGTATCCTTTGATGACAGGACAGCAGGCAACTGTATTCGTCCTTGCATTTGCCGAAGGTGGTAACTCCTGGAACAAGTTTGCTGATTTCAATCCGTTTAATGTGCGTCGTTCTGCTGGAGTAGGTGCAAGAATTTTCCTTCCTATATTCGGTTTACTTGGAATTGACTGGGGTTATGGATTTGATAATGTATATGATACATCAACAAACATGCTGAAGAAATCTGGTGGCCAGTTTCACTTCAGTATAGCTCAACAACTTAGTGGTGGATTTTAATTATCTTTGTATATGAAACGATTGTTGTTTATTTTTGTATTTGTATGTGTTTCAGGAATGTCAGCATTTGCACAGCGATTTGCCTATGTAGATAGTGAATATATCTTAAATAATATTCCGGAATATTTATCATCACAGAAACAACTTGATGCGCTATCCCAACAATGGCAGAAACAAGTTGATGTTCGTTTAGCTGAAGTGGAGCAACTATATAAGGCATATCAGGCTGATATGGTTTTACTAACTCCAGATGTACGCAGAACCCGTGAAAATGAAATTGTGGAAAAAGAAAAGGCTGCTAAAGAGTTTCAGCGCTTGAAATTTGGCTTTGAAGGTGAGCTTTATCAACAAAGAATCAGGTTAATTAAACCTATTCAGGAACGGGTTGCAAAAGCTATTCAAGCAGTAGCAGAGAGTAATCAACTTGATTTGATTTTAGATAAAAACAGTGATGTTATACTCTTATACACAAGTTCACGTTTAGATAAAAGTAATGAGGTCATTACGCGTCTTGGTTACAAACCCGGAACATTAGAACAATAATTTAATAATAACCAAGTAAATTTTATAATAGCAGAATGAAAAACGTAGTTAAAGTAGCAGTAGTAGCGGTAGGTTTATTCTTAGCGGGAAGTACAGTTAATGCACAACAGAAGTTCGCACATATCAACTCAGCGGAACTTTTACAGTTAATGCCAGAAGTTAAAGTAGCAGATGCTACTTTCCAGACTTTTCAGAAACAAAAGCAAACAGCTCTTGAATTGATGAATACTGAGCGCGAAAAGAAGATTGCCACTTATCAGGAAAAGAACAAAACGATTAGTGAAGCGAATAAACTGACTGTTGGAAAAGAGTTAGAAACTATGGGTGCTGAGATCCAGGATTTCACAAAACGCATGGAAGAAACTCAACAAAAAGCACAACAGGAATTAAGTGCTAAACAAGCTGAGTTATATCAGCCTATTTATCTTAAAGCTGAAACAGCTGTAAAGGCAGTATCTAAAGAAAAAGGATACGCTTATGTATTTGATGTTTCTCAACCAGGTGTTGTTTATTTCGATGGTGGTGAAGATATTATTAATTTAGTGAAGACTAAATTAGGTATCACTGCAACAACTGCAGCGACTCCTAAAAAGTAAGCATTTTTTTAACTTATTTTAAGGGTGAGGTTCTTCGAACTTCACCCTTTTTGTTTTTATGGATGTTATCATGGTTATTCCTGTTAGAAAATACGCAAATTGTCCGCTGTATTTTTTAAGTTTGCATCTAGTCTTATAAAAAATTGAATTTCTATATAATATCTATTCTATTAGCTCTACTGCTATTTTCTTTTGTAGCTGCATTTGCGTTGTTCGCTGTTTATGCAGAACGCAAGATAGCGGGTTTTATACAGGATAGGTTGGGACCTACAGAAAATGGTAAATATGGGAGTCTTCAGACTTTGGCCGATATTCTGAAGCTACTCCAAAAGGAGTTTATTATTCCTTCAGCTGCGGATAAAATTCTTTTTTCATTAGCCCCAATCATCATATTTATTTCGGTGTATATGGGATTTGCAGGACTTCCATGGTCAGCAGGTGTAATTCCTATTTCTTTGAACATAGGGGTGGTGTATATTTTCGCCATTATTTCTATTGAATCCATCGGTATTTTAATGGCAGGATGGGGTTCTAACAATAAATATTCGTTATTGGGTGCCTTAAGATCAGTAGCACAGGTTATTTCTTATGAGATTCCTTCGGGGATTGCTATTGTTTCTGCAGTGATGATTGCTCAAACATTGGATATGAATGCTATTGCATTGCGACAGGGTATTGGTACTCCGGAAACGATCTGGTTTTTGGGGTTTTGGGATGTCAGTCATGTTGGAGGTATATTTTCATGGCATATCTTTCAGGCGCCTCATTTGATTATTGCCTACGCGATTTATTTTATAGCTTCTTTAGCGGAATGTAACCGTGCCCCTTTTGATATTCCTGAAGCGGAGTCGGAACTTGTTGCTGGTTTTCACACTGAGTATACAGGCCTTCGGTTTGGCTTTATATTTTTGGGTGAATATTCGATGATGTTCCTTGTGGGCATGGTGGGTGTGGTATTGTTTTTGGGTGGCTGGAACACTCCGTTGCCAAACATTGGGGCTTTAAAACTGGCTGACTGGACTTCTGGTATAGCCTGGGGAATCTTTTGGACTTTCAGTAAAGTGTTAGTTATTGTAGGTGTTCAGATGTGGATCAGATGGACATTGCCTCGTGTAAGGATTGATCATCTCATGGATTTATGCTGGAAAGTTTTAACCCCTCTGGCATTTTTGTGTATGTTGTGCTCCGGAGTTTGGCGTTTACTTATTATGTAACTTAAGATTTTATATTAGTGATTATAAAGAAAACGATTAATGCTTTTGTAACTGCATGGAAGGGATTGGCCCTTACCCTGAAGCACTTTTTGTCTGTAAATAAACGCAGGAAAAGTATCGACATTAAATCGGATAATTATTTTGATCAAAAAGAAGGTATCGTTACGGTTCAGTATCCGCATGAAAAAATGCCTGTTCCTGAATTAGGACGGTATCAGCTGGATGTGGTTATCGATGATTGTATTGTATGTGATTTATGTGCTAAGATTTGTCCCGTTGACTGTATCGAGATTGAAAGTATTAAGGGTACTGGACCTATTGGTGTGACTTCTGACGGAACAACGAAAAGACTTTATGCACCTAAGTTTGATATTGACATGGCTAAATGTATGTATTGCGGACTATGTACGGCAGTATGTCCGACGGAATGCATCACGATGACAGATACGTATGATAGAAGTGTTACAAACGTTGCAGAGTTGACCTATAAGTTTTCATATATGACGCCTGAAGAAGCGAAACTAAGAAGAGAGGAATTGGCTGTGCAGCAAGCAGAAAAACAGGCTATAAAGGATGCTGCCTTATTGAAGGCCGCTCAGGAGAAAGGAAAGATATGAATATAGAACAAATTGTATTTTACTTTTTTGCTGCTTCAGTATTGTTGTCCGCTTTTATGGTTGTGTTCATTAAGAATATGGTTCGTTCTATCTTCCTCTTCTTTGTTACCTTATTTTCCATGGCAGGGCTTTTTGTATTTGCACTCGCAGATTTTATTGCGGTAACACAACTTATTGTATATGTAGGAGGAATGCTTGTTTTAATGATCTTCGCATTTTTACTGTCAAGCAAAACTATTTTAAATAAATCAGAAGTCAAAGAAAGTAATTTGCTTGGATTGCATCATATCCCAGGGCTCTTTATTGCTTTACTTTTCTTTTTAATTTTATTTATTACGATATATCAAGCCAACCCGGATCAGCTATCATGGGTAAACAATTCAGAAAATGTCATACAGGTTAACGACAATACAATTCATTTTATAGGGGTTAACCTGATGACCAGGTATCTTATTCCATTTGAAATTATTTCTGTATTGTTAATGATGGCTTTAATTGGGGCATCTCATTTAGCCAGGAGGGAGAAGAAAATATGATACCATTAGCTCATTTTATGTTGATCAGTGCAGCTCTTTTTTGTATTGGGCTTTATGCTGTTCTTTCAAAGCGCAATGCGATTATGATCCTAATTGGCATCGAATTTATGCTGAATGCTGCTATTTTAAATTTTGTGGCTTTCGGTAAATATGATAAATTACATATGGGCGGACAGTTGTTTGCTCTGTTTGCAATAGTTCTGGCAGCTGCGGCAGTTGCTGTTTCACTTGCTATTATACTGAATGTATATACCTACTATAAAAATATTGACCCAACCGTCATTGACCAGCTGAGAGATTAATTTTGAGTATACTTATAACGCAACATATCGTTTTTCTATCCCTTTTAGCGGTTATCATGCCGTTACTGACTTTCTTTATTAACGTTTTTGTTCCGGGTAAATTTACCAGGAGTGGTTTTTGTGCTATTGCCAGTATTGCCATCAGTCTGCTTTGTTCCCTTTTGATTTTTATTGCCATGTGGAATCAGCCATTTATACATGTGCAAACGAACTGGTTTACTATTGGCAGCTGGAGTCTCAATGTTGGCATCCTGTTGAATAATTTGTCTGTCCTCATGCTCCCGCTGGTTTCAGGGATAGCCCTTCTTGTACATATCTACTCTACTAAATATATGCAAGGCGATCCCTATCTGCATAGGTATTGGGCTTATTTGGGTTTATTCTGTTTCTCTATGCTAGGACTGGTTATTGCGGATAACCTCTTGTTGATTTATATATGCTGGGAGCTGGTCGGGTTCTCATCCTACCTTTTAATTGGTTTTTGGTTTACGCGTAATGCAGCTGTTCAGGCAAATAAAAAGGCCTTTATCATGAACAGACTGGGTGATATTGGTTTCTTAACCGGTATCATGATTCTGTTTTCTCAGTTTCAAACACTGGATGTTATTTCCTTATTTGGTGAAAAGGGATTAGTGGGCAATGCTATTGTTACCGGAGGGGTATGGACGAGTGGTTTGCACCACATGCCTGCCGGATGGTTAACATTTGCAGGTTTGGCCTTTTTTCTGGGGGCTGTTGCTAAGTCGGCACAATTTCCACTTCATACCTGGCTGCCGGATGCCATGGAAGGACCAACTTCTGTATCTTCCTTGATCCATGCTGCTACAATGGTTGCCGCTGGAGTCTTTTTGCTCGCCCGTATTTATCCTTTGTTCAATGATACCGTCCTAATTGTAATTGCCGCCACAGGTGCTTTTACCGCTTTTATGGCTGGAACGATTGCCTTGACGCAAAATGATATTAAACGAATTTTAGCCTTCTCCACCATCTCTCAGTTGGGCTTTATGATTCTTGCTATGGGCGTAGGGGCATCTGCTTCATCGCTTTTCCATCTGGGTACTCATGCCTTTTTTAAGTGTCTGCTGTTTTTAGGGGCAGGTGCCATTATTCATGAAATGGCTCATTTAAAAGAAAAGACAGGTCTGGATTATGATCCTCAGGATATCCGCAATATGGGTGGACTGAGAAAATACATGCCGGTTACCTTTGTTACGATGGCCATTGCTTCTTTAGCGCTGATCGCTATTCCGCTCACATCCGGTTATCTTTCAAAGGATGCTATCTTAATTGAATCCTTTGAATGGGCCGAAGGTAAGGGTGGTTGGTATCGTCTGGTGCCTTACTCCGCTATGATTACCTCCTGGCTGACGGCTTTTTATATCTCCCGTTTAATCTTCAAAGTATTTTTTGGTAAATTTCGTCTAAAGGAAAAAGTAGGTTTACATCATGTGCATGAGGCACCGCCAGCCATGAAATATGTATTGGTGGTTTTAAGTCTGTTTTGTTTATTCCCTGTGTTTTCACTGAACCCATTCATGTTTGAGGATGCCTGGGTAATTCAGGGTTTTCCTCAGGCGGATAACATGACCCGGATCAATGCTTTTCACACCGTTGTGCCAGCTGCAGTTAATTTGATCTCTGTCTTTTTGATCTATCTCTGCTTTTTATGGTATGGAAGTAATAAACCTGCTCCTGACTTTAGCAAAAATGGCCTATTCAAATTTTCACAGCAACAATGGTTTTTTGATAAAGCCTATAATACGGTATTTGTTGCTGGTGTGCTTAGCTTTTCGAGGTTTCTTTATCAGTTCGATCTGATCATAGTGGATGGTATTGTTAACTTGTTTGGAACCATTGGACGGGGATTCGCACGAATCTCGGATTGGTTTGACCGGAATATTATTGATGGTTTGGTAAATCTTATCGGCTATTTAGCTGGTAAATTAGGGAAACTGATCCGGAAATTTCAGACTGGGCGCTTACAGCAATATCTGGTTACGATGTTGCTTATTATTTTAACTCTTTTCATTTATAAATACTACACTGCAGCTATATGAGTTTGCTATCGATATTAATATTTTTACCACTGTTTGCCGGACTGATCATTGTTGTACTCCCATCATCTGTAAGGGAGGGGTATAAATATGTTGCTTTGGCTGCAGTAATTATTCAGGTGCTCATCAGTGCTTACATCTATTTGCATTTTAATGGAAATGTGTTTACAGGTATTGCTGACCAGAATAAATACCAGTTGGTAGAACGGCTCCCCTGGATTAGTTTAAACCTGGGTGCTATGGGCAAGTTGCAGATAGATTATTTCCTGGGTTTGGATGGCCTTTCTATGCCCTTTATGTTATTAACATCTGTGGTTATGCTGGTTGCTTTATTAGCATCCTGGGAAATAAAGATAAATCTAAAAGGCTATTTCGCCTTGTTCTTGTTATTAGACACCGCTATATTAGGGGTGTTTTCGGCGCTTGACTTTTTCCTTTTCTACATCTTTTATGAACTGATGTTGATGCCTTTGTATTTTCTTATTGGTATTTGGGGTGGTGTTCGAAGAGAGTATGCTGCCATCAAGTTCTTCTTGTATACACTATTTGGATCAGTTTTCATGTTGCTGGTTATTATAGGGTTATACTTCTCTGTAACGGATCCTGCAACAGGTTATCATACCTTCAATATGCTGAGTATGATGGATCCGAAAAATTATGTGGAAGGATCTATATTCTCCGCACTTGCCCATAACGAACTGTTTGGTGTCTCAGCCCGATTATTAGGTTTCATTGTTCTTTTTATTGCTTTTGCCATAAAGGTGCCCATTGTTCCCTTACACACCTGGCTTCCTGATGCCCACGTTGAGGCCCCTACACCGGTATCTATTATACTAGCAGGTATATTGCTGAAGGTAGGCGGATATGGGATCTTAAGGGTATGTGTTAGTATTTTCCCTGATGCTGCAATTCAATCTGCCTGGTGGCTTGGTTTAATTGGAATAGTGTCCATTATTTATGGAGCATTGAATGCATTGGCACAGACAGATTTAAAACGTCTTGTTGCTTATTCTTCCATATCGCATATGGGATTTGTTTTACTTGGAATCGCTTCCATCACTCCTGAGGGGATTAGTGGGGCAATGATGCAGATGATTAGTCATGGTTTCCTCTCCTCCATGTTGTTCTTCCTGGTGGGCATTATTTACAGTAGGGTACATGACCGGGAGATTCCTCACTTTAGAGGATTGGCATTGATCATGCCAAAGTTCAGTGCTTTTATCATGATCGCTTTCTTTGCTTCTCTTGGTCTGCCTGGTTTTTCCGCCTTTATAGCAGAAGCTTTTAGTCTGATTGGTGCCTTTAATTCTGAGAGTATAAATGGATTATTACCCCGGTGGATGGCTGTATGTGGTACTTTAGGGATTTTACTAAGCGCTTGCTACTTCTTGTGGACCCTACAGCGTATGTTCTTTGGCGAAACAAGACTCTTTGGTGGTGAAAAATGGAAGATCCAACTTACGGATGTAAACGCAAGAGAAGTCACTGCTTTATGTATTCTAACTGCATTTGCTTTGGTACTCGGTATTATGCCTTCACTGGCATTTGATAAAATGAATGCCTCTGTGCTTGAATTAATTCGTTTAGTTAACCTGAAATAGAATATGAACGAATTTACCTCAGTTCTGCCCGAATTAATTAAGAATATAACAACAGGAATGCCTCATTTCCTTCCGGAAATTGTGCTGATCATTACTTTTATTGTTGTTATTCTTACCGATCTTTTTTATCCGGGAAAGAAGTCTGTCCATACCTATATTTTAGTTCTAACTGGTATTGTTATATCAGCCTTTTTTACAATCCTTCAATATCAATCGTCTGTAAATGGGATCAGCGTTTTTAACGATACACTAAAAATAGACCGGATAGGCATTATATTTAAACTGCTTTTTTCTGCGGTTGTTATTCTTTACGCACTATTTATTAAGGGCAATACCCGGATGCAGAATCATACAAAAGGTATTGGTGATCTGTATATGCTACTTCCGGGAGCATTGCTTGGTCTAAATCTGATGGCTATGGCATCAAGCTTACTGATGGTTTATCTTTCGATTGAAATGGTTTCCCTAGTGTCTTATCTCATGGTTGGTTACGTGTCTGATGGCGAAAAGCAATCAGAGGCAGCAATGAAATATGCCCTGTTCGGAGGAGTCTGTTCGGCTATAATGTTATATGGCATGTCTTTGTTGTATGCTTTTACCGGTACGCTCTCTTTATCCGATCCCCAGTTTATGATCAGACTGGCTGAAATGCCTCAATCAGTAGCTGCAATCGCCATTATATTGGTATTAGTAGGTATCGGATTTAAGCTGGCTTTTGTGCCCTTACACTTTTGGAGTCCTGATGTATATGAGGGTGCCCCGATTCCTGTCACCGCATTCTTATCCACCGGACCTAAAATGGCAGGGTTTGCTGTTTTAATCCGATTCATGGAGCCTTTCCATACCGCAAGCAATACATCTCAGGGAACACCTGTTTTCGATTTTGTGGCTATCCTTTCTGTAATTGCAATAAGCTCGATGATCGTAGGTAATTTTGCTGCTATCTGGCAAAACAACATGAAGCGTATGTTGGCTTATTCGTCAATCGGACATACCGGATTGATCCTGATGGCTATCATAGTGAATTCAAATGATGGAATCAAAGCCATGTTGTTCTATCTCATGATGTATTCTATTGCCAATATGGCGGCATTTATGATAGCTGGTAAAATTGAGGAGCGGACAGGAATTATAAACATATCTTCATATAAGGGATTAGGAAAAGTCTATCCTTTGGAGATGGTTTGTTTTGTAATTATTCTGATGTCTTTAACTGGTTTGCCTCCTTTAGCTGGTTTTATGGGAAAGGTGTTGATTTTTTCTGCTGCTATTGAAAGTTATAGTGCATCGAACTCCTTATGGATGCTTTCCTTGCTTATTGTCGCTGCATTAACCACTGTAGTTTCCTTATTTTACTATTTTAAAATTCCTTTGAACGCTTTTTTAAGACAATCTGATGAAGTTTTTATTGTTAAAGTGAAGCGTGATGCGCTGAGTTATATCAGTTTGATTCTAACCTTATTACTAATTCTCTGGGGGATTATGCCCGGCTTGTTGATCTAAAAAAACGGTCTAAATTTATGTCATCTTTTCAGATTTAGTTCTTTTTAACTTTAAAAATGCTAATTTTGCGGGCTCATTGATATTCCATGAGTGAAGCAATAAAACATGAGTGCGGCATCGCGCTCATCCGTCTATTAAAACCCCTATCTTTTTATCAGGAAAAATATGGTACGGCCTTATACGGCTTAAATAAACTGTACCTATTAATGGAGAAACAGCATAATCGTGGCCAGGATGGTGCAGGTATAGCAACGATCAAGCTGGATGTAACTCCAGGAAATCGCTATATCAGCCGTTACCGTGCAATGGGTTCCACTGCGGTATCCGAAGTTTTTGAACATGTTCAAAAGAAATTTGCTGATATTCAAAATATTCCCGAATTGTTTCAGAATGCCGAATGGCTAAAGGAAAACATCAGTTTCACTGGTGAGGTTCTTATGGGTCATCTGCGCTATGGTACTCATGGTAAGAATAGTGTGGAAAATTGCCACCCATTCCTTCGTCAGAATAACTGGATGAGCAGAAACCTGGTCATTGCCGGTAATTTCAATATGACCAATGTGGACGAACTCCTTGAACAATTGTTTGAACTGGGTCAGCATCCAAAGGAGCGTGCAGATACGGTAACTGTTTTAGAAAAGATAGGTCATTTTCTTGATGATGAAAATCAGGTATTATTTGATCACTTTAAATCAGAAGGACATAGTAACGCTGAAATTAGCAGATTGATTGCTGATAATATAGATGTAGCCAAGATATTAAAACGCTCTGCTAAGACCTGGGATGGCGGTTATACCATAGAAGGTATTTTCGGTCATGGTGACGCATTCGTGATGCGTGACCCAGCTGGAATACGTCCGGCGTATTATTATCAGGACGACGAGGTTGTTGTAGTTACTTCAGAACGCCCTGCCATTCAAACTGCCTTTAATATCCCTATTGAAGCGGTTAAGGAAATTAAACCCGGACATGCGCTGATCATTAAAAAG